>JBEEGV010000015.1:0-24141 GCA_041167085.1 Verrucomicrobiota bacterium
CGCGATCATTGCGTTGACACGTCCGGCAATTTCGCGAGCGATCGCGACCGGCGCGATGATGTCGGTCCCATTTGGGATACAACCATGGGCTTCGATCGTGCCGAGTGGGAGTAAAACCGTGTCGATCCTATCCGGAACCCATTCCGCGAACTCAAGCCAATTGATCCGTTCCATCTCCCGGGTCGATGGACTTTTTCCTGAACTTGCGCTCATCGCGATCGGTTTTTTGATTGCGCGGAGCTAGAGCCGCGCGGCAACAGCGCGAACCCGCCATTGTCTCATTTTTTGCTCTTCGGCTCTACTTTACGGTAAAGCGTGGCCATGCTTATGCCCAGCATGCTGGCCGCTTTTTCGCGCGAACCGTCGCAGTGCGCAAGAGTCGCTTCGATATATCCGCGCTCTTGTTGCTGCACGAAATCATCGAGCGTTTGGCCGATCGGCATGGAGGCGACGACTTTTTCACCTTTTTCGCCCTGAGCCTGGCTGACAATGTGCGGCGGCAAGTCCGCCGGCGTGATCAGCTCGTTTTCACACAAGGCGCAGGCGCGTTCGATCGCGTTCTCTAGTTCGCGCACGTTCCCGGGATAATCGTAATGACACAAAATATCGACAGCTTCCGGTTCGATTTTCTTTGGCTCTTCCCCAGTCTGGCTGGCCTGTTTCTGCAAAAAATGGTTCACCAAAAGAGGCACATCTTCCAGCCGCTCACGCAAGGCAGGAATTTCTATAGGGATGACTGCCAGCCGGTAATAAAGATCCTCCCGGAAAGTCCCGTCTTTTAATTTAGGCTGCAGCGGCTCGTTCGTCGCCCCGACTACCCGGACATTGACCGGCGAACTTTTGTTGTCGCCGACGCGTCGCACCTCACGCTCCTGCAGAACACGCAGCAGTTTCGTCTGCAGCTGCGGGGCCATCGAGTTGACCTCATCGAGGAATATCGTGCCGAGATTGGCTTCCTCGAACAATCCGCGTTTGTCGGCGACTGCGCCTGTGAACGCTCCTTTTTTATGACCGAACAGCTCCGATTCGAGGAGATTCTCCGGCAATGCGCTGCAGTTGATTGCGACGAAAGGATGATGCTGGCGATTGCTATTGAAATGCAATCCGCGCGCGACAAGTTCCTTGCCCGTACCGCTTTCTCCCTGGATCAACACGGTGCTGTCGGTATCCGCCACCTTGTTAATCAAATTATAGACATGCTGCATGTTACGGCTCGTGCCGATAATGTTCTCGAAGCGATACCGATTCTTGAGTTCCTTGCGTAGATACGTGTTCTCTCGGACCGCCGCTTGATAATCGAGCGCCTTCTGGATTCGGGTCTGCAGCTCGTCGATCTTGAAAGGCTTGAGGACGTAATCCGTCGCACCCATTTTCATCGCCTCGACAGCCGTCTCGGTCGAACCAAACGCCGTGATCAGGATTACCGCCGTCTGCCGGTGGTTTTCGCGCACGTGCCGCAGCACGTCGAACCCGGTCATCGTCTCCATTTTAATGTCGGTAATGACGACTTGCGGTTGAATCGTATCCAGCTGTTCGATTGCTTTGGAGGGCGCGTTGAAAGGGAAAACCTGATGGCCCTTTTCGCGACAAAGCGTCACGATAACTTCTACCATCGCCGGTTCGTCATCGATAATGATGATCTTGGCCATAATCTCAGCGCGGAGAATATTTCACTTTTGAGAAAAAGAAAGCGGAAATGAGAACGACTCGGCCCTTAAACGAGGCTCTGACCATCTATCATCATCCACGGCACGGTTTGATCGAAGCCAATGATTTGTTCGAAAAGGTGGCCGGTCCGCCGATCCGGAATTGTTATTAGATCGGCATAAAATCCGGGGCTTATTTTTCCAAGGGCGCTTTCCTGCCCAAGCGCGCGGGCGGGGTTGAGTGTCACCGTTTCAAGAAGGTACTCAGGTCGAACATTCGGGTAATTCCGCTGTAGGGCGCGCATCTCCGCAAACAGGCTGAGGTCGTCGTTGCTGGCAAGCGAATCAGTCCCAAGACAAATGTTGAAACCGAGGTCCCGCAATCTCTCCAATTCAAAGCGACCATGCTCGAAATAGTGATGGCTCCGAGGGCAGTGAACCACGTGCAGCTCATGCGCGGATTCTTTGAGCAAAACGAAATCGTTTTCGGTAATTTTGTTCAGGTGCGCCAGAATCCATCGTTGTTTATCGGTCCGCTCGCCCGACACAGTTGCGGAGATCGAGGACAAAAAATGCGAAATCGGCGTTTCCTCTCCGCAATCGTTCATTTCGCGGCCGAGTTGCTCAAGGAATCGGTAAAGCGCTCCCGAGCTTGCCGAAAACATCGACATTTCCTCCTCCGATTCCGCCAAATGTGTCGTCAGTAAGATATCGTCGCGGTCCGCGATCGCCGCGCACTGTCGATACAATGCCGCCGAGGCCGTATAGGGCGAATGGGGCGCCAACCCCCAATGATCGGTTTGTTTCAGCGACTGGTCGGCGGCGGTGACGATTGATTCCGCGGCCTCTGGATTGCGAACATCGATCAACTCCGCAAACCACCACGTTCGCAGCGGGTGCGGCTTCAGCCTCGGGATGAGATCGGGAAACGCTTCGAGGTTGGCGATCGAAGTCGTCCCGAATCTCCGGCATTCGCTGAAACCTTCGGCAATGGAACTGAGATAATCTTCGGCGGACAATTTTTCCTTTTCCGCGTTGATTGCGCGAATCCAGTCCGTGAACGATCGCTGGGGAAGGATCTTGCCCCGGAGACAGGTGTAATCGAGGTGGCAATGCGTATTGATCAAGCCCGGCAGGAGCACCTGCTCGCCCAGATCTTTGGTCTCGCCGATGTGGTGAGTCCGGAGTTCCGACACTGTTCCGACGCCGACGATTCTGTTGCCGGAAATTGCCACCGCACCGTTGGCAATTGGCGGCCCTTCCATGGTCACGACAGTGCGGGCGCGCAGAATCATGGTTTTGGGTCGGATAGAGACAGGGTGCTGCTGCTCAAATGCGCAATACGTTGCAACAGACCATAGGCTCCTTTTGTCATTCCGAGCGAAGTCGAGGAATCTCTCATTTCAGGAATTAGTAGCAGTAAGAGATGTCTCGACTTCGCTCGACATGACATAAAGCGATGTGGGTAACAGCCACCGCGCTGTCGTAGCACATTATTCCGGATCCGATTTCACCGTCTTTCGACATTCGGCGACGAGGAGATTACATCCTTCCTGACACAGCAGCGGGATGAAAGCCGTTGGCGAGGTGGCAGGCGATGGTACGAGCTTTTGATCCATCGACGGATCGAATTTCTCCGGGGGCAACCTGGTAGAGGCGATCGTGCTTTGCCCATCGCGCTCCCATAAAATCACCCGCAAACAGCCGCCATCAGACCGACAGAAACTCCCAATCACACGATCCAGTTGTTCGTCGGAAATGTGAGCGGCGATGCGATACATTCCCGATTGGCGCGCCAGGGTTTCACGCAATGGAGTAGTTGGCAGTCGACCGGAGTCCCACACCGCAAAGAGCGCCAGCCGGCCCGGATAAAAATGCTCAAGGGCGCGGCGGACGTCGTCCAAGGTCGGAACGCGCAACGACCAACCACGCCGTAGATTCGGCGCAGTCTTCAGAGGACGATAGTTTCCCGCATCATCGTATTTAGCGATGTTCGCGGCCTCTTCCGGATTACGCCAGAGTTGCGTTTCCGACCGCATTTCGTCGTCCCGA
Organism: Verrucomicrobiota bacterium; assembly: GCA_041167085.1. Lineage (GTDB taxonomy): Bacteria > Verrucomicrobiota > Verrucomicrobiia > Chthoniobacterales > UBA10450 > DATFCK01. Next base: position 3,699 of record JBEEGV010000015.1, read on the forward strand.
TGGCGAAGGACGAACTCGCCGTTGTCCGCCTTTCGAATCAGCACTTCTCCAAAGGCCAGCGGCCCTCTCCGTGCGCCTTCGAGAGCGCGGTCAATCGCATCGCGCATTCGCGCAGGTCCGCTACTACACCAGACAGTGGGCGATCAGACCGGCGGCTCGCTCGAGGAACTGTCGATCTTCCTCGCCAAAGGCATTCACCTTTTCGCTCTCCGCATCCAGTATTCCCACAACCTGACGGTGCTCATTCATCATTGGGACAATCATCTCGGAGCGGGTGGTATGAAACGTCGGAAGATAGCGTGAATCCTTGCGCACATCGCCGACCAGGACCGGCTTGCGCGATTCCAACGCGACGCCGCACAGGCCCTGCGTTATCGGAAAGCGCGGATAAGCCGGCGGTTCGTCGTCGCTCGCGGCCAGAATGACAAATTCCTTCTTGGTGACTTTGTAAATGCCGATCCATCTGTAATCGCGCGCATCCCGGATCATCTGGGAGACTTGCTTCATGCGCTTGGAACATGCACCGGCCAGGACGAATCCTCCCAGTTGCTGTAGTTCCTTGCACGTCGCTTCTTTCATGATGGGTCAGCAATCTCGTCCGGAAAGCTTGAGCAAGACAGCGCTGATTTCAAATGCCATCAAAAGCCTTCGCCTGCTCCGTAATAATGTCAGCAAAACGGCTGTCGGTCCCAATCGCCTGAGCGTAAAACAGCAGCCGATTATTTACCTTGTAGGGATTGGCCCGGAATACCTCGCCTCGGTCTTTGGAGCGTCCATTTGCGCCCGTGGCGCCGGCAATTCCCAGTAAAATGGGAATATCCTCATAGCTGTGGAGGCCATCAGAGATAAAAAACGGGACGACGACGACATTGGGTGTGTTTGTCAGCTTCTGCCAATCGGCGACGAGCGGCGCTTCTTCCATGTAAACATTCAGCACGTCGGCGTATTTCCCAAGCGCACGGATTTTTTCGACCTCGCGCTTCGCCGCCACGGCGCTGTTGTCATTCAGGTCAGTCCCATGCGCGACGATAAGCAAGGACGTCGCGTCGGGGGACGTATCGGGGCTCATTTCCGTCGCCCGCTGTACGAGCAGTTGCGTCATCATCGGATGATTGCCAACCGGATCGCAGTATTTCCACACCTGTCCGCTCGGGCGCGTGGTCGTTCGCCCAGTCAATTCCAACTCCCGCGGAATGACGGTCTGAGTGAAATATCCTTCGCTGACAAAGTTAGGCACGACGTAGACTTCCGCCACCGAATCGGCGTCAAATAGGAACAAGGCATCGCGCAGACTTGGTTCCTCTTTCCAAAAAGCGCATTGCACGTCGGCGAAAATGCCGCGCCGTCGAATCTCGGCTGCGTGCGTCCATGTCGGCGCGCTCGAATCCGGATTTACGGTGGACCCGTGCCCGACAATGAGAAGCGCACGTTTCGAAGTCACGGCAAAACGTCCAACGTCCCAAGGTCAACGTCCAACATTGAATTCGCAGGTTACGGGCTCGCCTCTACGCGGCGAGACGCCCCGTCTGCCTTGTTTCACGAAGACCACCTCCTTACCTCGTCATCGCGCGTTGGATGTTGAGAGAGGAGCGCGGGCCGTTTACCATTACATTCATGCGTTTCCGGACATACAAAAATACGGACCTGACCGTCAGCGAAGTCGGTTTCGGGCTTTGGACCATTTCGACCGGCTGGTGGGGGAAATTCACCGAGGGCGAAGCGATTGCCCTGATGCACAAGGCGTTCGACCTCGGTGTAACGCTTTTCGACGCCGCCGACACTTACGGGAACGGTTTGAGTGAAGAACTCATTGCCAAAGCTTTTCCAAGCCAGCGCGATGAAATCGTTATCGCGACCAAGGTCGGCTACGATTTTGTCACGCACGGTGAAACTCGCGGACGTGGTCAGCGCGAAATACCACAGGATTTTTCACCGGAAGCGATCTTGCGGGCAACCGATGCCGCGCTCAAGCGGTTGAAAACGGACCGGATCGATCTGCTCCAGTTGCACAACATCCGGATGGAGCAGGTGTATGATGATTCGTTGTGGAAAACGCTCGATCGATTGAAGGATGAAGGAAAGATTCGTTACTACGGCGTCGCGCTCGGGCCGGCCATCGGCTGGCTTTACGAAGGGGTCAATTGCATTCGGCAGAGGGAGATCACTAGTTTGCAACACATTTACAACATGCTGGAGCAGCATCCTGGACGGGCGATCCAACACGCCGCCGCCGAGGCGGACAAGGATACAATGTTTCTCATTCGGGTAACGCATTCGTCCGGAATGCTTGAAGGCAAATACACGGCCGAGACAACTTTTCCTCCAACCGATCACCGCAGCCACCGGCCACGGAGTTGGCTCCTTAACGGGGTCAAAAAAATCGATCAGCTCCGTTTCCTGGAGAATTCCGGGCGCAGTTTCGGTCAGGTCGCGTTGCGCTGGTTGCTCGATGACGAAAAGGTCGCATCGACTCTCCCCAATATTTACAACGAGGAGCAGTTGGTCGAGTTCGCCGCGGCACCGGAGACACCAGCGCTGACGCCGGATGAAGTAGCCCGGATCGAGGACCTTTATGCCGGGAATTTTGGGCTCGAACCGGAAGAGCCCAAGTTCAAAGGAACGATGGACATGCCAAAAGAGGCCGCGGCGGTCTGATTGTAGCGGCGCTCTACGAGCGCCGAAGACATTGGAATCGGCGGTCATAGACCGCCGCTACAAATTAATCCGACTCGTCTTCTTCCACCGGCTGGGCACGACGCACATTGAGCGGTCCGATGGGGCCGATCGCTGGACGACGGTGGTTTTCATTTGCCATCTGCTTTTCTGATTTGTAAAGCGTCTTGAAAACGTCTGCGATCATCGGCGCGGCCGTGCTACCACCGTGCACCTTGCTTCCCACCTCGCCTTCGTAAACCGCGGCGAAGGCAAACTGCGGTTGATCGGCCGGGAGAAACCCGGTAAACCAGGCAGCCGTGCGTTCCTTGTTTTTCGGTCCCCACTGGGCGGTGCCGGTCTTGCCAGCCACTTCGACTCCATCAATGCTGGCCTGATGGGCGGTACCGCCCGCGCCATTCACCACTTCGATCATTCCCGTCCGGACCTGATCCATGGTCTGCGGCGACATCTCTAACGTGCGTTTGGCCCGCACCTGATACGCACTGACGATTTCGTTGTCGAATGTCTGCACCTGTTGCACAAGACGTGTTTGATAAAACGTTCCGCCGTTGGCGACGATACCGACAGCCTGGGCCATTTGCAGAGGTGTGACCTGAATGTCGCCCTGCCCGATCGACATGTTGGCAATGTCGCCATTGAGCAGCTTCCGCCCATGGGTCGCCTTCATGTATTCATCCGTCGGAATCCGGCCTTCGACTTCACCGCGGAGCGGAATTCCACATTTCGCGCCGAAGCCAAGGCTCATCGCCCAGTCGATGATGGGTTGGGCCCCTGTCTTGATTCCGACCTGGTAGAACCATGTGTCACACGATTCAGTCAGAGCCTGCACGAAATTCAAAGCACCGCGATCGCTCTTTTTCCAGTTGTGAAAAGTGATGTTACCGATCTCGATCGAGGGCACACATTGATAAAGCTCGTCGGAGCGAACCGCACCCGTCTCGAGAGCAGCGATGCCGACCGCGATTTTGAAAGTCGATCCCGGCGGATAGGATGAGCGAAAAGCGCGAGGCAAGAGCGGGATATCGGGATCGTCCTGCAAAGCTTTGAATTTCTCGGCCGAAATCGAAGGGACAAAGACATTGGGGTTGTAGCTCGGACATGAGGCCATGGCCAGGATATCGCCGCTGCGGGGATCGATGATGACAATCGCTCCCCGCTTCGCTTTCGTTTCCAGCGCCTTCTCCGCGAGTTCCTGAAGACGGACATCAAGTGTCGTTACCACCGTATTACCGGGCACGGGCGACGTGATTAGCTTCTCCGAAGTTTTGCGGCCGTCCTTGTCGAACGTCAGCTTGTACTCACCATGTTTTCCGGTGAGGATCTCGTTAAAGGTTTGTTCCAACCCTTCGCGGCCCTCGGTTTCCGGCCACAATGTTTCGTGGTTGTCGACGATGCCATCAAGGTTTCGTCCTGTTTTTCCAGTGTAGCCGATGATTTGCCCCGCCACTTTGCCGTTCGGATAAGTGCGGACATAGATCGGACGCAGCGTCATCCCAGCCGGTAGATCGTCTTTGATGTCCCGATATTCCGAATCCTTCAGGTTCTTTGCGATTTCCAACGGCATGATTCCGCGGTTGCGATAGTGCCGCAGAATGGTGTCGTCAGAAATTTGGATGGGGTGATCAATCAGTTTTTCCGCTTTAGCGATCTTCTCGCGTGTGAAACTGATCGCCTGTCGATCGGAGAAATCGAGCGGGGTCGGAAACGTAATGGCCAGGTTGAAGCTCAGTTTATTTTGCGCCAGCGCGACACCGTTCCGATCAACGATTTGCCCACGCGGCGCGGGTACGTCCAAAACAAAAGTGCGCGCCAACTTCTGTGTTTCAAACGTCGGGATAATCGTCTCCTCTTCCGGGACCGGACTGGCCGTAGGACTGGCGGCCTGTGCCGGAGTTGGAGACGGGCTTTGCGCGTGAATCATCGCCGGCGTCAGCAAGACACACACAAGGTAGGCAGGGATGTTTCTGTCCCGCAGCCGCGGGATCCCGACGGCTCGGAGAGCCGTCTCTAACTGGTTTAAGCGATGCATCTGCGCAATCTGTGGATCAAAATCAGTGCCGTTGCAAAAAGCGATGCACTTCTTCGGCCAGTTTTGGACCAATACCCTCTGTCGCCGCGATCTGTTCGACTGTCGCTTTGCGCAATCGATTGACCGATCCAAATTTACGCAGCAGCAGGTTCTTTCGGTTTTGGCTTACCCCCGGGCAATCGTCCAGAATGCTTTCGCCCACTCGCTTTTTCATGAGCAACTGATGATACGTATTGGCAAAACGGTGCGCTTCGTCTCGAATACGCTGAAGCAATCGCAAAGCGCCTGAATCCATCGGCAATTGCAACGGTAACGCCCGGCCCGGCCGGTAAATCTCCTCATGCTCTTTGGCCAGTCCAATGATGGGAAGCTCGTGCAATCCGAGCCGTTGTAGTTCGCGACAAGCGGAGGAGAGCTGCCCTTTTCCCCCATCGACAATGATCAGATCCGGCAACCGAACATACGATTGCGGATTGGTTGTGTTTTCCAGACGACGCGCCGTCTCAAACGCGATTTCCTGTGAAAACTCGGCTGCATCCGGATTGGCTTCCCGCGCCTCCAACAAGACGCGCGAATAACGGCGTCGAACGACTTCCGCCATGCTGGCGAAATCGTCCTGCCCCTGCACGGTCCGCACTCGATAGCGCCGATAAGAGTCTTTGTCCGGAATGCCATCGCGAAAGCAAACCATCGAGGCCACGACATGCGTCGTTGAAATATTGGATATATCGAAACACTCCATCACCGCCGGAGCCCGGGGCAGTTGCAGAGCCTCGGCCAATGCCTTGACATCGGCCATCGGATCGATCGTGCTCGGCAGACTGCCCCGCGTAAAACGCCTCGTCGGCTTGGTCGTATTGCGCAGATCCTCAATCATGTTGCGCAGCTCGGCCGCTTTTTCGAAATCCGTTTTATCCGCCGCCTTGCGCATTTCCCCTTCCAGCGCCCCGATCATTTCCCGCGAATGTCCGTCAAGAAAGTCACACGCCTGGCCGACGCGTTCGCGATAGATCTCCGCCGAAATTTCACTCAACCGCACCGGCACCTGATAGGTGGACGATTTCAGTTCGCGTTCCGTGGGCGCGCCACGGCCAAAGGTAAGGACGCCGAACTTTTTGCGCATGAAATTCAGCGTCTGCCGCAGCGCGCCGGCGTGGGCATAGGGACCAAAATAACGCGCGCCATCGTCTTTTTTGAATCTGGCCAGACGAAAACGCGGCCATGGCTCCTGCATATCCACTTTGACCAGAAGGAACCGTTTGTCATCGCGGAAAGAGATATTGTAACGGGGCCGGTAGTCTTTAATCAGCTTGCCTTCGAGCAAGACCGACTCGGCCTCGCTGCGCACGACATGTGTCTCGAAATCCCAAACGGCGTCGAGCAGGGCCAGAGTCTTCAGATCGGCAACGGCCAGCTTTGAGGGCAGAAAGTAAGACGAAACGCGTTTTCTGAGATCACGCGCCTTGCCGACATAAATGACGCGATTAAACCGGTCCCGCATCAGGTACACCCCGGGCTTGTGCGGTACGTCGTGCACTTTCTTGCTTAGATCCGGTTTGTCCTTCTTCGCCATTTTAAGAAAGCGGACAATCGCGCTGCGAGAATTCCGGGGCAAGCGCATCCCGGCCCAGACACGAAAAACGCTTTATGCAGTCGCCCGATGTTCGACACTGAAACGGGATGCAGATTTTTGACGTGGCCATTGTCGGCGGCGGCCCGGCCGGCTCAACCTGCGCAGCTTTGTGTGCAGCCGCGGGATTGCGCACCATCGTGCTTGAGCGAGAAATGTTTCCGCGCGAGAAAGTCTGCGGCGATTGCCTGAATCCGGCGTGCTGGCCGATCCTGCGCGAGATCGGTTGCGCGAGTCGCGTGCGTTCCTTGCCCCACGGTAATCTGGCTACGGTCGAGTTCATCGCCATCGATGGAGCCAGAGTGTCGATCGATCTTCCCGTCGGAGAGGATGCGGAGATCGCGGTCAAACGAAGTTCTTTCGACAGTTTACTGATGGAAAATGCGCGCGCGGCCGGGGCCGATGTTCGCGACGGCACGATTGTCATTGCCCTGGAAAAGCAACGAGGGAGGGATTGGAGGATTGATTTGGTGAAGGACAAGATTATGGCTCGCATTCTCGTCGCGGCCGACGGTCGTAACTCAACTGTGGCTCGCCTTCGCAACTTGCTTCCACGTTTGCGGCGCGAACGGATCGCGCTGCAGACGCACATCGCGCTTCCACGAGATTTTGGCGATCGAGTCGTTCTGCAATTCCTGCCCGACGGCTACACTGGGCAGGCGCCGGTCAATGACGATGAACTCAACCTTTGTCTCGTTGCATCACCGCCGAGGATCGGGCGCCTCAAGGATTGGGCGACAAAGGAATTCACCATCAGCCCAGCTCATCCCTGGCGTACAGTCACCCCTCTCACGCGTGCACCCATCGCGCCTGCGCAGGAAAATCTTTTGTTAATCGGCGATGCTGCGCGCGTGGTCGAGCCGTTTACGGGCGAAGGAATCTATTACGCGCTCCGCTCGGCCAAACTCGCAGCAACTGCCGTTGTCAAAATGCTTACCGGTAACGATCCCGCGGCAGCTCGGCAATGTTTTGCGCAGGAACATGCCGAAATGTACCACGGGCGATTGTGGATTAATCGTCTGGCCCGCCAAGCCGTCCTCTCCCCCCACATCGCTTCATTACTCGTTCACCTTGCGAAAATGCAACCCGGAATTCTAAAGTTGCTGACCGGCAAGCTTGTCAACAGCTCGAAAATGTAGAGGCGGTGGCGACCACCGACCACGGAAGCGCGCGCAGCCCAAGCTCCTCTACGTCGACTGTCTTGCCGCTTTCACCGTGTTTGCCATCAACATCGCAATCGTCATTGGCCCCACGCCACCGGGGACGGGCGTGATCGCGGCGGCTTTCGAGCTCACCTGTTCGAAATCGACATCTCCCACCAGGCGGTAACCGCGCTCCATCGACGAATCTTCGACGCGATTGATACCAACATCGATGACGACCGCGCCGTCGCGAACATGCTCTGCTTTCACAAAATTCGGCCGCCCAATTGCCGCGACCAGAATATCCGCCGAACGCGTGATCGCCTCCAGATTGCGGCTGCGCGAATGCACGACTGTCACGGTGGCGTCCGCGCCCGTTCGTTTTTGCATGAGCAGAAGCGCAAGAGATTTTCCTACAATCATGCTCCGTCCAAGCACGACGACGTGAGCCCCCGAGATCTCGATTGCGCTTTCAATAAGCAAACGCTGAACACCCAGCGGAGTGCAGGGCGCAAATCCGGTCGGATCATCCAGGGCGAGCTTGGCCACATTTTCCGGATGGAACCCGTCCACGTCCTTGCGCGGGTCAAGCGCACGAACAATCGCCTGTTCATCGATGTGATCCGGGGGCGGCGATTGCACAAGTATGCCGTGGACCGCCGGATCGGAATTCAATTCTCGAACGTGCTTCACGAGTTCGGATTGCGTTGTAACCGCCGGCAAGTCGATCTTCAGCGAATGTAACCCGAGTTCGCGGCTCATCTTGTCTTTGGAACGTACATAGGCGCGCGACGCCGGATTTTCACCGAGGAGAATGACGGCCAGCCCCGGCTTGATCCCCTTCTTTTGCAGCTCCGAGATCTCCTGCCGAAGCCCGACATAGACCTTTTCCGCGATCGCGCGGCCATCAATCAATTTGGGCATTCGCGGAACCTAAATGACTCACCGTCGCTCAACCAGCGCCATCATCGCATCCTGTAAACGGAGCCGCTCGGCTTCGAATTCTTCAGCCGTCGCCGTCTGCGGCACGTGATGAGGCGCGCCAAATATGACCTGCACGCGAGAGAAGGGACGCGGCAGGATGAATCGGTCCCAACTTTTGAAACGCCAGCAGCTGGAATACTCCATGTTGACGGGGATAACGGCCTTTCCTGTCTTTTGCGCGAGGAACACCATGCCGGGGCCCATTTCGTAGACCGGACCACGCGGGCCATCCGGAGTAATGACGACATCACCGCCGGAAGCCAGCACCTGACTGAGCTGAAGAATAGCGCTCGCTCCCATTCTTGAACTCGAACCGCGAACGACATCGAATCCAAACCGGTGAATGGCATCGGTGAGCAGATCTCCGTCACGGCTTGCGCTGATCAACGCTGCTCCGTGCCGATTGGGCAGAAAACGCTTCAGGACAAACGGCATGATGAGCAAACGATTGTGCCACAACGATCCGATAAAATTGATGGTCACCGGTTTTCCAACCACGCCTGCCCGGTCTTCGACGTGATAGCGTAAGGTTCGTGCCCAAATCTTGAGCAGCCGGAAACCGAAGGCGATCAGCCAACGGGCGCGCCAACCTTGGATCTTCAACGCTTTGGAGAGTTGGCCGTCGACCCCTGCCAACGGTAAGCCCGCGAACTTGGCAAGCCCATCTGGTCCAGGATCCGCCAGACAACGGTGTCGACCACGTCGTTGACAGATTTCGGCCGGCTATAAAAAGAAGGAATTGCCGGAAGCACAATTGCCCCGGCCTCGAGAAGGGTGACCACACCGCGCGCGTGAATCAGGCTCCAGGGCGTCTCGCGCGGCACGAGAATCAGCTTGCGTCTTTCTTTTAAGAAAACGTCTGCGGCGCGCAACAAAGCGCTGTCACCAGTACCGGTAGCGATGCGACCGAGAGTCGCCATCGAACAAGGAACGATCACCATCGCGTCGAAATGAGCAGACCCACTCACGAAGGGAACGTTCAGATCGTTTTCGGAATGCTGGACAACGCCGGCCGGGATTTTCAGTTCCTCAACTTCCTGCGCCGCAACTTGTTTGGCGTGGGCACTCATGACCAGATGCACTTCATTCGCGCCACAATCAATCTGCTCGAGAAGCCGCTGCAGATAGATGGTGCCGCTCGCGCCCGTTGCGGCGATTACGATCTTCATCGGGCTAGAGAACCACAACTCACGGCAATGCTCTAGCAATTAGAGATAACCGCTCGAACTCAGCTTTCGGGTCAGATCGCTTTGCCGCAGGCGCAGCTCTGCGTAAAAGCTCGCTGTTTCGCGACGCGGCTCAAGGCGCGTTTTCCTGTCTGTTTTCACCGCGTCACGGACGAGGTTCTCCAGCGAGACCGGTTTGCCTTTGACGAGAGAATAGCTCCAGGCCGCGTGAATGGCTGCACCGAAGGCAGCCGCCTCAGCGATCTTCAAGGCAATTGTCGGATAACCGAAGATGTCGGTCGCTATTCTCCGCCAGACCGCGCTCCTGCTGCCGCCTCCGGTCAGGCGCACCTCGGCCGGTTCGATCCCGAGATCAAGCAGCCGTTTCATTCCGTAGGCCAGACCCATGGTAACCCCTTCCACCACGGCGCGCGCGATCTCAGGCGCCCGCATGTTCTCAAGACTCAGCCCGTGGAGCACACCCGAGCCGCCGGGCAGGTTGGGCAAACGTTCGCCTTGCAGATAAGGCAGAAAGAGGAGGCCGTGAGCGCCCGCCGGCGCGCTCGACACATTCGTCTCCAGCGTTGGCACATCCCACTGAAATAGCTTTCGGACCTGTTCGATCGCCACGGCTACATTCATCGTGCACGCGAGCAACAACCATCGTTCGGTCGCGTCGCAAAATAAGGCGATCTCGCCCTTGCCATCGGAGATCGGTTTGTCGGTAAAAGAGTAAGCGGTTCCTGAGCTGCCAAGGCTGACGGTCACAATCCCTTTTTTGATATTACCCGTGCCGATCGCGGCCATCATATTATCACCGCTGCCGGCACTGACCAGAATCTCGCCGGTCAGGTTCCATTCTTTGCGAAGGGTATCACGCAGGAGCCCGGCGGGTCGCGTCGACGAGCGAAGCGGCGGTAACTTCGACGCCATATCGGGATCGATGTATTCCAGTAACGGCTCGCACCATTTGCGTTCGCGCACATCGAGCAGGCCGGTCCCGGAGGCATCGCCATGTTCCATCTGGCGCTCCCCGGTCAGCCAGAAGTTGATGTAATCATGCGGCAAGAGAACGGTGCGAATTCGGCTGAAATTGCGTGGCTCCTTCTGTTTCAGCCACAACAGCTTGGGCGCGGTGTAACCCGAAACCATGGCGTTGCCGGTCCGCTCGATAAGCCGTTCCACTCCGCCCAGGGCCTTATTCAATTCTTCCGCTTGCGCGGCGGTGGACGTATCGCACCACAGTTTTACAGGCCGAATGGGCTCATTCTTCGCGTCGAGAACAACGAGCCCGTGTTGCTGCGCGCTGACGCCAATCGCCGTGATCTCACGTTTGCGATCACCAAGCTGGCCGAGGCATTCCTCGATCGCGCGCTTCGCCGCGTCGATCCAGACTTGAGGCGTCTGCTCGATGTGTCCGTGCGGCAGACCCTCAACGAAGTTGTGCGGTTGCTGCGCGAGTGTCAGCAGCTTTCGCGCATCAAAATCAAAAACGAGCGCTTTCGTAGCCGTCGTGCCACTATCGATGCCGAGACAAAGCATAAATTAAATGTGCGCAGAGTTTGAATTTGTTCGCAGGTCAGGGCAATAAGATACCCGATGGTGAAAAAACTCTTACACACGCGTTATCGGGTCACCGACCTGGAAAAGACGGTATCATTTTATCGCGACGTCCTTGGCCTGCAGGAAATCCGCCGCCACACCTCCGGCCGAGGTTCGCAACTTGTTTTCTTTAAGGCCCCGGGCAGCGAAGAAGAAATTGAAATCTGCAAATTCGACGAAAGTGGCCCGGTTGTGGTCGGCCCGGACCTGACGCACCTGGCGTTCGAGGTTGACGATATGGAAAAATTCGGCCAACAGGCGGCGGCCAAAGGTTACCCGTTGTCGGACGGGCCGCACCGCACGGAGCGCGGGGATGCGATTGCGTTTATCGACGCTCCCGAAGGCTACGAGATTGAGCTGATTCAACGCGGGACTAAAGCATAGGATCGAAAAGCCGGGGCGTATGGGTTTAAACCTGATAAGAATTCGATCACTGGTTTCTCCGGGATGACCGCAAGCCGTTACCTCCGCTTCGCGCTTTGCGCCTTCGCGCTGGCAGCAATCGTTGCTGGCCAGGGCCTGGTGGCGGAGGAGGTGCGCCCTACGGGCGTTCCCACCCCTCGGGAGAAAGAGAATGCAGACGAAGCGAGCCCGATAACCAGGGCTAAAGTCAAAGCCAAGGCGAAAGCACCGCGCCGCCGCACGAAGGATGACGACAGCGATGACACGCCGGTCACGACTTTGCCAGGCGGCGCTCCGGCCACCAAAGCGAAGTCCATCATGATGGTGGACGCCCGAACCGGCCAGATCCTGTATGAGAAAAATCCGGATGAACTCCGTGCCGCCGCCAGCACGCAAAAACTGCTGACAGCGTTGATCGTGGCCGAGCGCGGTTATCTCGACCGCCCGGTAACGGTTGAGCAAGTCGACACCCTGGCGGAGCCAGTGAAGTTGAACATCAAACCGGGTGACACCTACCAACGAATTGATTTGTTGCGGGCCTTGCTCGTGAAAAGCCCTAACGATGTCGCGCGCTGTCTGGCGCGCGATCATTCCGGAAGCATCGATGCATTTGCTGCGGTGATGAATCAGCGCGCACGCGAACTTGGCGCGACGCATTCCCACTTCGTTAATCCGAACGGTCTGCCCATCCCGGGTCAATACTCGACCGCGCGAGATCTCTCTCTCATTGCCCGCGCAGCCTATGCCAACCCGACGATTCGTTCCATCGTTTGTCTTCCGCAGTTGGTCTTCCGCTATGCCAACGGCCGGACCCGCGAGCTCGAGAATACGAACAAGGTCTTGAAACGCCTGCCGTATTGCAACGGGATGAAAACAGGATACACCGAGGCGGCGGGACATTGCCTCATCGCCAGTGGCGCACGTCCCGGCCGGGATATCATTGCCGTCGTCCTCGGCGACAGTAAATCAGGCGTGTGGCGTGATGCCTCAAACTTACTCTCCTGGGGCCTGGGGATGTAGTCGCGGCGCATCGAGACGCTCGATGAGCGATCTTTTTCAGGAAGAATTGCAAGCGCTCCGGGCGCACTCGTTGCATCGAAAACTGCGCGAAATCGGCACCGCCCAGAGCGCGAGCGTCGATCTAGTCGGCAAGCGGCTCGTTAATTTTTCGTCTAACGATTACCTGGGACTCGCGAACGATGCCCGCCTTCGTGAAGCAGCTATCGCAACCATCGCCGAGTTCGGGATGGGCGCTGGCGCATCACGCCTGATCAGCGGCACGCAATCGCCTCACCTCCGACTCGAGAACGCATTGGCCAAATGGAAAGGGACGCAAGCCGCGCTCGCGTTCAGCAGTGGCTATTCCGCCGCAGTCGGAACTCTTCCCGCGCTGGCTACAAAAAACGATATCATCCTGCTCGATAAGCTGTGCCACGCGTCATTAATCGATGGGGCAAAGTTGAGCGGAGCAGCTTTGCGCGTCTTCCCTCACAATCACCTGGGCAAATTGGAGAGCCAGCTCGAGTGGGCACGACGCGAACGCCCGCAGGCACGCATCGTAATCGCGACCGAATCCATCTTTTCGATGAACGGAGATCGCGCTCCTTTGGCCGAGATGATCGGATTGAAAAAACGATTTCGGGCTTTGTTGCTTCTCGATGAGGCGCACGCCATCGGGGTCGCCGGTCCAAACGGACGCGGCCTCGCCGCCGAGCTGGGGCTGGATAGCGAGGTCGATGTGCAAATGGGCACGCTAAGTAAAGCGCTCGGCGTTAGCGGGGGTTACATCTGTGGCCGTCGAACGTTGATTGAGTGGTTAATCAATCGTGCGCGATCTTTCATCTACTCGACCGCGCCACCGGCTTCGTTAGCATCCGCCGCCGTGGCCGCGATTGAATTTCTTTCCTCAGAACAGGGCGAGGAACGCCGGCTAGCGCTGTGGCGAAAAATCACGTTGATGGCGAAACTCCTTCCACCGGATCGCTCAGGCCGTCCCTCTCCGCCGCATCCCGCGAGCGCAATCTTTCCGTGGATAGTCGGTGACGAACAAGCGGCCCTCGATCTCTCCACCGAGCTGATGAACGAAGGGTTTTTTGCTCCGGCCGTGCGTTATCCAACCGTCGCGAAAGGATCCGCGCGGTTAAGGATCAGCGTCACGGCCTCGCATGACGACGCCCAGATTGAAGCGTTTTCCGCTTCACTGCGGCGCCTGTGCGGGACAACTAACCGAGATCAGGGAGTGCGCGAGGCCGCCCAGTAGCGGAGCAAAGGAGTCGGAACCATAATCGGGTTGCGATCGACATCGCTCGGGCCGGCTGCGGGCACATCTTCCGGACCTTCCGCTGGGGGTGCCGGCTCCTGACTGCTAACGTCAGCCGACGCGTATTTCGCGGATAATTTCTGCTCCAGCGTCTGATGCTGGGCGGTAGTCTGGCTGGTGGTCGAGCACGCTGGCAACACGGCCAGACAGAGCAAACAAGCAACGGTTTCGATTTTCATGGTTGGATATTGGGATGGACGGTAATCGGTTTTAATCCCGATGTCTTATAATTACTATAATCCGCTCGGAAATGGCAAGTCTTTTTTTACCTATGTGAATCGCTTCAATATCGGCCCCAGCTTCCGAATCGTTGCCTCCGGCCACAACTTCCGTTCCGTGGTCAGCGCCGCGTCCAGGGCCGAGTGCTCCGGCCAATCAGGTATCTGGGGCATCCGCGGAATCACATCGAGCAAAACCTTCTTTGCCGTCTCCGCGTTGGCGGTCAAATGCCCAAAAACCGTCTGCGCTGAGACCGGTTCCTCCTCCACTTTCCAGCAATCGTAATCGGTAATCATGGCCATGGTAGCGAGGGCAATCTCTGCCTCCCGCGCCAGCTTCGCTTCCGGCAGGTTGGTCATGCCGATCACATCAAACCCGTTCTTGCGGTTTAATTCGGATTCGGCGCGCGTCGAAAATGCCGGGCCATCCATATTCACGTAGACACCGCCGTTGTGCACCGTTACTCCGGCCGAGCGGGCGGATTCGGCAAGGAGGTTGCGCAAATGGGCGCTGATCGGTTCGGCAAAAGAGATGTGGGCCGCGATGCCCTCCCCGAAAAAGGTGTGGACCACGCGCTGGCTGGTTCGGTCGTAAAACTGCGATGGGAGTAAAACATGGCGTGGGGCGTACTCTTCCCGCAAACTGCCCACCGCCGTCACACAAATAACCCAGCGAACATTCACGGAGCGGAGCGCGTAGATATTGGCCCGGTGATTCAATTCGTGAGGCAGCAGACGATGCCCTCGGCCGTGCCTCGGCAGAAAATAGACCTGCCGCCCCTGCAGCATCCCTCCCACGAGCACATCCGATGGCGCCCCAAAGGGGGTGTTTACCTTGTATTCGCGCGCATCGTGCAGTTGTTCGATTTGATACAAGCCGCTCCCGCCGATGATTCCGACTGCCGGAACGGTATTGTCCATTGCTCCGATATAATCGGAGACATCGTCCGGATGCAAAGCGGTAAAAAACGTGGCGATTCAATGAACCGCTGTTCTGTCATCCCGAGTCGTCCCTACCAATCCAAATCCATCCATGACATAATCTGAACCGATGAAGGAATATTTTTCTGCATTTGTCATCGTCGGCGTGCTTGTCTTCACAAGCTGCTCGATGCAACGCTCGGAAGTAGCTTCAGGCGGAGCGGCCCAATCAAGATTCGCGGCCGCACCGACAGACCGCCCGGGGCTTGGCACAAAATGGGGTGAAAACCGTCAATCGCGCGCCGGGTTCACACATTTTGAGCGAGCCGACTGGGCGCGCCCGATTGCGGGAGCGGCAATCTATTACAATGATCCGGAAGGCATTCGTGCGATGGCCGGTTCCGTTGCCTGGCAACGCATCTGGCCGGTTCTGCATGGACCTGGCGCCAGCTTGATTTCTGTTGGTTTGAAGGATCAAAGCGGGCGTTTTCTTCCCGGGCTTATAGTCGGCGATCGCTGGTTTGTCGTCGGCGAGGAAGGAAGACGCTATTCCATTGTCGTGCAGAACAGGATCGATCTTAGACTTGAAGTTGTTCTTTCGGTTGACGGTCTCGATGTGCTTGACGGACGAAAAGCGTCCCTGAAAAAGCGCGGTTATGTAATAGCACCGCATTCCCAGTTGGTTGTCGAAGGCTTTCGACAAAGCACGGAGACGGTCGCAGCATTTCGATTCAGTTCGGTAAGGGAATCGTACGCGCACGAAAAGTACGGAGATACGCGAAATGTCGGGGTTATTGGCGTTGCCATCTTCAACGAGCGTGGCACGTATCCGTGGACCGATCGCGAGGTTCGCCAGCGCTTGAATGCCAAGCCGTTTCCGGGCTTCGCTACCCCGCCCTAGGAAACATTCGATCCAGCGCGAACGATGTGGCGAGCGTCGCCGGGGCGTGTATTATTTTTGCCCGCTAATGCCTACGTTTTTCATCAAGACATACGGGTGCCAGATGAACGAGCGCGACTCCGAACAGGTTGCGCATTCCCTGATCACCCGTGGCTACGAACGCGTTCAGCGAGAATTGGATGCTGATGTCGTCCTGCTTAATACCTGCAGCGTCCGTGACATGGCCGACCAAAAAGCGCTCGGTAAAATGGGAATGCTCGGACGGATGTCGAAGGACCGCCCCGAAGTTGTGTTCGGATTCCTTGGTTGCATGGCCCAGGCGCGCGGTTCTTCACTGTTAGACAATCTGCCTCACGTCGATCTGGTCGTCGGCACACAGAAATTCCATCGTGTAGCCGACTACGTCGATGATGCGTTGGAAAGGAAACGAAATCGCCGGTTTGACGATCCTCGTTTCTCCATCGTTGACGTGGCCGACGAGGCGGGCTCTCAGGACACGATCCGCGAACAGGCGCTCGCGCCGAAACAGGCCACTGCCTTCGTCTCCATCATGCAGGGCTGCAACATGCATTGCACCTTCTGCATCGTCCCGCAGACACGCGGCGCAGAACGCAGCCGCCCCATCGCCGAAATTGTCGGGGAAGTTCGTCAGTTGGTAGCGCGCGGTGTCAAGGAAGTCACGTTGCTTGGGCAAATTGTGAACCTCTACGGCCGGCATGAATTTGCGCGGCAGGTCGATAAAAGCCCCTTCGTGCAACTCCTTGAAGCCGTCCACGAGATCGGCGGCCTGCATCGGCTGCGCTTTACCTCACCACATCCCATCGGTTTTCGCGACGATCTGATCGACGCCATAGGCCGACTCCCGAAATTGGCCGAACACGTCCACCTGCCGTTGCAGTCAGGTTCGAATAAAATTCTTAAAGCGATGCATCGCGCCTACACCGCTGAGAAATACATCGACCTCGTGCAGCGAATCCGGCAGGCGCGTCGGGGCGTTGCCCTTACCACCGATATCATTGTTGGCTTCCCCGGCGAGACGGAAGAAGACTTCGAGAAGACTCGTGATCTGGTCGAACAAATCCAGTTCGACAACGCGTTCATCTTTCGCTATTCCCCGCGGCGTGATACCCCCGCCGCGGAAATGCCCGACCAGATCGACGAGTGGGTCAAAGAGAATCGAAATCACGATCTTCTCAACATCGTGAACGAAACCGTTCGTCGAAGCGGGGAAAAACTCATCGGTCGTAACGTGGAGATTCTCTGCGAGGGCCCGAGCAAAACAAATGCAGCGCGGCTGATGGGCCGCACGAGTTCGAACAAAATCGTTGTCTTTGAGGCCAAGCCCGAGTTTGTTGGGCAGATTTTTGATGTCCGGATCGACCGGGCTAATGGATTCAGCCTGTATGGCACGCCGGTCGCCTGACCTGGTGCACTCGTTATTATGATTTACCAAGTCTCGTTGCACACTGCCGGTATTGCCGTGGGCGTGTTTCTTCTCCTGATCGGTTTGGCCGGATTACTCCGATCAAAGCTTTGTCAGACCCTCGCCACCCAGCTCCCCCGGTCGCGCGTCGCCGGAGTTGTTTTGCTTGGCGCGGCTTTCGCCTGGAGCATCTGGTTGCTGGCCACGATGGAGATGGGGGAATTTTCCGCGTTCCGCCGTCCACTTCTCATCGGTTTGCCCATCGCATTTTTTCTTGTCCTGCGATTCGTGGACGAGTTCCTTGCCGTTCGCGCTCTTGGTATTCTTTGTCTTCTCGCGGCCGAGCCACTGATCGAGGCAGCCTTCCTGCATTACGAGATGTCGCGGCTGGTCGTGACCGTATTTGCTTACGTTCTGATTGTGGCCGGGCTTTTTTGGGTGACGATGCCCTATCTTTTGCGCGATCAGATCAATTGGAGCGTGCGGTCGAACCTGAGATGGCGATTCGTGAGCGTCATCGCATTGTTATACGGCGCCGCCAGCCTCGCGCTTGCCATCACGCAATATTAACCGCGCGCCGGCTCCGGCCGACAACGGGTTCTGCGGAGTGTAGATGAACCGCATCCTGGTGATCAGAGGGGGCGCCATTGGCGATTTCATTCTGACCTTGCCGGCGCTGGGAACTCTGCGGCGGGCCCATCCGGACGCTGAGATCCATGTCCTCGGATACCAACACATCGCAGAACTGGTAAACAAACGCTTTTATGCTGATCGCGTCCGGTCCATTGAGTACGGTCCGCTCGCCAGCTTTTTCGCAAAGAACTCCGAGCTGCCATCGGAGCTCGCGAATTACTTCGCCAGCTTTCAGCTCGCCCTGACGTATCTCTACGATCCGGATCGCATTTTTGAAATCAATCTGCGCCGTTGCGGACTTGAAGAAATTCTGTGCGGTCCGGCCAAACTCAGCGGTCAAGGACATGCGGCCTGGCAGCTCGGCCGTCCTCTCGAACAATTGGGGCTGAGGGTGGACGATTTGCGGTCCCGGCTTTACCCGTCCAGGGAAGACCTGGCAGCGGGCCAAGATTATCTCAAGGATCTTTCACCACCCATCCTGGCCATGCATCCCGGAAGCGGTAGTGAACAAAAAAACTGGCCGATCGAGAATTGGATCCAGCTCGGAAACGAAATACTGGCCGGCAAACCAAGGAACGGCGGCTTCCAAGCCGCCGATTGCTCAAATGGGCGGTTTGGAAACCGCCCCTCCTTGATCGTTGTCGCGGGTGAAGCCGACGAAGCGCAAACAGCCCGGCTGCAACACGAGTGGCGAGATCAGCGGGTTCATTTCGCGAAGAACTTGCCGCTGCCTCACCTTGCCGCCGTTCTCGAAAACACGATCTTCGTCGGACATGACAGCGGAATTTCACATCTTGCCGCTGCCGCAGGCGCGAAGTGCACGCTGCTGTTTGGTCCAACTGATCCGGACGTTTGGGCGCCAAAAGGCGAGAACGTGCGTGTCATCCCGGCTCCTGACGGAGATTTGAGCCGTCTAAATGTTGCCGATGTGCTGCGTGCGCTGGCAAGGTGGGAGCGGCCTTAGTATGACAAGCACCGACGAGGACAAAATCCGGACGGCTCGGAGAGCCGTCCCTACCTCAGGCGCTGATGCGCATTGGCATCAGCACATACAGGAACGGTGTCTGAATCTTCAGCACTCCCGGGCTCATCTCGTCGATGAGATCGAGAAAAACCTCGTCCTCGACAAGATTTCGGAGCGGCGCCATGAGAAACTCAGGATTGAACGCGATGGAAAGATCGCGGCCTTTATAGACTACGGCCAGTGATTCCTTGGCTTCGCCCACTTCCGGAGTGTTCGCGGTGATATCGATATTGTTTTTGGTGAAGTTCAGCTTGATCGAATTTGATTTCTCGCTCGCCAGCAACGACACCCGCCGCAACGAGTTAAGGAACGTTTCCCGCTCCAAGGTGACGCGCTCCTTTGCCTCGGACGGGATGACCTGCCGGTAATTCGGATAATTGCCTTCAATCAGCTTGGAGACGAGCAGCGTCTTGTTCAGATCAAAAGCGATTTGACCGCTGCCGACGCTGACTTTGACGTCCCCATCGTCCGTCAGCAGGCGCTGCAGTTCCGTCACTGCCTTGGTCGGCACGATAATATCTGCTTCGTGACTCCGCGGAAACTCGAGTTCGATATCGAGCATAGCCAGACGGCGGCCATCGGTAGCGACGAGTGTCAGCTTGTTCTCTTTAAAACTGAAAAGCACTCCATTGAGGACGTAGCGAGTTTCATCGGTCGAGATGGCGTAGGAAGTCTTGCGCAAGCCGTCGCGCAGATCCTTCTGCCGGATAGTGACGACCTTGGCGTTTTCAAACTTTGGCAGGGGCGGGAATTCTTCCTCAGGCAATCCGAGGATCTTAAAGAAACTCTGGCCACTGCGAATGGACGCGGTGTTCTTCCCATCGACATCGATCTGGATTTCACTCGAAGCCAGCTCGCGGACGATATTGAAAAGTCGCCGGGCCGGCAGGGTGGTGGCGCCCTCCTTCTCCACCTGGGCTTCAAAGCTTCCGCGGACGCCGACGTCGAGGTCGGTCGTCGTGACGTGGACTTCGCTGCCGTTGGCCTGCAAAAGGACGTTGGAGAGGATGGGCAGCGTCGTTCTGGTGCTGACCACATTTTGGACCTGTTGCAAACCTTCCAGCAGTTTCTCTTTGGTAACGCTAAATTTCATGAGCAGAAGCGGGCGCCTAAGATGTAAAGCTTCCGATTTTGTTCGGCAACCGTAATCTGGCGCTCGGCTGTCGCGTTGGAACCGGCGCCGGTAACCCGAACTCGACTTGCCTTTCGCCGATCTCGATCAGCATGCGCTGCCTAACGTTGGAGCGAGCTGTCGATGAAAGAAATCGTCTGGCGAACGCTATCCTGTTCGTGCATGCGCCTCTTCACCAGCTTACATGCGTGCAGAACGGTCCCATGATCGCGCCCGCCAAACGCGTCTCCGATTTCATTC
>JBEEGV010000016.1:0-96267 GCA_041167085.1 Verrucomicrobiota bacterium
GAAAGACGCAAACGGTAAGGCCGTGCGCGTCGCCGGCATTGTCGAAGACATCACCGAGCGCAAGCGCGTCGAGCTGGCGCTGGACGAGCGCCTGCGTTTCGAGACGCTGTTGACCGAACTTTCAGCCGCGTTCGCAAACTTGCCGGCAACGGCAGTTGATCAGGAAATAGATAAGTGGCTGCAAAATCTCGTCGAGTTTCTGGATCTGGACCGCGCCATATTCGATCAGGTTGAAGAAGATGGGATGACCCTTTTGCAGAGTCACTCATATACTGCTCGCGGCATCGATACCGTCCCGCTCGATGTAGCGAATGATCAAACCCCCTGGATCACGGAGCAGCTCATCCGAGGAAATACGGTTAAATGGTCGCGCATTCCTGATGACATCCCGGAGCAGGCTTGGAAGGAAAAGGAGTTCACTGGCCAGATCGGAGCCAAGTCGGTGTTGAGTATCCCTGTTTGCATCGGTGGGGCTGTTATCTGTGCCGTTTCCTTCACTTCCATGCGTATCTATCGTGACTGGCCAGATGAAACGGTGGCGCGATTGCGTCTGGTCGGCGAAATTTTCGCCAATGCGATCGCGCGCAAACGCGCGGAGGAGACACTGTTTCGACGCAAAGCCGAGTTGAATGAAGCGCAACGTCTCGCAAGCATCGGAAGTTGGGAGTGGGATATTCCAGCTCACGGTCTGACGTATTCGGATGAATTAGCCAACATTTACGGATTCGAAGGAGAAGATCGGAGCTTGCCTGATAGCGCATTCTCGGAGGCCGTTCACCCTGACGATCGAGCGCGTCGGAACGCGGCGGTCGACGCTGCGTTAAAGGACGGGGCGCCGTACGACGTTGAATTCCGGATTATTCGCCCGGACAAATCGGTTCGGTTTGTGCATTCGCGCGGCCGATTGATCTACGACGAAGCGGGCAAGCCTTCTCGTGTGTTCGGCATGGCGCAGGACATCACGGAGCGCAAGCGGGCGGCGAATGAATTGGAAGAGGCGAATCATCAACTGCGGTTTCTTTCGCGCCGGCTCTTCGAAGTTCAGGAGGAGGAACGGCGTCACCTCGCGCGGGAGTTGCACGACGAAATAGGCCAGGCGCTGACGGCGGCGAAGATCAATCTGCAATCGGTCATAGCTAATGGCGGTAACGAGACGCGGCTGCAGGAGACGACCGCGATTCTCGACCGTCTGCTCGGTCAGGTGCGAAAGATTTCAATAGATTTGCGCCCGTCGATGCTGGATGACTTGGGATTAGTTCCCGCGCTCCGTTCCTTGCTCGATCAACAGGGACGCCGTGCATCAGTGGCCGTGCGCTTTTCCGCGGAAAACGTGCCGGAGAAGCTCGATTCAGAAATTCAAACAACGTGTTTTCGCATTGCGCAGGAAGCGATCACAAACGCGATGCGCCACGCCGATGCGACACAAATTGATGTCGAGCTTCGGCGTGAGAACGGGAAATTAGAGCTTCTGATACGGGATAACGGCATCGGTTTCGACGTCAAATTGGCACAAGCACAAATCGCTGGCCTTGGTTTGATCGGAATAAAAGAGCGCGCCGCCCTGGTTGGTGGGCGCACGAAGATTATCTCGACGCCGAATAAGGGAACAACGATTGGGGTATCTCTGCCTTCAACGTTTCGACCCCGAGCGCCAGCGCCGTGAAATGAGAAAATGAATGTAATACGTCTGTTGCTGGCTGACGATCATGCCCTGGTGCGTGCGGGTATCCGCGCGCTGATCGAGAAGATTCCCAACGTCGAAGTGGTCGGTGAAGCGAGCACCGGGCGAGAGGCGCTGGAATTGGTGAAATCAACCCTGCCAAACCTTGTGTTAATGGATATTGCCATGGCGGAACTGGGAGGATTGGAAGCGCTGCCGCGGATCACGAAAGATTTCCCAAGCGTAAGAGTGATCATTCTTTCCGCGCACGCGAACGAGGAATACGTCATTCGCGCGCTGCGGAGCGGCGCCGCCGGCTACATGCTCAAAGACGCGGCAACGGCGGAGCTGCAGCTCGCGATCGACTCCGTAGCGCAAGACAAGATATATCTCAGCCCCTCGATTTCGCGGACGGTAATCGATAGTTATCTCGAGCGCGTGGGCGCGCCCCTCAGTCCGCTCGAGCAATTGACGCCGCGACAGCGCGAGATTTTGCAATTGCTCGCAGAAGGAAAAAATACGAAGGAAGTCGCTTCGAACCTGGATATTAGTGTTAAGACGGTCGAGTCACATCGGTTGCAACTGATGGAACGCCTGAACATCCATGATGTGCCGGGTCTGGTTCGATATGCGGTCCGGTCCGGCTTAGTATCGGCCGAACGATAAAAACCTCTTCGACAGTACGGTGTCGATCTAAGGTTTTTTCCGGTCCAGTGTAAGGTTGTTCCTTATAGTGCTGATCGGTCGACGCGGTCACATTCATCAAGCTTCACATGCTTGAGACGCGCACGTTGATTTCGATAAACCCGCGTGTTCAGCCGGCGAGTCGGTATCACTCATCGTCTGTGGATGCCGTCAATATGATATCGACATTGAATGGCAATCGCTGATTTAAAAGCCCTTCTTGGAGCTGCGATTAAAGCGGAAAGATCCGCGTTAGGCATCTCGCAAGAGGAGCTGGCGTATCGCGCAAATCTCCATCGCACTTATATCTCCGACGTGGAACGAGGAGCGCGCAATCCGTCCATCGTAAGCATCCAAAAGCTCGCCGGCGCCCTGGAGATTTCGGTATCGACGCTCTTTGCCCAGGCGGGTGATAGCAGGCAAACGAGACAGCTTGTGGACATATTACTGGCGGAAGGCAGCCTGCAAGGCGTCCGCCTGACTTTGCGCGGATTTGAGAAAGTCAAACTGACAAACCCGGTGCACGTTGTGCGTGATGGGGTCGAAGCGCTCGATTTCATTTTTGCGACCGGCTCATACACTCACCGGCGCAATGCTCACTCACCCCAGATCATTCTGCTCGATCTAGATCTGCCGAAGAAAAGCGGAGTCGAGGTACTGCGACAGATCAAAGCCAACGAGACGACGCGAGACATACCGGTAATTATGCTCACAGTTTCGAATCACGATCGCGGCATTGCAGAATGTTGGCGGCTGGGTGCCGACCTGTCCATCGTTAAGCCGGTGGGGTTTAAGAATTTCAGTGAAGTGACGGCTCGTCTAAATCTGGGTTGGACACTGGTAAGCCGCAGGCAGGCCCTTCCGGAACCACCTAACCGGAGCGCACAACCCCGCGTGGGCCACGTTGTCGACGATCGTCCACGTCACTCATCGTCTGTAGCGGGCCGCAAAAAGCGTCGTACTAGTTAGGGAACTGCTCCGCCACAAATTTCAAACACACGAAAGGAGATGAAATCCAATAGAGCAGATTGAACTAAGTTCTCGCTGCGATCAGCCGATGATCGGGGGCCGTTTTCAGCCTCACGTTAGGGTAAGTACCCTGGAAAATTTCGCAGTTGCTTGGCTTTCAAAAAAACTTCACAGCTTTTGTCTCGTTAGATATGAATAGGTAGTTACGGCCCAACAATGAAGGCCCAAAAAATTCTCCTTGCCGATCGTGACAAAGAGTTAGCCAGACGCGTGGCAAACGCGCTCACACGATCTGGGTATGCTGTGCAGGCGATTGTTTTCACCGGGGAAGAGGCGATCAAGAAAGCACACGAGCTTCGGCCGGACCTGGTGGTAACGGACATTCAGTTGAACGGGAAAGTCGATGGAATTGAAGCGGCGCGGCAGATACGCACGCGTTTCGACGTGCCAGTGATCTATGTCACCAGCAAAGCGGACGCGAAGACGCTGGAGCGGGTGAAAATCACGTCACCGGACGGATATATTCTGAAACCATTTCAGGTGCGACAGCTGAAGGCGGCGGTCGAGATTGCGCTCCACAAGCGCAACTTGCAACGTCGCAGCCGGGAAACCAAACCCTGGCTGGCTGCGACCCTCCAGGCGATTGGCGACGGGATCATCGCAACGGATGCGGACGGCCATGTCCAGATCATGAATCAAATAGCCGAGTTGCTCACCGGCTGGAAATTGGAAGAGGCATTGGGCAAACATATAACCGACGTATTTTGTGTTGTTCGTGTGAAAAGCCGCGCTTTTTCTGAGGACTTTGTTGCGCGGGCGTTGGCCAAAGAGGGCGCGACCGGTTTCGGGGAGCGAATTGTTCTCACCTCCAGAGATGGCGCCGAACGCCCGGTGAATGCCAGCCTCGCAGTCATGCGCAACGGACACGTTCGAGGCGTCGTTTTGGTATTCCGTGATCTTAGCGCCGAAAAGGATGCGAAGGATGCTTTACGAGAGATCGATGAACGATTTCGCCAATTCGCGAAGAATGTCGACGAAGTTTTCTGGATCACCGACCCCGAACTGCGAACCTTGATTTACGTGAACCCGGCATATAAAATCGTCTGGGGTCGCACTTGCGAGAGCCTGTATAAAAATCCTCGATCCTTTCTAGACGCGATTCACCCCGACGACCGCTCGCGTGTCCTCGCCTTTTTTCAAGATCGCAAAGGTCGCCGGTTTAGCATCGAATACCGCGTCGTCCGCCCTGATGGATCGATTCGCTGGATCAGCGACTGCGGTTTTCCGATTCAAGACAACGCTGGGGAAATTTACTGTTTCGGCGGAATCGCGCGTGACATCACCGCCGGCAAACGAACGCAAGAGGAACTGGCCAAGCAGGCAGCGGAACTGAAGGACGCGCAACGACTGGCCCATATCGGGAGTTGGAATAGGGACCTGGGGACGAACATCCTCGTCTGGTCGGATGAGCTTTATCAAATCCATGGGGTCGATCCGAAGACATTCAAGCCAACCTATGAAGCGTTGCTGCAATGCGTTCATCCGGACGACAGGGCACACTTCGCTTTCCTAAGCTCAGAGGCTATTGAAAAACGACGATCGTTCACCTGTGAGCATCGGATTGTCCGGCCCGATGGGACTGTCCGGTTTATTCAGGAATTCGGAAGGATCGTGCCGAGTGATTCGGGCGAACCGGTTCGCATGTTTGGCACCGCGCAAGATGTCACCGAACGTCGAGAAGCCGAGGATTCCCTCCGTAAGCTCTCGCGGCGTTTGTTGCGAGCGCAGGACGAAGAGCACCGTCGCATCGCGCGCGAACTACACGATTCAACCGCGCAGCAGCTCGCCGCCGTTGGGATGGACCTCGGTCAACTGCAAAAGCACAGCGAAGGGCGCCTCGCGCAAGATCTTATTTCCGACGCACTCGCCATCATCGAACAGTGCAGCGCCGATATTCGTACACTTTCGTATCTGCTCCATCCGCCGTTGCTCGAGTCGCTAGGGTTGGAGACCGCGCTGCACCAATACATAACCGGATTTGCGAAACGGAGCGGAATTCAGGTAACCCTGGAAATAGACGATGTCGGGCGATTGTCGGCCGACATCGAGACGGCATTATTCAGGGTCGTGCAGGAAAGTCTCGGCAATGTTCACCGTCACTCCGGAAACGTGACCGCAACAGTTCATCTTAAGCGGCAGAAAGCTGACGTGATTTTGGAAGTGCAGGATCGGTCCGACGAAAAATCCCGGGACGCGCTAGCAGGGCGCGGCAGTGGAGTATTCCGGCTTGGGGTCGGAATCGCGGGTATGCGCGAAAGGCTTACCGAGCTGGGTGGCCGGCTTGAGATTGAGTCGGACGAGCACGGGACCACAGTTCGCGCTGTTGTCCCGCCGGACACCCAGGCATCATGAAGAAACTGGAGATCTTGATTGCGGACGATCATGTGTTCGTGCGGAAGGGGTTAAGAGCTACTCTGGAAGCGCAAGAAGGGTGGCATGTTTGCGGCGAAGCCGATAACGGTCGCAAAGCGGTAGAATTAACGCAGAAATTGTCGCCGGACGTGGTGGTGATGGATATCAGCATGCCCGTCCTCAATGGCTTGGATGCAACCGGCCAAATACTCAAGAATGGCTCGACCACCGAAGTGCTTATTTTGACCATGCATGAATCGGAGCCCCTGATCGCCGGCGTCATGGAAGCGGGAGCGCGGGGAATCATCCTGAAGAGCGACACGAGTCGATTGCTCGTTTCCGCGGTCGAAGCACTCTCCGAGCACAAGCCATTCTTCACCGGAAAGGTCTCGGAGATGATGCTTTCGCTGCTAAAACCAGGCGAAACGACAGAACATTCGCAGGACTTGAGCAGCCGGCTTACGCCGCGCGAGCGTGAGATTACCCAGTTGATTGCCGAAAGTAAGACAAACAAGGAGATCGCCACTCTTCTGGGCATCAGCGTGAAGACCGTGGACGCGCATCGCACCAACATTATGCGCAGGCTCAACGTGCACTCAGTTCAGGAATTGGTTCGGTACGCCATCCGCAACGATATTATCGAGGCATAAGTCACGCGGCGACTGAGTAGGGGAATCCCCTAGGGGACATTCGCGGGAAAATAGGGGGATTAATACTCGCCGCGCAGCCCCTTGGGTATCCGTCGTGCTACGCCGTTAGGGAATGATTCCCGGATGTATGCGGATTTTGATCTCGGACGATCACGCCGTGGTGCGCAAGGGGATCAGGCAGATTTTGGCCGAAAGCCTTAACGCAGAGTTTGCCGAAGCGGCGGACTCGCGCGAAACGATTGAGCTCTCCAGCAAAGGGCATTGGGATCTGATTTTAATAGATATCAACATGCCGGGGCGAAGCGGGCTTGATGTGTTGGGCGACCTGAAAGCGTACTGCCCCGATACGCCGATTCTGGTCGTAAGCATGCATGAGGAGGAGCAGTTTGCGCCGCGTGTGTTACAAGCTGGAGCAGCCGGTTACATCAACAAATCAAGCATGTCGAAGGAATTGATCAAAGCCGTGAAGAAGGTTCTCGCTGGTGGAAGTTATGTTAGCGAGAAGTTTGCGGAATACCTCGCAAAAGCGCTGCGCAGCGGAACTTCACCCGGTTCACGCGAGACGCTTTCCGCCCGCGAATTTGAGGTCTTGCGAATGATCGCGGCCGGAAAATCGGGGAAGGAAATCGCGCACGATCTCTCGCTTAGTTTTAAGACGATCAGCACTTATCGCACACGGCTTCTGCACAAGCTCGATATCCGCTCAAACGCGGAGCTCGGCGAATACGCGGCGCGCGAAGGCCTCGCTTAAATACAATTGCCCGGATTCCGATTTGGCCGGGAAGGAACGCGGTTGGTGCAATCATGTTCTTCGCCGCACGTCTGTGTCCCGATCGTTAGGCCAGTGAAACAATCGGCGCTCGATTTTAGCGGTGCCGCCGATTATCGCGGCAGGATTGCTGGGACGCCGCCTAACGATTCTTGTAGGACTCCTCCTACGTAAGAACCGGAGTCAAAAGACGGGCGTCGGTGACCATCCTGCTAGATCTTCCGGTGTGCAACGGAGTGCGATTCAAACAGATTCCCTTCTCGAACCCCAGGCCGACCCCGCCGCTCTTCGTTCGCCATTGCGTAGGGGTTTCGCACCGCCAAAAGCAAAACATTCGAGGCAGCAGCTCAAAGGTCAGCTTGCGACGATGACAGAACCGGCGACCGATTGCGTCATTACGGTTGACGCGCAAAACAAAATTCTGGAATTCAACGTCGGGGCACAACGGACATTGGGATACCGGCAAAAAGACGTAATCGGACGGCCGCTGACCGAGAGCATTATCCGGCTTTCGCAGTGCAAAAACCATCATGAAACTACCGGCGCCCCGTTAACGACTAACCGCACACTTCATGGAAAGCGGATTGGGGCGTCGGCGGTGCGCGGGAACGGATCCCAATTTCCGGTGGAGCTAACGATGACTCAGATCCGGGGGCAACGTCCACCGATCTATACCGCATACCTGCGTGACATGACCAGGCCAATGGCCGCGCAAACAAGGCTCAACGAATCGCATGCAGAATCCCCCTCCCTCTTCGACGATAGAATTCGTGCTCAGGCGCAACTCTCAGAGCATATCGCCCACATTGGAAGCTGGAGCCGGGACCTTCTCACCGGGAAAGTGACTTGGTCGGAGGAAATGTATCGAATGTTCGGGCTCTCACCCGCTTCCTTTGCCCCCACCTACAACGCAGGCGGGGAATTCATCCGGCCCAAACAACGGGGAGCATTTCGAGCCGCTACATCCATCGCGTTTGAAACGCTTCAACCTTACGATCGGTTTCATCGGATCATGGGCTGGGACGGAACCCAACGGGTCCTCCACCATCACATCGCGGTGGAAACGGATGCTGCGGGCAAGCTGATCCGAGTTTTCGGAACGGCGCAAGATGTGACAGAGGCAAAAGAAGCCGAGGAAAAAATCCGGAAACAGGCCAGCCTGCTCGATCTGGCTTGTGACGCCATCATGGTGTGTGACATGGACGATCGCGTTGAGTTTTGGAACGAAGGCGCAACACGAATTTATGGCTGGACGTCGGATGAAATGCTGGGGAAACGGGCTTGCGAGTTTCTCTATGAAGGAGGGGGCGCGTCGATTCTTGAAATTCGCGGAGCGGTAGTCGAACACGGACAATGGAGTGGCGAATGCCAGCATGTTTGCAAAGATGGGCACAACGTCTCGATCCGGAGTCGTTGGACTCTTGTGCGGGACGAGGATGGGCAGCCCAACGCGCAGCTCGTCATTAATACCAACATTACGGAGCAAAAGAGACTGGAAGGTCAGTTTCTCCGCGTTCAGCGCTTGGAAAGCATTGGCACTCTCGCGAGCGGAGTGGCGCATGATTTAAACAATATTCTGGCGCCCATTTTGATCTCTGCGCCACTTCTGCGCGGCGACATTTCGCAAAAGGACAAGGAAAAATTGGTCACGATCGTCGAATCCAGCGCGGAGCGCGGAGCCGGCATCGTAAAACAGGTGCTCACGTTTGCGCGCGGGGCCGAGGGAGACCGTGTTCTCCTGCGTCCAAACTATCTTCTCGAAGAAATGGCGAAGATCGCCCGGGAAACTTTCCCGAGGTCGATCACGGTCATCACACACTTTCCGGAAACGCTGCGCACTCTCGAAGCCGACCCAATCCAACTGCATCAGGTCTTGTTGAACCTTTGCATCAACGCGCGGGACGCGATGCCAACCGGGGGTACCCTTACTCTCGTCGGCGAGAACATCGACGTCGGTGGAGAGAACGCGGGCCTGATGTCCGGCGGCAGGTCGGGGCCCTATGTCGTGTTCCAGGTGAGTGACAGCGGCAGTGGCATTTCACCGCATGTGATCGACAAAATTTTTGATCCGTTTTTTACGACAAAGGACGTGGGAGTCGGCACTGGCCTCGGACTTTCGACGGTGGTCGGAATTGTCAAAAACCACCGGGGTTTCATGAATGTCACCAGCGAAGCGGGTCACACACGTTTCAGAATATTCTTACCGGCAACAGAACGAGCAGTCATGCCTCGGAAAGCGCTCTTATCGGTCCAGGGGGAGGAGTAGAATGCGAACGGAAATATTCATTTGCGATCAATGCAACGCCAGAAAGCGATTGATACGCTCCGAACGGCATTGGTGCGATCCATGTGCTGCTGGTTCACCGGTCGAATTGCGAACAATCAGAGACGCAAAACTTCGCGAGCTTCGCAAAGACGAGATCGATTCGCCTAACGCGAGCACCGTTCAATCGCCAAACCTCCTGCGGCCAAAGCAATTGGTCGGACTCGGCGTCTTTCCAAACCAAAATCTTCCATGAGATCCCATTCTGAATCTATGACAATGGAGCCTAAGAATTCGCCGGTAAAAAAAGGCAATGCCCCTACGAACGTACTCATCGTCGACGACGTGGCGTCAAATCGAAAACTCCTGCGCGTAGTCCTGGAGGCAGAGGGTTTTCACGTCTTCGAGGCCGACAATGGCATCGAAGCGCTCCGCGTTTTGGAACGCGGCAAAACGAACGCCATTATTTCGGATATTCTCATGCCCCAAATGGACGGATATCGCTTCTGCTACGAAGTCCGGTCAAAGCCGCGTTTTCGGCATCTGCCGTTTATTATCTATACGGCTACTTACACAGCGCCAAGTGATAAGAAATTTGCGCTGGAGGTTGGAGCCGACAAACTTCTCACCCGGCCCACCGCATCCAACGTCATTGTCGGCGCCTTGCATGAGGTCATCGGGGTCGCGCGCGCTCCGCTGACGCCAATGGAAACGCCGGAGCAGTTGACCGTGATGAAGGACTACAGCGAACGCCTCGTCGCTAAACTTGAAGAGAAGAACGTCGAGCTGGCCGCGAAAGTTGAGAAGCTGATTCAGACGGATCACAAATTACACTTCTCGGAAACCCGCTATCGACGACTTTTTGAAAGCGCGCAGGATGGGATTCTGATTCTTGACGGAGAAAGTGGTGAGATCATCGACATCAATCCCTTTCTTTTAGATCTGCTCGGCTATTCGTTCGCGGAAATGGTCGGGCTAAAGCTGTGGGACTTTGGCCAATTCAGCGACATCGCAGCCAACCGGGCTGCGTTTCAGAAGCTCCGGGCGAACGATTATGTTCGCTACGATAATATTCCGCTGCGGACCAAAGCGGGTCGGGAGATCCCCGTCGAGTTTGTGAGCAATGTCTACCTGGTGGATGGCGAGAAGATCATTCAATGCAACATCCGGGATATTAGCGCGCGAGCCAAAGTACTAGAGGCCTCCCAGAAACAACTGACCGGTCTCGAGATTGCGAATAGGGCAAAGGACGAATTTCTGGCCGCGCTCTCGCACGAATTGCGCACCCCGCTGGCGGCCATAGCGTCGATGCTCGATTTGTTGGCGCTCGATCGCAACCTCTCTAATTCGCGCACCGTTCCGCAATCTCCGCTTGAATTCGATGAGTCAGGGCTCGAGCTCATTCGCCGCAACGTTCAAATCCTGGGCCGCCTGATCAACGAACTGCTTGATCTTACCCAACTCTCGCGAGGCGATCTGCACCTCGAACTTCAAGTCATCGATGCCCATGGAGCGATCGGCGACGCCATTCGGAACGTCGAGCCGCAATTGAAAGTCAAAAAGCTCGGTTTGGAAGTGCACCTGGACGCGGCGCGCCGTCATCTCGAGGCCGACCCCGTCAAGTTTCAGCAAATCCTCGCCAATTTGATCAGCAACGCGATCAAGTTTACGCCGGGAGGAGGAAAAATCCGCATTGCCACGAAAAATGGATCCGGCGACCTTGTCATCGAAGTCGCGGACACTGGCATCGGTCTGCCACCAGATTTTGCTTCGCATATCTTTGCTCCTTTCGAACAGGGCGACCCGTCGATCCGGCGTCGATTTGGAGGTCTGGGTTTGGGACTTTCGATTTCGAAGAGTCTGACGGAGGCCCATCGCGGCACGCTTCAGGCCCGAAGTGACGGAGTGAATCAAGGGTCAACCTTTAGCTTGCGGTTTAAGACCACCGCCCCTCCTCTCCCGATAGAAGTCAGCGTCATGACAGAGCCGACCAGCCGTGCAGAGCCAATGCACATTCTTCTCGTGGAAGATCACGCCGATACCCGACGTTGCTTGTGTCGACTGCTCGAGTCGCAGGGGCATCAGGTGGATTGCGCGCAGGATGCGCGCTCGGCCATCGAGCTGGAACATCGGCAGCATAACTTCGATCTACTCATCACCGATGTCGGTCTGCCGGATCGAACCGGCCTGGAGCTGCTCCATGAGTTGAGAGAATGCCGCCCGAATCTTCCCGCCATCGCGATCAGCGGCTACGGAATGCCACATGATCTGCTTGGAAGTAGAAAAGCCGGGTTTCTCGAACACCTCGTCAAACCGGTTGATCTGGGAAAATTGCACGCCCTGATTGAGACAGTGGCGATGAGCCGAAAAAGGTTCAGGAACGCCAATTGGCCGGCCCTTGTCAGTCCACATCATACCGAGGCAGCACGCCCAGCGGGCTTACTAAAATGGCGATGACAGAAGAAATTGATTTGCAATCGAGAGGTCGAGACGGGAACACGAAACCACTGCGGATTCTTATTGCCGACGACCACGACGTGGTTCGTGAAGGAGTGCGGGCGTTGCTGGAACACGAGCCTGGTTGGGAAGTCTGCGGAACGGCTGGAACAGGCCGGGAGGCCGTGGAGCAAGCCGGGATACTCAAGCCGGACGTCGTAGTTCTGGATCTGACCATGCCTGAGTTAAATGGGGTGGACGCGGTACGACTGATCAAACGGGCCGTTCCAACTGCCGAGGTGTTAGTCTTCAGCGCGCACGAATCCGAGGATCTGGTCGCGCAGGTTTTCGAGGCTGGCGCAAAAAGTTATATTACAAAGGCCGATGCCAGTCGATACCTCGTCTCCGCGGTGAGATCGCTGGGCGAACACAAGCCATTTTTCACCAACCACATTTCGGAGATTCTCTTTGCACGATTCCTGGACAAACCCAATTCCAAGGGCCATTTGAGGAATCCAAAACTAAGCGCGCGCGAGCGCGAAATTCTGCAGCTTCTTTCGAAAGGTAAAAGCAATAAGGAGGCTGCCGACATACTGGGAATCAGCACCCGCACAACCGAAACGCATCGTGCGGCGGTAATGCACAAGCTCGGACTCCAATCGCTGGCCGACCTGGTGCGCTACGCGATCCGCAACAGCATTATTGAAGCGTGATTGCGATCAACAGGCATAACGCGCCGCCGCGATCCGCTCTGATCTTACACCGTTCGATCCCGTCCCAAGCTCCAACACGCAACTCATACCGCCCCAGGCAAGAACACACCGCATGATTCAGACATACCACTCGAGGTTTCGCCAGCAATGAAGGCTTCTGTTCTTGACCGCAGGATCATCGGCGCCGCGACGGAGGCGGGTAACATGATCAACCATGTTCTTGTCGTGGAAGACGATCCTGATCTGGCGATCGCGCTGGAATGCGCTTTCCGGCACGCCGACGCGGCGAACTTTGTCATCGAGCGTGCGGTTAGCCTCGCTTCAGCGATCGCGTTGTTGGGCTCGCACGAAATAGACATGATCCTGCTCGACTTAAACCTGCCCGACAGCCGCGGACTGGAGACCTTCTCGAAAATTCAAAGGATCGCGCCTGACCTGCCAGTTATCATCCTCAGCGGCCTGCCCGATGAAGAGCTGGCCGTGGAGAGTGTTCGTGCGGGTGCACAGGATTATTTCGTGAAGGGCTCGATGAGCTTGCCCGTTCTCATGCGGGCCGTCCGCTACGCGGTCGAACGCAAGCAACTTCAGAGGCGTCTCGCGGACTACGCCCGCCAACTGCGCATTCGCAATGAGACGATGGAGGCTGAGCTCAACATGGCGCGCGATATTCAACGGGCCTATCTGCCGCTGGAGGACGCCGACTTCCCGCGCGCCGCCAGCCCGGAAAGTGCCCTCCTTCACGTGCATTCCCGTTATCAGCCCGCCGCCGAGCTCGGTGGTGACTTCTTCGATATTCTCGAAGTTTCCGAGACGGAGGTAGGCATTTTTATTTGTGACGTGATGGGTCACGGAGTCGGCGCAGGACTTGTCGCTGGACTTGTCCGCGGCTTGATCGAGGAAGCACGTCCGTTCGCGGCTGACGCGGGTGAATTTTTGGCGGAATTAAATCGAGGGATGCGGTCCGTTCTTTGTCACACCGAAGGACCGATCTTTGCCACCGCGTTTTATCTTCTGATCGATCTCCGACTAGAAGAATTGCGTTATGTCAATGCCGGCCACCCCGTCCCCTTCTTCCGCCATGGACTCACTAGCGAAGTGGGGTTGCTTTCTTCCGGTCCTGGCATCCACGGCCCGGCGCTGGGGCTGTTCGACGAAGCGGCTTACGAAGTGAGCCGGTTTGGGCTGAGTCCAAAAGATCTCTTTATCTTGTATACGGATGGTCTCTGCGAAGCGGCCGATCCCGAGGGAACGGTATTTGGTGCTGAGCGGCTCCTCGGCGCTTTACGTGACTATGGGCACCATTCAACCCCCAAGCTGTTTGATCTTTTGCTGCAGGACGCCAAAGACTTCACGGGCCTCGAGCCCTTTGAAGACGACGTCTGCCTTATTGGTGTCCAGATGCTGCCGCGCGCCTCGGAGGACGAAAACCCCCGTGAATGATCCGCGCCAGCGCGACGGATTTCAGCGTTCAGCAACTCCTCACGTGGCTCGGATGGCAAAAGTATGAACGACAATTTATTGACTCTATCCTCCTTCGAGGAGTTGAAGCCGCTTGAGCGAGACCCTGCCCTACATCCGGCCACGGTTGAGATCATCACCGAACGCCAGCGCAGACAGGTTCTTATTAAGACCGACGCTTTACAGAGCGCCATTTTCAATAGCGCCAATTTTTCCAGCATTGCCACCGACGAGCGAGGCGTCATTCAAATCTTCAATGTCGGGGCCGAGCGTATGCTTGGCTACGCCGCTGCGGATGTAGTAAATAAGATCACTCCCGCGGATATTTCTGACCCGCAGGAAGTGATCGCGCGCGCTGCGGCCTTGAGCGCCGAACTGTCCACCACAATTACGCCCGGTTTTCAGGCTCTCGTTTTCAAAGCCTCGCGCGGGATTGAGGACATCTACGAGTTGACCTACATCCGCAAGGATGGCACCCGCTTCCCGGCGGTCGTATCGGTCACAGCCCTGCGCGACGATCAGGACGCGATCATTGGCTATTTGTTGATCGGCACAGATAATACGGCGCGCAAACAGGTCGAAGACGACAAAACAAAGCTCGATCAGCGCCTGCGAGACCAGCAGTTCTATACGCGTTCGCTCATCGAATCCAACATCGATGCGCTGATGACCACCGATCCGTCCGGCATTATCAGCGACGTCAACAAGCAGATGGAGGCGCTCACCGGCTGCACTCGCGACGAACTGATTGGCGCCCCCTTCAAAAGCTTCTTCACCGATCCGGAACGCGCTGAGGCGGGCATTAAGCTGGTGCTCAGCGAAAAAAAAGTTGCCAACTACGAGCTTACCGCCCGCGCGCGGGACGGCAAAGAAACCGTCGTGTCCTACAACGCCGCCACCTTCTACGATCGTGACAGAAAATTGAAGGGGGTATTTGCCGCAGCGCGCGATGTGACTGAGCTCAAGCGCTTCGAGCGCTCACTCCAGGAAGCGAGCAGGATGAAGAGCGAATTCCTGGCCAACATGTCGCACGAGCTGCGCACGCCGCTCAACGGGATCATCGGGTTTTCCGAATTTCTGGCAGACGGCAAGCCGGGATCGCTCAATGCCAAGCAGAAGGAGTATCTGGGTGACATTTTGAGCAGCGGCAGGCATCTCCTTCAGCTCATCAACGACGTGCTCGATCTCGCCAAGGTTGAGGCCGGCAAAATGCAATTCAACCCGGAAAGATTCAGGCTCGTCCAGGCTATTGATGAGGTTTGCGCGGTGGCCAAACCGCTGGCGCTAAAAAAGCACATTCAGGTCGACTGCCACATCACTCCCAACCTCGATTGCGTCACGCTCGATCAGCAAAAATTCAAGCAAGTGCTCTACAACCTTGTTTCCAACGGGCTTAAGTTTACGGACGATGGCGGTCGCGTGGAAATCACGGCGTCGCCCTGCGATACAAATCGTTTCACTCTATCGGTCAAAGACACCGGCATCGGGATCAAGCCCGATGACCTGAAGCGGCTCTTCCGCGAATTTGAACAACTTGAATCGGGCACGGCGCGTCGCTACGAGGGCACTGGGCTGGGCCTGGCGTTGACCCGGAAAATTGTGGAACTGCAGGACGGCGCTATCACCGTGCAAAGCGAAGTTGGTAAGGGAAGCACCTTCACCGTCGTCCTGCCGCTTATGACCAGGCAGGGCATTCTGTGAACTGCGTTGACGGGAAACGCGCCGCTGATGACAAACCGCGAAGCCAGACTACAAACAAGGAGTGTATCCTGGTGGTGGACGACAATGCCACCAACCTCAAGCTCGTTTCCGACGTGCTTCAATGCGAAGGCTACGACCTCCTCAAGGCCAAGGACGCGGAGGAAGCACTCGACATCCTGGTATGTTCTCAACCCAACCTGATTCTAACGGACATCGCTTTACCGGGGATGGACGGCCTCACCCTAACGCGCCAGCTCAAGGCCGATGCCAGGACCCATCATATCATCATCGTAGCTCTCACAGCCTTTGCCATGAAGGGCGACGCCGAAAAAGCAAGGGAAGCTGGTTGCGACGGCTACATCACCAAGCCGATTGACACCCGCAAACTCCCGGGGCTGGCTGCTGAATTTCTCGCTCACGCTCAAGGAGGGGTCGAGGAGGAATCATGAATATCCTCATCGTCGACGACCTGGCGACCAATCGCAAACTTCTGCGTGTGACCCTTGAGGCGGGGGGCTACTCCGCTTTGGAGGCCGCGGATGGGATCGAGGCGTTGGCCGTTTTGGAGCGCGAAACGACAGACGCTGTTATATCGGACATCCTCATGCCCCGCATGGACGGCTACAGGCTTTGCCAGGAAGTGCGCAAGAGTAAACGGTTTGGGCAGCTGCCGTTTATCTTTTACAGTTCCACCTACACTTCCCAGGCCGATCAGAAGTTCTCGGGGGAAATCGGCGCGGATTGCTTTATCAAGATGCCGGCCTCGCCCGAAGTCTTGATTGAGGCCTTGCGCGGAGCAACGACAAATCCGCATCGCCGGCCAAAGACAGTTGATCTGCCGGCAGAGTTAAGCTTGATGAAGGAGTACAATCAATTGCTTGTCGCCAAGCTTGAAGAGAGGAATGTCGAGCTGGCGGACCGCAACGAGGAATTGGAAAAGCTCGCTCAGAAGCTGGAGCAGGAGGCCAAGGAGCGCAAGACCACCCAGGAAACGTTCGAGCGGCTGCGGAACCTTCACGAGCTGATTCTGAATTCAGCGGGTGAGGGAATTTATGGTCGCGATCTTACCGGGAACATCATCTTCAAAAATCCGAAAGCGGCCGAGCTCCTGGGATGGACCGCCGGTGAGCTTCTCGGAAGACCTGCCCATGAAATAATTCACCATACTCGAAGTGATGGAAGCAGCTATCCGCTCGAAGCATGTCCCATTTCACAAAGCATACGTGACGGTGTGACGCGGCGGGTAACTAACGATGTCTTCTGGCGAAAAGACGGCACTTCTTTCCGGGTCGATTACGTCTGCGCCCCCATTAAACACCAGGGCGGCCAGATAGTCGGCAGCATCGTCACCTTCAAAGACATTACGGAGCAGTTCGCGGCCGAGGCGCGCTTGAAATTGCAAGAGCAGCAATACCGTTTGCTCTTTGAGACGAATCCAAACTCGATGTGGGTCTTTGACACAAAGAGCCTGCAGGTTTTGGCCGTGAACGAGGTTGCCATTGCTCAATACGGCTATTCGCGCAGCGAGTTTCTGAAATTAAACCTGAAAGATCTCCAGCCGTCGGACGATTTGACCGGTCTCATGCAAGCACGGGTCTTAGCCCCGCCGACGATATCCCGCGACAGCAATCATTTTCGACACGTCCGGAAAGATGGGACGCAGTTGCTGGTCGAAATTTACTCCGGAGCCCTTATGTGGGAGGACGTCCCGGCTCGGATTGTGACGGCCATTGATGTCACTGAGCGACAGCGCGCAGGCGAACGCATGAAAGCGATCCTCGATTCAGCGTTGGATTGTATTGTTACGATGGACGATCAGGGTCGGATCGTTGAGTTCAATCCGGCGGCCGAAAAGACTTTTGGTTACAAACAGGACGAGGCGGTCGGCCAACAATTGGCCGACCTCATTATCCCGCCGGCACTGCGCGAAAAGCATTACCATGGGCTGGCCCATTATCTTGCCTCCGGAGAAGGCCCCGTCCTGGGCAAGCATATCGAGCTGTCTGCGGTCCGCCGTGACGGGACCGAGTTTCCGGTTGAACTCGCCATCATCCGGATCGGGTCGCAAGACCCTCCGATGTTCACTGGGTTCATCCGCGACATCAGCAAGCGCAAACAAACGGCGGAGGCACTGCGAACGACTCATGAAAAGCTCCGATATCTCCTGACCTACAGTCCGACCGTAATCTATTCGGGCAAGCTGAACGCAGGAGATGCTCAACTGAGTTTTATCAGCGAGAACATCGAGAAAGTGACTGGCTTCAGCGCGGCCGAGGCCGTGCAACCAAACTGGTGGACGGCGCATTTGCATCCGGACGATCGGGCCACCGCGATGGACTCGGAAACTGAGTGGACCACTCGAGAGCAGTCGCGCCACGAATACCGTTTTCAAGGGAAAGACGGCCAGTATATCTGGATCGACGATCAGCGCCGGCTCGTGCAGGACGCAGCGGATCAGTCGATGGAAATCATCGGTTCGTGGACGGACATTACAGAAAAGAAAGAGCTGGAAGCAAAGTTTCTGCGCGCGCAACGACTCGAGAGTATCGGCACGCTGGCCAGCGGAGTGGCCCATGATTTGAACAACGTGCTGGTCCCGATCCTGATAGCGGCCCCGCTCTTGCGCGGCGACATGCCGCAAGATGAGCGGGACAAATTTCTAACCATCGTCGAAGAGAGCGCGCAGCGTGGAGCCAGTATCGTAAAACAGGTATTGACCTTCGCCCGCGGCGCGGACGGCGACCGTGTCCTTTTGCAACCGATGTATCTTCTGGAAGAGATCGCAAAAATTGCCGCGCAAACTTTTCCAAAATCGATCACCCTGCGCACCCGCTACCCTCAGGATCTGCGCACGCTCGAGGCCGATCCCACGCAATTACATCAAATCTTACTCAATCTTTGCGTCAACGCGCGGGACGCCATGCCCGACGGGGGCACGCTGACGTTGTCGGCGGAAAATTTCGATGTGGACGATTATTACGCCACCATGACACCCGGCGCGAAGGCCGGGCCGCATGTCATGCTCCAGGTTACCGACACCGGAACCGGCATCCCGCGTCACGTGATCGACAAGATTTTTGATCCATTTTTCACGACAAAAGCGATCGGCACGGGGACGGGGCTGGGGCTTTCTACCGTAGCCGGAATTGTGAAGAGCCATGGAGGCTTCGTCAGCGTTTACAGCCAACCGGGTCACACCAGTTTCAAGGTTTTCATTCCTTCAGTTATTAGCGAAAGCGAACTGGTGGAAGCCTCCGTGATAGCGCCGCTTCCCTCCGGTCACGGCGAGACCGTGTTACTGGTTGACGACGAGCCCAGTATCCGAAACGTGGCGCAAGGCCTTCTCACGAAACACGGTTACAAAGTGATGGTGGCCGAAGATGGAACCGAGGCGCTGGCGCTTTTCGCCGGCCATTTCAAAGAAATCGACGTCGTGTTAACCGATCTGGTCATGCCGTTCATAGATGGACTGGCGCTTGTCCGGACACTGCGAAAAATGAAACCAGATATCAAGGTCATCGTTTCAACGGGGCGCGGCGAAGGAAACCGTACGGCCGAGATGGATGCGATGCATCTGAATGACTGCCTAACGAAACCCTACACGCGAGAAAAAATACTCACGACGTTGGACAAGGTGTTAGGGAAACAGATTCCGATCGTCCCATAACACTTCCGAGGTTTTCGGTCGATTCGAGACGGTGCCGGAGCCTCTTTCCGCGCCTGCGTAGATGTCGCAGCGGTATTTGCGTAGTCACCGCGGCGACTCGGGAACAAGCAAGGCTCCAGATTCATTGGTGCCTTCCGCACTGTCTACTTTAAGCAACTATGAAAATCCTGGTCGCCGACGACGACAATACCTCGCGCCTTCTCCTCGCCGCCACGTTGCGAAGGCTCGGACACGAGGTGTTTGAAGCCAAAGACGGTCAGGAAGCGTTGGACGAGTGGGAGGTAAACGGCCAGCAACTCCTGATCATTGATTGGATCATGCCGGTCCTGAGCGGCCTGGAGGTTTGCCGCAAAATTCGCGCGCATACTCCGAAACAACGCTGCCATGTCACCCTGCTTACAGTGCGCGCTGGAACCGCGGATCAGCTTGAAGCCCGGGAAGCGGGTGTCGATGATTTCATCGTCAAGCCGTTCGAAAAAGAACAGATCGCGGCGCATGTGCAACTTGCCGCAAGAAGCATTGGCCTGCACAAGACCTCTAACATGCAAACATCCTAATGACGCAAGTTTTGTTAAAAACGAGTGCCGCCAAAACGATTGCGAGCTGCATCTCTTGAACACATCAAAGTTCCTCCACACCTATCTGCCTCTGGCGTTACTGCTCCTGGCCGTGATGGAAATCCTATGGCTCACGCCTTTACTCCAGAAGTTGCCGCGCGATTACGTGGCCGAAACAAAGATTTTGGCAAAGTGTTTTTCACGCGACAGTCCCACCGCTGCCGGGGAGCAATACGAGAGCATTGTGCGACGGCGTGACCAGACTCTCAGCAGCGATGCCACGCACTCGTTGATTCAAGGTGACGCGCATTGGGCCACCCCGGAGGGTGAGGTCATATTTGAAGTTCTAAGCCTTTACGGAGTGGATCGCCGAACGCGGGAAAATCTTCCCCAATACGGCAGCCAGTCGCGCACGGGACAATATTTTTTTCCTCCAGGAACTGAAAAGAAAACATACGGACAATGGGACCCGATGTATGCCGGTCCACGCGTGGCAAATTACGATCATACCGAACAGTTCCGCGGTTTTTCAGTTTATGTTTTTAACATAATCGCGGACGGGATCGACGAGACCTCAGGATATGAGGTCCTGCCGGATGTGCCGGAGCGGTATCGCGCGATCACTTATGGTAAAGGCAAGCTATGGCTGGAGCCACACTCCGGTATCATCGTCGACTATGAGGATGCGGGGATTAGTTACTTTGTTGAACCGGCAACGGGCGAACACATAGCGGAAATTTTCCATTGGAACGCTCGTTTCACACCGGATACGCGAAAGGAGCAGTTTCAGTTGGCGCTCAGAGAAAGATTCTGGCGGGTCGCACTTGAGCGCGGAATTCCGCTCGCACTTCTGGCGGGCGGAATGTTGTCGGTGGTCCTCGCGGCACTAACAACGCGCCGTTACTGTCCGGATGTTGTTTCATG
This sequence comes from Verrucomicrobiota bacterium, assembly GCA_041167085.1. Lineage (GTDB taxonomy): Bacteria > Verrucomicrobiota > Verrucomicrobiia > Chthoniobacterales > UBA10450 > DATFCK01. The sequence continues at coordinate 20,864 of JBEEGV010000016.1, forward strand.
AAGATCGGCCTTGCCCGTCGGATTTTCATCGTTTTCGTCCTTTTCGCGGCCGGACCCGTGTTTCTAGTCGGGATACTTTGCTACCGCAGTGGCCGAGACGGGCTCAGAGCAGCGGCGGTTTCCGCGGACCTTTCGAGCGCTCTGGCGATAGAAAACTCGCTTAACTCCTGGGCGATCGAATGGAAGGGGGATGTCACCGCACTGACCATACCAAACAGCCGCGTGAAGGCGGTTGAGGCCTTGTCCACGGCTACGCCAGGCTCACCTGCCGCGAACGAGGCACGGGACTCTATTCTTCTGGAAATTCGGCCACTGCTGGACACGACGTTCATAGAATTTTTCATTCTCCATCCGGAAAGCGGTGTCGTTCTCGCTGGCACCGAAGCGGGCGCTCAAGGTCGAAGCGATAAGCAGCAGCTTTATTTCGAAAAAGGAAAAACGGATGGGTTTGTTCAGAGCCCGTTTCTTTCGGCACTCGGCACGCCGACAATGATCGTTTCGGCGCCGTTTCGGAGCGCCGAGGGCAAACTGGTCGGTGTCCTTGCCGCGCGGGTAAGTCTTCAAAAGATCAACCGCATTGTGCAAGAGCGCAGCGGATTAACGCGAACGGATGACGCTTACCTGGTGAACAAAGAGCAACTGATCGTAACTCAGCCGCGGCTCCTGCCGGAGAATGGCGTGCTTCGGCGCCGCATCCAAACTAAGGCAGTGCGGGAGTGCGTTGCCGGCAATAGCGGCGTTATCATGGCACGCGATTATCGCGGGGTTCCGGGCATCAGTGCATATCGCTGGTTATCGAAGTGGCAGCTCGGGCTGATCGTGAAGATCGACGAGGCGGAAGCGCTTAAGCCGGTTTACGATTTCGAGCGGACGGTCGTGGTGGTCAGTAGCCTCGCTCTGCTCGCCGCATTCTTGCTCGCTCTCTGGCTTTCGCGCAGCATCACCGGTCCGCTACGCATCCTCCAAGCCGGAGTGGAGCGTTTTGGTCGCGGCGAACTGCAAGGGAGGTTGCCGGAAACATCTCAGCATGAGCTGGGCGTTCTCGCGCGAGCCTTTAACCAGATGGCTGGCTCGATCAATGCACAAGACGCCGCGCGCAAGACGAGTGAACAGGCGCTCAAGAAAAGCGAGGAGCGTTATCGTAGCCTCTTCGAGGCGAATCCCCTGCCGATGTGGATTTATGATCTTGAGACCCTTTCGTTTCTCGAAGTTAACGACGCCGCCATATCCCACTACGGCTATAGGCGCGACGAATTCCTGTGCATGACGATCGCCGACATTCGCCCAACCGCCGGCAAGCAGGCATTGCTGGCTTACGTTGGCCATGCCGCCGAAGACGCAGTCGACAATGCGGGGATCTGGCAGCACCAGAAGAAGGACGGATCAATCATCGATGTGGAAATCACATCCCACGTCCTCGACCACAGTGAGCGGCGCGCGGAACTTGTCCTGGCTTTTGACGTGACGGAGCGGCAGCGCGCAGAATCGGAACGCGAAGCCATCTCCCAAATAGTCCACGCCGTCATCAGCGCGGGAAGCCTTGATGAGTTGCTCGACCTTACCTGCCGTTCAATTGGCAAAATCCTTTACGCGGAGAATTGCTTCGTCGCTCTCTATGACCCGGCCACCGACCTGCTTCATTTCGAGTTTTGGCTTGATCAGGTTGATCCCGTCCCTCCACCACAATCTGTCGGCAAAGGCCGCAGCGGAAGCAGTTACGTGTTGCGCACCGGTCAGCCTCTCCTGCTGACCGACGAGCTTAAAGCTCGAATGCACGAGCAAGGTGAAGTCGAGATGGGTGGCTCCGATTCCGCTTCGTGGCTGGGCGTGCCTTTGCGGACTCCCGCGCGCACTATCGGCGTCCTGGCTGTGCAACATTATGAGGAGAAAGGCGCTTACAGCCAGCGCGACCTGGAGTTCCTCTCCCTGGTGGGAGATCAAATCGCCCTGGCCATTGAGCGAAAGCGCGCCGAGGAAACGTTGCGCGAGAGCGAGGAAAAATTCCGCCAGTTAGCGGACAATATTTCGGACGCGTTTTGGATCGCTTCGCCGGACCTGCGCACCATCTATTATGCCAGCGCAGGTTATGAACTGATTTGGGGCCGCTCGACGGAAAGCCTGTATGCGGATCCGCAGCAAAGGGTCGACACCATTGTGCCGGACGATCGCGCACGTGTCCTCGCCGTCTTCGGCAGCCTTATGGAAAACGAAGCGCAGGTGAGCGTTGAGTATCGAATCACCCGTCCGGATGGCACGATCCGCTGGGTTCACGACCGTGGCTTTCAGGTACGAGACGAGGCTGGTGTACTGGTTCGCCTAACCGGTCTTTCCTCCGACATCACGGAACGGAAACAGATTGAGATCGAACTGTTGCGCGCAAAAGAGGAAGCCGAGATGGCGACGCGCGCGAAGAGCGAATTCCTGGCCAACATGAGCCATGAAATCCGCACACCCATGAACGGCATCATCGGTATGACCGACCTCGCACTCGATACCGAACTCGACCAGGCCCAGCGCGATTATCTGGGCATGGTGAAAAGCTCAGCGCACTCGCTTCTCGGTTTGATCAATGACATTCTCGATTTCTCGAAAATCGAAGCAGGCAAATTGGAACTGGAGGCGATTAATTTCAGTTTGCGCGATTGCATTGGAGGCATGCTGAAACCGCTTGGGCTGCGCGCAGATCAGAAAGGTCTCGAGTTGGTCGCCGATATTGCCGCCGATGTCCCCGATCATCTGCTCGGCGATCCGATGCGGCTTCGCCAGGTTCTGGTCAATCTCACGGATAATGCGATCAAGTTCACCACGCGCGGAGAGGTGGTCGTAAAGGTGGTCACCCAGTCAACCCCCAACGGCGAGAGCAATCTCCATTTTTCCGTAACGGACACGGGCATCGGCATTCCGGCGGAAAAACAAAACGCGATTTTCGACGCATTTTCCCAGGTTGATAGTTCGACGACGCGCACGTATGGCGGAACCGGTCTCGGCTTGGCGATCGCATCGCAGCTGATCCGGATGATGAAAGGTCGCGTCTGGCTCGAAAGTAGACCCGGCCAGGGGACGACGTTCCATTTCACGGCAAGCCTCGGAGTTTCTTCCGCGCCTTCGCCGCGTGTAAAACACTTGAAGCCGGACGAACTGGAAGGCTTGCGCACGCTGGTGGTGGACGATAACGCGGTAAATCGACGAATCCTTCGCGACATGCTGCTGAATTGGCGAATGAAACCAACTGCGGTGGAATCCGGGCGCGCTGCTCTTGAGGAACTGAGGCGCGCCGTGAAGAAGAACGCGAGTTATCAGCTCGTGTTGCTCGACGCCGTCATGCCGGAGATGGATGGTTTCGCTTTGGCGGCAGAAATCCAACGGCATCCGGAACTCACCGGCCCCACCGTGATGATGCTCTCATCGGCAATGCCGAGCGGAGTTGCTGCGCGTTGCCGTGAATTGGGCGTCGACGGATATCTGACAAAGCCGGTCGGTCAATCCGATTTACTCGATGCAATTTTGATAGCAATCGCCGGCGGGACGGGAGACAGGAGCTCTCTCGAACCCAATCCTCTGAGCGATGTCGCCCGCGCGCCGGTCTCAAGTTTCGGTCTCCGAATTTTGGTCGTCGAGGACAATGTGATTAACCGCGCGGTCGCGACCGGGCTTCTCGGGAAGGCAGGTCACACTCTCGTGCACGCGTCGAACGGACGCGAGGCGGTCGAGGCGGTGAGGCGCGAGTCGTTCGATGTCATTCTAATGGATATTCAAATGCCGGAAATGGATGGGTTTCAGGCAACGCGAGCGATCCGAAAGGCGGAAGAAATCGAGGGCCGCCACACGCGCATCGTGGCAATGACCGCGCACGCCATGACCGGCGATCGCGATCGCTGTCTCGCAGCCGGGATGGATGACTACATTTCGAAGCCGCTGCGAAAAGAAGAATTACTCAGAGCGCTTGGCGGGAGCAGCGTTGACACCGCGAGCAACAAGACGCTGACAGCAGCGGCTACGCTCTACAGCCGTGCCCAGCTGCTCGATCAATGCGATGGCGACGAAGAGCTGTTGGGGAAACTGGTCTCTCTTTTCCATGATGATACTCCCGGGATGTTGGAGACTATTCGTTTAGCCATCGGAAGACGCGACGCTCCCGAGCTCGCCGCAGGCGCGCATAAATTATTAAGTTCCATCGGAATCTTTGGCGCACAGAAAGCGCGCCCCCTGGCCATGCAACTCGAGGAACAAGGACGACAAGCGGATTTTCAGGAAGCAAAAGAGAGGTACACGAAACTTGAACACGAAATTGATAAAATTTACTCTGCCACAGCTGATTACGTCGCCGCTGGGGTTTGAGCCTGACCAGGCGACGAAGGCCCTTGAGCCAAAGGAGACAATTCTGATCGCGGAGGACGATTCGCTCTCGCGCGAACTAATTTCAAGTCGCCTGGAGAAGTGGGGCTATAACGTCATTGTCACAAAGGATGGCGCGGAGGCGATGACCATCTTGCGCCAAAGGAAGGCGCCTTCCTTAGCGATCCTTGATTGGATGATGCCGGGAATGGACGGTCTGGAAATCTGCCGGCGCGTGCGAGAAACCGATAAAATTGTTTACATTATTTTGCTCACCTCTCGTGGGACCAAGGCGGATCTGATTGAAGCTTTGCGGGCGGGGGCCGACGATTATTTGATCAAGCCGTTCGATAAAGATGAATTGCAGGCACGGATCCTCGTAGGAGTCCGGGTCATGGCTCTGCAAAGCGCCCTCGGCGACCGAGTGAGAGAGTTGGAGGCTGCGTCTTTAGAAATCCAATCCCTGAGAACGCACCTTGCACTTTAGTTAATTCCTCTCGATCACGTCGACTTCGGCCGAAAAGCTCTCTCCCTTCGGAGAGGAATGAGGCGAGGCATGTAGCCTCCAGGCTTCAGTAGTTTTCGCCCGTCGAAAATGCGTAGCCACCGTTCCGTCCATCGCACTTGCGCTGCTTCTATATAATGAGTGCGGAATAGATCAGGGCAGAAGGACCGTCCCATGGTGGCGGCAGATACGGCGGCATTCTTCATTTTTGTCATGCTGGCGATGGTGCATACCGCGGCAGGTCAGACAGTGTGGCTCGATGCGGCCGAGAACGTGAGTATTCTGGGGGGCTCAACCGTCACCAACGCGGGCGCTACGACCGTTTCTGGCAACCTCGCCCTCAGTCCTGGCACTTCGGTCACGGGATTCCCACCGGGAACCTTCACCGGCGGCGGAGCGATCCACATTAATGATACGCTGGCTACGCAGTCTCACGCCGACGTTTTCACCGCTTACACAAATCTGACCGGGGAGACGGCAACAAGCAATCTTAGTGGAACGGTTCTCGGCGGCGCTTTGCCCATGACGCTCACGCCCGGCGTTTATAAATTTGATACAACGGCGCAGCTGAACGGACAGCTCATCCTGGATACGCAAGGTGATCCGAATGCCGTCTTCCATTTTATCATCGGCACGACCCTGACTACCGCGACCGGTTCCACGGTCAGCTTCCTGAACGGGAGTTCGGTCAATGTTTTCTGGGCTGTCGGCACTTCGGCTACGCTCGGCGTCAGCAGCGTGCTTGAGGGGAATCTTCTGGCGACAACAAGCGTTACCGTTAACAGCGGCGTCCGGGTGGACGGCCGCGTGCTGGCGGTCGACGCAGCCGTCACGATGGACAGCAATACAATCAACGGCGCCGCTCCGGCGAGCGCGACGGCCAGCTATTGGAGTGGCGGCGTGACTAATACCTGGTCGGGTGGAAACTGGTCTCCCGATACCAGCGGATCGCCTTCCGGTCGCACGCTCGCGCCCGTGGCCGATGTCATTTTTTCCCAGACCGGCCTGACTCCGCACAATCAAAATACAGTTCTCGATTTCAACGCGGCCATTTCCAGTTTGACGGTGAAGGATTCGGCCGCGGTCACGATCACCAGCGGCAGCGCGACGTCGGGGCCCTATGTCCTCACCATTATGGGCACCTCACCCACCAGCGGCATAACAGTTAACAGCGGAGCTGGCCTAACGACAATTAACACTGCTCTCGTCCTGGAGGGAACGTCTCAAACCATGGCGGTTCATAACGCGGCTGGGTTGCAGCTCAATGGCGTGGTCAGCGGAGCGATTGGTTTGACGAAGACAGGCACCGGCACGTTGACTCTGGCCGCGACGAATGTTTTCACGGGTGCCACCGTGATTAATGCCGGCACACTGAAAGCAGGAGCTGCCGGCGCCCTGGGTTCAACCTCGGACGTTGTCATCAACGGCGGTGGCACCCTTCTTCTCAGCGCATCAGCAACTGCGACGACCGATCGAATCAATAACAACAGCACCATGACATTGAACGGCGGCACGCTGAACACCGCCGGCTTCAGCGAGCGCAATCTCGCCGGCAGCGCCGTCACAGCCGGAATCGGCGCGCTCACACTTCTGAGCAGCTCGACCATCGATCTGGGAGCTGGAACGAGCGTCCTTGCCTTCGCTAACAGCAGCGCGCAAACCTGGACCAACACATTAAGCATCTACAACTGGAGCGGAACCCTCCTGACCGGGGGCGGCGACGACCAACTCTATTTCGGGACTGATTCCACGGGCGTCACCGCAGATCAACTAAATCAGATCGCGTTTTACTCAGACACCGGAATGACTTTCCTCGGCACGGGCGCCTTCGCGACCGGCATGGATGGTGAAATCGTCCCCGTCGCCGAAGCAGGCACGTGGATTGCCGGAGCCCTGGCTTTCGCCGCGATCGGTTTTAGCCAGCGCGGGCGAATAAGGAAGTTCCGCGCCCCCGGTTTTAACACATTTACGCCGCGCCCAACCCCTGGGCCTTCAGTACGGGCAGTCGTACCGAAGCTGGCCGGGAAATTGCGGCCCGCCGCCTCAGTCTCGTTGCTCTATATTATAAAGGAACTGATCAAACGGACCAATCTTGGAATCGTAAAAGCCGACCGTCCCGGGTAATCCAGTCCACTAGGGTTCGACGCATCGCTGAACAAACAATGCGCAGTAAGGCATAGAGAGCGCGCTAACGGTCGCTTACCTATAACGGCCACACTTTACGCAATTGTTGCCTGGGCATAAATGCGATATCGGCCATTCGCCTAACGAGAACAAGATCAGCCACCGCCGGCGAGAGCGAGCTGTGCTTGGAATGAATGTGTGTTAATCATGGAAAGTGAGGCTGTACGCCGGCCGGCGGTTGGCTGCATCGTCTGGTTAGGCGTATCATTGTGTGGAGAGCGCTTGGGCGACTGCATAGCTATCCTCGAAAAGCCTGAACCGCACAATGAGGTCATTTCGAACGGTAAAAGCAAATGCAGCTTCGGTGCAGATCACTTTGCCGGTGCTATTGACTCGTGTTTCGAGGTCCAGCAAGGCGACCGCATTCTCGCCTTCGCTAACAAGTGTGCGGACCGTGGCCCGAATAGGAGTAGTGAGTTGGCGGAGGTCGCGGACAAAATCCGCTACGCCACTACGCCCGAGCTTCCGCCCAATCCAAGCAATTCGCTCGTCGCCTGGAACAAGCCAGTCAACATCCTCGCCAAACAAAGACGCAATCGCGGCAGGATCGGCGCCGGCGCCTACGCGCTCAAGAAACTGAGCGACGACTTTCTTTGTGTTTTCGGCAGTTTGCATGCGCGCGTTGTCGCCTAACGAGAACAAGATGAGCTACCGCTGCCGAGAGCGAGATCAGATCGAAGTGAAAGTGGTTTAGCCATCCAAAATGTAACCATGCGCCGGGTAGCGGTTAGCTCCATCGTGAGGCTGTGTGAAAAGTCGCTGAGGGCCGCAAAATGGGCCACAATGGCCCATCGAAACACTCTCGAAGAAAATAAAAACGAGTTATACGCCATCCTCGACGCGAATGCAGCTCCACCGATGAGACAAACTAGAATAAATGCTCGCAACATCTAACGAGACGGAGCTCAGCCACCGCTGACGAGAGTGAGCTGTGCTATGGATTTTAGTGTTGAAGTTGTCATGTGCGCAAATTTTCACGCCAGTCAGCGGTTGGCTCCAGCATTGGTTAGGTCTGTTGGCATCAATAGGGGTTGAGTCCATGTGCTTTCCGCTGTGCTCTGACGTATGCGATGCGTTCTTCTCCATCCTTAGTGTGGCGGAGGCTGGCGTACCAACCCCGCCAGAACTGCGGCCATGTCTCGCCTCGGACGGGCGGTGGATCTCCTCTGATCTCGGCCTGAATATTTTCTTCCAAATGTGTTCGCCAAGCTTCCTCGTGCGTGCGGAATGTTCGCTTGCTGGTGATAGCGTGCGTCGCCGGATCGAGCTTGAACTCGGTTTCTGCGGCGCAGCCGGCCAGCACGGAGGCCAAACAAGCACAGAATGTTTTGCCGTAGCGCATGATCATAGACCTAACGAGAAGTAAGCCGAATTATCCCGCATTTAAAGAAAATCGACCTAATACGCTGCCTCCAAGGTGACGTCCGGACAAAAGCCGAATCATGTGTACCAGTTTACTGGACGGGATTCTGCCGCGCAATCCGGAAGCCGGGAGCTGGGCAGCCTAATCGAATATGAAGAAGAGCAGGAACAACGGATAACGGACAATGGAAAGCGGGATTCGTTATTCGTGAATCGTGAATCGTGATTCGGAGGGGAGGACTGGGGACGGAGGAAATAAGAGAAGGAGATTGTTTCGGCGAGGGCGCCGAAATGGACACGTGAGGCGCGTGTGCTCCCCGGACAAAGAAGCGGACAGAGGAGAGTTCGTTCAGTTTGTTGCTTCGTACCGGACTTTTACGATCGGTGTGAGGTCATTTCCCTTTCGTGCGAAAATCTCGTTCTCCCACGCCTGATCTCCGTGCGGCGTGACTCGCGCAAGGTAATTAGCGGTCTTTCCATCCGGCTGTTTCTCTTCGAATTCGTGGACTAGCTTTCCATTTTCCATTTTCACTGTGCCCTCGGTTAGGCCGCCTTTTGCGTCCACATACCAGAACACGATGATGTGGCGTTGCGGATCCCAGGCGTAAAGGCCGTCGATGTACGGGCTCCCCTTCCCGTCCGTGACGAATTGGTTGCTGATGCGAATGGCCTGCCGATTTTGCGCCCACGTGAATTGGGCGTGGATTTTCATTTTCTTGCCATCCGGCGAATCAGGCAGCTTCGCCTCCCACTCGTGCGTTGTCAGAAAAGCAATCGGGTCGAGTGACGCCGCAGGAGTCGCCGACGAGGGTTCCCCGTCGGCGCGCATGGGCCCGACAACAATTGCGCCGAGCAGGAAAAGAAATTTCAGAGTTCGTGTCAGATTCATGGACCCGACTCTAGCTGCCTGCGCAACACAAAGGATTGTAGAAAATTGACAATTCGACGGGACCACGGACCACGGACCACGGACCACGGACAATGGACAACGGACAGCGGACAGCGGACAGCGTTATTCGTTATTCGTGAGCGAAGGGCGGGCTCCTATCTCGAAGGTCCAGCGAAACAGTAAAGCTGGAAGCTGATAACGGACCACGGGACAACGGACCACGGACCACGATTCGCTAATCGTTAATCGTTAATCGGCTCGAAAGTGCTTTAGAATCCATTTTGAACATCCAGCGAAACGGTAAGAGATGTTTCCGCTTCGGTCGACATGACAAAGGAGCAGCGATCGCCTGAGCCAGCGCCTAACGATTCACGATTCACGAATCACGAATCACGAGTCCCGTTGTCAGTGGTCTGTTGTCTGTGGTCCGCCCCACCGCAAGATGGGTTCTTAATCGAGTTCGAGATAATTCAGGAAAGGTCCGCGCTTGTGTAGATAACCGCCCGGCGTCAATCCGCTAAAGGCGCGGAATTCATGGATCAGATGAGCCTGATCGTAATAACCGCACATAGCCGCGGTGTCGGACCAATTCACGGCCGGCTTTTGTCCAATCGATCGAATAACGCGTTGAAATGCGCACAGCCGGGCAAACAGCTTCGGCGTCAGTCCAACGCACCGATCGAATTCACGAAGCAAATGTTTGTGACTGATTCCAATCTCGTCCGCCATTTTCCCGATGCGCACCCCGTCCGCGCCATTTTCAATCACGCGCAAGGCGTAGTTGACTGACCGCGTCGGTTGCTCCCGGTCGCGCGCGCGCTGAACAAGCCATGTTTCCAACACATCAAATCGCGAATCGTCATCCGGTGCTTCATCGAGTTGATCGCGCAAATCGTTGATCGCAGAGCCGAGGACCATTTCCAGTTCAACCACTTCGTCGGTAAATTCGCGCACCGGAATCCCGAGGAACGGCCACGCGCCGCCCGGTCGCAATCGCGCACCGACCAGGTGGACCCAGCCGACCTCATCGATGGCGATTGGTTTGGTTCTTTCGCCCGAGATCCAACTATGCCGGAACACCGTGTGGCTGGCCGGATCATCCACCGCGAACAGCTTCTGCGGATCTCCCAAATTGATGATCAATTCCATCGCCCCGTCCGGCAGGATCATATTGCGCCAGCGTGTCGGCAGATGGCCGCGCGCCATCCAGAGATGTTCGACATGGGGGGTCAACGGCCGCGGGACAGTTCGAATCCGATGGATTAACACGGCTTTAAGGGTGGCGCACGGGGCTTCGCGCCGTCAAGGACCCATGGAAGAAAACTCGCTGTTTGCCCTCTAGCGAGTATCAAATTTACTATACACGCGTAACCATTTTTGCCATAAACGACGTTTTCAGCTCACCCCTTAGAATCCAAGAAACTCTCATATGCCCAGGAAAGTCGTTTCCCACTCCGGTTTCATTAAGCTGCGCGCTTTATTTGCCCTCACTTTGTGCTCGGTCGGCCTTGTCATGGCCATGTTCAGTTTCGCCGGGATGCCGTGGCATTCGGCGGGATCACAAGGCGGACAGGGGTTGGCCGATCGCCCGCGTTACATGCCGGTTCGTGGCGAAAAAGGAGAAGAGCTGGATCGGATGGAAAGCGAATGGAACAACCGCTTAACCTATCCGACCGGACGTTTCAATCCTGCCTGGCTGCGCCAGGCGGCGGCTCAGGATGCTCAAATCTCCCGCCGTCTCCCGTTGGGCGTATCCTTGACAAGCTTTAAGCCCGGCGGGAAAGGCGCGACTCCCTTCGGAACAACTGCGACAACAACAGCGCTTGATCCAACCCGTTTCACGGCGCTCGGCCCAAGTCCTCTGCAAATGACAGGGTGCTCGGGTTGCTATGACTACACAAAAACCGAGGGGCGAGTAAACACGATTGCGGTTGATCCGACTACTACCAGCAATGGCACCATTGTTGCCTATCTCGGCTCAGTCGGCGGCGGCGTCTGGAAAACGACGAACTGTTGTAGCAGCAGCACGTCATGGAGTATCACGACTGATGATCCGCTACTCTCAACAATAAGCATCGACTCGCTCACGATTGATCCGAACAATCACAACACGATTTACGCCGGCACCGGCGACTTGAACTATGGATCCTTCTCAATGGGGAGTCAGGGAATTCTGAAATCCACCGATGCTGGGACGACCTGGAAGTTGTTAGGTGCAAATGTTTTCGGCCCGGCGCTTGTAGAACCGGCGAATCAGTTCCCGCAGTACAATGCGGTGGGCAAAGTCCGGGTTGATCCCAATAACAGCAACAATGTCGTCGCCGGCACGAAGACCGGGCTTTATTTCTCCTACGACGGCGGCAACAACTGGGCTGGTCCGTGCACGACCAACAATTTCAGCAGCCAACGTCAGGACATCACCGGGCTTGAGCTAAGTAACACTAATGGCACGACGCGTATCCTCGCGGCAGTCGGCGCCCGCGGCATTGCCACGACGGTGCAATACAACCTTAACCAAAACGGTGCGAACGGCATTTACAAAGCAACCATGCCGGCGAGCGGTTGTCCGGGCGATTTCACGCCGATCACGACTAACGCCAATGGCTGGACGATAGGTGCGACGCAGATGAACGCGACGAGCGGTGTTCCGTGCAATCTTCCAATAACAGGCGGCACAGTCTGCGCTAGTCCGAGTACGAATAAGTTGGGTCGCATTGACATCGCCGTTGCGCCGACCAATCCGGACGTTGTTTACGCGCAAGTGCAGGCAATCGAGAGCCAATCGAGTTGCGGAGGAACAGGGTGCGAACTTGCCGCCTGGCGTTCCACTAACGGCGGAACCACTTGGACCCAGATTCAGGGTTCGACGGGGGCGGCTCTGGTCGACTGCGGAGGCAGCGCTGCCGATTACAATCAAAACTGGTACGACCAAGGTATCGCCGTCGATCCAAACAATTCGGATCGCGTCTTTTTCGACACGTTTGAAATCTGGTTTTGGAAGAATGGAAACACCTCGTGGACTGATACCACCTGTGGTTACAGCGGGAACGCCGAAGTCGTCCACGTGGACCAGCATGCCCTCGCCTTTGTGCCCGGTTTATCCAACATCTTACTCGCTGGCAGTGATGGCGGCGTTTACGCCACGACCAACGCCAATGGCACCAATGGGCCTAGTCATACACAGTGGTTCAATATGGATACTGGGCTTAACACAATCGAGTTCTACTCCGGAGACATCAGCGCCAACTTCGCCACTTCGGCCTCGCCAATGGCAAACGGCGGCGCGCAGGACAATGGCTCGAGCGCGGTAACGTTTTCCGGTACTCCAACCGGCCCCGTGCAATGGCAAATGGGAGTTGGGGGCGACGGTTTCTTTGCCCGCATCGATCCGGTAGGAAATCGCTTTTGGCAGGGGAACAATGGCGGCCAACTTAACGTCTGTACGCACAATCCTCCCGCTAATGACTGCACTGCTCCCGGCGCCGTTTGGGCTCTTGATTCGAGCCCATGGACTAACAACGTCGCCTCGCCCGATATTCAATCGTTCGTTCTCCCGTACGAAATCTACAAAGGCGTTCCAGGGGATGCGGTGAATGATTGTCCGCCAAGCGGCTGCAACCATCTCATTGTCGGCACCCAACGGGTTTGGGAAACAACTACCGGCCCTGGCGGCTGGGTTCCGGTCAGTGCGAATCTGGTCAAGGGATCGCTGGGCAATCGCTCCTTCATTAATCAGCTCGCGTTCGAGCCCAAAGACCAATCGCGCGCGATTGTCGGCACGAATGATGGCAATCTGCAGTACGGTCATGGCGCCGGCCCAGGTGCGCTCGGCGCGACCGCAACGTGGGTAGACCTAACCGGAAGCAACGCGATTCTGCCTAACCGCCCTATCCTGGACGTAGCGATGGATCCGACCACCACGACGGCCCCAATTGGCTACGCCGCCGTTGGCGGATTTAATGCCAATACGCCGGCCACGCCCGGTCACGTTTTTCGAGTTGTGTGCACCGCTGACTGCGCATCCTTCACCTGGGCTGATAAAACGGGGAATCTACCTGACATCCCCGTAGACTCGATCATCGCCAACCCGAAATTCCCGCAACAAGTCTTTGCCGGCACGGACTGGGGCTTTTATTATACGAACGACATCACCGTTGCTTCGCCGGTATGGTATCGCTTCGATGCTGGAATCCCGCACTCGATGATCTGGGACATGCAAATCGATCGTGGCAACACCACGCTTTCCGTTTGGACGCGAAGCCGCGGCGCCTATGTTTGGCCGCTGCCGACGGGCGCGGTGCCGATACCAAATTTGACCATCACTAAAATCACTCGGTCGGGTAACGGCGCGACTATTGATGGTCTGGGTATAGCAAATGCGGTCCATCGTATTGAAGCCTCCAACGATTTGAGCGCCAACAGTTTCTCGACCCTGGGTTACACCACGGCGGATGGCGCCGGCGTGCTCCATTATACCGACACGAATCCGGGAAATCTGCCCAAACGTTTCTATCGGCTCGCGTATCCGTAGAATCGTTCGTAATTCGCGCGCTTGTAGAGGTGGTTGTGCCAACCACCTGTCTAACAAAATAAACGCCTCGGCAGAGCGAGGCGGCTACAGCAGTTCGCAGACATTTGTGGGACGAGACCCGCCTTCGTCCCGCAGTCGCGGGACTACGGCGCGGCAGGCAAGCTCGTCCCTCCCAGGGAAGACAGGTGGTTGGCCACAACCACCTCTACAAGCTCGACCGAGCGACAAGGTTTTATGGGTCAAGGCGCTCTAATCTTATGATAGGATGCGTGCATCCCTCAGTCGCGACATGGAAACTCCGAATCAAAACGATGCGTGTCCTGATTGCTGATGATCAGAAAGACGTCGGAATGGCGCTCGCCGAGCTCGTCGTGCATTGCAAGCATGAGGTCGTGGAGGTCGTAGGCACCGGTCTGGATGCCATCCACGCCTACGCGCGGCATCGCCCCGATGTCGTACTCATGGATTACGCGATGCCGAAATTGAATGGTGCGACGGCGTGTCGCAACATCATGGCCAAGGATCCTAACGCCCGCATTATTCTTATTTCCGGCGTGGCGGCGGCGGCAGATGTCCTGGGTTCCGGCGCATTCGCCGTGCTTTCCAAACCGGTAAATTTCGATCGACTTTACGAAGTGTTATACGCTGCCGGACCTCGATGAGCGCGGTCGGAAGTGGGACGAGACCCGCCTTCGCACAGCTACGGCGCGGCAGGCGAGCTCGTCCCTGCCGGCCGGTTACATCGTTGAATCGTTAAAGCGTTACATCGGCCAGGAAGATTGCTAGCTCGTCATCGTGCTCGTGCTTATGCTCGTAATCGGTCTTTAGTTTTAACTTTGAAGCAAACATCGAAGGCAGAAGGCGAAGGTTGAGATGTTGAGGAGTTGAAGCGTTAAAGCGTTGAATCGCCACGTTCGCACTCTTTGAAGGAATTCTTGGGACGAGACCCGCCTTCGCACCGCTACGGCGCGGCAGACAAGCTCGTCCCTCCCATGGAAGATAGGTGGTTGGCACAACCACCTCTACAAGATCGACCGCGTGGCTACAGTGGAGAGTTTGTTGCACTTGAGGAAAGCGCAGCTAAAGATTGCGCTCCGAAGTGCGATACCCAATTCGTAGTTTCATTATTATATTCACGGTCGCCGCGATTCTGCCCGTATGCGCCGGTGCGGAATTTGGTTCCGCATTGCGATGGCGCAACATCGGACCTCATCGTGGTGGCCGCACACGCGCCATCGCCGGGGTTCCGTCGCAGCCGAACGTTTTTTACATGGCGCAGGTAAACGGCGGCGTGTTCAAGACGAACGATTACGGACGAACCTGGCAACCGATTTTTGACGATCAACCAACCGGATCCGTCGGCGCCATCGCCGTGTCGATTTCCAATCCGGAGGTAATCTATGTCGGCAGCGGAGAAGGTTTGCATCGGCCAGATCTCTCGGTCGGCGACGGCATTTACAAATCGACCGATGGCGGCAAGACCTGGACCCATCTCGGATTGCGCGATGGACAGCAAGTTGCCCAGCTGGCAATAGATCCCCGAAACTCCGACCGGCTCTTCGTTGCCGTAGCCGGGCATCCTTATGGGCCTAACGAGGAACGGGGAATATTCCGGTCGCTCGACGGTGGCCAGACTTTCGAGAAAGTCCTTTACCGTGATGAGAATACCGGGGGCGCTGATATCCAGATTGATCCGAATCAACCCGACATCATATACGCTTCGCTCTGGGAATCGCGAGAAGGACCGTGGGAAAACAGTACGTGGAACGGAGACAACGGCGGTATCTTCAAATCGATCGATGGGGGCAAAACCTGGGCACAGCTAAGCAAAGGTCTGCCCGACAAGATTGTCCAGGCGAACCTTGCCATCGCTCCGAGTTCATCAGCGACTTTGTTCGCTGCTGTCAGGACCAGAATCTCGTCCAGGCTCTATCGTTCCGAGGATGCCGGTGAAACCTGGCGTGTCGCGACTGATGACGAGCGCCCTGGCGCCGGCATCGGCGGGGGCGATCTGCCGGTCGTCCGATTCGATCCAAAAAATCCGGAGATTGTTTACTCGGCCAGCGTCGTCTGCTGGAAATCAATCGATGGGGGCAAGACCTGGGATGGCTGGCGCGGCGCCCCCGGCGGAGACGATTATCAAAACGTCTGGATTAACCCCGAGAATCCAAATGTGATTCTGCTCGGGAGCGACCAGGGCGCGATCGTCACGGTCAATGGCGGGCAAACGTGGAGCTCCTGGTACAATCAATCCACCGCGCAGCTTTTTCATGTCAGCGCCGACAACGCTTTTCCGTATCGATTGTACAGCGGCCAGCAGGAAAGCGGTTCGGCCGGCGTAGCCAGCCGTGGGATGGACGGCGCGGTGACCTTTCGAGATTGGCATCCTGTTTCGGCCGAGGAATACGGATATGTCGCGGCGGATCCGCTCGATCCCGACACGATCTACGGCGGAAAACTCACGCGCTACGACCGGCGCACCGGTCAGGCCAAAGACATTCTGCCGGTGCCAGTGCGCACGAAGGATTTCCGGATGATCCGGACGCAGCCGGTGATCTTCTCGCCTCTCGATCCGCATCTGCTTTTCTTTTCCGGTAACACGCTCTGGCAAACCCGCGACCGCGGCGAGAATTGGACGCAGATCAGCCCGGATTTAACACGGGAAACATACGAACTTCCGTCGAGCATTGGGAAATACCGCAACGATCCGACGGCTCAGCCCAAGCGACGCGGCGTGATCTACACCGTGGCGCCCTCCCCACTCGACCTAAAGCGCATCTGGATTGGAACAGATGACGGATTGATTCACGTGACGACCAATAGTGGCAAGAACTGGACCGACGTGACACCGCCACAAATTTCGGCGTGGCAGAAGATTTCAATGATCGACGCCGGCCACTTCGATGCAAACAGCGCCTACGCCGCCGTGAACACGCTCCGGCTCGACGATATGCGGCCTCATATTTACCGGACACACGATGGCGGCAAGACCTGGCTGGAAGTTGTGCGAGGAATACCCGACGGCCAGACGGTCAACGTCGTGCGCGAAGACACGAAGCGAAAAGGACTTCTTTTCGCGGGAACAGAACGCGCGGCTTACGTTTCATTTGATGATGGCGATAACTGGGAATCATTGCGTCTCAACATGCCGGCGACCTCTGTGCGCGATCTGATTATCAAAGATGACGACGTCGATGTCGCAACGCATGGACGCGGTTTTTGGATTCTCGACAACATCACGCCGCTCCGGCAACTGGCCACACCCCAGCGTGAGACGAAATTGTTCAAACCGCAGACCGCGTTGCGCGTCCGCTTCAGTCTCAACACCGATACGCCGCTTCCGCCTGACGAACCCGCCGGCGAGAATCCGTCCGATGGCGCAATGATCGATTACTTTCTGGCGGAGAATGCGTCTGCTCCGGTCACGCTGGAGATCAAGGACAGCAAAGGCGGTCTCGTTAGGCGCTATTCCAGTACGGACGCGCCCGTCCTGCCAGATCCAAACAAGTTGAGAATTCCGGGTTACTGGGTGCGTGCGCCCCAGCCACTCTCCTCAGGCCGCGGCATGCACCGGTTCCTGTGGGATATGCATTACACTCCTGCGCCGGGGATCGATCCCGATTATCCGATGGCTGCGGTTTATCGGAAGACTCCGCCGAGGGCGACATCTCCGTGGGCGATGCCGGGCGATTACACGGTGGCGCTAACCGTTAGCGGAAAGTCCTACGCACAGCCGCTGAAATTGCAGTTGGATCCGCGCGTGAAAGCTTCGACCACGGATTTGCAGGAACAGTTCGACTTCTCTCGCCGACTTCACGACCTGCGAACGATGCTCGAGCCGATCGGAAAAAGCTTCGACGCGATCATCAAACAGCTCTTCAAACTCAAAGAACAAGCTCCATCAGATGAGGTGACGAAGAGCGTGGACGCCTTCGAAAAAAAGCTGAAAGATCTCGGCCCGCCTAACCCGCGCCCCGAAGCGCCGCCTGCACTGCATGTCCTGGAATCGGTCAAAAGCCTGTTCGGCGAAATCGAAGGCGCCGATGCCGCTCCTACGCCGAAAATCAAAGCAGCCGTCGCCGATCTGGAGGTAACGGCGAGATCATTGAGCGATCGCTGGAAAGAAATTCTATCTCAGGATCTTTCTGGATTGAACGCGCAATTGAAAGCGGCCGGCCTTGCCGAGATTAAACCGTAGCTCTCGCACTTCGCAGACATTCGTGGGACGAGACCCGCCTTCGCACAGCTACGGCGCGGCAGGCAAGCTCGTCCCTCCCCGGTGAGACAGGTGGTTGGCACAACCACCTCTACAAAGTCCTTTCGCGTCGCTCCGGCGCGGCGGGCAGAGCGAGGTCGCTACAGGTACCGGGAGGGACGAGCTAGTCTCGTCCCACTTTGCGAATCGCAATGTGACGCTTTGACGCTTTGATGCTTTAACACAAACGCCTCGACAGAGCGAGGCGGCTACAGCACTTCGCAGACATTTGTGGGACGAGACGAGCTCGTCCCTCCCGTCGAAGAGACAAACGCCTCGAACGCTTCAACGATTTAACGATTTAACGATTTAACGACGAAATGTCTCCTTCATTAGTGCTTAGATAAAAAAAGCATTGACCTGACATTGGAATTCGGTCTCGATGGCCCCCATGAAAACAAAAACCTTTGGATTGACTCTGGCCTTCTGCTTTTTGGCATCAGCCGCCTGTTTCGCCACCGACCCGCAGATGGGCACCTGGAAGCTGAACGATGCAAAATCGAAGATGGCGCCCGGCACGCCGAAGAACTCAATGGTCGTGTATAAAAGCATGATGGGCAAAGTGAAGGTCACCATCGACGGCACCGACGAAAAAGGAAAACCGACCCACAACGAGTGGAGCGGCAAATTTGACGGCAAAGATTACCCTGTGACCGGCGATCCAAGCTCAGACTCGCGGTCCTACAAGAAAGTAGATGATCGGACCATGGATTTCACCGGTAAGAAAGACGGCAAGACCACCTTCTCCGGTCGGATCGCGGTTTCGGCCGATGGCAAGACCCGTACCGTTACCGCCAGCGGAACCACGGCCAAGGGCAAAAAGTTTAAGAGCACAGGCGTCTACGACAAACAATAATCGTTAGGGGGAGATGAGTTCGGACAATCGAATGTAGTCGCCCCGCTCTGCCCGCCGCGCCGGAGCGACGCGAAGGCCGGTCGGGGCGTTGTGTTAAGCAGGATACGCGGCGACAGAGCGCCGCGGTTGCATGGCGGACGGCTCGGAGAGCCGTCCCTACCTGGAAAGCGTCGCGCTGTCTGTAGAAAGCCAAGACAACGCTCAACGGAAGAGAACGAAGCAAACGCCGAACGCCGAACACCGAACATCGAACTCGCGAAGGCTTTTCGGAGTAGGTAGCGAAAGCTTGGGCCGACTACTTCAAGGAGATCGAGCTGGCCGAACCGGTGGATCTCACTGAGCGAGTTGAAACCAGCCTCCGGGCTGCAGCCGGTGGGAAGCCGTAATGCGGGTGAAGGAGCGGCCGGGCTTTCAAACTCTGTCGAGCCGCGGGCGGCATATTTGGGTGGGGCGAGACTCTCTCGGCCACAAGAGTCGGACGGCTCGGAGAGCCGTCCCTACCTGGAAGGGTCTGAGCTTCGCTTAGTCCCTAATTTCCGCGACGCGGAAAATGTGTGCTCGAATTCTCGTAAAAGGCTCCGACCGTCATGTGGAACTTATCGTCTCCCAGCTCACTGATGACGTAGCCCTGCTCAACGTCCCGACTGAATTTACCGGTGGATCGGCCGTAGAGAAAACCGACTTCCCCATGGACGTTATTAAGGAGATTGGATCGCTGCACATCGACGCCCTTTTCGGAACGGTGATCTTTCGTGTCATTCGATGAATCCTTGCCGGAAGTGACATAGAGGAAAGCGGCGGTTAACTGCGGTTGCGGCATCGATACGACCGGCAGAAAATCGGGCGGCACCGGCTCGAGACTGTTAAACGTGCTCGCGAAAGAAAACGCCTGGCCATCGGAAAGCGTCAGCGACGGAAGGCGAAGGGATGCGTCATTCAGCGAAAGAATATTCGAATGATTCGCCGGCTTCGCGAACAGTGAAAAGCAAAGACCAAAAAATCCCGCCACTACCCAAAGTGCCCCTTTAGTCATAAGATAATTCTCAGCTAAAACGCCCGAATCGCGAGTGAAATCTTCGCCACGACGTTTGATCCCGCCTCAACTCTTCCACTCCAGCCTTTCAACATTTAACCTATTTAACCCTTTAAACCATTTAACGTTGTAACCTTGTAACGTTTTAATGGTTCACCCCCCGTTTTGTCTTGTCTAACAACATTTAATCTGCGCACAATCCCTCCCGTCCGTTTCAACTCGATGTGCCAGTTGGGGTAAGTCGGACGTCCATGGCGGCACGCATAGTTTTCTCCAATTCATGAAGTATTTTTTTTCCCGATTTAGGCGTTTTTTCGACAGCCGCCAGGTCGGGCAAAGGCCATGGCTAATTGCCCTTTGCGCACTGGCAGTGCTGGCCGTGAACCAGGCGAACGCCGTGGGCACTTATCTGTTAAATGAAAATTTTAACGCCATGACGACCAACGCGGCTCCGACTGGTGGTTGGACCAGTTTCGCCACCACTGGCTCTGTACATATCATAGAGAATCCGTTCCCTCAGGACAAAAGCGTGCGGACCATAAAAACGCAGATGCCGTCCAGTTCGAATCAGCACGGCATTTCCCGCACCTTTACCCCCGTGAGCGGCAGGGTGGCTTTCGAGGCCAAGGTGCTGATGCGTGAAACCGCAGGGTTCAAGGTCTGTCCGTACATCTATGACAATAACGGAATCGCCGTCATTTCGGTGGCCTTCGAAGACGGGAACATTAAATCGTACGTTGGTTCGACGAAGACCACTATCCAGCCCTTTTCAACTAACCAATGGTACATGGTCCGCGTCGTCATCAACACCGCCACAAACACCTACGACCTCTGGATCGACGGCGTTCGCAAATTGAATAACGCCGCCGTACGAAACAACGGGGCTAATCTCGCCCAGATCAAATTCTACATGGATGGGACAAATTTTGGCACGTTCTACGTGGACAACGTCAAGATGTGGGACGTGGACGACTTTATTGGAGCGCCACCCGCTCCGATCTTCGATGTCCATGATTATGGCGCCACCGGCAATGGCACGACAAACGACACCGCTGCGATTCAAAACGCGATCAATGCCTGTACTGGCACCGGTGGTTCGGTCTTATTGACCGCAGGCACCTATCTCACAGGTACGCTCTATCTCAAGAGCAACATGACCTTCTTCATCGATTACTCGGCCAGTCTGAACTGCACTGGAAACGGGGATGATTATCCGAAACAAAACCCGCCCACAACAAACAACCAGCTGCTGAATTGCCGCAGAGCGTTGCTCTATGCGGTGAGCGTCACAAATCTAAAGATCGATGGCGGCGGTACTATCTATGGCGCCGGTGACAACGGCCAGACTGGAGGTGTTTCGTGGACAGACGGGAACCTTAAGGAAGCCGAACGGCCAATTACGATTTGGGCGGTCGACTCCGACCACGTCACGATTCAAAACATCTACGTCCGGCTCTCGGCCATGTGGACAATTGTGCCGATGGAAACCGATTATCTCCTGGTCAAAAATGTTCTGCTCAACGTCGATCTATCTCCGACTCGCGACGGAATCGATCCGGTCGATTGTCATCACGCCGTCATTCAGGATTGCACGGTTTACACCGGCGACGATTCGTTTTGCCCGAAAACCGGGATCCGCCGCGGGGTCGACGACCTTTTGATCAAGGATTGCTTTACCGCGCACACCGGCGCCAACAGTTACAAATTTGGCACCGCCAGCTACGGCGGATTCAGCAATGTCCTGATCCAGGATTGCTACGCCAAGAATGCCCAATTTGCCGCGATGGTCGTGATGTCACGAAACGGCGCCGACGTGAGCAACATCAATTTCTCACGCCTCGAGTTTTCCAACTGCGGTGAAGCTTTCTTCGTCTTTCTCGGGCAACAACCCGGCCATCCCGTCGGTGACGTCGATAAGTTAGGCAGTATCGATAACGTCCATTTCACCGATATTCTCGGCACAACGGGCTCGACGGTCGCCTCGCTTATCACCGGCCAGATTTACAATGGGACGACGTATTCGATCTCGAATCTGTTTTTCACGAACTGCAACGTCACCTTCCACGGCGGTCACACCGGCGGTGTTCCGGGCAACCCGCCAGAATGGGACAGTAACCAATATCCGGAAGCCAATCTGTTCGGGGATCTGCCGGCTTACGGTTATTACATGCGACACGTTAACGGAATCACCTTTACCACCTGTTCTACCGGTCTCGCCAACTCCGATACGCGACCCGCGACCGCTACCAACGACGTCGCGAACCTCAAAACTCGCGTCGACACCGACGGCGACGGACTGCCGGACGATTGGGAGCAGCAATATTTTGGCTCCACCACGGCCGCGTCGCCGACCGTCGACAGCGATGGGGACGGAGTGAGTAACTACGATGAATTCCTGGCCGGAACCAATCCGCTAAATCCAATGGATCACCTGGCGCCGACAGGCATCGTCAATGACGGCACAACCGTCACCCTCACGTTTCACACCGTTGCGTTGAAGCGGTACCAAGTCGAATACGCCGACACCCTCGGTACCTGGATGCCTCTGGGAGGCATTCGCGCCGCCGATTCAGATACGCTGACCGTGACCGACACACCCATCTCAGGTGTTATCACACGTTTCTATCGGATCCACGCGCTCATCGACTAAGACGACTTCGCTCCGCTGCGTCCCGTAAATCGCCCCGATAAATCGTCACGTCTTTATCCTCCCATTGGGAGAGGATAAGGTGAGGGCTCCCCTGACCTCTGACTGCAACACGATTACGATTACGAGCATGAGGAGCGTGAGCGTGAGCATCTGTCTTCCTTGCCGACGATGTAACGATGTAATGCTTTTAACGAATCACCGTGGGCGAAGCCCAATCCCCTCCCCTGTTCTAACTGCTTTCTTCCGACTCCGCTCCGACAATGCTGCGCGACGTTTTTATTTCCGTCGCGCGTTGGAGTGTCTGATAAACTACACAATAACGCTCCGTCAATCGGAGCAGCGAGATCAACTCTTCCTCCGTCGCGCGCGTCTCGAGATCAAAATGCAATCGAATCCGCTCGAAACCGACCGGCACTTCCTTCGATACGCCCAGCGTCCCGCGAAAATCCAGATCGCCTTCCGCCCGCACCGTTCCACTGCGAATCTCAACGCCAATCGCAGCGGCCACGGCCGCCATGGTCACGCCCGCGCAAGCCACGAGAGCCTCCAAAAGCATGTCGCCCGAACATGCCATCATTCCATTGCCGCCCGTCGCCGGATGAAGCCCCGCTTCGATCATTGCCTTGCTCGTCGCGACGCGACAGCTCACACCTTCACCGAGTCGACCCTCGGCTTTTAAAGTGACAAGCGCAGCTTTGGGCTCCTGGCGATAACGCTCTTTCAAAGGTGCCTGTAAGGATCGCAGTTCTTCCGCCCGCATCGTTTTCGTTGTTCTGAGTTAGCTCAGAGGGAAATAGACGGGGAAATTCGGGGCCAGCAATTCGAAATGTTAATCGCGAAGGATTGAGAACGCATCTCCGCCCTGACCGCGATTCGGCAGATCAACGCCATCGGGAGGGACGACCTCGTGTCGTCCCATTAATTCCAAGGACGAGACCCGCCTACGTCCCGCAGTCGCGGGACTACGGCGCGGCAGGCAGAGCTCGTTCCTCCCGGGAACTATGTCAGCCGCCGGCGCCGAAATGCTACTAGTGCCACTAACGCCGCGAGACCTGACGCCATCATTCCGAGGCTGCCTGGTTCGGGAACGGCCAGACCGTTGGAGATGTTATTGGAGTCCATCGTCACAGCGCCGTCTATTGCCAAAGCTCTACCACTGATTCCGGCACCGGCCCCAAGGCTGATGCTCGTCTGGGCAAGCAGGGTACCCTGTAACGATGTGTTTGCGCCGATGGTTGCTGAAGTGCCGATCTGCCAGAAAATGTTCGGAGCGGCAGCGCCTCCCAGGCCCAGAGTAACAACGGAGGATAAGGCATCTGTTATGAATGTGGTCCCGATCTGAAAATGGAAGGAAGCATTCGGATCGCCCTGCGTGTCCAGAAAAAGAGTGCCTGTTAGCGCGGCCGATGCCGCAAAAGTATATACGCCTGGCGTAAGAGGCAGAGCGAGGGTTCCCAGGTTTTGACCGCTAAGGTCAGTTCCTATTGGCTCGTCGAAAATGAAATTGTAGGCGGTCACTGTGTCGGCATGCGCCTGAACCGCGACCGCATCGGCTCCTGTATAAATCGATCCATTGATTACAGTCGGGGAGCCCGTGATCGCAGTGCCGGGGCTGACCCCGAGATCGCCATCAAGAATAGTCAGGCCAGTATTGGTCACCGTGGTGCCACCCAGCACTGAGAACGTCTCCGCTGAACCCAATGTAAAAGCGGCGTGTGCCAGGGGATGAAACGAAGCGATGAGTGCAGCGGCGAAGTACAGGCAATAATTACGGTACATTTGCCCGGTAAACGAAGCTTTTTGTGAGCCCAGCCCGGTGCGGCTACTACTTAGCGCTAACCGCGCAGGGGTGGACTATCCTGGCCGTGCCACCATCATGGTTTTCACCGCGCTGGCGCGTCCCATCCTTGCCCGCCGCGTTATAGCCCGAAGGCGGGTCTTGGTCCCGTCAGCCTCCTAAACAGCCTGGCGGTCGATCATTCCCTGCGAAACAGATTCGCTCCCGCTCAGAACTTATAATTCACACCACCACGAATGATGTGCCCGGTCGTCTCCGTGTCAAAGTGCGCTGTCACGCCGGAACCCGTGTTCCCGGACGGCTGATCGGCCAGGCTGAAATAAAGATATTCCGCTTTGATCGACCAGTGCGGCGTCAGCTTCCTCTCGATGCCACCACCAACGGTGTACCCCCAATCGGAGTCATTGGCGCGAGCGTCGAAAAAGTCAGGATCAACATGGAACCGGGAAGTGTAATTCACGCCGATGGCCCCGCCGGTCGCATAAATCAGCCAGCAACCTCCGCGATTTACCCGAACCCCGGCGCGCCCTCTTAAGGTCGTATAAAAGTCACTGTCCGTTTCGGCGTGTACTTCGGAGAATCTCGGCTCGGGCCCTCGCCCCTCCAGGTTCATGTAGCCGGCATCAAATTCGGGTCCGACGACCAGCCAACGCCATTGGAAATTGTAGCCCAACTGGAATCCACCATTAAATCCGGACTCTTCGTAGCCGAAGCGACGCCCCGTCGCAGAATCGAAGGTCTCGCTATGACCGAATTGGCCGCCGGAATGAAGCCCAAGATAAAAGCCGGTCCAGTCACAAAGCGCCGGAGGCACTATTTCTGTTACCTGCTTCATTTCCTTTCCGCTGGGAGCCGGCTCGGGGCCGCCCATGGCCGTTACGGCAAGTGTCGCGACGACACAAAGAACGGAAGCTATTCGGATGACCTGTTTCATGCCCGTCTTTCGTGAAAAGCCGCGGATCGGTCAAGTGAATTCGCCCAAACTGTATTTCCGCATTCGACGTTCATTCAGTTTTCAGAGGGCCTGCCCGTCGACTGTCAGAAAGTTGAATATGACATGGCGTCTCGTTGACATTCCTGATATCAAAGGAGGGACGGTTGCGAAGGATGAACGTTGGTTCAAGGAGCCGAGCATGAAACTAAAGAATCTGAACAAGAGAATTCGACGACTGGTTGCAAGGATCGCTAAGGATACAAAGAAGGTCGCGAAATTGCGTCTAAAACTGGCTGCGCCTAAAGCGAGGAAAAAAAAGAGAGGTCAGCCGAAGAAGAAAGTCTCTGGAAGCACGAAACCAGTGGCAGCTCCGAAAAAGAGAAAACGCCGCCTAACACCCGAAGCGCGCGCGAAACTTGCCGCGCGAATGAAAGAACGGTGGGCGGCGAAAAGAGCGGCGTCGGGAAGTCCACCTGGGGCCAACGCGGCCGCTGATTTATCGAGCGGCGCGAACACTGCCTGAAGCGTGCCGATGGCGCGCGGCGTGGCAGATAGTCGGGCCTGGCCAATCCCGAGGTCAGCGACCTAGTAATCAGAGGCACTCGGAAGTCAGGGCTCAATCCATGGAAATTCTCGCCGCCATTGGAAACACATCGATGATTCGACTGCGCAAGGTCGTTCCAGCTAATTGCGCCAACATTTTCGCGAAGCTCGAGTGGGAGAATCCCACCGGGAGTGTCAAGGACCGGATGGCGCAGGCCGTTATTTCCCAGGCGGAGAAGGACGGTCGATTGAAGCCCGGAGGCACTGTCATCGAATACACCGGCGGCAGCACGGGAACTTCGCTTGCCTTGGTCTGCGCCGCCAAAGGCTATCGTCTCCGCATCGTCAGCTCCGATGCATTCAGCCAGGAGAAACTGGATCACATGGCAGCGCTTGGTGCCGAGTTGACGCTCGTCCCAAGTGAGGGAGGCCGCACGACGAAGAAACTTATCCTGGATATGATCGAGGTTGCCCGCAAGTTGAGCCAGGAGCCTGACACTTATTGGACAGATCAGCTTAACAATCACGATAGCATCGCGGGATACTACTCGTTAGGCGAAGAGATCTGGACGCAAACGGATGGAAAGATCGATGCCTTTGTTCACTGCGTAGGCACGGCGGCTTCTTCCCGCGGTGTCGCTACGATGCTGAAGCGATACAACCCGGATATCAAGATCGTGGTCGTCGAACCGGCCGAATCCTCGGTGCTCCTTGGCGGTCAGCCAGGGCCGCACAAGATTGAAGGTGTCGGAGTTGGTTTCATTCCTCCACTCTGGGACCCGAGTCTCGTGGACGACATCCTGCCGGTGAAAACAGACGACGCCAAGGAGATGGCCAGGCGCCTCGCGCGAGAAGAGGCGCTTTTTGCCGGAACATCTTCCGGAGCAAACGTGGTCGCCGCGATTCAAGTGGCTGAGCAGCTCGGACCGGACGCAAAGATCGTTACGCTCATGGCTGACTCTGGCCTGAAGTACTTGAGCACCGACGTTTACAAAAGGAAATAGAGACCGCGTTTATTCGCGCCCGACCTAAAACTGGAAACGATTACGAGCATGAGGAGGAGGGTTGGTCTTCCCTGCGGCCGAGGTAACGATGTAACGATGCAACGCTTTTAACGAATCACGTGGGCGAAGCGCAGCCCCTACTCTTTCAGGTTAACGTCGATGCCGAAGAGTTTCCATTCGCCTTCCTCACTCAGGTATTTCAGTTTGAAAATAACTCTGTTTGGTTTTGTCGGATAATAGCCCTGGATTAGCAGCACGTCGTTGGCACCGATTGCAGCGGGGTGATTGAAAATGGGTTCCATGTCTTTTACGACCGACGGAAGGTCGATTCCCTTGTCGAAAAACTCGCTGAACACTTCTGCCAGCTTTTCTGGACTTGTCTGTTTCTGCCAGACACTCGCCACGTCTTCGTAAAACTTGGAGAAATCCTTCTTTTTTACCGCCCGACCAAAAGAGAGGAGCGACGCCTCTGTCATTGACTTCAATTCCGTTTCCTCCGGAACCTCCCCCGATTTTTCGGGCTCTTTCTCCGTCTCTTCAGGAGCCTTAATCGTGAACTTCACCTTAGTCGCCAGTTCATCACCCACGTAAATCTCGACACGATACTTTCCCACCGGCCAGCCTTTGGTCGGCTTGGAAATCGCAAACACGCCATCGTCGGTGTCTCCCTCGGCGGTCAGTGCCTTTTCATCGATCTTGGTGTTTGGAGGAGCGGCGTCTCCGACATCTTCCCCGATCCAGACGCCGCGCACTTTATCACCTTCTTGCAGGCCTTTGCTTCTGAAGAGGGCAAAAATCTTTGGCGTGTTGGATGCGAAAGTCGTCGCCGGCTCATCGTCCGGACCAGTCGCCAAGACAGCCTTGATTTTCACATCGCCGGCGCGTGCGACTGATGCCGCTACGGCAGCAGCGATGAACAAAGCAAATAAGCGTTTCATTGTATTTTCTTTTTCTCCTTTTGAATTTTCGGATTTTAGCACGTCCGCCTGGCCTGTCTTCTCACTTTTACGACAGGTCACATCGGTGCGCGTCGGCGTGAATTTCCATTTTCCAAGGCTTCACCGGAGACCGCGCGTCGCTGACTTCTGTCGGGCGCTCTGTCGATTCCGACTTCTTTGAATTCTGGATGCTGGATAAAGAAGGTTTCGGCGGGGCGCCGGAACCAACACGCGAGCCCCTTGCGCTCATAATCCGTTTTAGTAGCGAAAGGTCGATTTCACCCGCTTTGATCGATACAAATATGGAATCCAGATCGCGGCGCCCAAGACGATTGCAATAAGATCAGCGATCGAACTAGAGAGCGAATGAACTGCCGGAATGTGGTGCACAAAATAAATGTCCAAAAGGCTGCCAAAAAGATAGGCAATCAGGAAGAACACGAAACACAGTGGCCAAACCGCTCTTTTCCTGAAGAACAGAGCAATAAGAAGAACGCAAAAGACAAAACTCGCGATGTTGAAGAAAAGCTCGAAAAGAAGGGAGGGAGCCCACCACGGATGATAGGATGATTCGATCGGGTCGGTCAGCAATCGCCACGAGTTGGTATTAAAGATGGTCGGGTAAAGATCGAATCCCGTTTTGATAAAACCAAAAGGTCTCAACGTCTGCCCGATGGCCAGAATGATTAGCCAGCCGCCAAGGCCGTTTAGACCGGCCGGAGCGTCAATCGGCGGCGGCAAGGGCTGGACCAATCGGCTGTCGCGGAAATAGCGATACGCGAGAAAGCTGGCCGTCCCGAAAAAACAAAGCGCCGCTGCCGCCACGGCCCAGTTCAAAGTATTGCGCTCGGTTTTTTTCATCTGTGCCGGAGTTCGGTAGGTCAACTTGTAACCGAGCGAATCTTTGGCATCGTCGATCGCCTTATTAAACTTTGGAAGCCCGGATACCTCCACCCGGTCATTCAGTGCTTCGAACGAATAATTGAGCTGGAGAGAGGAGCCGTGGGATGTGGGCTCATCGCGAACACGGAAAAATTCTGTGCTAATAGTGCTAGGCTTCACTTCAAGCGGCCAATCTTCGAACATTTGAATATTCATCTCCTGCACAACGGTGTTGGGGTAATCCAACTTGAGCGGCTCGTCCCGTTGCGCCGCGGTCGTAGAACCCAGGGCCGAGTAAATATCGCCCGGTTTTAGGAAAATCCGGTAACGCTCGTTGTCTTCGGAGAGCTGCCACATTTTTGGAATCACGTAACTCTCGGTCACGCGACAGCTATTTTCCCCGGACAATTCTTCGTAAAACAGTCGTTTCTGAACCTTGATCTCGGGATAGTTTCGCGCGTAATAATCGAGATAACGCTTTTGGATTTCTTCGCGTGTGTTTTCTCGGAACCAGTTGCGTGTTCGGTCCGCCGCGACGCCGCGGTATTCAGAAACAACGTCGAGTTCCGAATTCCTCCCGGGAGCCTGGATTCGATAATTCTCGACTACTTTCTTCACCGGCCACGATGGCCGCGGAGCCGCAAATGCGGTCAAGCCGTTTGTGTTTGGGCGCAGGACAAGCGCCTCGCCGTAGTCCGCAATGTAAATTTGTGAGAGCGGGCCGCGTTGGCCGGGTCTCGCCGGATCGAGCCAATGGGTTGTCGCTCCGAGGCGGACCTGAACGATTGCGTGGTCAAGAACGCGCGCCGAAGGGATCAAATCTCGCAAACCACCC
Organism: Verrucomicrobiota bacterium; assembly: GCA_041167085.1. Classification (GTDB taxonomy): domain Bacteria; phylum Verrucomicrobiota; class Verrucomicrobiia; order Chthoniobacterales; family UBA10450; genus DATFCK01. The sequence goes on from JBEEGV010000016.1 coordinate 50,398, forward strand.
AGAAAGGTTTTGCTCGCCAGCGCCGGCGCTGCGTCAATGTCGCTTCGGCGCAACAAGGTCACGAGTAGCATCGCCTTGTCCTTGTCGTCAGCAAAGCGGCGTTGCACAACGTCATCCAAAGATGTTGGCGGATGCGCAGCTGCATCGGACTCGACGGCTATGTAACGAATTTCATCCTCGACAAATCGCAAGGCTTCCACAATGCGCTGTTCCGGGTCGGCAATAGCATTGAGTTTCGTAATTTGATCATTGAACTCGCGTGAATTTGGAATAGCCGCCTCGAACAGTGGTAGCGCCCATTGTGCAACCTCCGCCCAATCACCGAACTCGCTGACGTGCAATTGCCGCGCGGGGACATAATCATCGGGCACATCGTCTCCCACCTTCAGACCCGGGACATTAGTACTTTCGTAGGACAACTGCGTAATTCCTTTCTCCGTAGAAACAACCGGCTGAATCGAATCGTTCCTTTCGCGGAAGGCCAATCTTCGATGTGATGAATAGATTAAACGAAGAACGTTCCGTCCAATCGGAACACCCCACTGCATCGGGAAAAGCGCGAAGTACTTCCCCTTCCGCATCGGATTCTCGCCTTCGATGCTGTAGGCGCGTTCGATCAGATCGCCGACGCGGACGTCGTCAAGAACGGTTTGCGCCGTGTAATGCGGATCATAAACGAGTTCCTGCGAGTCTTCCTTGGTAGGAATGAGTTTGATCTGCGATCGGTTGAGACGATCGGATGAGACGTTGCTTCGAATGAGCCGAACAGCGTGGAACGTCAATTTCTCGAACGCCGGGTTGAAAGAAACGGATATGGACGCACCACTTTGCACGCCGTTCTCCGACGTGATCTTGCGGATATCGTGGTAGTAATAGGCACGTCGATCGACGTTTTCTTGCCGATCAACCAACAAAAAATAGGTCCCCGCGCTCTCTTCGTTGAAGGCGAGCTCGTCCGGTACGGCCACCGGTGTTACCCAGGCAGGCGCAGGCGCGATACTAAAAGAGACCTCGTTTGACTTTGACGGCGGCTTCTGTGCCCGTGAAAGGTTGCAGATCGCGGCAATCGCAACGCCAACGATAAGAACGGACCCGGGCTTCATTGAAGGACACATCGCAGGTTTTGTTCGGCTGGTCACTCTTGTAATGCTGACTCGGGAGATTGAGGTGATCTGGGCGGATTCAAAACGCTTCGCCTTTAATTACGGTCCGCCCACCGCGCCCCACACCACGTATGTGACGACCGCGTTTTATCAACTGCGCGGCGAAGAGTGGGTCTTGCTGCATTCGCCCATCGACCAGGAATCGTCGAGTAAATCGTTCGCGCAACTGGCCAAGCACTTACCGAAAAGGCGTCCGCCCACCGCGTCTTTGGCGTGCCGACCCCCACCGGGTCGTCTTCAAGGTGCGTAATTGGACTGATGCCGATACCGCAATTCTTTACGTTTATTCGGCCGGAGCGAGCAACGGAGGGAGCGACTCACCAACGGCTTTCCTTTTCACACTGAAGTTCGATCCCGAAGGGAAGTCTAAGATCGCGAACGCGCAAAAGGTGCCGAAGATGGACATCGAAGACTAGGACGCATGAATCGGTGCGAGCCGTACCGGCCTTTCCCTCACGTGGCGCGCCGTAGCTTCAGCGAAGGAGGAACACTCAACTCTCACTTGCCGTGCCGTAACCTTGCGCGCACGAGGAAATAATTGGCGTTTTGACGGAAAATGAGCGGCCGGGCAGGGCTAAGTCAGTCCTTTGCTACGATTCATAGCCTCAACGCCAAGCATCATGCGGACGAATTCCGTTTCTCAATCCGGCTTCTTCAACCTACGTGTCCTAGTAGCTTTCCTTCTTTGCTCAGTAGGCGCTGTGTTGGGCATGCTCAGCTTTGCCGCAACGCCTCCCAACGAAGGCTCAGGGCGGAATACAACTGCGCCACCGATTTTGTTTCATCCCGGCCCGTTGCCAGCTGGATTTTCTTTTACAGCAACCGGCCTTCGTCCAGGAGTCTCTCCCTTGCCCGGCGTAGCGCGCAGGCCGCGCGATCCGCATGGCATCCCATTTTCGGTCAACCAACAGATTGCTCCCCAAAGTGGGGGCCCGACCGCCGGTTTTGCAAGCAAGCCGCTGACTTCAGCAGCCGCGAGTGTCTGGTCGATCGTCGCCTCGCCCAACGGAGGCTTCGCGCCAACGTCGCTTTCCGCGGTCACGTGTGTGACAGCGTCGGATTGCTGGGCCGTGGGTCGCACCGAGATTGGTCAAACCTTCGCAAACACCGCCCTGATGCATTGGGACGGTAACTCCTGGAACGTCGCTCCGTCGCCGAGCGTGGAGAAGGAAACCAACGGGCTGGTCGACATCACTTGCGTTTCCAGTTCATCGTGTTGGGCGGTCGGCTATCAAATCATATTAGCGACAGTAGAAGTCCGAACGCTGGCCCTGCACTGGGATGGCGTCTCGTGGCAGATTGTGCCGTCGCCGAATATCGGAACCGGCTTCAACGCCCTGTATGGCGTCGCATGTTCGTCGGATTCGGATTGCTGGGCGGTCGGGTTTGAGAACGGTGGAAGCCAGGCGAAAACGCTGATCCATAGATGGGACGGCGTTTCGTGGACAGTTCACGATTCGCCGAATGTCGGGGACCAGCACAACGTGCTTAACGCCGTGACCTGTTTTTCTTCGTCGAGTTGTTGGGCCATCGGCTACAGCGGGACCGCAGGCGCGAAAAGCAGCTTGGTCGCGCAATGGGACGGAACCGCGTGGACCGCGTCGGCGTTGCCCAACCAACCCTTGGCTCAGGAAAACAACCTAACGAGCGTCACGTGCAACTCGACATCGGACTGTTGGGCGGTCGGCGATTCTTACAATGGAACCGTCCATCAAACGCTCATCGAGCAATGGAATGGAACTTCATGGGCGAGCGCGGTCGCCCCTAACGGCGGCGCGGACAATTCTCTTTCGCGCGTGACCTGCGCATCGGCATCGGACTGCTGGGCCGTCGGACACTCGAGCAACGCCGCCATCGATCCGCAGTCTTTCGATCAGGACCTGATTCTGCATTGGACCGGATCGGCTTGGCTGCTTAATGCTGATCGGCCAGACCCAACCGCCACCTATGCCAGTGATCTCGCGGGCGTCGCATGCGGGTCCGGATCTGAATGTTGGGCCGTCGGATCAATGCAACCTTCCGGTTCGGGCCGACCGCAGATCGCCCGCTGGGATGGAACGGCGTGGATGTCGGTCACGGCGCCGGATGTTCCCGCAATGCCAAGCAACTTTCTTGATAGCGTGACGTGCGTGTCGGGATCAGATTGCTGGGCGGTCGGCTTCAACTTCTACGGCAATGTCGCGCGCAGCCAGACGATGCATTGGGACGGGACCTCTTGGACAATTCATGAATCACCGAACACTGCCCTCGACCGGAATAATTACCTTAGCGACATCACATGCCTGTCCACATCGGATTGTTGGACAGTCGGTTCGTCCACTGACAGCATTGGCACGCAGGATCAATCCTTGGCCATGCATTGGGATGGCACAGCGTGGTCGATCGTTGGCGTCGAGCCGGTGGATACGAGCCAGACTGCGGAAACCTCGCTTGAAGGAGTAGCCTGCGCGTCCACCTCGGACTGTTGGGCAGTCGGTTTTTCCCTCATCCAGGACTACGCGGCGCTGCTCGAGCACTGGAACGGCACGACATGGGCGCTGGTTCCGACGCCCGCGTTGCCGGATCCAAGTTCAAAAAGCATTTTCTACGATGTCGCATGCACCGGAACATCGGACTGCACGGCAGTTGGTGTGCAATGGACCACCGCATTGACCGGCAGCGGACTTTACCAAACGCTCATCGCACATTGGAATGGAAGCGCGTGGACGATAGTCCCCTCGCCCAACACGCCACCGGATCAAGACAACATCTTATCGGCAGTGACATGTGCGTCCGCAACGGACTGCTGGGCCGTGGGCAGTTCCGATAACTATAGTGAGGCGCTCATCGAACGATGGGACGGAGCCTCATGGAGCATTGTGTCTGCGCCTCAAGCGGGCAGCATTTTGAACACGGTCACGTGCGTGTCGGCATCGGACTGCTGGGCCGCCGGGCCTTACTACACGCCGAATCCGCCGGCGCAGACCTTGTTGATGCATTGGGACGGGAATTCGTGGACGCCGGTTGTATCCCCCAACACCAAGCCAACCGACTCCAACAATCTGGCCGGCATCGCGTGCGCGTCGTCCTCTGATTGCTGGGCCGTTGGCCAGTATTGGAGGAAAGGAAGTCCGCAGACTCTCACATTGCACTACACGCCAGTGCCATCACTTAGGATCATTTCAATCACGCGGCTCGAAAACGGGCACATTTCTTTGACGGGTCTGGGTCTGCCCAATGTAGTGAACACCATCGAAGCATCGCCAGATTTGTCGGAACCCTTCGCATTCCTGGCGACCGTGGTTCCGGATCCGTCCGGGGCGTTTGAATTCGAAGATCAAGAGGCCGCCAACTTCACCCAACGGTTTTATCGCCTGGTATATCCTTAGTTCATTTTACGCCAGGTAAATCAGGGTTCCGAGCGCGATGTTAAAATAAACATCATCATAAGCCGCTTACGATGCATGCTTACACGTCCAATCTGACTTCCTTGGGGCGCCGTAGGCTCGGAGGAGGAGCAGGCTTCTCGAAACAAACAAAAAAGCCTAACGAGCGCTCTATCGTAAACCGTTTACAATAGATGTTTGCGCGACGCAGTGATATTTGACCGCTAATTGCTGTCCCCTGCCATTACCTCTTAATTCTTAATTTGCTCCCCGATCGCGAACCACGCCGGATTGAGATGCGCGAGAGGGTTTTTCAACCTTTCCAGCTCCCCTGCCGGGCCATGCACCTCTACCCGGGTGAGATCTGCCATGGTGAGCATCTCCGCGAGCAGTGCGCCAACGTTGTCGAGATGCACGAGAAGGCCTTCGGCGTCGGTGTAACCTTCGCGACAGAAAATTTCGTCGCCGTTGACGCTAAACCCGTAGAAAAGATTTTTCTCCTCGGTCGCGGTTTTGTCCACCAAAGCCGGAAGCGCGGCCTTGAACTCATCGAGTTTTCCTGGATGAACTTTAAAGTAAGGATGAAGGCTGACAAAATCCGCGAGAGCGCTCATGACGGAATCATATGCTTCGCCTGCGAAAGTGTCGAACAGTCAAGCGTTCCATTCCGGCCGCCGCTGTAACGCTTCAACGCTCTTAACCGATCACTAGATCGGCTAAGGCGTTTGCAGGACCCGGTAGAACTGAGTCGGTTGGCCAAAGGCGCCAGTCGCATCCAAAGGAACAATGCCGCCGTTGCCGGGTACTATGCTTCCGAACGAAATCCAATCGCCGGGGGCGAGACCGGATTTTCTCTGAAGCTGGTAGTGCCTGCCGACAATGCTCGTAAACGTGACTCGAAGATCGTTCGTCACTTTAGTGACCCCAGTCACGCGCAAGTCGGCCTCGTAGGCGCCGATGTCGCTCCCATCACCGCCGCTGGCATTGGGAATATTGGGATCGTCAAACGGACGCGGCTCGCCGCGCTGGTCCGTCGCGACCGAGAGCGAGGCGACGGCATCGCGCTTGCCTTTATCAATCGCCGGACTATTTGCCTGCAACGCGATGGTAAAAGTCGGACCCCCGTTATCCCGGGGACCGGTTCCAAGGTCGAGGAGCGGATCAGTATTAATCTGATCTGCCGGACCGATCAGAAAACCGCCGCCGCCATCGAAGCTAAGATTGTAGCCGGCGGACATGACGGTGCTGCCACTGCCCGCATTGATAATCGTGTGCTCTTGCACGCTCGCCAGAATAATGGTGTTACTAAGGGTGACGGCCGCCCCGTTATCGTTATAAATCGCGCCGCCCGAATAGGTCGGACCGACATTGTTACTGACGATCGTGCTGTTGCTGATGAGGCCAGATGCACTGCTCAGCTGGCGGACGTTATAAATTTGGCTGCCCGTGGCGCTCGCGCCGGAGACGACGTTGCTGCTCAACGTGCAATTGTTGACGGATAACGAGGCCGGCCCGAGCGCGCCCGTGTTGGTAATCCCGCCACCATGCGAGGCCGCGTTTGCGTAAATCAAACAACGGTTCGCAGCCAGCGTCCCGCTCGAATTACAAAAGCCGCCCCCGCTCAACGCGCTGTTCCCGGTGATTGCGCTGTTGTTAACCGTTAACGTTGAACCGGTGCCATTGAAGATGCCGCCGCCGTTGCCGCTCGCGGTGTTGGCGTTGATCGTACAACCAGTCAAGGTTAGCTGCGATTGATTGCTGTAAATCCCCGCTCCGGCGCCGGTGCTTCCTCCGGTCACCTGGTTATTTCGGATGGTGCAGTTTGTTATCTGCAAGGTCGCGCTATCGCAATAAACGCCCGCGCCCACCCCTCCAGCATTCGCCGCCCCGCCCGTGATCGTCAGGTCGGAGATCGTCGCGCTATTGGATGTCCCGACACGGAATACGCGGCTGCCGTTATTTCCGCTGATCGCTAGGTTGGCCGCGCCCGGCCCGGCGATGGTAACATTGTTGGTGAGCAGCAGCTCGCCTCCTGTCAGCGCGATTGTGGCTGGATAGTTCAGCGCAAAATTGATCACGTCGCCGTTGGCGGAGCTGGTCAGGGCCGCCCGCAATGTGCCGGGGCCACTATCATTTGTGTTCGTGACCGTGATCGTCGCCGCGCCGGTCGTCGCTGCCGGGAAAGCGCAGAGAAATATTGCTCCTGCCACCGCCAAAACAGAGACGCATTTTGTGCTTCGGGTTCCTTCCATCCAGCCAGCTTTTACATATTTTCAAGAAAAAAGTCCAGCCGAATGGGGTGGCCCCAAGAAGACGCTCGCATTTGGACAGTGACCGCCGGTTAATCGCGAACTCGCAAAACGGTTTTGCCCTGGGAATGTTCCTTCTCCATGTGCTCGTGCGCTTGTCGCGCTTCGGCTAACGGGAAAATCTTGCTGACTTCGATCCGCAGCTTTCCACTCGCGGCACGCGCAGCGATTTCGGTGAGCTGATCGCTCTTCATTTGCGCGATGACTCCTTTTCCGCGTACCCCGGCCGGCGGTTCGGGTTCGCCTAAGGTTGAGACGAGCATTCCGCCAGGTTTCAACACTTGCCAGGAACGGTCTCGCGTTTTTCCGCCGATCAGATCGAGCACGAGATCGATGGCGCGCGTTTCGTCTTCGAAGCGTTGCGCCTTGTAATCAATCACCTTCTCGACGCCGAGTTCGCGCACGAAATTGACATCGGCCGAGCTGGCCGTGACCACCACTTCCGCGCCTTGGGCCAGGGCAAATTGCACGGCGAAGTGCCCTACCCCGCCGCCCGCGCCGTGGATCAGAACTCGCTGACCGGCGCGCAGTTCACCGTAGTCGAATAGAGCTTGCCAGGCAGTCAAGCCTGCGACGGGGATTGCGCCAGCATGTAGATGATCGAGCCCGGACGGTTTACGCGCGATCTCGCCGGATGTTGCGACCGCGTATTCAGCGTAAGTCCCGCGGGTGTAATCGGGCATCCCGAAAACTTCGTCGCCCGGCTTCCAATCCTTCACTCGGGATCCGACACGTTCGATCACGCCGGAAAAATCGCGACCAAGAATGGCTGGGAACGTTGGATGGAATCGGGGGAATTTGCCTGACCGAATTTTGCCATCGACCGGATTGACACCGGCGACATGGACCTTGATCAGGATTTGATCTTCAGCTGGCTCCGGTGTGGGAGTTTCTTCATAGCGAAGAACCGACGGGTCGCCGAATTCATGGATTCGAACTGCTTTCATGCGACCACTCTACGGTCGGAGGCCTTAAGTTCTAAGCGTTAAGTTCCTAAACTAACACCCCTGCAGAATGTGGGACGAGACGAGCGAAAGATTAACTGATAACCCTTCGCTCGGCGGTCGATCTTATCAGAGACCTGGAATTGGGGTTGCCGACCCGAAAGAATTTGCCCGATCAGATTGGCCGCTTTGTCCTTGTCCATAACCGCCGCTGCCGTGCTGATGTTGGCGATGCTGCGAACGGTCGGTCGACGAATCATCATCGTGTGTGCAAGCCACCCCGAGAAATGCGCAGCCGAGACAAAGAAAAGCAAAAAGCACATTCATAAAAGTAGATTTAAACCGATACAGAGCCCAGATCCCGAGAACGGTCTTCATCAACCAGATCTGTAAGGTTAAACCCCACGCGCGCAGCCTGCCTAATCGGGCATCCGGCTTGATTTGTTGGTCCATGGATAAGTCAGTCTTTCTTGTTCACCCAGAATGCACACGGCATTCTTCAGATGAAGACAACGTGAATGCTGGTTGGTTACAAATCTTTGGAACTAAAAAACGAAAAGGGCTCGGTCCCCGCTTTTTGCATTTCTTGAAATGCGCATTTTGAGCGTGGAAAAGGTGAAGATTTCGATTTTTTAATCGCTCATTTGTTTTTCGGGCGGATTCTTTTCGTTGTGGTTACGATCCTGTTCGGTGTTTCGGGCGCGGGAAAAACAACTCTGGGCCAGCTGATCGCGGCCGAATTGGGCTGGAAATTCTACGAGGCGGATGACTTCCATTCGCAGGCGAACATCGACAAGATGCACGCCGGCGTGCCGCTGACAGATGAGGACAGACGACCGTGGCTCGACAGTTTGCGCGGACTAATCGAACGATGTTTGGCGACGAAAGAAAACACCGTCCTGACCTGTTCGGCGCTAAAGCAATCTTATCGAAGTTACCTTCGCGTAAGCGAAGAGGTGAAGTTCGTTTATCTGCGCGCCAGTTACGAGCTGGTCGCCCAACAGCTTCGCCAACGGCAAAAACATTTCATGAATCCGGCGTTACTGAAAACTCAGTTCGCCACTCTGGAGGAACCGGAAGCGAGGGAAAGAGTAATTATGATCGAGCTTGGGCGAACTCCGCGCGAGCTGGTCGATGAGATCATAAAAAAGCTGCGCTAACGCGATTTCGCGGCCCGCGCTTGTTGTTCCTTCTCCATGGCCTCCTCTTTTGCCGCCGATTGCGGCGAAAGAAGCTCGTAATCGGCCAGGAGCGGAGTATTTCCTGACATCCGGAAACCGAACCTTTCCACGGCGGCGCCGTGTTCGTAAGCGGAATCGTACTTCAGCACGATTACCGGTTCGCCCTTGTCCTGAGTTACTTCACTACTTCGCTTCCTGGTTGACTTAAAGGGACCGAAGTTGCGTTTCCCGCGCTGAAATGCACCGATCGTAACATTCGCAGGCTGCACGCTTCGGAATCTCATGTGTGCATCATTGTAGATACCGGTAAACTCGCCCTCGTTCCACCTCTCGTGAAAACGTTTAACTTCCTGCTCGGCAGCCTGGGTCATTTCCCTCGGACCGCATCCAGTCAAAGCAAGCAACATTACGAGTATTGAAAGTCGTCCGACTGTTGAAAAGCACTTCATCGATGCACCTTTCGATCGTTGTCCTTTCGCCATGCTATTTGCGAAATGTTCTAACAACTCCGATGCGTTCGGGTCGAATCTTTTTTCCGGGGAAAAGACCATTTACCGCGCCTTAATTTCCACCGGAGAAGACCGTTCTGGTAGGGACCCTCGCAGGCGAGTTTTTCGTCGCGCTCAGACAGCGCGCGGAATGAAACGCCGAATCCCGCCGGTGTTTCGCCGATGTACTTTGTAACCTTTTTAACGAATGTAACCATGTAACGCTTCAACACTTCAACCATTCACGACAGCGAAGTCTAAATGTTGAATGTTTAGATACCACCCTACTTTCCCCTGTGCTTGCACGAACCCTTGACCGAATCGTGTTCGGTTCTATGTAAGCGCACAGAGCAATTCGTCGACCGTCGCAGACGCCGGCAACGCCCATGACCGGCGGGGCTTTCGTGCGGAATCGGCTGACGCCCGCCTTTCTCCTCGGTATAAGACGCTTGTTGCGAAAATATGCGTGTCGCAGCACGATAAGGCTTCGCTGTGAATCTCCCGAAATTTTCCGCCGAACTAAAACGCCGGCATGTTTATAAGGTCGGGGTCGCATATGCCGTTGTGGCCTGGCTGTTGATCCAGGCGGCTTCGATCCTCTTTCCAACTTTCGGCGCGCCGGGATGGACCATGAAGGTTTTTGTCCTGGCGATCGCGCTCGGCTTTCCACTTGCGATTGTTCTCGCGTGGGCTTTCGAGCTTACACCGGAAGGAATCAAGCGCGCCGAAGACGTCTCAGCTCAGGAAACAGTCCGCGGACGATCCGGGCGGAAACTGACCATGACCATCGCTCTGGTGGCGTTGATCGCGGCCGGATTACTGATTTTCCAGTTCACGCACAAAACAACCGCCACCCGCCAGGCAAACCTCGGCGCTGACAGTAAATCGATCGCCGTTCTTCCTTTCGAAAATCTAAGCTCGGATAAGGAGAACGCGTTCTTCGCTCAAGGAATCCAGGACGAAATTATCACGACGCTCTCCCGGATTAGTGGGCTTCACGTCATTTCGCGCACGTCAACGGCACGATACCAAAGCGCGCCGGAAAATCTTCGAGAGATCGCAAGCGAGTTGCGTGTAGCCAATATTCTTGAGGGCAGCGTACAAAAATCAGGCGACCGGGTGCACATCAACGTCCAGTTAATCCAAACGGACACGGATACGCACCTTTGGGCACAAAGTTACGACCGGCAGTTGACCGACATCTTCGGAGTTGAAGGCGAAGTCGCAAAAAGTATCGCCGATTCACTGCGGACAACACTTTCGCCGGAGGAAAAAGTCCGCGTCGAAACGAGAGCAACAACCAATGCGGATGCCTATGTTCTTTACCTGCGCGGCCGGGAATATCAGACGCGACCGGATAATTTTCTCCAGGATTTCAGATCGGCGGCGCAGCTTTATGAACAAGCTATTGCGCTCGACCGGAACTTTGCCCTGGCTCACGCGCGACTCTCCGCTGTCAGCAGCAATATCTACCATTGGTATGAACCGACTGCGGAGCTTAGGCAAAGGGCACGGAATGAAGCGGAGGAATCGCTGCGGCTTCAACCGGACCTGGGTGAAGGGCATCTTGCCCTTGGGCTTTATTTTTACTACGGGGAAAGCCATTACGACGAGGCGCTGCGCGAACTCAGCCAGGCGGCGGGCGCGCTGCCGAACGACGGTGATGTGGGTCTCTACATAGCGGCGGTGCAGCGGCGGCAGGGGCGATTTGCCGAGGCCATCGCCACCTACGAAAAAGCTGAAGCCGTCGATCCGCGTAACTCGGTTACTCTCTACGATGCGTCTCAGACTTACTTCGCGCTGCGCGACTGGCCGACCGCCATAAAAAGGATGGATCGTGTTCTCGCACTCGCTCCCGACTCTCTCAATGTCAGGATACAGCGTGGCTACGTCGAATTCTTTTGGAAAGGGAGTACGGCGCCGATTAAAACCGCCCTGGAGAATGTTCCGGCCAATCTCGATCCCGACGGCATCGTGACATTCACCCGTTGGGATGTCGCGTTGATGGATCACGATCCGGATGCAGCCGAGCGAGCTTTGGCATTGTCGCGACTGGACTCATTTGTTTCGCCTAACGGTGTGCCCCTTCCCAAGAGCTATTTGCAGGGTTGCATCCATTTGATGCGCAACGATCCAACTCGCGCGCAAACTGAGTTTCAATCGGCCAGCCGGTCCTTGGAAGAAACGGTGACGAAGAGCCCGCAAGATGCAATCCGGCGAGCGCAACTTGGATTTCTTTATGCGCTTATGGGAAGGAAAGAGGACGCTCTTCGGGAAGGACGTCGCGCGGTCGAGTTAAAACATATTTCTCCTGACATCGTGGAGAACGCCATCGTCCAGTCGTTCCTTGCTTTAATTGATGCGCGCAACGGCGAGGCCGATCAGGCAATTCCACAGATCGGGCAATTGCTGGCTACTCCGTTCGCGGTCGATTATTGCGACGACAGCATCACTTTGGCCGATCTGCGCAAACGCTGGGAATGGGACCCGTTGCGAAAGGATGCGCGCTTTCAGAAAATTCTGGCCGGCCCGGAGCCGAAAACAATTCATAAATAGAGGGCGCCAGCCGGCCTTCCTACGTTGGCATTCACTCGCTGCGCACGCCGAGATAATTTACGACAGCGAAGTTTAAAATTTAGATACGACCCTGTTCCCTCAGTCCCCGCTCGAACCCTTGACCGGATCATAATCGGTTCTATATAAGCGCACATATGAAGAAAGCGGTTTTAACCTTGACCATTTTTAGCGCCTTGGTTGCGCTGGCCCATGCTGGTACCGAGCAATATTCCGGAAAAGAAATGAAACAGGTGGCGCCGCTGCCACCCGCCTGTCCAACCTGGACTGGATTCTACGCTGGCGCCTTCGGCGGATACACGTTCGCGCCCACGGACATTAATCTGAACCTCGGCGGTGGTTGGCTTAACGGCGGTAGTAGTGATCCGTTCGACAAAAACTTCATTGAACCTGCAAGCCCGCGCGATTTGGACACGAACGGAGCCGAGTTAGGCGGTTTACTTGGCTACAATTATCAGTTCAACAAATGGGTCGTAGGCCTGGAAGGTGCCGGCGGCTATCTTTGGCAGCGGGATTCGGATAACACCGGGATTTTCACGGTACCGACGACAGACAACACCTATAGTGTCGCGAGCTCCTTCAAGACGCACTATTTGGTGACGGTCGGTCCGCGAATCGGTTACGCATTTTGCAAATGGTTACCTTATATCACCGGCGGGCTCGCCGTCGGCGACATTGATTTTGAACAGGGTATCACCCAGCACAACCTCTTCTTTCATGAGCGCGGCAGTGTGACTGACACCCAAGTGGGATGGATGATTGGCGGAGGGCTGGAGTATGCGTTTACCGATCACTGGCACGCACGGTTGCACTACCAGTATGTCGATCTCGGCTGCGCCGATTTTAACAGCGTCGGCACGGCCCCTTTTCAGGCCTACATAGGCAATCACGAAGCCTGCTTGCGCGAACACAACGTAACTGCAGCAATCATCTTCAAGTTCTGATCGCGAAGTTCGGATTCGCGATTGCAATTTGTAGGGCGTTCGTGTCAGACGCCAATCTGGTGGATTACCTTCCCACGGAGACGATCTGCAATCACATCACACCAATCATGTTCTGCCGTTAAACGCCGGACGCATTTCCGGCAATCGAACATTTGCGCTTATCCCGGCGCTATTGCCTCCCGCCTTTACCAATTCTCGGAGTTGGCCTGATTCGCTCATAGCGAATCGAGGTCGCTTGGGTCGACATGTCTTCTGTCATCCAGGTCAAGTGCGCGATGTCGTTGGCGTCGATCAGGGAGTTAATGAAATCGCCGGCGAACCGATTATCGCCGGTGCAACTGGCAGCAACGCAAATCGGGCCGGTGTGAATCCCAGACTCTACGGTCCGGACATTCCAAATGGGAGTCGGGCTATCCGCATTGAACGATTCCGCCCACATGACCGACCATGTCGAGGTCGTCAGCGAGGCCGGATCGCCATTATCAGGAGTATAATAATAAATCACTCCGACGTGATGCGGCCCGCCCGCTGCGACCCAGGTAAAATTCGCTGTTCCGGTTGTCGTTCCCGGAACGGGCGCGAGCTTGCTCCAGGTTACACCATCATTGGTCGACCTCGCCAGGACAACTTGTTTTCCGCCGGCAGCGTTCACTTCTTCAGAGGCGACCCATAGCTGCCCGTCTCTGCCGTAGGCGGCGCTCGGTAAAGCACCCGGAAGAGGTAAGCCGGTTGAGCGAGTATCAGAGATAATCGAGCCGGTCGCTCCGGGATGATAAACGTAAAGTTTCAGCTCCGGAACTTCCTGCGGCAGGGTGCCGTAAATCTTAATGATCTGCAGAACGTCGCTGCTGCCTGGTCTTTGCAATAGTGGTCCGGACTGCGGTTCGAGCAGGCCACTACCGATCGACGTCGGAGTCCAGGTCGATCCGCGATCGGTGCTGTGCAAAAACGCTGTTTCGTACAAGCCTTCATTAGTCACTTCGTAATCGTCCGTCAGCGTAGGCGCTAATGTCCACATGCGATCGGTCCCGCCCGGTACCACCGCCGGATTGCAGTTCCACGTCACTCCCCGGTCGTCGCTTGTGCATACTGCCGTTGTTCCCGCGTAAGGATAATCGAATGTGAAATAGAGCCGGTTACCGGGATCGACTGAGATCGAACTATCGGAATTGAGATTAATGCTGGAAGCGAAGATCGGCCCCAGCAGTTCGGTCCACGTCGCTCCGGAATCGGTCGAGCTGTAGATGTGTTGCAGGGCGCTGATGTAAAGCGTTCCATCAGGCGCCGCCGCCAGAAGCGGTTCGTTCCCATGAACTCCAACTGTCACCGGTATCGGCACGTTGCCTTTGCCCGTGCCTTTGCCGGTGCCGAATGCTGAGCCGCAAATCGCGCCACATGTACAGAGTATAACCAGAGTCTTCATCTTACACATTGAATCGGACTTAACCGCTGATCGGTTGTATTTCGCCGAAATTCAATCTCCGCGTTCGGCGGTTTGCTTGGTCTTTCATCTGCACTCTGCAAATGAATAAATGAAAGGAAAAAAGCAGGCTATCTCCGCTGTGCCCCGCCGTTTCGACACCTCCTTCGCCTTTTTTACTTTCTAATTTGCGGTGTTGTAGGACAAGCGCGCCGCTTGCCCTCTCTGGGCATTGAACGTTAGCGTCGGGCGTTGGGCGTTGGGCGTTGAGCGTTGAGCGTTGAGCGTTGAGCGTTGAGCGTTGGACCCCTGCATTTGCTCCGAGCCGTAAAGAAGCCTCTTCGCACGGCCGCGCTTACTTCAATTGATCATCGGCCAGGCCCATCGTGTGCAAGAATGCGTTCCAGCGCGGGTCGTCTCGGAGATTGTGGAGGTACGGATCTGCGCGCATGCTGGCCAGGCCGGCGTCACGCTGCTGACGGGCACGCTCTAGCCATTCGAAAGCCCGATCCTTGTCAGCCCGGTATGCGTAAACGTCGGCGATTTGAAACGCAGCCGTCTCCGCCGAAGTCTTAATCAACTGAGCCAGGGCGGCATCTGATTCAGGGATCCGTTTCTGGCTCCAACGTGCGCACGCCAGAATGCACAGTCGCGCCCACTCGGCCGTATCGGCTTGCGCAGCAGTGGCGGCCTCTTCAAATTTGCCTTCGAGCAAATATGCGGAGCCAAGCCCGGCGTGGTACCATGGTGCCGCCGAATTCAATTCTATTGCCCGCGCGTATTCGGCGCGCGCTTCCTCGTACTGCTTCGAAACAGCCAAGGCGGAAGCCAGATACGAGCGGGCTTGCGCGTTGACCGGGTCCGCCGCCACCGCTCGGCGATAAAAATCGAGAGCCGGCGCCATTTCTCCGCGAGCTCCCGCCAGATTCCCTGCTTGCGCGAGAAGCGCCGGATCCTGGGGGGCCAGAACAAGAGCTTTACGCAATGTTTCAGCCGCCCCTTTCCAATCAAAATCAAAATTTGTTTGAATCATTGCGCGGGCGAACAACGCATCCGGCAAGTCCGGTTCGAGAGAGAGGGCTCGAGCGGTTGCGCTGCGCGCGGCGGCGAGATGAGCGTCAAAGCCCTTCAGGCCGCCCTCGGTCGAAAAATTGCAATACCAAGTGTGAGCCTGGGCGAGACCCGCCCATGCCAGCGTGAAAGCAGGATCCAATTCGACCGCGCGTTGGTAAGCCGCCAATGCTTGGGCGATTGCTTTGTCCGAACTACGATTCTGATAAAAGCGGCCTTGCAGATACTGTTGGTGCGCTTCTACATTTTTCGTTCCGCCTTTTTCCGCCGCCTGCACTTCCGCCTGAATTTTCTCTTTCTCGGCTGAACCCGCCGCGCTACCAGTCAGTTGACCGCGCAACTGCGCCACGATCGTCTCCGCCAATTCGGTCTGGACGGCGAACACGTCCTTCAAATCACGCGTAAAATTTTCCGACCAGAGTTGCTCGCCCGTGTCGGTGCGGGTGAGTCGGGCCGCGATGCGCACGCTCTCGCCGGATTTACGGACACTTCCATCGACCAGATGCGCCACGCCGAGTTTCTGCCCGATCTCCTGCGCTGTCGCATTCTTGCCTTTGAACCAGAATGCCGACGTCCGCGCGGCGACGTGCATGCCGGGAATTTTTTGCAGCACGGTCAGCAGCTCCTCACTAACGCCATCGGAAAAATATTCACTCCCCTTGTCATCGCTGAGGTTGGCGAACGCCAGCACCGCGACGGACTTCTGATCGGGTACATTTGCCGGAGCCACCGGCAGGACGTTGCTCGGCGCGCCCGCTGCCAGTTGGCGGTCCCGACCCGAGCGTTGCATCAGCCACCAGCCGACAAACAACCCGACTGCGACGAGAACCGCGACCAAAACCAGAAGCGGCGTTTTCTTCGAGTCCCGAGTAGCACCACCTTCGGTTTTCGCTCCCGTCTCCCACGGCAAGACGATCCGGAACAAATCCATCGGCAGTTTAATGTTCTTCAACTGCGCCGAGCCAAACTTCTCAAACCGGGCTTCAAGCGCGTTGCGAATCTGGCGCTCCACGTCCATCGAAACGCAAATGCCGCCTGCGCCGGCCAGCGCTTCGATGCGCGAAGCGATGTTCACTCCGTCGCCATAAACATCACCCGCTCGATGGACCACGTCGCCGATGTGAATGCCGATCTTGATCTCAATCTTTCGGTCCGCCGTAACGTCGTGGTTGCGCTTGGCCAGGGTGCGCTGGATTTCGATAGCGCATTGCGCCGCTTCCAAGGCGCTCCCGAATTCAACCAGGAAAGCGTCGCCGATGGTTTTGATTTCAACGCCATGAAAGCGGGGAAAGATTTCCCGCAACAGGCGGCGATGTTCTTCGAGCAACTCGAGGGCGAGTTGATCGTCGCGCTGGGCCAGCGCGCTATAGCCCACCATGTCTGTGAACATGATGGCAGCCAGTTTGCGTTGTTCGGCGTTTTCGGAAGACACGAACCGATTAAACCAGAGCCCGCCCGGAATGAAACACCGAATCCTTCAAATGTAGATTCAGTGCATGGCCCGCAGAGCCGTGGCGCTGCATTCGGCGTTTCTACCGCGTGAGGCGAAGCCTTTCATTTGTCGCGCCGTCGGGTCACGTCGTAGCGCGGCGAAGATGGAAGCCTTGGCTAAAGCTGGTTACTCGTCACCGGTGGGGCGAGACTCTGTCGAGCCGAGGAGATGGCCCCGGCCCTTCGGTAACAACGTTGTCTGCCGTTTAACTTTTCAACTGCTTTTCCGCGCCAAATCGTCAATCCGCTTCCAATCGTCCGCAGTGAGCTGAAGTTTTGTGGCGGCCATATTCTCCTCGAGATGCGCCACCGACGATGTTCCCGGGATTGGCAACATGACCGGCGATTTATGCAGCAACCAGGCGAGCCCGAGTTGCACGGCGCTGACGTTACGACGTTTCGCCTCGACTTCGAGCGGATTGTCCCCTTTGGTTAACGAACCTCTCCCACTTCCGCCAACTGGAGCCCATGGTAGGAATCCCATCTTTTCCTTCTCGCAATAGTTCAGGACATTCTCTGAGTCTTGGTCAGTGATGTTGTATCGGTTCTGGATGCTGACAATCGGCAAAACCTTTTTCGCTCGCTCGATTTCCTGTGTCGTGACATTCGATAATCCCACGTGCCGAATTTTTCCGGCATCCTGCGCGGCCTTCAGTGCACCGAGCGATTCTTCGATCGGCACCTTACGATCGACGGTGTGCAATTGATACAGATCGATCCGCTCGAGTTTCAGCCGCTTGAGACTCTTATCGACGCATTGCGATAAATACTCGGACCGACCGTTCGGTATCCACTGCCCCGGACCAGGACGAGTAACGCCACCCTTGGTCGCGATGACCAGTCCTTTCGGATAGGGATGAAGCGCTTCCGCAATCAAGAGCTCGTCCGTTTCCGGACCGTAAGCATCGGCCGTGTCAATCAGAGTTACACCAAGCTCGACCGCGCGCCGCAACACTTTCTTCGCGTTCTCGCGATCGGGGGCCCAACCCCAAATTCCCTCACCCGTCAAACGCATGGCGCCGAACCCAAGCCGATTCACCGTGAGATCGCCACCGAGTTGAAACATGCTGGACTCGGTAGCTGAAGGCGTCACTGCTGAAGCAAGTTTCTGAAAAGCGAACGAAGTTCCTGCCAGGACGGTAGCGCTGCCGGCAATAGTTGTACCGAGAAATTTTCGCCGAGTCATGACCTGTACGATACGGCGCGCTTCGTCGACGTTCAATGAGCTAGATCAGATCCTAGATCCTACCCTTCGAGCCGATCTACTGCCATTCCTGGAACGGCGTCCAATCGTGCCACACCTGTATGGTCCTGTTGTTTGATCTGTCGGCTGGGTTCACTTCCCAGACGAACACGCCCTGCTCACGCAGGTGTTTGTTCTTCATATAGCCCTGAAAAGCGCGGTAGGCGTAATGATCTCCCACGTAGAGGCGGTTCTCCCTCTTGTCCGCGTACAAATAGAAGCTTTTGCCATCTTGCTTCACCGTTGTGAACTGGTTGTCCGGTAAGTTTCGAAGCTGTTCCCGTTGCGCCGGCGAGTTGGCCGGTCGCATCTTGAACCCCGATGTCAACAGCGCCCGCTCGACTTCGGTATCAGCCACGTTATTGCCTTGCGTTGCGCAGCCTGCTGCCAAAAGCGTCAGCGCCGCACTAGCCAATGTTAGCTTTAAGTATTTTAGTTGTTTCATTTTCATTTTCCTCCTGAACCATAGTCGTCTTTTTCATTGCAGATGCCAGAAAACTTAAGTGGAATAAAAGCCTCGACTGCCCTCGGTCTCGGTAAGGAGTGTTGAGTTTCGCAAAGCGGCGCTAAGTCGCGCCGGAAAGAGCCGGCATTCGTTAGGCAAAGCCAGGTGGTTGGCACAACCACCTCTACAGAATAAGTGGGACGAGACCAGCTCGTCCCTCCACCAATCCTACCCACTCGCGTACGCTATGGCTGAAAGAGCACCACACCGGATTTGTGACGTACCCGAAGTTTACTTGATATTGCGGGACTGGATTCAAAGGCGCCATGCTCATCGAGTGCAACCGACCATTCCCCACTCGGCAAGGTGACTTCGGTATCGATCGAGTCGGCGCTATTCAGAATGACGCAGGCGCGCTTCCAGGTTTCGCCGGGGACGCCTTCGCCATTGATCGTGAACATTAATACCGGGTGATCGGGCGTGTCGATGAAGTGCACGCGCGACTGGACCTGGGGTTTGGTCCGCAGACGGAACATGGGATGCGCTTTGCGCAACGCGATGAGGTCGCGCACGCAGTTGAACAGGTCGAGGTGTTCCTTTTTCAATGACCAATCGACTTCGTTCACCGAATCGGGCGATTCGTAGGAATTGTTATTGCCGCCTTTGCTGCGCGCGAACTCTTCGCCACCATGGAAGAAGGGCACGCCTTGCGAGGTGAACAAGGCGAGATAACCAAGTTTCATCGTTTCAATGCGCAACGCGTCATCGGCATTCGGCATCGACGCGACCAGCTTGTCCCAGAGCACGAGGTTGTCATGGCAGGTCATGTAGTTGATCGATTGGCCTGGTGACGCAAACCAATCGCTCACCAGCATAGCCACCTTGAGCCCGTCGCGTTTCGAGCCATTCTGGATCCATCCGGGGTCGTTGCCGTCGGGTGAACCTTTGAGTGCGTTGCGGAAATCATCGTTGAACGCGCCGGCCGGCACCTGCCGGATCGCAGGCTTATCGGTTTTGCCCGTTAGCGGGCTCGTCCCACCGGTCCAAGGTTCGCCAAACATAATGATGTTCGGATTGATCGCGCGCAGTTCCCGATCGGCCTGCCGGATCGTTTCCTGGTCGATCAAGGCCATTAGATCGAAACGGAACCCGTCGAAGCCATATTCTTTCGCCCAGAATTTCAGCGAATCGATGATGAGCCTGCGTCCCATCGGTGACTCACTCTTAAATTCATTGCCACAACCCGAGCCGTTGGCGAGCGATCCGTTAGGCGCGTGCCGGTAATAATATTCCGGCGCGATGGAAAGAAGCGAACTCTTGCCGGAAGTGTGATTGTAAACCACGTCCATAATCACACCGATCCCACGCGCGTGCAGCGCGGAGATCAGCTTTTTCAGTTCGCGGAGACGACTATCGTCGTTCGGGTTAGTCGCGAACATGCCTTCCGGCGAAAAGAAAGCGCTGGTGATATAGCCCCAGTTGTAACTCCTGCTTGCTTCGTCGTTCTCGAAATCCTGGACCGGCATCAGTTCCACGTGCGTCACGCCCAGTTCAGTTAAATGATCGAGCGCGGTTTGGATCTGCGGTTCGTCGGGAAGCCGCGTGCCCGGTTCGGTAAAGCCGAGGTAGAGTCCGGCGCTTTTAACTCCGGAGTTTGCCGCGATGGTGAAATCGCGCACATGCATTTCGTAAATGATTGCATCGGTCGGCGAGTCCAAGGCTGGACCTGCACTAACCGCGGCCGACATCGGGGTAATTCGACCGCGGGTGCTGTTCGCCACCGAATTGACTGCATAAGGATCAAGCACTTCTCGCGCGCGCTGGGGATCGTTGCCATCGAGAATGTAGGTGTAGAACTTACCGAGAAGATTTCCGGTTGCGGTCGCGTCCCAGAGGCCGTTCGACTCCTGCCGCAGCGGTCGAACCTTACGGCCGTCGTCGCCTAACGGGTCGTCGTAGAGCACGACACTGACGGTCTTCGCAGCGGGCGCGAAGATGCGGAACGTAGTGGCTTTGTGTGCGTAATGCGCGCCGAGCCCTTTTGCAATCTCATCGCGCGTTGCTTCCCTGATTGATTCCTGGGGCTTTTCCGCATCGTGCGCCGGCACACGCGTCACATTCGAACCGGTGAATTCCCTGGCGTTGCTCTCGGCCTGGGCCAGTGCCGCCGCCGCGCGGACGGGCAGATCCGTCGCGGTGATAGGCACGCGGCGCTTTCCGCCCATGTAATCGGCTCCAACTTCGTCTCTGGTAATCTCCGTTACTTTCACCGCGACCCGCGCCGGCACTTTCAACGATCCAACCGTTTTCCCGTTCGAGACAGCGGGGAAGTCGATCGCTTCTCGCAGGATGACTTCTCTTGGCCACTGTTCCTTATGTTCGGTCAACCACGTGACCGGATCAGGCCGCGGAGTCGCCAATGCGGTCGGCTGTGGTGTTTCCTCCGGAGACGGTGCGGGGCTAGGCGCAGCCGCAAATTTTTCTTCGATGAATTTTTTCGCCAATATCGTTAGGCGATTCCAGACCTGGTCGGGCGATTCCTGCCACCGGTAGACGGCGTAACCAAATGCGCCGGCGCCAAGAACGATCAGGAATAAGAGAAAAGTTCCGCAACCACAGCCTTTTCTTTTTTTGACCACTGACGTTGCAGCCGCTGCAACCGGCTGCAGTGGAACATGCATCGGTGGTCGGGGGGCCGTGGGGAAGCTGACAGCTTCCCCTACAGGGGCGGAGCTCGGGACGAGAAACGACTGATGACAGTTTGGGCATTCCAGGGTGTTCCCTGCCCAGGAGTCATCCATCTCAAGGTTTTGATTGCAGTGCGGACAGTCGAGGTTCATCGGCGGGAATCGACGGCAAACGTCCAACGCTCAACGCTCAACGTCCAACGCTCAATTCAACGTGCACGCTCATGCTCATGCTCGTAATCGTAATCGTCAATCTAACCGCGGATTACACGGATAAGAAGGATGGGGAAATGGAGAGACGAGCCTCGGGGGCGACCAAGCAAAGCGCTCGCCCTACAACGGAAGATTTCGGTGGCCATCCGTTCGCGCAAGGACCGGCGCAGTTGAGGGGCGAACAGGCCAGCGATACCCTCTATATATAATGAGTGCGCTACCGGAGCTTCGAACCCGCTGCGTGGTGGTCGGCGGAGGACCGGCCGGGATGATGACCGGTTATTTGCTCGCACGGGCCGGCGTCGATGTCGTGGTGCTGGAAAAACACGCCGATTTCAATCGCGATTTTCGCGGCGATACCATTCATCCGTCCACCCTCGAGATCATGCATGAGCTTGGGTTGCTCGATGAATTCCTGAAGCTGCCGCATCAAGAGATGTCCCAGTTGCAGGGCATCTTTAATGGTCATCTCGTTCCGATGGTCGATTTCACGCGGTTGCCGACTGTTTGCAAGTTTATCGCATTCATGCCGCAATGGGATTTCCTGAATTTCTTCGCAGCTAAAGCCAAACGATTCCCATCTTTTGTTCTCCATATGCAACATGAGGTGCTCGATCTCATTTTCGACCAGGAACGCGTGGTTGGTGTGCGGGTAAAAACTCCGGAGGGGGAGCGCGATTTTCGCGCCGATCTCGTCATCGGCGCCGATGGGCGTCATGCGATCACGCACACCCGAGCCGGATTTGAGATCAAGGAGCTCGGTGTGCCTATCGATGTTCTTTGGATGCACATCTCCAAACGCGCAGACGATCCCGAACAATTATTCGGATTCTTTCGTCACGGCAAACTGCTCGTTCTGATTAGCCGCGACGATTATTACCAGGCCGGGTTCGTCATTCCGAAAGGGGGCATCGAAGCGATTAAACAACGCGGATTACCGGCCTTGTACGAGGAGATCGTGGCGCTTGCACCGTTTCTAAAGGATCGCATTGCCGAGCTGGACGATTGGTCAAAAATCAAATTGCTCACCGTGCAGATCAATCGGCTGCGCAAATGGTGTCGCGAAGGATTGCTTTGCATCGGCGATAGCGCGCACGCCATGTCGCCCGCCGGCGGCGTAGGCATCAACCTCGCTTTGCAGGATGCGGTCGCGACCGCGAACTTGCTCGCGGCCAAATTAAAAGCCGGTCCAGTGTCCGTCGCTGATTTGGCACTCGTGCAAGAACGCCGGGAATGGCCGACGCGTGTGATCCAGGCGATGCAGGTGTTCATTCATCGCCGGGTTGTGACCGGGCGCGAGTCCAGGAGTGGCGATTCACTTCCCATGTTCGTCAGGCTTCTGCAGTGGTTCCCATTCATACGATCGTGGCCCGCGCGCCTGATCGGCATCGGCCCGCGGCCTGAGCACATTCATTCGGCAAAAGGCTGAACACGAACGAGCGGGAGCCGTTCGGGTAGACGGTCAGGCCTGCGTCGGCAGCAGGTGAGTGACTGGGCGACGAACAAATCAAGGAATAGGATGCAAACTTCGACGACTTAACACGCATCCCGATGTGTGAAGCGAAGCCCCTTAACTGACTAAGCCAAAAAGCGGCAAGGCTATTGGGAGCTGGGGCTTCCGACCGGGAGTGAATTCATGGGACGCGACGAGCGCGTCCCTCCATCATGAAATCTCTTAGGCGGGGCGCCTAAACCGGCACCCGAGGCAGGTGCGCTCACAGATAGTGAAAGATTCGAGGCCATGCGACGTATAATCGACGGATGCCTTTCGATGCGGTAAACCCTCGGACAATAGGAAGAGTCTTCGCCTTGCTCCTTTTCGGCTTGAGCGCGACTGCGCTGGCCCGGCCCTCGTACCGGCCACCGCCGCTGGCTGAAGCGGCAGGGCAGGGCGATCTAAAAACGGTTGAGAGTCTGGTTAGGCAACATCCGGAATGGGTGGCGAAAGGCGCGGAAGAAGGAACGCGGGCCTTGATCGCGGCGGCTGGATTGGGAAGCAAAGAGGTCGCGGCGATGTTGCTCGCGCACGGCGTGGATGTGAACGGCCGGGACAAATTCGGGAACTTGCCGCTCTCCTGGGCAATTCGAAACAGCCAAACCGAGGTGGTGAAGCAGTTGCTCGCCGCCGGCGCAGACGTGTCGGCGCATGACGAAGCAAAAAGACCGCTGACGCATGACGCCCGAACAATCGAGATCATGCAGATTCTGCTCGATCACGGTCTGTCAGTGAAGGGAAAGGACGAACAGCTGGCGACACCGTTGCATTACTCGGAGTCGGCGGGCATTGCCCAATTCCTGATCGAGAACGGAGCGGACGTGAACGCGTGTGATGCTCAGGGTCGGACCCCGCTGCAAAGCGCGGCAGGCAATCGCAGTGCAGCGCAGCGCGTCGATATTGTTGAAATCCTGCTGGCGAACAAGGCAGACATCGCTGCACTTGACCACGCCGGACGGAACGCGCTTTTCTATGCCGTGGAGGCCGGAAACGACGATCTCGTAGGATTTCTTTCGCGACGTGGCGCCGATAGCAAAATTGTGGCCGAAAACGGCGAGACGCTTCTGCACGCGGCAGCCAAAGGAAAGCATCCCGGGGTGATGGAGCTTCTCGTCAATCAAGGATTGGACGTGAACGCGCGCGACAAGATCGGAAACACACCGCTCCACGACGCGCTCGACGCAGAGGAAGCAGCGAAGGTATTGTTGGCGCACGGCGCTGACATCAATGCGCAAAATGACCGCGGCTGGACCCCGCTCTATCACGCGGCGGAGATGGGCTACGAGAAGTTTGTGAAACTTCTACTCGATGCCGGAGCACGCATTGATCTGAAGACGAAAGAGGGCAAGACCGCGATCGACGAAGCCGTCCTCCATCCACGAAGCGATATGACCAAATTGTTGCTGGCGAAAGGGGCGTCGACGGAGGGTTCGGGAAGAAACGGTCAGACGCTTTTGCATGAACCGATTGAACCTGACGTGGCGGCAAGTCTGCTCGGAAAAGGCGCCGACATCAACTCTCCGGACGAACATGGCAGCACGCCATTGCACGCAGCCGCAGGCGATGGTCGCGAGATTGGCACGCTCCGTTTTTTGCTACGAAAAGGAGCGAACGTCGAGGCGAAAAATGTCGATGGAGACACGCCGCTTTTTAGTGCGGTAAACCAGGAACGCGAAGCGGAAACGAGGACGTTGTTACAGTGGGGCGCCGACGTGAATGTGCACGATAAATTTGGGCTGACACCGCTGCATGATGCGGCCGAGACGGGCGATGCGGCGATTGTAAAGATGTTGTTGGCGAAGGGCGCAGCAGTAAACGCGAAGGACAATCATGATAACATCCCGCTACACAAAGCTGCGCTCGCCGGAAAATTGGATGTGGTCAAACTGCTCTGCGCCAAAGGCGCAAATATAAATGCACCCGCGGAAGGTAACACACCACTGCATGATGCATGCGTCTGGGGCGACAAAGATGTCGTCGCGTTCCTGCTTGCCCACGGCGCCAATCTCAAGGCGCGCAATCAAAAAGGCCAGACCGCTCTGATGCAAGCAGCGGCGAGTGGAAAACGTGATGTGGTCGAGCTGCTCCTCGATCGCGGCGCGGATGTGAATGACCGCGACAAAAACACGAGCACGCCTTTGCACATGGCGATCGGGCACGGAAAGCGCGAAGTGACCGAGCTATTGATCGAGCGCGGCGCCGATATCAACGCGACCTGGAAAAACGGCCAACAGCAAGACGAAACGCCGTTGCAGCATGCGATGCGGAAGAAGCATGATGAGATCGCTGCCTTACTACGAAGTCGCGGCGCACTCGAAAAATAAGGGCTGATATTGGGGACGCGACGAGTGCGCCCCTCCCACCAGCAGTCGATTACTGATAGCGAAGGGCGAACATCGGATCGACTTTTGTCGCCCGAAGCGCGGGCACATAGCTGGCCAGCACCGCCACGCTTATCAGCACGACCGAGATGCTGATGAATGTCATCGGATCCGTCGCGCTGACGCCGAAGAGGAGGCTCGACATCACCCGAGTCAAAACCAAGGCAACGCTGAGACCTATGACAACCCCGATCGTCACCAATCTGAGTCCATGCCCCACCGTTAGCTTCAGAACGTCGCTCCGCTGTGCGCCGAGTGCCATGCGAATGCCAATCTCGCGAGTTCGTTGCGCAACCGAACAGCTCATCACTCCATAAATTCCGACCGCCGCCAAAACCAGCGCCAGCGTCGCGAACACACCAAGCAACAACATGCTGAAACGCTGCCGCGCGACCGACTCCGAGACGATGTTTTCCATTGAAGCAATGTCGGAAACGGGCTGATCCTTATCGATCTCCCAAACGGTTTTGCGCACAGTCGCGGCCAAACTAAGCGGCTCCAAATTTGTTTTAACGACGAGGGCGCGGGGCTCAAAGAAATTGGCCTGTGTAAACGGAAGATACATTTGCGGCTTCGGCTCAACCACCAGCTCGAATTGCCGGACATCCTTTACTAAGCCGACGACCGCTAGCCATCGGTTGGGAGAATTGGTAGCGCCGATCTTGATGTGCTTTCCGAGCGCATCTTCACCCGGCCAGAACCGACGAGCGGTCCCCTCGCTCACGATGACCACGGCCGGCGATTCCGCTTTGTCTCCTTCAGTAAAGGCGCGCCCTTTTAGCAAGGGGATTCCCATTGTCTCGAAATAGCGCGGGCTGATGATTCTAGTTATCACGATCGGCACCCGGTCCGGAGCGGGATCGGCACGGCCTTCAATACTTATTCCAACCGAATTGCCGCTTTCGGTTAAGGGAAGATTGGTCGCGACCGCCGCAGAGACGACGCCGGGCAGAGTTTGGACGCGGCGGATCAGTTCACGGTAGAAAACGGCGCGTTGCTCTTTGTCAGCATACCGCACTTCCGGGAGCACGATCTTCATGGTCAACGCCCTCTCCGCACGAAAGCCTGGATCGACATTACGCAGATGCAGAAAGCTGTTGATCAGCAGGCCGGCGCCGATCAAAAGAATAAACGAGACCGCAACCTCGCTGATGACTAACAGTCCGCGAATGCGATTACCACGGCTTCCAGCGGCGGAGTCGCGGCCGCTTTCTTTTAGTGTGTCATTCAGATTGAAGTTGGCTGCCTGTGTCGCCGGCGCGAGGCCGAAGATCATTCCTGTCGCCAATGAGACAAGCACGGTAAACATCAGCACCTTGCCATCGATGCTAATCGCCTGGGCCTGCGAAATATTCGGCGGAATGAAGCGTTTCAGGACAGTAAGCCCAACAACCGATAGCAGAAGCCCGACGCCGCCGCCGAACACGGAGAGCAACACGCTCTCGGTCAGGAACTGGCGCGTCAAACGCGAGCGACTGGCGCCGAGGGCGAGGCGCAACGCGATTTCTTTCTGCCGAACCGCGGCTCGTGCCAGGAGTAGATTGGCGACATTGGCGCACGCGATGAGCAGGACAAACGCAACCGCGCCGAGCAGAACAAGCAGCGCCGGTTTAATGTCGCCCACGACATGTTCGTGGAGCGGAGTAACGACGGCCCCGACGCTCGTATTCGTTTCGGGATATTGCTGCTGCAGGCGCGTGGCGATGGTGTTCATCTCCGCCTGCGCCTGGGGCAGGCTCACTCCGGGTTTCAATCGTGCGATCACTTCCAGGTAACGGTTTCCGCGGTCGCCTGCTTCCTTGGCATCGAACGCAACCGGAACCCAAAGCTGATCGGTGCGCTTGGGAAATTGGAACGTTGTTGGCATCACGCCGATGACGGTGAAGCTTTCGCCATTCAAATTGATCGGCTTACCGATGATACCGGGATCGCCCCCGAACCGCCGTTGCCACAAGCCATAGCTCATGACGACCACATGATTCGCGCCCGGCTGATCTTCCTCGGCCCGAAATGTTCGGCCTAACTGCGGCTCAACCCCGAGCAGCGGAAACAGGCTGGCCGAGACGCGGCGGCCGTCAATCCGTTCCGGGTCGCCGGCGCCGCTCAGGTTAAAACTGATGTCGATGATAGCCGCCATGCCTTCAAAGACATGGTTTTGATCGCGCCAGTCGACGTAGTTGGCGGCGGCGGGCGTGTCGCGCGGAAACCCTTGCTTCGAATTGTCCTCCCAGACCATGACCAGCTGCTCTGGGTTTTTATAAGGTAACGGGCGTAACAACACCGTATTTACAACACTAAAGATCGCGCTGTTGGCGCCAATCCCGAGTGCCAACGCGATGATGGCCACCGTGGTAAAACCGGGGTTCTTCTGCAGCATGCGCAGGCCGTAACGCAAGTCCTGCCACAGATCACCGAGCAGATTCTTCCGTCTATTTCCGGCCACTAGCGGTTCATGGTAAACGCGCCGCTCCGCCCGCTTCAGCTCGCGGCTAAGCAGATCGCTCCCGGCCAATTCGGCCAGAGCCGCCTGGTAAGCTTCCGTCTCGGTCCCGCCGTGACTGAGCGATTCCTCGTACTGATCATCCAGATGCAGCGATAACTCCTCGACAATCTCAGCCTCGCGCGTCGGTGACAGCTGGAGGGTCGCCAGTCGTTTTCGGATTTCTTCTTTAAAGTCAGGCATGGGCGATTCCGGTGATGCGATTAATGGCGCCGACGAATTCCTGCCAGCCATCACGTTGCGCTACGAGGACCTTCCGGCCCGCAGCGGTAAGTCGATAATATCGCCGGCGCCGCTGTCCTGCTTTCTCCACCCAACGTCCGCGGATCCAGCCGCGCTTCTCCAAGCGATAAAGAAGAGGATAGAGCGAGGCGACATTGAACCGGAGCACACCCCGCGAACGCAGCTCGATCAGACGACCGATATCGTAGCCATGGCGCGGCAGATCTTCGACGAGAGAAAGAATCAACAACTCCGCGCTCCCTTTCTTCAACTCGCGATCGAGCATTGGCGAAGACATATATGCTAATGCCATATATGCTTCAGAAGAGCAACAAGTCAAAACGAAAGTCTTGTGCATAGACGACCTCATATCGAGCAGCATCCAGCCGGAAGATGGGGATCCTTAATCTTCGGCGAGGGATCCGAATCTTACAGCCGAGACCGAGGCGTTTCCTGGAGTGGCAACGGCGATTTGTCGGCTCGATGGAGTACACTCCCGCTAGCCTGCCGAGCCGTCTTGTCGCGCCGTAGCTTCAGCAAAGGAGGAAGCCTTGGCGAAGGCTGGTGCATCTAAAATGAGCCCGGCTTGTAGTTTGCCGCAGGGCAGCATGATTCTCCCCCCACCGCCGCCATTCCCCAATCCCTCAGACCCGCGTGATCCGCGGTTAAAGAATTAGTTCCCGATCAAAGTCACTTTATCGGCGACATTGTCGCCCCCGACCTTGGTAAAGTGAACACGTACTTTCCGGTTCGTGGCTAATCCCGCAGCTTCGATCGTTTTCCCGTCGGTGTCGGCGTAGGTGACGTTCTTGGCCAACCTGAACTGGACCGGTTCGCTCGGGGCCAGAGTTTCGAGGACGAGCGTACTGCCCGCGGTGTACTCTTTAATAGTACCGGTCATTTCCGCTCCGGCTTTAGGATCGGGACTGCCGCTGGTGGGTTGCGCGTAGGCGAAGCCGGTGAGCAAGGCGACGGCACAGACGATGGTGAGTATTCGTTCGATCATAGGTTTGAAAAACATTCAGGAGTTGAAGAATTGAGTGGTAATCTTGCAGCATACTCTGGGCCTGCAAGGGGATCGAAGCGTGGCTCACTCCCAATTCGAAGCCGCTCGCCGAAATGACGGACATTGCGGAATGTTCTTGAAAAAGAGATAATGGCGTCGGGGCAATCTTCTCTGGCCACATCATGAATAAGCAGGATCATTTAACCGGCGTGAAGGAAAGAGGGTCTCTTCTCGATCAAACTCTCGCCGCCGCGATTCAGGACGCGCAAACCGTCTCTCCAGACGGCAAAACGATCGACGCACTGGTCGAGGGCGTTTCCGTTCGCGACGCTCCGACACACTTGGACGAGCGCGGAAGCGTCGTCGAAATTTATGACAGTCGCTGGGGTTGGCATCCCGCGCCCCTTGTGTCCGCACACTGCTTCACGATCAGACCCGGCTATGTCAAAGGCTGGGGCCTTCACAAGACTCATCAGGACCGCTACTTCATCTTGCAGGGCGAGATGGAACTTGTGCTCTTCGATCCGCGACCCGACTCCTCGACTTATGGTCAGGTTTGCAAGATCCCGATGTCCGAGATGAATCGCCGGCTGGTCAATATTCCTACGCACGTCTGGCACGCAGAATTAAACGTCGGCAACAAGGACGTGGTAGTGATCGATCTGCCAACCGAGCCGTACAATCACGAGAAGCCGGATAAATATCGCCTTCCGATCGACACGCCCTTGATCCCCTATTCATTTGGAATCGCGCGCGGCTGGTGATGCCCCGGCCGCCGGCCGAATGAAGCTCGATCTCAGCGACGTAACGATCTGCGCCGTGGACTCCGCCAATGTGGCGCTGACGGTTCGGGCGCTTCGTCTATCAATGGCCCGGTGCAAATTTGCCGATGCGATCCTGTTTACGCACGCCACCGTCGATGGTGCTGCATTCCGAATCGAAAAAATTCCAAAGGTCAGATCGACAGTGGAGTACTCTTACTTCTGTTACAAGCAATTGCCCACCTTCATCAACACGCCGTTCGTGTTGATGGTACAATGGGACGGTTACGTGGTTGAGCCCAGCGCGTGGAGTTCGGCCTTTCGAGAGTACGATTACATCGGCGCGCGGTGGCCGTTCGTTACCGACGGTATGAGCGTCGGGAATGGCGGCTTTTCCCTGCGTTCCAGAAAATTTCTACGGGCCGTTATGAAGCCCCGTTTCACGCTCGACGCCCGGTTGAACTCAGACTGGCTCATCTGCCGTTCCTACCGGCCTGAACTCGAGAAAGATCACGGGATTCGTTTTGCGCCCGAAAACGTCGCGGATCTTTTCTCGCATGAAAAGGTTGTTCCGACCGCCCCTACTTTTGGATTCCACAGCCTCGAGAACATGTGGCGCCATGTCGACGACACGGAAATGTTCGATGTGATTCGCCTGCTCAACGCCCATGCCTGCAGCACAGAAACATACTCCAGACTCATGATGGCTTATTTCGATCTCGGAAAGTTCGAGTTGATGTCAGCTCTCTGTTCCAAGATGCGCCGCCGTATAAGTCGCAGCAAAATCCTGCAATCAATCAGAGAGAGCGCAGGCGACCAGGCGCGCGCGACGGAATGCATTCGAATGTGCGAGAGGCTTTCTCCATCCCGACGATTGGGATTCGTCCGACGGTTTTTCGGAAAAGTGGCTTCTCTGTTCGAGAAATCACGGGTTGGTTGATCCGGGCACGAAAGCTCGGCTCGATAGAGTTTGAACGGCCGGCCGCTCCTTCACCCGCGTAACGGCGTCCCACCGTTAGGCCTACACAGCTGGTTTATCCAACCGATCCGACCGATGGACCTCTGTATCCGCCACGCACAAGGATGCTGTAACCGGCAGAGATGATCCGTCGCACGGCGTCCCCGGTTTCGGGATCCTTTCGGAGCGGATCGTCGTGGACGCTTTGCTTAACTTCGAGCTGACGGATGGGCTTGGTCGGGTCGGTGGTTTCGTAGATATAAGTCGGCATTTTAGATACTTTTTCCGGACTTCGCCTAAGCCCCTGCCAATCTGCACGGGAGATGGGCGCCCCGGCTCCATTATATAAGAGGTTACAGCCGCAACGGTGAATTACCTAATGGTATTATGGAGCGAAGGGCTAGGCCATGACGCGAAAACGGTGGAGGCCGGTCATTAAACAAACGTCGGAGCGGCTTTAGCGGTGAATAGTCGCCACTTTGATGAGCATCATGACGTGAAGCTTATCACCTCTCTGATTACCAAAGACGGCAAAGTCCTGGGGCGGAAACAAGCGAGTAATGAGCGGGCGCATCGGGGTCAGAGTGGCGCTCCTTCTACCTTCTACTTTCCTTCTCGGTCCTCAGTCTTTTCATTCGGCGTTCCGATGTTCGGCGTTCGACGGTTGCCTTTTCGCTCCTATCCGCTTCAACGCCGCGCCGTGTCGTGGCCCGTTTGCCACCCTGAAAACACCCGCGCCCGCCGCGCTGAATAACCTTGACGGATGTTCCGCGCGGAGCATACAAAGCTACTGTTACGTTAGCACGCCTGTCACGTCCATTATCGGGCAAGTGCGCGTTTGCTCGCGCGGCAGCATCGCTCACGTCAACGCGGCGCGCGTTTTTCCTTCTCGCGCTGTTCCTCGCCCTCGTGGTTAGGCAGAATCTGTCCGCGGCTAACGTTACCGTCACCAACACAAGCGACAGCGGAGGAGGTTCCTTGCGCCAGGCAATCGTCACCGCCACCCCCAGTGATACGGTTGTCTTCGCCGCCGGCGTTACGGGCACGATCACACTCACCAGCGGCGAACTGCTCGTGGACAAGAATCTCACGATCAGTGGGCCCGGCGCAAACGTGCTCAGCGTGAGCGGCAATAACGCGAGCCGCGTCTTCCACATCAGTCCCGGCAATACTGTAACCATTTCCAACCTGACGGTTAAAAATGGCAACACGAGCGGCCAAGGCGGCGGCGGAATTGATAACGAGCACGCCACCGTCACGGTGAGTAATTGCAATATCAGCAACAATTCGGCCGATTATGGCGCCGGCCTTTTCAACGATGGCTTCGCCAGCAGCGCGACCATGACGGTGCGCAACTGCACGGTATCTGGCAATACAGCGACGAGCGGCTATGGCGGCGGCGGGATTTATAACCACGGCCAGTTCGGCAGCGGGCAGCTGGCGCTGATCAACAACACCATTAGTGGCAACTCGGCCGCAATCGGTGGCGGCATCTACAACAACGGCATTGCGGGCAGCGCGCCGCTAACCCTTGCCAATACCACGCTCGCTGGCAGCAACGGCGGCGGGATTTACAACGACGGCTCCAGCTCCGGCAGTGCGCCGTTAAGCCTTGCGAATACGATCCTCAACGCCGGACCATCAGGGCCGAACATTACGAACGTCTCCCCTGCAACAGTCACCTCGCTCGGTTACAACCTAAGCAGCGATAACGGCAGCGGCTTCCTTGCCGCCACTGGCGATCAAATTAACACCGACCCGCAGCTTGGCCCGTTACAGAACAACGGCGGACCTACCTTGACCCATGCGTTCCTAGTCACCAGCCCCGCCTTCAACGCCGGCGACCCGAGTTTTAATCCCAACGCGTTCAACCCACCGCTGATTAATGATCAGCGTGGGCCCGGTTTCGCCCGCGTCGCAAACGGGCGGATCGACATTGGCGCGTTCGAGTATCCCCTCACGGTCACGAACACCAATGACAGTGGGATGGGTTCATTACGCCAGGCGCTCATCGAGGCGAGCTCCGGCACCACGATCGGATTCGTTAGCGGTCTCACCGGCACGATCACGCTGACCAGCGGCGAATTGCTCGTAAATAAGAACGTCACCATCGCCGGTCCGGGCGCGAACGTGTTCAGCGTCAGCGGGAACAATGCCAGTAGCGTGTTCCACATTACTCCCGCCCATACTGTCACCATTTCCGGGCTGACAATTAGAAACGGCAATGCTGGCGGCTCCTATGGCGGTGGAATCTACAACGAGCAATCCACCCTCACGGTCAGCTACTGCACACTGAGCAGCAACACGGCGTACGCTGGCGGTGGAGTTTCTAACGATCGCGGCCACCTGACAGTCAGCTACTGCACACTGAGCAACAACTCGGCCAGCTCTGGCGGCGCTGCCTTCAACGACGCTTTCTTCAGCGCGGCCCATGCGACGCTCACCGTTACCAACAGCACTCTCAGCAACAATTCGGCTAGTTCTGCCGGTGGCGGCATTTATAACAACGGCCAACAGGCCGTTGACGGCGGCCAGTTTAACCGCGCCGCGACACTGACGGTTACTAACAGCACTCTCAGTAATAACTCGGCCAGTTTCGGCGGCGGTGGAGTCTTCAACAACGGCTCCGGCTCGGGTAGCGCGTCGTCGACGCTGCAATACGTCACACTCACTGGAAGCACCGGCGGCGGCATCTACAATTTCGGCGACTCGGGGACGGCGGAGTTTTTTCTCTATACTACGCTCCTCAACGCTGGCCCTTCCGGTTCAAATATCACGAATAGCTCCGGCGTAGTCACCTCGTC
Source organism: Verrucomicrobiota bacterium (assembly GCA_041167085.1). Classification (GTDB taxonomy): domain Bacteria; phylum Verrucomicrobiota; class Verrucomicrobiia; order Chthoniobacterales; family UBA10450; genus DATFCK01. Next base: position 84,063 of record JBEEGV010000016.1, read on the forward strand.
TGGTTACAACCTCAGCAGCGATAACGGCAGTGGCTTGCTGGGGCCAAACGATCTAATCAACACCGACCCCAAGCTCGGGCCGTTGCAAGATAACGGCGGGCCCACTTTTACCCATGCGCTCTTGAGCGGCAGCCCCGCCATCGATAAGGCCCCTCTTGACCGACAGGGCGATCAGCGCGGTTACCCACGCATCGGTTACGGTGACATCGGCGCGTTCGAATTCCAATCCCTCAGCATCATCAGCGTCACCCGAAGCGGCAACAGCATTGTGGTCGCCTTCTATGGAGTCACTCCAGAAACATACCGGCTCGAACGCAAGCTCAACCTGACGGATCCGACCTGGCAGAGCATTCCCGGCGTTAATGACGTGGCCGTGGGCGGGGGTAGCAGTGGCGTGAAATCGATTACCGACCCGAACGGGATCAGTCTCGGGAAGGCGTTCTACCGCATCCGTGTGTTACCGTAAGCGCCAGGAGGCGTCAGCTTCGCCGGCGTCAAAAAAGTTAAAACCGTTACATCGTTGCAATGGCGCACTCACGCTGTTCTGCTATTGAACATTAAACGTTGAGCGTCGCCAAACCGCCCCATCTCCCATTGAGCGTTCGGTGTTGCCTCCGTTTCCGATGTAACAATTCAACGTTCAGCGTTTAATTATCAGGCGCACTGCAGCCGGCGGAGCCGAGTCAAGACGACAACACCGCAAATAGAGAGCCCCAACAACGCCAACGTCGATCCATTGTCGGGCACTCCCGCACCAGTTTCCGCGATGGCCGCTTGATCATCGAACCTCAGAAATACACTCTGGCTATTGTCACTCGCTCGGAATGACAAAAAGAGAACAAGCGCCCCTGTAATGTTGCTACGCATTGGGGCAACACGCGCTTTACTTTTTGACATTCGCCTAACAACTTCTGATTCCCTAACCACCTGTCACTTGTCTCTACCGTTTCAGCTTTCAGTGTTCGGCTTCTGTCTTCTGTTCTCTAATTTGTCATCTGTGACCTTGGACTTTCGTCAGCTCGCGAAACTACGTCGAGAGAGACCTCTGGTCCTTATTTCAATTGAAACACGGCGCTGCCCGCTGTCTGGCCGTTAATCCTAATGTCGATGCGATAGGTGCCTGCTCCCAGGCCGCTCGAACTAAGGTTGTAGCCATATTTGCAGCCCTCGATCTTGAAGTTCGATCCTGAATCAGCCGACATCGTGTAGACCGACTCGTTAACCGGCCCAGGCGTTCCACCTGCAGTTCTGGTCAGCACAATCGTCGCCGGTGGCAGATTACACGTCGCAGCTCCATTCAAGGTGAGTGAGAATTTCACCGGAATTACTCCCTTCTTTGCGTTGAATACACTGCTACCGTCGGCCTCGATCGGCTGCTCAATCCGCGCGCTATAAGTATTTGGCGTCGGAGTCGGAGTCGGTGTTGGCGTGGGAGTCGGAGTCGGTGTTGGCGTGGGAGTGGGAGTGGGAGTCGGAGTCGGAGTTGGAGTCGGCGTTGGAGTTGGTGTCGGCGTTGGAGTTGGAGTCGGAGTCGGTGTTGGGCAGGAGCGCAATAGGACCGACACACTTTGTGAGTTTGTATTGGCCGTCGCCAGGTCTTGTTTGCCGTCGCCGTTGAAATCGCCCACCACCACCGAGCGGGGACCAAGACCCACCGTCAAGTCGACGCGCGGCCCGAAATGACCAGCACCGTCGCCTAACAAGATCGACACAGTGTTCGAAGGGTTGAGGTTAGATCCTGAATTGGCCGTCGCCAGGTCTTGCTTGCCGTCGCCGTTGAAGTCGCCCAACGCAATGGAACGCGGAATACTGCCGGTGGAGAAGTCGGTATAAGCCCGGAACGTGCCGTCGCCATTGCCCAACAGGATGGAAACGACGTCGGACCCGATGCTAATGGCAACGGCAAGGTCTTGTTTCCCATCGCCGTTGAAATCGCCTACCAATACGACCGAGGCCTCGGTGTTCGAAATGGCGTACTGCTTGTCGGCGCCGAAGGTGCCGTCCCCATTGCCCAATAAGACGTGCACCGCAGCGGTCGCGGAGTCGGTAACCGCGAGGTCCTGCTTTCCATCTCCGTTAAAATCGCCGACCGCGACGGAGGTGGGTTCCCCGTTGAAACCAAAACCTCCTCTGGTGAAAGAACCGTCACCATTGCCCATTTCGATCGACATCCCGGTCAATGCCGCCACGATCAGATCGGCGTTGCCATCGCCGTTAAAGTCGCCGACCGCGACGGATCGCGGAAAGCTGAACGTCCCGTAGCGTATCGGGGCGGCGAAAGTGCCGTCGCCATTGCCTAACAAGACCGATACACTGTTGCCAGTAAAGTTGGCCGCTTCGCCGTTGTTCGCGACCACGAGATCTTGTTTGCCATCGCCGTTAAAATCGCCGACCGCGATCGAGACAGGATTGTGTCCGACATTGAAGTAGGTTGGACCGCTGAAACCGCCATGGCCATCGCCTAAAAGGATCGACACCTGATCTCCCCCGCTGTTGAGGTCAGCCAGATCCTGGAAGCCGTCGCCATCGAAATCGCCGACCGCGGCCGCTGGACCGTTGCCCGCGCTATAGTTTGTCGCGCCGGCGAAAGTGATATCAGCGCATGTGGTCGGAGTCGTCACCGTGAGCGTGAATGTTCTCGTCACGGCTTTACCGTCGCGGTTGAGGGCTTTCACCTGCACGGCATAGGTTCCCGCCGGATGCGCGTCCGTTACCCGCACCACACCAGTGGCCGGATTAGCTTGTAAAATGCCTTTGAAATCAGTCGAGGTCGAAACATCGATGCTGGTAGTGTTGGCAGCAGGGGTGGGGGATGGCGTCACAGTAGCGTCGCTGCTCAGCGGCAGGGTGACGTCAGAATAAACGCCAATGATTGGCAACGGGGCATCCAGACAGTCGCGCAACAAGATCGAAACCGTGTTCTTGCCCATATTGGCAACGACGAGGTCTTGCTTGAAGTCTCCGTTGAACTCGCCCACCGCAATGCCGTAAGGATTGGTCTGGACCCCATTGCTTTGAACACCTTCGCGGAACTCGATCGCCGGGTTGAAACTGCCATCGCCCTTTCCGAGCAGAATTGAGACAAAGCCGGCGTCGTCCTGAAACGCCATGGCGGCGGCGACGTCCTGCTTCCCGTCACCGTTGAAGTCGCCAAGGGCGATCGTGATCGGAAAGCCGTCCAAAGGGTAATTAACCGCCGCGCTGAAAGCTCCGTCGCCGCTTCCCAATAAGATCGAGACACCGGTGCCATGACCCACGGACAAGTCCTGCTTGCCGTCGCCATTGAAATCGCCCACCGCGACCGAGTTAGCATGCCCGCCGATGGACAAGCTTGTGGCATCGCCGAAATTGCCGGCGCCATCGCCTAACAAAATCGAAACATTGTTCGAGCCCTGATTAGCGACGGCTAGGTCCTGTTTGCCATCGCCGTTGAAATCGCCCACCGCGACCGAGTAAGGCTGGGAGCCCGTGTTGAAAACGGCCGGAATGCTGAAGTTGCCATCGCCGCTGCCTAACAAGATACTGACGGCGTTGATGTACTCGCTGGCTACGGCCAGATCCTGGATGCCATCGCCATTGAAATCGCCGACCGCGACTGAGTGCGGGCTCGATGCGGCCCCGTCGGCGGCGGTACTGAATCCGCCGGCGCCATTGCCTAACAAGATCGAGAGGTTGCCTGCTCCGTCGTTGGCTACCGCAAGGTCCTGGTTGCCGTCGCCGTTGAAATCGCCCACCGCGATCGCGAACGGAAAATACGACACGTTGAAATTAGTGGGAGCGCTGAACCCGCCACTGCCATTGCCGAACAGGATCGAGATGGTATTCGACCCGGCATTGGCGACCGCGACGTCCTGTATGCCGTCGCCGTTAAAATCGCCCACGGCTGGTGCGACCGGTTTCGTGCCGACGTTCAATGTCGGACCGACCACGAAATTCAGCGCCGCGCATGTCGTCGGTGTCGTCACCGTCAGGGTGAACGTCTTGTTCGCGGTCGCGCCCGCGGTGTCGAAAGCCGTCACATTCACCGAATAGGTCCCGGCCGGATGCGCGTCCGTCACGCGGATCACGCCAGTAGCCGGATTTCCTTGCAGAGTGCCCTTGAAATCAGTCGAGGCGGAAACAGTGATTCGCGTCGCGTTGCCCGGCACGGCATCAGGCGACACCGTGGTGCCGGTGCTGAGCGAAACGGACTTGGCCGGATAGCTGCCCAGCGTAGGCGCCGAGCTGGCCGTATTGGCCCCGGTGAGGCAGAACCAGACCCCCACTATATATAAGAGAGTTTTTGGGGAGACAAATTGGGGGTTGAGGGCACAATTCGACTGCTGGGATTGTTTCATCATTAGTATCTGCGATTCGGAGATTAGCGGGGCTGCCGCCAAAGCTGCAGATACGCGTTCATTGTTTCCACGGGCGATTTAACGAGGTTGCGTAAAATAACTCAAGACCTTTTCCGCTATTTCGGTTGCCGGCCTTGGAGGCGCTGCCGCCGGTCTCTATTTTCGTCCAAAAATGTTACCGTGTAAGATCCGACGATCTTAACCCAACAGCCGTTGAGAGTTGAGAGAACGGCCTGCGAGCGAGCCTTTCGCTAAGAGTTGGATGTTGAGGGCGGTTCCCGTTGTAGGGGCGAGCGGTCCGCTTGCCGTCCTTCAGTTTTCCGTGTCTGCACCGTAACGAGTTTCCGATGCAACGTTCCCGATTTAATGCTTGAAAATTCTGCCTCGAGCGTTGGACGTTGCTTCCTCTCGGCTTTTCAGATTTCAGTTTTCAGCTTTCTCTCGCCACCTGTCACTCGTCACTCATCACATGTCACTCGTCACCCGCCCCGTTCCGCTTTCGGGACACCTTGGTCCCAGCGACGGAATTTAATCACGGTCCAGATCGCTCCGACTTCACTCAGAAACCGTTTAATTAGAGCCCTTTATGCCTACATAATGCACGTGGCACGAGCAGTGCATAGCACAGCGCTGCTAGCGTTGGTTGAATCCAAATCCTTTTGAGAACGCATCCAATTAAACGAGCGATCGCTTCGCACAACCCACGGCCTCAACCCAGGTAAATCATCATGATCCTCGAATCGTTTAACCAGGACATCCGCGTCGGACTTCGTGTCCTTTTGAAGGACAAGGTATTTTGCATCCTCGCCATTCTTGTGCTTGCGCTTGGGATTGGCGGCGCCATGACCCAGTTTGCTGTAGTCAACGCGATTGTGCTGCGCGGGTTTTCATTTCCGCGTCCCGAACAATTGGTCAGCGTCGGGCTGATTGATCCGAAGGCGAGCGATCAGAACAACAATTTCGGCGTCGGTAACCTTCCGGCGGCGCAGGATTACGAGGACATCAAAGTGGCGCAGCACTCGTTCGCCATGATGGCCGGTTACCTCAATGGCTCAACCATCAACGTCACCTATAACAAGAATCCGCAGCGCTACACTGGCGCGTATGTGACCGACGAGATGTTCAGGATCATCGGCGTCTCTCCCGTCCTCGGGCGCGACTTCACCGCCGAAGATAACAAGCCCGGCTCACCGAAGGTCGCAATTCTCGGCGACGAAATCTGGCGACGCGATTTCAATGCCGACCGAAACATCGTCGGCCAGGCCGTCACGATTAACGGCAAACCGGCGACCATCATCGGCGTGATGCCTCCGGGCTTTAAGTTCCCAATCTCAGAGGAGCTTTGGACGCCGCTCTACAACGAGTGGCCGCCGACACCGCGCGGTGAACTTTTCCTCGGCGCGAACAGTCGGGCGCCAGCGGTGATGGGTCGGCTCAAGCAGGGGGTTACGCTTGACCAGGCCAACGCCGAGATGATCGCGATCGCGCGTAGCATCGCGGCCGACAATCCGAAGACGAACCAAAATCTGACCTCTGCCAGCGTCATGCCGTTGATCAATGCATTCACTGGCGTGCAACTGCGCCAAATCGTCTGGGCCATGCTCGGTGCGGTCTTTGTCGTTTTGCTCATATCCTGCGTGAACGTGATGAACATGCAATTCGGCCGCGCCGCGTTGCGCGCCAAAGAGCTTGCCATTCGTGGCGCACTCGGTGCGACTCGCTGGCGACTCGTTAGGCAAATGCTGACCGAAAGCCTCGTCGTGGCCGTTTTCGGCGCGATCGCGGGGACGCTGATCGCGTTTTGGGGCGTAGACATGTTCGCCAAAGTAGTGCAGGCCGCGCCATTTCCGCCGCCATATTACTGGCAGTTTACCATCGACGGGCGAGTGCTTGCCTTCACTCTTGCAATCACGCTGGTTGCGACCGTTGTCTCCGGTCTGCTCCCGGCACTTCTCAGCTCTCGCAGCAATGCGGCCGAGGCTATGAAAGAGGGCGGACGCGGCAATAGCAGCCGGCTGGTCAACGTCATCACGCGCGTGCTCGTGGTTGGACAAATTGCATTGACCGCGGCGCTGCTCATTGCTGCGACCTTGCAGATCAAATCGATCCACAACCAAACAAAGCTCGACTATGGCTACGACGAGAATGGGCTTTATGCCGCACGCCTTGCCCTGATGGAAGGCACGTATCCGAGCGAAGACTCGCGTCGCGAATTCTTCAAGAGCGCCGTTCGCACGCTCCGAACGAACGCGCAGTTCGACGCTACGGCCATGACCGATCGCTTCCGCATGACTTTCGCTGCCGGCGGACAGTACGAAGTCGACGGCCAGAAATACCTGACTGATCGTGATCGCGCTCGCTGTAATTTTGAATCCGTGTCAGATGGCTACTTTGCCACGCTTGGGCTTAAGCTTCTCGAGGGTCGGGATTTCACGCTCGACGATAACGATGCGAAGCAGCCGGTCGCGATCGTGAACGCCAGCTTTGCCCATAAATATTGGGGCAACCAGAGTGCGCTCGGACATCAGGTCCGCATCTTTAATCCCGGCAAAGAGCAGCCGTGGCGAACCGTCGTCGGCGTGGTGCCCGACACGTTGATGCAGGGCCCATTCGATCAACAGACCGAGGCCGGTGGGTTTTACATGCCGCTGCTCGGCGCATCGCCGGCCACGCAATTCGCAACTGTGCTCGTTAGGCCACGTCAGGGTCTGCGGGCCGACACGCTCGGACCCGTCCTGAGCAGGGCCGTCGCTGCGATCGATCCAAATCTCCCGACTTACTTCCCGGGAACGCCGGCCCAGTTTCACCAGGACATCCTTTCTGGCAACCGAGTAATCGCCAACCTTTTCACCATCTTCGGCGTCGTCGCTTTCATTCTCTCGGGCGTCGGCCTCTATGGGGTGATGAGTTTTTCGGTGAATCAGCGGACGCAGGAGTTTGGGATTCGGATGGCCTTGGGCGCCGATGCCATGCGTATCCTGCGGATGGTCATGAGCCAGGGCGCGTGGCAACTGGCGATCGGCCTGGTTCTCGGTGCGGGCGGAGTCGCGCTGCTCCTGGGTGTAGTCGCGGCCGCCGCGCTAAAGAATATTCTCTTCAAGGTCAATCCGCTCGATCCGACCATCTATCTGGCGGTAGCGGGATTGCTCACGCTCGTCGCCGCCTTGTCCTGTTTCCTGCCCGCGCGTCGCGCCACACGCGTCGATCCAATCGTCGCATTGCGCTACGAGTGAGGGACTCGGAAAGTTGATCGTTGATCCGCCTTCGTCCCGCAGTCGCGGGACTACCGCGCGACAGGCAGAACGGCATGGCGAAGTCTGCCTTTAGCCTGCCAATATCGGACGGCCCCGAACACTTTCGGGGTTGATAGCTGGCTGCCGTTGTAGGGCAAGCGCATCGCTTGCCGCTGCTCCGCCCGTTCGGCGACCATTCTTCTGTAGGGGAAGGCGGTTCCTCGCGAAAGCTTTCGGAGCTGCCTTCCCAGGGAAGCTAACAGCTCCCCCTACAATATTGATTCCGCACGAACAAATACCGTTCGTTAGGCCAACATTAAATATTTAGATTTGACCCCTTTTCTTTGCCCCGCGCCTAACAAAACGACGCCCGGACCCGTCTCCAGGACCCCGTTCGTTACAACCGAGCCGCCCAGCAGCAAATCTGTCAAGATTTGCCGACTGACCCCATCTTCTTGCCCGCCCTGTTCTTCTGTTTTCTGTCTTCTGATCCCCTACCCTCCGTCCTCCATGTCGCTGCCGTAGTCCCGCGCCTGCGGGACGAAGGAGGAAGCCCTGCGCAAAGGCGGATGACCTCCGCCTTCTGCGATGAGCTTGGATTTTCGTTACCCCTCAATTATCATCACAAGTGCGAATTATGGCGGGACAGCTCCATCAACCAGGGGAACAACTTCGCGCGAAAATCAGTGAAACGCGCGGTTAACCTCCCGTTCGTATCCGGCGCCGTCCTGCTTGCGGTAATTGCTGTTGGGCTTGGACTTTGGTTTGGTTATCACGCGCCCATTGGAGAGTTTGCAGAAAAGAGCGTCGCCGTTTTACCCTTCGAAAATCTGAGCGCCGATCAGGACGACGGGTTTTTCGTCGCGGGCGTTCAAGATGAAATCAGGAACGACCTGGCCAAGGTTGCGGATTTGAAAGTGATCAGCCGGAACTCGGTGACACAATACAAGCCAGGAGTGAAGCGCAATCTTTCAGAGATTGCCGATGCTCTCGGAGTTGCTCATGTCGTGGAGGGCAGCGTTCAACGCGCCGCTGACCGCATCCGGGTGCGTGCGCAACTGCTCAATGCAAGGACAGGCACTCGGCTTTGGCAAAAGCGTTATGACGTTAAGCTCGACGACGTCTTTGCGATTGAAAGTGAAGTCGCCAAAGCCGTCGCAGACCAGCTTCGGGCGAATGTCTCGCCCGCGGAAAAAGCGGCGATGAGGGAAGAACCCACCGATAAGCAACTGGCGTACGACAGCTATGTTCGCGCGGGGATTCTGCTCGATGATACCGCGTTAGATGCGCGTTCCGGGGAGCTTCGCTATGAAGCGGTGCGTTTGCTTCAGCTTGCCATAGCTCAAGATCCAAATTTCCTGCTGGCCTATTGTCGCCTCGGCTCCGCCCAACAAGGAATCTACTTCAATGGTTATGATCACACTCCCAAGCGATTAGCCCGGGCCACTGAAGCAGTGGAGACCGCACTTCGGCTTGGTCCAAACCGGGGCGAATCGCATCTCGCTGCCGGATTGTTGTACTATTACTGTTATCGCGATTACGACCGGGCTCGCTCCGAACTGGCGATTGCCCTCCCTCTGCTTCCTAACGAACCCCTGGTTTTCGCCATCCCAGGCTGGATCGACCGGCGGCAGGGCCGGTGGCAGGACCACCTGCACAATGTGAACCGGGCTCTCCAGCTGGATCCGCGTAATATTTTTATCCTTCACCAACTGGCCGGCACCTATCAGGTGCTGCGCCGTTACAATCGGCTTGTGGCGACATTGGACGAGGCGCTGGCGGTCACGCCTAACGATGCCGTTGCCCGGGTCGCCAGGGGATTGGCTGAACTGGATGCGAACGCAACCGTTCAACCGGGCCAAAAGGCGGTTCAGGAAGTACTCGGTCACGATTTGGGCGACGGTGTAAAAATCGTCGATCGATGGTTTAACATCGCCCTCTGCGCTCGTGATGCGGAAGATGCAAAACGCGCTTTGGCTTCGATGCTGCCAGAAGGAATAACATGGGGCGCCAATGTCCGTACCCCGCGGAGCTTTTGCGAAGGCCTGGCCGCTCGCGTATTCGGGGACAACGAGGCCGCAATGGATGCGTTTGCGACGGCGCGTGAGGAAATGAAAACGGTGGTGCAAAAACAGCCCAATTATGCTGAGGCGGTGTCTGCACTCGCGATGATTGACGCTGCGCTTGGCCGGAAGGAGGACGCCATACGGGAGGGCCGCCGGGCGGTTGAATTATTGCCCGTAATGAAAGACGTGATGACTGGCTCCGAGTTACTGCGAAACCTGGCTCTGATTTACGCCTGGACGGGAGAGAAAGAACTGGCGCTCGATCAAATCGCGACTGCTTTGCGGGGGCCGGGCCACATAACGTATGGGCAGTTGCGTTTGCACCCGTGGTGGGACGCAATTCGGGACGATCCGCGGTTCAATCAGCTCGTCGAGGAAGCGAAAAAACCGGTTGAAGTAAAGTAGTGTAGCCGGATGACTTTCACGTCGCAGTTCCGCAACTGCGGGACGCAGGCGAATGTCTTTCTTTCCTACGTTGTACTTTGCAGTTCTCTGTCCTGCCCCGTCGCCCGGAATCCAACATCGATCCTGATCAAGAGCTCCCGCCGCACAGGCAGCTCAATCAGCAACCACGCCCCAAGTTGCGGTGCAAATACCGGCGTGCTTGCGCAAGGTTCGGAAAGCTGTTCTTTTTCCAATGTGGGCAACGGCGGCTGGTTCAAAGCAATTATCGCAGGAGCACTAATCTGGGTCGCCATTACTTTGGTCGCGATTGCGCATCAGCCGGCGCACGCGGGCTCTCCTGTCGCGACGATCGAGCATATCCTGGCTCTGGTCGTTACAATTCTCGCTTGCCTCATCCTGCGCTGGTAGTTTAAGAGAGTTGATCTGCCTTCGTAGCCTACGGCGCGACATGTAGTTGATTGCACGGGAGGAGTGGTTGAGAGTTGTTTCAATTGCGGACTTTGGATCCCGGATTGCGGATTGATCGGGGAGCGTGCCCGTCTCCGGCGCTGTTTGGAAAGCCCGGCCGCTCCTTTACCCGCGTTACGGCGGCGTCTTGCCGAAAAGAATCCGCTTTAACCCCGAAAGCCTTCGGGGCTGTCCGATGGCGAGCGCTTCAACGCTTCAACGCTTCAACGCTTTAACGCGCCCTCAGACCTCTGATCTCTGATCTCAATCGCGTGACGAAGTTTTACGCGATCGTCCGGTTGTCAGTTGTCCTGTGGTCTGTTGTCCGGTTCCGCTCAGGTTGCCTCCCCCACTGGAATTTCCATTCCTTCGCGGGCAATCACTGCGTTGGGGAACCGTTCCTGACATAATTTTTCCATGCGCAGCAGGAACTCGTCGTCGTGTTCGGGGTCGTGATGAGTCAAAACCAGGCGCTTCACGCCGGCCATTTCCGCAAATTGCATCGCCTGGTCGAAGCTACTGTGCCCCCAGCCGCGCCGGTTTTTCAGTTCTTCAGCGGTGAATTGCGCATCATGGACTAACAAATCAGCGTCACGCGCCAGCTCCACCAGTTGCGGATCCATTTGCTCCTCATGCTCGACATCGGTGGAAACGACGAGCACTTGCCCGTTCCGCTCGATCCGAAAACTGTAGGCTCCGCCGGGATGATTGTGTCTTAGAGCGGTTACCACGGTGTCCACATTGTTGACCGCGGTGAAGTGTTTACTGGCATCCGCGATTTGCAGGAACTCGAAATTTTCCCATGTGATCCAGTTGCACCGGGAAATATTGGGACTGCATTTGGACTTCGAAGATCTCTCGCAAGTTGGTCACTGTCTGGCCCCGGCCGAGCGTCAGGAGAGTGATTTTCCGGCTGGGATCGTAAGCCGGGGCAAAAAACGGAAAACCCTGGATGTGGTCCCAGTGAAAGTGGGTGAACGCGATGACGATTTGATCCTGCTTGTGGCCGATGGCGCGGAGATCCTTGCCTAGATTTCGTATTCCCGTGCCCGCGTCAATGATTGCGATTCGATTTGTATCGGTAAATGTGATTTGCAGGCAGGTAGTGTCGCCGCCGAATTGCTGGAAACCGGCATCGCAGACGGGTATCGATCCCCGCGTACCGTAAAACTTGAGCTTCACAGGGCTGTCACTCTCATTGGTGGATGGGGTTGTTCGAGTGGCGCTGCCCATGGGCCGGAGTGCCACGTTGACAAAGGTGGGTCACCATTTCGTTCGACGCAAAAAATATCCCATGAAAATGGAGCGCCTTTTTCTCCGAACCTCAAGCTTTCAGCTGATCACCATCTCAACGCTTCCGCTGATCTCTGACCTCTGATTTCTGATCTCAATCGCGTGACGAAGTTTTACGCGATCGTCCGGTTGTCAGTTGTCTAGCCTGCCGAGCCGTAGCCTCGTGCGAAGGCTGGTGGTCCCGTTGTCTGCAGTCTTCTACTTTCTACTTCCCTTCGCAGATTGAGGTGGAGCGACTCGGCATAACCTCTTAGACTGACGCCCGATATGCCCGACGAGCAGAAAACGAAACTCCGTCTCGAGATCGCGCACGTCCTCTTCATCGACATCGTCGGTTATTCCAAACTGCGCACCACAGAGCAGAGCGCGCACATTGAGAAATTGCGCACGATCGTGCGCGGAACCGACCAGTTTCGCACTGCCG
>JBEEGV010000017.1:0-2979 GCA_041167085.1 Verrucomicrobiota bacterium
TGCGGCCGCGAATGCGGGCCGGGGTCCCGGCGCCTCACCCCTCAAGGTGGAACCGGCGACCGTGGCCGGCGTTGGGTTTGCGGGCGGGTCTCGAGGAGAAGCGCCATGCACTGGCGATCAGCAACGGTACGGACCGACGCGATGCTCGGGACCGAAGACGATGGAGCCCTTTACGCCGCCGGCTGGACGCTGAGCGGCCTGGCAACGCTGGCCACGATCGTCGCGGTCTGGATGTTCGCGATGTGAGACGTCAGCGTCGTATCGATCATTCGACACGGGTCATACCTGACCCTCAAGACATTAAGGGGATGCAATGACATTCGGATATGTCCAACCGTTTTCTTTCCGGATCGGTCCTCGTACCGGTCCCACCGGCCCCACGGTTTCCCGCATCCGCCATGGCGTGACGGAGATCACCCTGAGCGACGGCCGCTCGGTTCGCGCCACGTTGCACGTCAGGTCGGTTACCGCCGACCCAAAAAAGCCGGGCAAGATCGACGTCTCCTACAATGTCGTCACCGAAGTCATCAATACGCCGGGCGTTCCGATTCTGGATGTGCACGAAACGGTTCAGTGAGGGCGGGATAAAGGTCAACCAGTCCATTCATTCGTTCCTTCGCTGCGCGCTGCAGTTAACCGAACTCTGCAGTTTTTGCGCAACCGCCGGTAGAAACTATCTCCTTTGTGCTAAGGTTGGCTCGGAAGGGGTGGCTCTTGGCGAAGGCTATAACAAAATACTGTCCGATAGACGGTTTAGTCGTCGATGAAGTCGGGCCGTGGGCACGGGCAAAACATCTCCGTCTTAGTCGATACGTCGGAATCGCAAAGGGTGCTCGCGCCAAATTTACTCCACCTCGAGGCACGGGCGGAGCAAGCTACATAGAATTGTTTTCTGGACCGGGGCGTTCCCTGATTGAGGGGACATCAGAGTATATCGACGGTAGTCCGCTGGTCGCCTACCGTGCGGCGCGAGCGAGTGGCGTTAGATTTTCGGAAATCCATCTCAACGACATCGATCCTGACAAAGCTTCAGCTCTGGATTCACGCATTAGGACAGCAGGCGGCGCGGCCATCGTCCACAATGGACCCGCCGGCACTGTCATTGATAGTGTAACCGACGCAATCAATCCGGCAGGACTCCATTTTGCCTTCTTGGACCCCTACAACCTCGAATATCTCTCGTTCGATATCATTGAGAAACTTTCGCGCTTTCGCCATATGGACATGCTTGTGCATGTTAGCGTGCAGGATCTGCAGCGAAATTTGGATCGATACAGCGTTCAAGGCGGCGTGTTCGATAGGTTCGCCCCAGGATGGCGGAAGAAGGTCGATCCACACCAAGCGATCGCTCCATTCCGAGCTGCTCTGTTGGAATACTGGTTGGGTGAAATTCGAAAGCTGGGTACCATGCCGGCCGAAGGTATGCAGCTAATCGTCGGCTCGAAAAACCAACGGCTCTACTGGTTGATGTTTGTCGCCGCTCACGATCTGGCTCAGAAGCTTTGGGATGCAGTCAGAGACCCTGGCGGTCAGCAAACTATGGATTTTTAGCGATGGCCGATACTTCAATCGAATGGACGGACGCGACATGGAATCCCGTCGCCGGCTGCACGGTTCTCTCGCCTGGCTGCACCAATTGTTATGCTATGCGGATGGCCGCGCGGCTCGATGCCATGGGTATGGAAAAATATCGCGGCCTCACTCGAAAAAGCGGCGGACGCGCGAAGTGGACCGGCAAGATCAGGCTGGATCGGGAAGCACTCTGCGTTCCAACAAAATGGCGAAAGCCGCGGCGCATCTTCGTAAATTCGATGTCGGATTTGTTTCACGATGCCGTGCCAGCCAAGTTTGTCGCAGAGGTTTGGTCGGTGATGCGATCAACGCCGCAGCATACTTTTCAGATATTGACCAAGCGGCCCGATCGGATGGCGAAAATCACAGCTGCGCTTCCAGTGCTGGAAAATGTTTGGCTCGGGACGAGCGTCGAGAACGCGGACTACCTCGATCGCATCGAGCATTTGCGTGAGGTGAAGGCGGCGGTTCGCTTCATCTCGTTCGAACCGTTGCTGGGATCAGTGGCCACTGCCGATCTCACAGGTATTCATTGGGTAATCGTCGGCGGCGAGAGTGGGCCGCGATCGCGGCCGATGCGGGAAGAGTGGGTCGACGAGATCGAGGCGGCGTGCCGGGATTTCAAAACAGATTTTTTGTTCAAGCATTGGGGGGGCGTTGGGAAAAAAGCGACCGGTCGGCGATATCGCGATCAAACTTTCGACGAGATGCCAGACGTACTGCCCTTGACGTAGGTACAAGTCTAACGGGACCTCTAGGAGGGATTGGCGCAACGGCGCTATCGCTGCATCGCCCGCTTGCCGCCGACCAACAGCAGCCCGAGCCTGCGCCCGATCAACAGTCCCAGCACCAGCAGCACGCACCAGACCGGAAAGAAAAACAGCGTCAGGATTCCGGCGTCCTCGGGTTCTTTCTGCAGCAGCCATTTGACGACGCCGACCGGCGCGAACAATCCGACCGCGCCGCCGGTCAGGCTCAGGAAGAGGACGACGAGTTTTTGCGGGTTCATCGGCAGCTAGTCCGGCAATCGTCGGTGAGGGCTACTCGGCCTCTGCGCCGGAATTGGCGCAAAAGTCTCCGGCGAATTTCATCCGGATCGCGAGCGCTTCGCGATACAGCTGCGAAAAGCAGATCACCAGCGAACTGGACAACAGGAAGAGGGCGAAGCTGTCATAGTCTTCAGGGGTGAGCGGATTGAATTCGAAGATCGGCGGCATAAACGCCCACCACACGATCGGGATCGTAACGAGGGCGGCAAAGGTGCCGGCCGGCGCTCCGCCCAAAAGCGCTGCGATCAGGATCGCGGGAAAGAAGGCGGCGAAGTGCAGCGTCGTGCCGAACGAGGCGAAGACTTCCTGCATCGTGGCCGCAAAAACCACCGCCACCGAAGCCGCCAGGAATGTATGG
>JBEEGV010000018.1:0-4189 GCA_041167085.1 Verrucomicrobiota bacterium
CCGATGCCAGAAAGGTGTTATACAGCTTGTGTTTCGCCGCTGGGCCCTGTCCCAGCGTTTCCTTCAACTGCCCTTTTTCCATCATGTAAGCAAGCGCGAGCAATCCGGTGATATCAGCCTTGGCCTCTTCTATCGTGCCGTAGGTTTCTTTCAAGTCCTGGCGCGGTGTCGAGTCGCGGCCCCCGCTCTTGGTCACATGCGGTCCCAGTCCATGTGTGATCTCATGTGCCAGGATGTGGGTAAAGAAAGAATCGAAATCGAGATCCTTTTGCGCTTGCACCGTCAATACGAGCTTCGCAATCGGCGTCAACGTCGACTTGAATTTGGCTTCCTGTACATTCTTCAGCATCACCCGCTTCGAGCCGCGCTGGCTGATGATGCGCTCATCGTTGGGCAGATTGTAAGCAGCAGTTTGCACGCCCATGTTGCCATCGCCGGCGCCGTAGACCTCATTCACCACTACCATCGGCGCCAACGCACCCACCTTCGGATTGCGATATTCGGCCGCGAGCGGCAGATTGTCTTCGATTTCCTGCATATGCTTGCCGAAGAAATTCAATTTATCCGTTTCCTTTTGGTCGCGAATATTCACGTAGGCTTCGAACGCCGCCTTGTATCCGAACAATTCATCGTTGTAGGTCTCGTAAGGCCCGATCGTGATATCTACCGTCGAATCGAGATCCATCCATGCAAAATCGGATGCCAGATAATCGTTTGTCAAGAACGCATCCGCACGCAAGCTTAGAAATTTCTTCAGCGATGCGTTGTCTGCAAAAGCAGCCGCCTCTTTCAAGAGCGTCGCCAGTTGTTTCAGTTCGACGCGATATTCGTCGGAATACTTGACCACCGTATATCGTCCATCCCGCCCGGCCCGAATCGTCGTGAAAAACCATTGCGCCCCATCCTTGTCAGCCGGCGTCAGCGACGCAACCCATTTCTCGATATCGCCTTTGCTCGCGCCGGACGGATAGAAATTCGCGGCCTCGGGCTTCACCGCAGGGATCGCGAAGCCAGCAAAGTTCGCCGGCAGAAACGACTGATTCTCGTCAATGATCGACCAAGGTCCCTTGTTCAGCCAAAAATATTTTTGCCGCGCGAGTCCCAGCGCCGACTCATCTTTTTTCAAAGCCAACCACACCGCCTCGTTGTTCGCCCAACGCTGACGCAATTGCAAGGTATCGACGATCCTGGCCGCATCGATCAACTTGACGATCGCCGCCTTGTCGCCTGCTGACAAACCGGAGGTATCGGCGCGCAAAGCAACGGGCGCAAAACGCGCGGCCTTCTGGTTCAGCGCTGCCGCATCTGGAATCGTCGCGACAGTTGCCTTCCCTTGTGTTTGCGATGGCGATGGCGATACGGGCGACGTTTGTGCAAAGGCGGCGGTTCCAGAAGCCATGAGGATGCAAACACGGAGTATTGTTGCCATCCGCGAGTAACGAGATTGCCTCATTGTTTCCCCCTACTTAAATCAATTGCATCCCACTCAGCGCGGACCAGTTCAATCGGTGGGCTCTTGACGGTATCGCTGACGGTATTGTGAATCACGGCTTCGATAAACGCTATGAGCGCCAAATGAGTTACGAACACTAGAGATTATTGAGTGGGAGTGAGGCTTTGCAGCCTACTTTGAAGCGGGCAAATTCATTCGCTTGAGGATGGCCAGGTAGCGAGGATCACCGGTCAATCCGACGCACAGGGGATCAT
This sequence comes from Verrucomicrobiota bacterium, assembly GCA_041167085.1. GTDB lineage: Bacteria > Verrucomicrobiota > Verrucomicrobiia > Chthoniobacterales > UBA10450 > DATFCK01. The sequence goes on from JBEEGV010000018.1 coordinate 1,708, forward strand.
TGCGCAACCAGATGACACCAGGGTCCGATGTGAGGGCCCGGTTCAGCCACTCGAATGCCTTGTCGGTATTGCCAAAGTACGCATAGGTCTCGGCGACCTGAAATTCGCCACCTTCGGAATGGTGCAATAAGTCCGCCAGCGCTGCGTCGGCGTCCGCCGTGCGCTGAGCGGCGTGGTAGCCCAGCGGTAGCCCATTGATCCGCCAGGCCGGATTGTTCTCCGACTCGAATTCGACAATTGCCGCGGGGATCCTGCCGCGTGCAAGGAGAACCCGCCCGAGTTCGTAGTGGGCCGCCGAAAAGCTTGGGCTGACGACGAGAATCTGTCGCAACAGCTGTTCCGCCTCGTCCAGCCGCCCCGCGAAAAACAAGATGCGTGCCGCATATCGCCGGGCCAGCAGATTGCGAGGGTCTCGATCGAGGGCTTGTTGTATCGCCGCGATCGCATCGACCGAACTCCCAGTCGCCTGGGTGCGGATTGCCCGGCTAATCAATGCGTTTGAATTGGCCGGATCAAGCTGTAGCGCCTTGTCGTTCACCGTACCGGAAGCATCCCAGTTGAATCGAAGCATCCTGATTGTGCCGAGCAGCGCGTAGGCATCCGCCAAGCCTGGATCCAGCTCGATTGCGCGCTTGCTTGACTCCTCGGAGACTTTCAATGCATCGCCCACCGGCTCATAGCCGTTGACTCCACGGCGAAATCTGGCCCACCCGACGCCATTCCAGGCTGGCGCGTAGCCGGGGTCCAGGGCGCGCGCCCTCTGAAATGCGGCGAGGGCCTGCGCCGTGCCGTCGTCGGTATCACTTTGCATGGAAAAATTTCCTTGCAGCAGAAGATTGTGCACCTCCGGGTTTTGCGTGCGCGCAGCAGTGTTCGCGAGAGCGCTCGTGAGCGTGAGTTTGAGTTTGTCGACGACAACGCGAGCGATATCGTCCTGAACCTTGAACACATCCTTCAGATCGCGGTCGTAGGTTGCGCTCCAAAGGTGGTAACCGTTGTCGGTGCGCACGAGCTGCGCAGTGATGCGCACCGTATTGCCGGCCTTACGTACGCTGCCTTCGAGCACGTTGGCCACTTGCAGCGCCTGACCGATCTCCGCGACCGTCACTGGCCGGTCTCGAAAGGAAAAAGAGGAGGTTCGCGCCGTCACCTTCAGTTCGGGGATCTGCGCGAGCAGGTCGATCAGCTCCTCGGACAGGCCGTCCGAGAAATACTGCTGGTCCTTCTTTTCGCTCAAATCCGTGAAGGGCAGTACGGCGATCGATTTGTCGGATAGGGCCTGCGGGGCGACCGTCGGAGAAGCCAGCTGCACCGCGGGAGCATTGGGGATATCCGGTGTTGGCCGGTGCGTGAAGCCGATGTAAGCGAGCGCCGCGAGGAGCAGCCCGCTTATCGCGAGCAACGGGAGAGTCAGGTGACGCGGTGGCGGCCGACCGCTCGGCGGCGTCTCGGGTGCCGAGGGCGCCGACCTAATGGCGCGTTCGGCAGGCGCAAGCAGCAGTTGAATCCGAGTCACGAACTCCGGCGTCGTCTCGCCATTCGCAAGACGAGTCCACTGGAGTTCGTGGAACCTGTCAGGAACGCGGGCATCGGTTTCCTTAGTGTTATCTACCACGACCGGGACCAAGAATGGCTTTTCCGCCGCCATCAACTGCGATCGGTCTACCGCCAGTTTCCACTCAAGCCGAAAATAGCCCTCGACTCGGGCACGAGAATGAACGGAGATGATCGGGACGAACAGGGCGCAGGACTTGATCTGCTGGCGGATGGCAGCATCCCAGGCATCGCCGCCACGCAGTTCACTTTGGTCGAACCACACGTCAATCGAGGCGGCACGCAGGGCTGAGCATATTCGCTGCGCGGCGACGGCGTCCTCGGAGGCATAACTCAGGAAGATCGCGCCATTCAGCTCAGTCACGCGCGGGCATCCACTACAGTCGCGAGGCACGGATGCTGAGGTCGGATCAAGGATTTATTCGTTTTCTTGTTCATTTTGTTCAACATCTTAGAATGCAACAACGGTGGGTTGCGCGCAATCCGGCGTGCACAACGCCTAGTTGGTGGCCAATAGTGACTGAAGTAAGCCGTTGGACTTGCGGAAATGTGCAACCCAGACCGCCGAATCCGCGAGCACGGCAGAGCGCGGATAGTCGCTTCGCGGCCTGAACGCGAACGAACACCTTCATCGCTTCGCGAAATAAATCGGCCTTGTCCATTCCGAGATCGGCCAAGTCCGGCGCGCGTACAGCTCGCCCCGCATGTGCGCGAAGTTATGGAAAAAAGGGTACTTGAGCAAGTAGGGGTTGCGGGCTGGCGGGGCCTAAAAAGGTGCCGGGAAGCAAGTGATCGCGGCGCCCGTACAAGCGTGACCGCTTCATTGCATCAGTCGAGGAGCGCCGTTCCCCCGAGCGTATAGGCGCGGACCAGGTCCCACGGCAGATAGACATAGCCTGCATCGCCAAACCAGCTGCCCCCGGAATTC
>JBEEGV010000019.1:0-15645 GCA_041167085.1 Verrucomicrobiota bacterium
AACCAGGCCCGAGCTGCTCCAGGCGCAACAGCAAAGCGCGCAATCCGTATTCGACGTTGAAGCGACCACCGGCCTGGAGAGTGACGCGCGAGTTGCGTTAGGGGAGAGCATCGGACTGTTGCCAACGGTGCCCCTGAACGTGGCCGACCTCGGACAACGATCGACCTCGGAGCAAACGAATGGATCGGTCGATGAACTGATCGCGCGAGCATTGTCGCAACGACCGGACCTGGTGGCAAAGCTCGCAAACGTGCACGCGAAGCAGAACGAAATTCGAAGAGTGCGCGCGGAGTATTATCCCAAAGTCGCGATCGACGCGCACGTAAGCGTGACCGAGCTCGATGTCAGCATCGCCGGCTCGAAATATTTCGGAGACAACAAGCCAACTTTGGGTGCCTTCCTCACTGCCAGCGTGCCGATCTTTGACGGTTTCGGTCGTCGTCACAAAATGGAAATGGCCGAGGCCGAATTGCGCGGCGCCGAGAACGAGCTAGCGGGCACGCGCGACTCCGCCGTGCGCGAAGTTTGGAAGGCTTACACGGATTTCAAGACCGCGCTCCGCAAACAGGATTCCGCCGCCAAGCTGGTCACCGCATCGCAAAATGCGTTCGACGCTGTCCTAGAATCGTACAAGAACGGGCTCGGCACCTATCCGGAGATCATGAGCGCCCAGCGAAACCTGGCATCCGCGCGCAGTGTGAGTCACGACACGCAGGCGGCCATTTTCACAACCGCAACCGAACTCGCCTTGAGCACTGGCGACCTGGCTCGCCCATCGGCCCGACCGCTCCGACCTTCAGCGGTCAGACCATTACAGAGTTTACCACGCGCCGTGAGGCCGTTAGAGAAATGAGAACCAGTCGAACAGTTTTGAAGTTTGCCGCCCTTGGCCTTGCAGTTGTCGTTCTTTGTTTCGCTGCGGGGCGCATTTCCAGTCATCGTTCGCCGACGATCGATCTTCTTGGCTCATATTTCCCGGCCTGGATGGTTTGTATATTAAGCGGTTTGGCGCTGACACTCATTGCGCATTGGATCGTGCAGGTGGGCAACCTGAAACCGTACATTGGTCCGGCGCCGCTCATCTATTCGTCTCTGATGATCATCTTCACATTCGCGACCTGGATTCTTTTTTATCAAGACTAAACAATTATGCACCACCAAGCGCCTGATTCAGATCTTGTGAAATCAGCGAGTCCGGTGACGCCGAGGGACGACACCGCACTGCACAAATTTGTCCGCAAAATCGTCAGTCTGATCGTCGTGGCCGCCGCGGTGATCATCACCCTTTATGTCTGGGGAATCATCGAACGAAATCCCCGCACAGATGATGCGACCGCGCGCGCCAACGTCGTGGGCATTGCGCCGCGTGTGGCTGGTCAAATCCTTAAGCTGAATGTGCAGGACAACCAGGCGGTGAAAAAAGGCGACGTGCTTTTCGAAATCGATCCGGAGGATTACAGACTCATCCTGGAAAAGGCCAAAGCTGATTTGGCCAATCTGGATCAACAGATTGCACAAGCCCATAGCACCTTGCAGCGTCTGGAACCGCTCCTGCCTAATCGGTTTACGACCCCCGAAACCGTAGATAAAGCCCGAACCGCAGAGGCGTCGCTACGAGCTCAGCGCGAAGGTGCGCTGGCGACTATCAATCTCGAGGAACTCCATCTCTCCTACTGTAAGGTCATCGCACCTTTTTCCGGACGAGTCATCAATCTCAACATCTCGGCCGGCGCCCATGTTACCACAGGGATTCCAATCTTCTCCTTGCTTGACACGAGCAAATGGTACGTCGTCGCAAATTTTCGGGAAGCGGAAATTCGACATATGACTCCGGGCAGCGAGGCGATCGTTTATCTTTCATCCGCACCTAACAAACGCTTCCGTGGAAAAGTGCAGGGGATCGGATGGGCAGTGAAGCCTGAAGGCGAGATCGATCTGCCGCCGGCCGACGTACCTTATGTGAAACGTGAGCTGAACTGGGTGCGCGTCGCGCAACGCTTTCCGGTTCGCATCGAAGTCGAAAATCCCGACCCGGATCTCTTCCGCATGGGCGCGTCCGCGGTCGCGATCATCCAGGGTCCGCCACCGAAATAGGTATGAGCGAGACGTTCGTCGAACCGTTCCGCCAGTCCGGCTCGGACCCGAGTGATTCCGATTGGCTTGGCTGGCTCAAACGCGAGCTCGCGCCGACGAGCGCGCGCAAGATTAGAACAGCCATCATAGTCGCGGGCGCCGTTTTGTGCGTCATCATTTCGATGACGCTACAGGTGCCGTCGCTGGCTACCAGCGCCTACATGGTTTTCTTCGCCTCGAAGGAGAACAAGCTTCTCACGAAAGCTACGGGAGTCGGCGGGGTTTTCGTCTTAACCATCGGGATTGCCGGCACCCTTCTACTTTACAAATTCACGTATGGTCATCCGGAACTGCGCATTCCCGGAATGGCAATCGCGCTCTTTCTCGGAATGTGGTTGTCCCGCGTTCTCGTAATGGGGCCGCTTGGATTCCTTCTTGGCTTTGTGGTCGCTGTCTCGCAATCCGTTGGCGAGGCCGCTCCATCACCTGAATATTTGGTTCGTCAACTTCTGTGGCTATGGGTGGCGCTGGCCTACGCCATCGCGCTCACGGTCGTGCTGAACTTGTTGTTTTTGCCGGACACGCCGAAGACTGCCGCACGGCCCAAACCAAAGTCCGAGCCGGACGGGCGTAGTTTATTTGTGCCGGACGCGTTCACTAATCCGGCGCACGTGCATTTCGCCCTCAAAGTCACTTTCGCCGCGATGTTCTGCTACATCGTTTATGAGGCGATCGATTGGTCAGGAATCCACACAGCGTTCATTACCTGCACGTTCATCGCGCTGGAAAGCACTGAGGCGACGCTCTATAAAGGAACGTTACGATTTGTCGGCTGCGTGATCGGCGGCGCGCTCGGGCTCTTCTCCATCGTATTCCTGATGCCGCACATGGAAACGATCGCATCGCTCGTCGTACTTGTTGCTTGTGCCGCTGCTATCGCGGGCTGGGTCGCGGCCGGCAGCGAACGAATCAGTTATGCCGGGCTGCAACTCGCCTTCGCATTCTTTTACAGCGTCTTTCAGGGATACGCGCCCGACACCGATCTCGATAACGTCCGCAATCGTGTCGTTGGAATTCTCTTTGGCCTCGTGGTGACCGGACTGGTCTTCAATTTCATCTGGCCCGAGCGCGCTCGAATCGAATCGCAGACCTCACAATGAAATCGTGGAAGAACATCGCATTTGTATTGTCGATCTTCGGATGGTGCGGATGCGCGCATCTGGCGACAGTGAAAACAACAGAGCCGCACGTCCCAACGATCGCCGCGAGCGAAGAAAAACTTGCGATCGCGACACAAAAATTGACCGCAGCGGAACGCGAACAACCGTTGATCGCACTGGGCAACGATCTTTCGGCCGCGAAGTTATCACTCAGCGTGCTCGAACAGCGGCCGAGCGACTCGTCGGCACAAAGCATCTATAACTTTTCGGTTGCGCGCGCAGTCGAAAACGTTGAGCGCGCGAACCTGCAACCCTGGCGACAGGCGACCAATGTCCCATTCAATCAAGGAAGCTTCTCGCTCACTACTCCGAAGCCTGTCGATTCGGAGCACGATCCGAGTCGATACGATTTGTTTCCAACCGACAGTCTGAAAATCGGCGGGCAATTTTTCAAAACGCGCTCTTCCGTTAACGGAATTGGCGCGCCTCTGGTTGCGGTCGCTCGCTCAGAAAATCCGGGGTTTCGGCAGCAGTACAAGCTGCCGCGAGTTTACGCACCGGTCACGGCCGCGATCCGATTCTCCGGCCAAAACACAGAACTCGATTTTGTCGATCCAATGAAGTCGGAGCGAATCGCCTTGGGCAAACGCACTTTCCCGCTGGCTGTCGATCTTAGCGCGCCGACCGCGATGTTGATCGCGCGAGAGCGGCCGGAGCGGCTCGGCTTCTCGAGGGTCATCAACCCGCAAAAGTACGCAGACACTGCGAGGTTGACGCAATTGCAGCAATTCGATCCTGCGCGGAGCCCGGTCATTTTCGTTCACGGCTTGCAGGAAACGGGCGCGAGTTGGGCGCCGATGGTCGACGCACTCCGCAACGATCCATGGATAAGAGAACATTATCAGTTTTGGTTCTTCAGCTATCCGAGCGGTTATCCCTACCCGTACTCGGCTGCGCTATTCCGGCGCGAGCTCGACGGACTGAAGCGCGCGTTCCCCAACCACAAACGACTCGTTCTAATCGGTCACAGCATGGGTGGGATGATTTGTCGATTAATGATCACCGACGCCGGCGACAAAATTTGGCGCGATATATTTGGAACGTCTCCACAGCAAACGCCGTTGTCCGGTGAAGGCCGTGACCTGCTCGAAAACTCCATCGTTTTCAACCATCGGGCCGAGGTTAAACGAGTGATATTTATCTCAACTCCACATCGGGGTAGTGCAATCGCCTCGGGCTGGATTGGACGCATCGGCTCCTCCCTCGTGAGGACACCGCGCGCCTTCGCTACAATCTACGCATCAATGAGACCGCTCGAGACTCCCGATCCAGCGGCGGCTCATCTCCGGCGCATGCCCAACAGCGTCGATACACTCGAACCGAACGATCGATTTGTTCTGGCGGTCAACAAGCTTCCGGTGGCGACGGGTATTCCATATCACTCAATCATCGGAGACCGCGGCCGGGGCGACACACCAAATAGCTCCGATGGGGTAGTTCCGTATTGGAGCTCTCACCTTGATGGCGCGGAATCGGAGCTGATCGTCAATTCAGATCACGGCGCTCAACTTAAGCCGGATGCAGTTCGAGAAGTCGAAAGAATTCTCAAAACGTATCCTTAGATCAAAATGGCCAAACCGAGGCTAACCGTGGAGAATATTGTACTGAAATGCTTGTAAGAATCGCGCGAAGAAAACTCCTACTGATCGCGGTAGTTCTTGCCGCATCAATCGACTTGGCGCGGAGCGCTGAGAAACCCACTTTGATCGAGCGGCCGAACGCTGACGCAGTCCAACTCAAGTTTCGGTCGGGATGTGGATCGTCGACATTAATAAGATCGACAGCGCAGAGCAAAGCTTCACGGCTGACTTTGCCGTCATTTTGCAATGGAAAGACTCTCGCCTGGTTCACACCAGTGGTGGATTTGCTCACTATCCACTCGACCAAATCTGGCACCCACGAGTGGTCATCGCGAACGAAACCAATTCGGTCAGCCAACGACTCCCGGAATCAGTCGAGGTCGAACCTGGCGGCACGGTGACTTATCGCCAGCGTTATGTTGGTCCGTTCACGCAGCCTTTCCGTCTGAGGTCTTTCCCTTTCGACAAACAAACCTTTCGCATACATCTCGTCGCCCTCAGATCCGGTACCGGAGAGGTTCAGTTCCTCCCGAATCAGAAATGGATCGACGCTGGTCTTAGAAAAGCCGGCGGAATCTCACCTTCGATCACATTGCCGGATTGGAAAGTCGACAACTGGGATATCAAGCCACTCGCTTACACTCTGGCGCCGGGACTTCGGGATTCGGGTTACGTTTTCGAGTTCACTGCCTCACGCAATGTTCAGCATTATGTCTTAAAAGTGATCCTTCCTCTCGTCCTCATCGTGATCATGTCATGGGCCGTTTTCTGGATTGATCCAAACACCTCCAACTCGCAAATCAGCGTCGCCGTCACATCGATGCTGACGCTGATCGCTTATCGGTATGCCGTGGACACACAGGTGCCGCGGCTGCCTTACATGACGCGAATCGACCTTTTTTTCCTCGTCAGCACACTGCTGGTTTTCTTTTCCTTGATCGAAGTTTTGGTGACGACGTTCCTCGATAACAATCAGCAAACGGAACGCGCCAAGAAAATTGATCGCTACTGCCGCGTCATCTTCCCGGTCCTCTTCGCCATCGCTTCGATCGCGATCTTTGTTAAGCCGCGCGACTAACCCGAAACTGAATCGCGGTCGATTTTGGCTGCGTCAGCTTCCGTACTTGAAAGACAGGGACACGCGCGCGCGGTAGGCCCGCACCTTGCCGTCTTTCACCGTCATGTCTAGCTTCACAATCTCGGCAACGCGCAGATCACGCAGCGAGCCAGCAGCGGTCTTCACCGCATTCTTTGCCGCATCATCCCAAGACTTCCTGCTGCTACCGACTACCTCCACTACTTTATAGACTGACTCGTCAGATTTTCCGGCTATAATTTCTCTTTCTGTTAGGTTGGTGCGAGTTTGTAAAATTCGCTGTTTTTGCCAAAGCCCATTGCACTTCTTAATAGAAAGAATCGAGTCGGCCGGTAGAATGCACGGTTGTTCGTCAATCAAATGAGCCAGGGTGGCGAAATTGGCAGACGCGCCAGACTTAGGATCTGGTTCCGCAAGGATTAGGGGTTCGAGTCCCCTCCCTGGCACTACTCAGCAGGGGAAAACGTTCAACGTTCAACGCTCAACGTCCAACGCCTCAATCGAAGAGTGTGCTCATTGAGCGTTGAGCGTTTGCTTTTGCTGAAGACAAGGTGGCCGCGTCGTTGCTCGCAGTTATTCACAGGCACGAAAGATGTCACGAACTCGGGCTTGCTTTGACGTCACGAAATATTGAAGAGTAACCGGGCGTTCCGCTTCGCTCTTTTTTATGGCCCTCGATTTTGTTCGTCCGAAAACGTTCCATGAGATTGAGCGGAAATTTTTGATTAAGGAACTGCCCTTAAATCTGAAAAGCTGCCAGAGCCGTCCGATTGAGCAGGGCTATTTTGCGGTGAAACGGGACGGCACCCAGGTGCGGCTGCGCAAGGCGGGAACGCAACACACGCTCACCTTTAAGCGTGGCCGCGGCGTTAAACGCCAGGAATGGGAAATAGCGCTCATCCCGGAGCAGTTTTACGAACTTTGGCCGACCACGGAGGGGCGGCGGCTGCGCAAGACGCGATACGACGTTCCGTACGGCGATCACATCGTGGAAGTCGACATTTATGCGGGGTTGAACAAAGGAATCGTAGTCGCGGAGGTCGAATTCGACGATGAAAAGCAATGCGAAAGATTTCAGCCGCCGGACTGGTTTGGGCCAGAGGTGACCGGGAAATCCAAGTACAGCAACGTCAGACTCGCGCGCGAATAGGACACTGATTATGAGTTACGAACTGCGCCGCAACGAAAATCCGGGCGAAGGCTTGCGGAGGATTTGCCGTAAACAGGTCGAGCTGGCGTTGGCTTTCGCCCGAAACGAAAAGGAAACCGAGGATACGCCCGTCCACGAAACGCGTAAACATCTGAAGAAGGCGCGAGCGGCGGTGTGTCTCGTAAAAATGGAGATCGGTCGCGGCGTATTCAAGAAGCATGATCATGCGTTACGGGATGTGGGGCGCCTGATTTCCGATGTCCGGGACGCGGAGGTGCGATTGCAAACTGTCCGGCAGTTACAAGGTCTCGCGCGCAGCCAAAAACCGCGGAAATATCGAAAACTGGAGGAGATGCTCGTTCTGGAACTGGAGAATTTTGTGCTGGCCTTCGCTGAATGGCACTCGCAGGCGATTCCGATGCTGGAAAGTGTTTGTCAGGAGATTGAGGCCTGGCCGGTTGATCGGTTTGAATATGGACAGCTTCGGCGCGTGGTGCAGCGGACGTACAAATGGGGACGAAAAGCGCTGGCCGAAGCAAAGTCGCGCGGCAGTGCGGAATGTTTTCACGAATTTCGCAGTGCGACCAAGAAGCTTTACTACGAGTTACGAATCATTCGCCCGATCAACCCCGTTGTTCTGGAGAACTTCGCCGCCGAACTTCGGGCGCTCGGCCGCCTTCTCGGACGGGCGCATGACCTGAGTTTTCTCGGGGATCGAATCCGGCACGAACACGGCCCGTCGCAGTTCGAGCGCGAACGCGAAGAACTTCTGGCGGTGATTGAGGCAAGCGCGTCGGATTTGCAGCGGGGTGCGGCCGATTTGGCCGAACGATTTTTCGCCGAACGCCCGCGTAACTTCGGAAAACGTCTGGCCGCCTGGCTAAAAGATTGGGAAGACTGCGAATCGACATCGGTCGCGGAAGAGCTGACCAGTGGCGCAGGGTCGCAGGCCGTCCTCGTTTAATTCCGTTCGCGCCGGAGGCCGGCCTTTGCCACCCGCGGCGGAAAAAGCCAGAGCAATCTGCCTTGCATTGACCCAGGGTTAAGGTCGACCAGCGCGACTCCCGCCTTGGATAATTTAACCGAACCGCCGGTCAGTGCGTAAATTGTTTCGGTAAAGTCTGGCTCGTGCCCGACGATCATCAGACTTTTGCCCGGGTAGCGTTTCAGCAGATCCTTGAGTTCGGATATGCCAAATCCAGGCTTGAGATCGGTGTCTTCCTGCAATGTCAGTTCCAATTCTTTGGCGACGATCTTCGCCGTTTGCTGTGCGCGCGGGAGCGGACTCGTGACAATGTGATCCAGCGAACAATCCAGACGCGCCAGGAACGCGGCAATCTTCTTCATCTCATCTTTCCCGCGCGCGGTCAGCGGCCGCTCGTCGTCGGACTTCGTCCAATTCGGCCAATCCGCTTCGCCATGTCTCAAGAAATAAAGATTCATCGCCGTCCGGTTCCTCAGATTGTTACGTGCGACAGATCTAAATCACGTGCCATTTCTTCTTGCGCGTTCGTCCTTCGGTTTCCCAGAGACGAACCCCGCCGAGATAGGCATTGCGATTGTGCCCGAGTTCCACTCCCGGCGGCAATTTTTTGAATCGCTTCGCGTTGCCGCCACCGAGCACGACGTAATCCGCGATGAAAGCCCGTTTCAACTGCAGGATGGCGTGCTTTACCTCTCTCTTCCAATCCGCCTCCCCGAGTCTTACCAACCCGGGTTTGCCGAGGAATTGCTCGATGATTTTACCGTCGCGGTAGGGAAGGTCGCCCAGTTCCAGGGGCAAAAGCGTTTGCGACCAAGCCATCGCCGATCCAAGTCCGGTGCCCAGTCCAAGAAAGAGCATACGCCCTCCCTGGTAGCTGCCGAGTGCTTGCATCGCAGCGTCGTTGATAATGTGAACCGGTTGGCCGAGAGCTTTTTGGAAATTGAAACCGACCCACCCTTTACCGAGATGCTTCGGTTCGTTCATGATCCGGCCCTTGCGCACTGGCGTAGGGAATCCAATGGATACGGCATCGAACTTCCAATCACCAATGCTCTGGTTGATCCCGGCCATGAGCTGTTTCGGTCCCATGCGCGGCCCCGAATCGAATTTCCGCTTTTCCTTCCGCGACATCATCAGCTTTACGCGCGTCCCGCCGATGTCGATAACGAGAATCTTCTTTTGCTTCACTTGGGATCGGGCAGTGCTTTGATCGGGGTTAACCTGATCGACTTCGATTTTTTTAATTCCGCCACTCCACGCGCCTGATTGCGTGAGTTCTGCCGGAAAAACAACTGCGCTTGCGACGCGGGGTCCGTTTCGGTTGGATGCAGCCTAACATACGTTCCGTCCGGCTGGAGTTCGCGAGCTTTGACGCGGTCCCGTAAAAAGGCAGGCAGAACGTCGGAGATGACTTCTTTGCGCAAAGCCGGGTCTTCAATCGGGAATGCTACTTCGATGCGCCGGATGAGATTTCGCGGCATCCAATCCGCACTGGAAAGATAAAGGACCGGCTCTCCCGCGTTCTCGAAATAGTAAATCCGGCTGTGTTCGAGAAAGCGTCCAACGATGCTGATGACGCGAATGTTTTCGCTGAGTCCCGGCACGCCGGGCCGCAGGCAGCAAATTCCGCGAACGATGAGATCGATTTTCACGCCGGCACAGGAGGCCTCATACAATTTCTCGATGATCTCCTGATCGACCAGCGCATTGAGCTTGGCGATGATCCGCGCCGGTTTACCGGCGACGGCATTGTCGCGCTCGCGCCCAACGAATTCGAGTATGCGCCGGCTCATATCGAACGGAGCAACGATCAATTTCTCGAGACCGCGATACCCGGCGAGGCCGGTCAGGGTATTGAAAACAGTGGCGAGCTCTTCCGTCAGCTTGGTATTGGTCGTGAAAAGACTGAAGTCCGTGTAAATACGAGCGGTGCGCGAATGATAATTGCCGGTGCCGAGGTGGACATAGTGACGCAGCCGATCGGCATCGCGGCGAACGATCAGAAGCGCCTTGCAATGGATCTTTAGACCGACCACTCCGTAAACAACGTGCGCGCCGGCTTCTTCCAACCGGCGTGCCCATTGAATATTGGCGGCCTCATCGAACCGGGCACGAAGTTCGACCAAGGCGGTGACTTGTTTGCCCGCGCTGGCCGCGTTGATCAACGCCTCGACGACAGGAGAATCGCCGCTCGTGCGATAAAGCGTGATCTTGATCGCCAGGACTTGCGGATCCCGGGCCGCGTTTTCAATCAACTCGACCACCGGATCGAAACTTTCGTAGGGGTGATGCAAAAGGACATCCTGCTTGCGCATGACCTCGAAAATGTTCGCGTGCGGAGGCAGAGCGGGATCGCGCACGGGCTGAAAGACCCGGTCTTTCAGTTTGGCGAAGGCGTCGTTCGTCACCAGCGGCATCAGGTGCGTCATCGAAAGCGGGCCGTCCAGTTTGTAAAGATCGGCTTCGCCAAGATCGAAAAATTCGAGGAGCAATTCGCGGAAGTCTTTCGGACAATCGGTCTCGACCTCCAGACGCACGGCATCGCCACGGCTCGACCGGCGCAGCTCATGTTCGATGCTGCGAAGGAGATTCTCCGCCTCTTCATCATCAACATAGAGATCGCTATTACGGGTGACGCGGAAAGCGTGAACCCCATCGAGGATCAACCCCGGGAAAAGGTCGCCGATATGATTTTTAATCAGCGAGGCGAGATAAATATAATCCCATGGCTCGTCTTCGCCCTTGCCGCGCGGCATCAGGATAAGCCGCGGCAAAACCCGTGGGACCTGCACGATGGCATGAAGCAATTCGCCGCCCCGTTCCGTCTTGGCGCGGACGAGCAGGTTGTGGCTCTTGTTCAGAAGTTGAGGAAAAGGATGGCTGGCGTCGACCGCAAGTGGCGTCAGCATCGGGAAAACTTCTTCCTGGAAGTAGCGGCGGGCCCAGGCCGCGCGTTTGGTGTTCAGCTGGGCGACATCATGGAGACGGATTGAATTCTTGGCCAGGAGCGGTGCTATCTCGCCATTCCAAAGAGCGTACTCCGTTGCCACCAGTTCGTGTGCAACTCGCTGAATCGCGTTGAACGTTTCGGTTGGGCTCAGGCCATCCGCTCCGACGTCGCTCGTCTCGCTCTCGATCTGCTGTTTGATGCCGGCGACGCGGATCTCGAAGAATTCATCGAGGTTCGAGCTGAAAATATTCAGAAATTTTACGCGCTCGATGAGCGGTTGAGTCGCGTCCTGCGCTTCCTCCAGCACGCGCCGATTGAATTCGAGCCAGCTCAGCTCGCGATTGATGAAATTTTTCGGGGCGGAGAATCTTTTCCCTGCATCTTCCGGGATCGCTTCGGGAAGGTGAATGATGTTCTTCGCGTCATCCGGAGACGACGGGTCAACGTTCGATGGCACGCGGTTCCTTTCGAGGGGCGGCTAGTCGCCGATTCCAATGGAGCGGGTGAGACGTTGCAGCACGCCTTTGCGCTCCGGCTTCGTCGCTGTTTGCGCCGGCCAGCATTCGACAATCTCCAATGTTAAAAAGCGAAAGAGGGTCAACCGGGCAAATTTCAGGTCAAGGCGCAGGTTTTTTGCAATCTGAGCGATCGACCGGATACCGTTGAATTGTGAGGCAAACTGCGCTTCGGCGACGGTCAGGCGCAGGTTCTGCACGCGATCGAATCCATCGCGGGTGTAAGCGGGGATGGAACTGATGTCATAATTCGCCTTGTCGCCAAGCTCCGGCGCCTGAATCAAACGCAAGGTGGCCAGCTCCCAATGATCAATGTCGCTTTCGGTCGCAATCTCGTTCGTGTAGCCCGGCAAATTGTCGATCATTTCAAAAGTGAAGCGGACTCGTTCCGCGGTCCACAACTGGGCGAACAGCTTCTGGCCATAATGCTGGACAAGCTGATTCGCCGGTTCGTGAAGAATGTGACCGCTTTGAGCAAGAGTAATGAAGAGTGGGCAGCCCATTTCGCGCTGTTGCGTCCGCGCCTCCGCGATCTTCTCCGCATCGACATTCACCAGCGTGATCGGAGCTTCCGAGCAATAAAGCTCGGGATCCCGTGTCGTGACCAGGACGGGTTGTCCACTTTTGACCAGAAGATCCACGGGTTCCTTGTTCCAGAACGATCGCAGCATCCCGGTTAACTTGCTTTTCGCGATCGTCTGCAACGCCCAGTTGATTGAGAAAAAGCGTGTGTCGCCGCAGAAGTAAGCGCCACCGGTCAGCGACTCCGTTGGCAAGTCCGCCTCATTTACTTCCGCGACGGGAGATGAAGATAGGAAATTGGCTTCTGTCGCGGAAGAGTCGCCGCTCGAGGAGGACGCAGTGGATTCTGGCCAGCTCTGTTGCGGTTGGGGGCTGCTCCACCACTCGTCTGGAGCCGCGGCCAATTCGTTGACTGTCTTTGTCTCCGACGAATCAAGATCGGATGGGACGACCGCAGGCTCCGTTTCCGCGCCGGCACCTGTGACGGGCGGGGCGGATTCCTGCCCGGCGGATGCAGATTCCTCGGGAGACTTTGGCATATGGTTTTCCACGGTTTTGATAAGCAAATCCGAAGTGAATGGTTTATTCAAGAACCCAATCACATTGGGACTGCCGGCCGGATCCACCGGGAGATCAACTCCAATGGCCGACATGTACACGACCGAGATGTCGGCTGTCGCCGGCTCTTCGCGCAAATGCCTGGTGAACTCGTCCCCTTTCATATCGGCGAGGATGAAATCGAGCAGGATCAGGTCGGGCCGATCGCTCTTCGCGGAGGCAAGACCTTCCGCGGCCTTGGCCGCGGCCGTTACCCGATAATTGGCTTCCCCGAGTATATCTTTCACGAAACTGAGCAACATCGGACTGTCGTCAATAACCAGCACCTTGCGCTCCGAAGATGGTGTCAGATTCGAACGCTGCTCACTCCGTGCACCGCTCTCGTCGATCTTTCGCATCGCTTCCATCAACAACACCTGCCAGTCGAGATCTATCGTCCGGGCCGTTGAATCGGCCGTGACTTCCGAAATACGTCCGCCCTTCCACGTCACAATTTCGTTGAAGGCCGCGATCCCTTCCTTCCCTTGTGCGGTGGCGTGACGGATCTGTCCGTTTTCGAAAAATACGCGGCCCTTCTCTCCGGTTGGACCGGTGAATTCGATCGCCGCAGTCGCGCCGCTCATGCATTTGAGCTGAATAATGTCGGCCATGTGCAGATCGCTCAGGGTGCCTTGGAATTTTTCGGCGTCGCTGGCGTCGGCCGGACGCAGCAACGCCTGGACGAGATCCACAAAATCGGCGTGCGGGAAAGGTTTCTCCAGGAAATGAATTGCCCCCAGACCGGCGGCGCGTTCGCGGACAGCGGCGAGGTGAACAGCCGTCAGGACGATCGCCCGGGCGTTTGGGTGGCTGGTGCGCAAGTCATAAAGAAACTCCTGGGCGAGATCGGATACGGCATCGATGTCGAGAACGAACAGGTCCGGTTTCGTGCCTGCTAACACCCGCTGAGCCTCTTCCAGTGACGTGGTGCGATCGATCACCGCACCTGGCGCGGTCTCGTGCAAAGCGTTGAGAATGGCTGAAGCCAACAGTTCGTCAGGCTCCAGAACCAAAACCCGTCTTTCACTGGAAGTTAGCGGAGTCATAGCTTGCGATTCGGAAACGTACGGCACGCTGGTTGTGTGCCGCTGGGATCGCATCCTTACGAAGGCGTGCTTCTCGGGAAATGCAACGGTTTTCTGGGGCAAGACAGGGAGAAGGCCTCTGGCCGCACCGAATTTCTGTGAGACAGGATGGCCTCTGATCGACCACTGTGTGGAAGATTGACGCGAAATCCCTTGTTATCGCTCGGCGAAGAGCCGCGCCAACTCGCGGCGGCTGACCTTCCCACGTTCGTTCACCGGCATTTTTTCCACGACAAATATGCGCTTCGGCACCTGCCAGCCGCTGAGACGCTTTCGGCAGAGTCGAAGGAGGTGCGATTCGGAGACATCCGCACCTGCTACGACGCAGGCTGCGACTTCTTCGTTGCGGAATTGTGATTTTCTCCCAAACACAACCGCTTGTCGGATGCCGGGCAACTCGGCCAACTCCGCTTCGACCTCCGCCGGATTCACCTTCCTGCCGGCGACGTTGATGACATCGGAGGTCCGCCCGGCGATCCTGAAGCCAATCCCTTCGCGCGCCAGTACATCGTCGGGAACGAATAACCCGTCTCCTAATTTTTCTCTGTCCGCCTTCGGATAATAATCGTCTGCCACGGCCGCGCCGCGAACCCGAATGCGGCTTAATTTTGCGGCCGGCTCCATCGACTCCACGTCGACGTTTTCCATCGGTTCGCCCACGTATCCGTCCGCAAACACCTTTCCCGACCGGTCGTAGCAAATTCCGCCGCATTCGGAAGAGCCATAGAAAGAATGGATGGCCAAGCCAAAGCGCTGATAAAACTTTTTTGCGGTAGCCGCGGGCAGGGGTGCTCCAGCCGAAATGCAGAGACGCAGCGCAGGCGGCGGCTGAACATCGCTCATTTCACAAAAGGCCTGATAGAAGACGGGGGTACCGGGAAAGACGGTCGCCCGACTGCGGTTGAGATCGGCTAACACCGCGCGCGGCACGCGATCCCCGCTCAGCACTACCGGCACGCCGTGGGCGATGAGCGGGGTGAGCAGGTTACTGAAGCCGTACGAATGCGAGATAGGAATTACTCCGAAGTTTATGTCGGTTTCGCGAATTGCCATGGTTGCGCAGATTTGCTCGCAATCGGCGAGCAGTTGTTCGCTGCGAAATCGAATGGCCCGCGGCGCGGCCGTGGTACCGGAAGTGAGCTTGAGCAGGCAAGGCGCGGTGTTATCCCAGCGATGGCTGGGGAGTGAGAGCTGGAAGGGCAGAATTTCCACTTCTTCGCCGCCCACGCTGACCGTGATAATTCCCCCAGCGTGACAGATCCTTAAAGCCGCTTCGCGTTCCTGCGTTCCGATCGATTCATCGAGGGGCAGAACGACAAGGCGCTGGCGCAAGCAGGCAAGAAAGATCGCCGGCCAGGCGACGTGGTTTCCGATTTGTACGGCCAGGACGGCACCGGGAGGGAATTCCAGCAGCTTTTTGGCGAAGGCCGCGGCCTCCAGCTCAATCGCGGGGAATGTACGTGCCACCTCGCCGTCACGACGGAAAATCGCCGGCGCGGCGCCGCGGCGTTCGAGCGTTTTGTTCCAGGCGGATAGTAACGCGTCGGAAAATTTCATCCCTTGCGGATCCTGCCCGTCCGGCATAGATTTCGCGCTCCTTTGCAACCATGAAAGCGGATATTCATCCAGAGTATTACGAGACTGATATCGCCTGCGCGTGCGGCGCCGTCTATCATACGCGCTCAACGCGGCAGGACATTAAAATCGGTATTTGCGCCGCTTGTCATCCGTTTTTCACCGGCGAACAAAAGTTCGTCGATACAGCGGGACGGGTTGAGAAATTCACCCGCCGCTACGGTAGCACCAAGGCCACTCGGGCCGTGGCCAAGGCTTAGCTGAACGAAAGCTGCAGCCGCCCCGTTCTGCCGAGGC
>JBEEGV010000020.1:0-5787 GCA_041167085.1 Verrucomicrobiota bacterium
ATAACGCATCGTCGCAATCCATCTTCCGACAAGTTCGCGACCGCGCCGCAGCGCTCGCGCGCGAGCAACCTGAGAACGTGCGCTATCTCAGTCCCTTGGCTCAGGCATTAAGTCATCTTGGCGAACGGGAGGCGGCTCTTAATGCTATCGACAAAGCGATGGAATTGCGCGCCGGAGATCTGCGCAACCAACCTAGCGTAGAGGAACAACGTGCCCGCATCCTAACCTTGTTCGGCGAAAAAGATCAGGCGATCGAGATCCTGCAACGCCTATTGCAGACACGCTACAGCGGTTGGGCCACGGTGCCGCTCACTCCACCGCTTCTTCGACTCGATCCGGACTTTGATCCGCTCCGCGGCGATCCCCGCTTCGAGAAGCTCTGTCGGGAAAAATAACTTTGCGTTACATGGCGTCCGAGTCTTTAGAGGTGAAATTCGAGATCGGGCATGTCTTGTTCATCGACATCGTGGGTTACTCAAGGGGTCTAATCACCGAGCAGAGCGATTTGTTGCAGAAGCTAAAGGAGATCGTGCGCGGCACGGAGCAGTTCCGGGTCGCGGAAGCGGAAGGCAAATTGCTTCGCCTGCCGACAGGCGACGGCGGCGCGCTCGTGTTTCGTAACAGTCCCGAGGCGCCGGTCTTGTGCGCGATCGAGATCGCAGAGGCGCTGAAAAGTCATCCTGAGCTTCAAGTCCGCATGGGTACCCATAGCGGTCCGGTGAATGAAATCAGCGACTTGAACGAACAAGCCAATATTGCCGGCGCGGGAATTAACATTGCGCAACGGGTGATGGATTGCGGCGATGCGGGCCACATCCTTCTCTCGAGGCATGTGGCTGAAGACTTGGAACACTATCCGCGCTGGCAGCCGTACTTGCACGAGCTAGGCGAATGCGAAGTGAAACATGGTGTTCGTATTTCGGTAGTGAATCTCTACAACGACGAGGTTGGCAATCCCGCCGTGCCGGAGAAGTTCAGGCCTGTAGCGGCGGCCGTGTCGGCCGCGGTGAAACCGGCGACCAATCGAAAATACTTTGTCATCGCCGCCGCAGCCATTCTGTTTCTCATCTGCGCGCTCGCCGTTTTCAAAATGGCAGGGACCGACCGCGGGGCAGTCCGCTCTGATCGCGCTGCCGAGGAAGGACGCCCCGGCGGTGCGTCCTTACCAATCCCGACCAAGAGCATCGCCGTGCTTCCGCTGACTAACGAAGGCGGGGCGAAAGATGAACAGTATTTTTCCGATGGCCTCTCGGAAGATTTGATCACCGCACTCTCGCAATTTGCTGGTTTGAAGGTGATAGGCCGCAACTCATCGTTTCAGTTCCGCGACAGTAAGGACGACAGCAAAACTATTGGCGCGAAACTCGGTGTCGCCCATCTGTTGGAAGGCAGCGTGCGCCGCGCGTCTGATGCCGTCCGCATCAGCGCTGAGTTAGTCAACGCTGCGGACGGTAGCACCCTTTGGTCTCAACATTACGACCGCCCTTACAAGGACCTGTTCAAACTGCAGGATGACATCACGACGGCGGTGGCTAATGCACTCAAGGCAAAGCTGCTGAACGCGAGCGAGGCCGCGGCCCAGAGTGACCGGCCGCCAAGCGGCAGTCTCCCGGCTTACAACGCTTTCCTTCAAGGCCAATTCCATTTTCAGCGCAATACACAGGCTGATTTTCGCGAGGCGATTGACTCCTACCAGGCCGCGGTCTCGCTTGACCCGCGTTATGCGCGGGCCTACGCCGAGATGGGCTACGCCCAAACGTTTTACGGCGACTACTTCTCGGGCGCTCAAGCCCAGCAGATTTTTGCCGAGGCGCGCACCTCCATTAACACCGCATTGACGTTGAATCCGAATCTCGCGGTCGCGCACGGAGCGCGTGCCCTCCTCCTGGCTTTCGCAGATCTAGACTTTGCCGGCGCCAAAGTCGAATTCGAGCGCGCCGTGCAATTGGCGCCGACCGATCTCGATCTCAAAGCATCGCTGGGTCAAATGCGCGCAGCGTTCGGACATCCGGAAGGCGCGATCGAACTGATCAAGCAGGCTCTGGCGGGCGACCCGAGGAACGCTGGTTGGTATGGCTTGCTCGCTATTGATTTCACGGCGGTTGGCCGTCTGGACGAAGCCGAACAGGCTTACCGGGATCAAATGGCCCTGGAGCCGACCGAGGCCGGGCCCAAGGCCCGACTCTCCACCATTGAAGTGCTCCGCGGAAATGCGGCCGCAGCCGTTGAGAAAGCAGAGCAGGTTCCGCCGGGACAAGCACGCGACTTCGCCCTAACGAACGCGCTGCAGATTAGTAACGACCAGACCGCAGCCGATGCGGCACTAAAGAGCGTGATTGATCATTACGCCAAGACCGAAGCCTACTTCATCGCCCGCGTTTATGCCTTGCGAAAAGACCCCAACAAAGTGTTCGAATGGCTCGATCGTGCGTGGGGCAACCGCGACAACAAAGTCTGCATCGTCTACTACGATCCATTCCTCCTGCCGTATAAAAGCGATCCGCGCTTCGCTGCGTTTTGTCGAAAGATCGGATTGCCTACTCCCGCTGAAGTAGCAGCAGAGCCGAAGTCATGACTAACGCCGCCGAGCAACGCAAACTTGCCGCGATCATGTTTACTGACATGGTGGGCTACAGCGCGCTGTCGCAACGCGACGACAAGCTCGCGCTCGAGTTATTAGAAGAACACCGCCAGTTGCTACGCGAAATTTTTCCGCGCTTTAACGGCACCGAGATCAAAACTATCGGCGACGCCTTCCTCGTCGAATTCAACAGCGCCTTGGAAGCTGCGCAATGCGCCATCGAAATTCAGCGCACGCTGGCCAAACGCAATCACGATGTGACAGCGGAGCGCCGGATCGAACTGAAGATTGGCATTCACATTGGCGACGTGGTGCATCGCGGTGGCGACGTTTACGGCGATGGAGTGAACATCGCTTCGCGGATCGAGCCGGTGGCGGGGCCGGGCGGGATCTGTGTCTCGATGGATGTCGAGCGCCAGGTTCGCAACGCGTTGGAAGCGCGCTTTGAGAAGCTCGCGCCGACCGAGCTAAAGAACATTTCGGTGCCGATGGATTTATTTCGGATTGTATTGCCGTGGGAGAAAAAATCAGAAGTCAGAGGTCACAAATCAGCGGTCAGAGAGCGGGCCGCCGCTCCTGCAAGCAGAAGATTCGCTTTGATCGGCGGGCTCGTCTTGCTGTTGATAGTCGGTATCGGTTGGTGGTGGACGACTAAACCCCGCAGAATGCCGGCTTCGCCTGAAACTACAGGGCGCATTTCGTCGCTCGCCGTCTTGCCATTCAAGAATTACTCGGGCGAACCTAACCAGGAATTTTTTGCGGATGGGATGACCGACCTGTTGACGACCGAACTGAGCGGGATTGGCGCGCTCACGGTAAAATCCCATCAGTCAGCGTTGAAGTTTAAAGGCTCAACGAAGTCAATGCCGGAGATCGGGCAGGAACTGCACGCCGACGCCATCGTCGAAGGTTCGGTGCTCCGCGAGAGCAACCACGTCACGGTGAACGTGCAATTGATCGAGGCGCTGACCGACCGACACCTGTGGGCAAAAAAATTCGAGGGCGACGTGACCAACATCTTCAAAATGCGGAACGAGGTCGTCGAAGACATCGCCCGCGAGATCAAGACGACCATTTCGCCGGAGCAATCCTCGCGGATGAGCAGTGCGAGCGCGGTGAACCCGGCTGCGTTGCAGGAATACCTCCTGGGCCGTCAATCCTGGAATCGTCAGACCGAGAAGGGTTTCGTCGAGGCTTTGGAGCACTTCAACCGGGCCAAGGAAATCGATCCGGACTTTGCTTTGGCCTGGGCGGGGATGGCGGACGTTTACTGGGCCTCCTCCGACGCCCAAATTGCCCCAACCGAAGCCAGGGTGAAGGCGAAAGCCGCGGCGGAGCGAGCATTGGAGTTGGACGATTCGTTGGCGGAAGCGCACACCGCATTGGGCGCCATGAACAGTTCGGTCGAGTTCCAATGGGCGGAATCAGAGAGACAGTTTCAGCGCGCGATCCAACTCAAACCGAATTACGCCGTCGCGCACTGGCAATACGGATGGCTGCTGGTCTTTGTCGGACGCGCGGAGGAAGCGCTGAAGGAAATGGAGCGCGCCGTCGAGTTGGACCCGCTTTCGCCGGTGATGACGACGGATGTCAATGTGCCTCACCAGATGAGAGCGTGGAAATCCTCCGGTATGGAAGCGAAAAGGGAATACGACAAGGCGATCGCGCAGTGTCACAAAGCGCTCGAGCTTGATCCGAGTTTCTTCCTTCCCCATTTCGTTTTGGGGACCATTGAAATGCGCGCGCCAGAAACTTATTCGAAAGCCATTGAAGAATTTCGCGTGGCTGAGACCATGGAAACTCAGCCGAATATCACTGCCTACCTTGGCTACGCTTACGCAAAGGACGGTCAAAAAGACAAGGCGTTGGAAATGCTCAATGAATTGAAGCAGCTGAGCAGCCGCCGTTTCGTTACTCCTTTTTGTCAGGCGCTGGTCTATCTCGGCTTGGGCGAGAACAGCCGGGCCATCGATTGGCTTGAGAAGGCCTACGAGGGACGGTCGGTCTGGGTGGCATGGCTGAAGGTGGAGCCGATGTACGACCCGTTGCGTTCGGATCCCCGCTTCCAAGCGCTCTACAAGAAGATGAACTTTCCTCCGTGAGCGCCAACACTGAGCAACGCAAGCTCGCGGCCATCATGTTCACCGACATGGTGGGGTACAGCACGCTGGCGCAACGCGACGACAAGCTTGCTCTCGAATTGTTAGAGGAACACCGCCAGCTACTCCGCGAGATTTTCCCTCGCTTCAACGGCACCGAGATCAAAACGATCGGTGACGCTTTCCTGGTCGAGTTCCAGAGCGCGTTGGAAGCAGCCCAGTGCGCCATCGAAATCCAGCGCACGCTGGCCAAACGCAACCACGACGTGACGGCGGAGCGCCGGATCGAACTGAAGATTGGCATTCACATTGGTGATGTGGTGCATCGCGGCGGCGATGTCTATGGCGACGGAGTCAACATCGCTTCACGGATCGAACCGCTGGCGGGCGCGGGTGGGATTTGCGTCTCGATGGACGTTGAGCGGCAGATTCGTAACGCGCTGGAGGCGCGTTTTGAGAAACTCGCGCCGACCGAGTTGAAGAATATTTCCGTGACGATGGATTTGTTTCGCATCGTGCTGCCGTGGGAACAGCCTTCCAAATCCGAAATCCGAAAAGTGCCAGTCCGCCTCGGACCGAAATCCGAAGTTGGAAAGAGGCTCCTAGCTACTACGAGGTGGATTGGAATCGCCGCTCTCATGTTGCTCGCAGTCGGACTTGTTTGGTGGTTCGCGCATCAATTTTTGGTAGGGACGTCTCTCCGAGACGTCCGACAAATCGGGGAAGGACGCCCCGGAGGTGCGTCCCTACCTGTGTCACAGAAATCGATCGCGGTGCTGCCGTTCGTGAACATGAGCGCAGACAAAAACGACGAGTATTTGAGCGACGGGATGACCGAGGAACTGATCAACGTGCTGGCCAAAGTGCCGGGATTGCGCGTGCCGGGACGAACATCCTGTTTCGCGTTCAAGGGCAAAAACGAAGAGGACATCTTTCGTAAAGTCGGCGATCAGCTGCACGTGGGCACGGTGTTGGAAGGAAGCGTGCGCAAAGCCGGCGATAAGCTGCGCGTCACCGCTCAGCTGATCAATGTGAGCGACGGTTATCATCTCTGGTCGAAGGATTATGACGGTGACGTAAAGGACATTCTCAACTTTCAGAGCAACG
>JBEEGV010000021.1:0-24286 GCA_041167085.1 Verrucomicrobiota bacterium
CGGATGCGCCAGACACTAACCCCGCGAAAGAGAACGCTCGCAGTCGTTAGGTCTTCGCGCCGTTTCGACACCGAAAAGGATAAGTAAAAATACGCCGATAATTCCAAACTCCTAACGTTGCTGCCGATCGGCAAAGGCCAATCAACAACAAAATAAAAATAGAAAGGCAAATCATTATGAATACGCAGAAGTCAAACCAGCAGGACAGCAAACCGCGCAAGGCGATTGCGCTTGTTCACGGTGGGTTTGTAGACGGCTCGGGATGGGCGGGTGTCTACAACATACTGAAGGAAAAGGGTTACAACGTCGTGGTGGTGCAAAACCCGACGAAAACCCTGGCCGACGACGTCGCGTTTACAAAGGCCGCAATCGATAGTCTGAAAAGTGAGGTTGTTCTTGTCGGGCATTCCTATGGCGGCGTCGTGATAACGGAAGCGGGGACACATCCGCAGGTAACCGATCTCGTCTACATCGCGGCGTTTGCTCCTGACAAAGGAGAATCCGTCTCGTCATTGATAGCGAATCCTCCAGCCGGCGCTCCTGTGCCGCCAATTCTGCCTCCGCAGGACGGCTATCTCTTCCTCGATCGAGCCAAATTCGCAGCGTCGTTCGCGGCGGATGTGGAACCGGGAACGGCATCATTCATGGCCGACTCGCAAGTTCCATGGGGCGTTGACGCGCTAGCAGGTGCTGTGTCTGAGCCCGCGTGGAAAACCAAGCCGAGCTACTATCTGGTAGCTTCCGACGACAAAATGATTCCGCCTCCGGCGCAAAGGAAAATGGCCGAACGCATAAAAGCACAGGTGACTGAAGTGGCAGGCAGTCACGCGGTCTATGTTTCAAAGCCGCGCGAGGTTGCAGAAATCATGGAGAAAGCCGCTGCTTCTGCGAACTAACTTAAAGCCGGGTCGATTCTGCGGATCGCAGAACAGCCCTTGGAGTTGATAGTTCTTAGTTGATTGCTGATAGAAAACATTTCAAGACAGCGCGGAGCGCCGCTGCTCTCAACTCTCAACCATCAACTTCCCGCTTGTGAAGTGGTGGCAGAATTGGATTGATCGGCTGCCGGGGCTCAACATGAAGCTGCCGGCAGCGATCTTTTTCTTTGCCGCTAGCCTTCGCGGCAATCAGTCGCACAGACATCTAATCCTGCGCCAAGATCGTGTTCGGGCATGGTCGGGCGATCAACGGATTGCCGATCGTGTCAATCCTAGTCTCGGCGTTTCTTCATCGTCCAACCGAACAATACCAGCGATTCGGTGCGAATACCTTCTCTCGAAAGAGGGAGCAGCGGTCGGTTCCTAAGTGGCATCACAAGATCCCACGATCGCGGCGTAGAAGGAAGATCCAAACGGAAGGAACTTTGGCCATGAAAACAAGTTCATTGATCGCTTGTCTTGCCACGGGACTTCTGATGTTTGGTCAACCCGCGCGGGCCGCCGGTAATCCCCCTGTTACCGGTCCTTCGCACACCGCTTCTTTTGAATCCAAGCATCATGCCGGCCAAACTCATCGGCCTGCGGTGCTCTCTGAGCCGTCCGTTTCCGGCGTGATTCCGCGCGCGATCCGCAGCGGTAATCCGCTACAGATGCTCAACCCTTTCGCGCCAGCAAAATACGGCACAGCGGAAGAGAATGTCTCGCTCGATCCCGATGTCCCCGGAAAAGGAAACGGAATCAACTTCTTTAGCATTTCTTTCTAGCAGCGACCGCGTTGCTGCCTAACGACTGGCTTGGTTATGGCACAAGCTGACCGACATAGGCCAGCGGTGGGTCGCTTCAGGCGATTCTTCGCTATGGCGGGACCGGGGCTGATCAGCGGAGCGGCTGATGACGATCCGTCCTCCATCGGCACCTATTCGGTCGTGGGGGCGCAGTTCGGCACCTCTGTTCTGTGGACCGCTTTCATCACCTGGCCACTCATGGCCGCCATCCAAATGATGTGTACGCGCATCGGCTTAGTCACAGGCGGAGGGCTAGCCCGCGCACTCGGCGAAAAATTTCCGCGACCACTCGTAGTGGCGCTCTCCTTGGGATTGTTGGTCGCGAATACGATCACAGTCGGCGCCGATCTCTCCGCTATGGCGGACGCGTCGGAAATGCTCAGCGGTCTGAATTCGCATTACTACGTCATCTTCTTCGGTGTCACCATCGCGCTTGGCACCGTCCTGTTTCGCTACCGCCAAATCGCGAACCTCTTGAAATGGTGCGCGCTTAGTTTGTTCACGTATGTGCTAACCGCATTCGTCGTTCATCCAAACTGGAATGCAGTTCTGCGCGAAACATTTCTGCCGACCCGGCCAACGGGGCATGAAGCGTGGGTCGCGCTGGTGGCCATCCTCGGAGCCTCCATCAGTCCGTATCTGTTTTTTTGGCAAGCTTCGCAAGAGTTGGAAGAAACCCGCGATCTCGGTCCGGTCGTGCACTCCGAAGAACACGGCGCGAGAACAAAACGAATCCGCGCGCGCAACCTGAGTGTGACCGCGGGCACCTTAGTTTCGAATGTTGCCATGTATTTCATTATCCTCACGACAGCGCTGACGCTGCACCGCAATGGCATCACAAATATTGACACCTCGCGCGATGCCGCGGCCGCGCTCATGCCGCTGGCAGGCCCTTGCGCGGCCACGCTTTTCACTGTTGGAATTGTTGGCGTCGGCCTGGTCTCAATTCCGACTTTGATTACGTCTGCCGCCTATGCTCTGGCGGAAACGTTTCGCTGGAAGGATGGGCTAAGTGAAAAGTTCAAAGCAGCGCGTCCCTTCTACAGCGTGATCATCCTCTCGAGCATGATCGGTATCGCGCTCGACTTCGCGGACGTGAGTCCGATGAAGGCCCTCTATTGGGCCGCGGTCGCCAACGGTATTCTCGCTCCGTTTCTTCTAATCGGTATTCTGATCGTGGCCTCGGACCGCAAGATCATGCGGCAGCAGCCGAACTCTCTATTCTCACGGCTAACAGTGGCAATGACGGCGCTCGTCATGCTCGGAGCGGCGGTTGGCATGTTCGTCTTTTGATTGTGATCGATTCGCGCGTGACTCCGCGTTGCAAGTCGCTCACCCCAACGAGGGAGGGAGGGGCGACTCTTAGGTATCACCGCAAAATCCCACCGACGCGCAATCGTCGCGACACGGAAGCGCCACGATCTTGGAGCATGAAACACTTGAGATTAGTTAGTTTAGTTGGCATCACATCGATTGCCTTGATTCACGCCGGCTGGGCGGCGGGCCCCGGCGGGGGTGGAGGCGGCGGTGGCGGTGGTTCTGCCGGTGGTGGTGGTGGTGGACACAGCGGCGGCGGCGGGGGAGCTGGTAGCCGCGGAAGTGGAGTCGGCTCCGGGAGATCCGGATCCAGTGCTCGTCCCGCTTATTACTATAGCAGAGGCATGCATTACACGAACTCGCGCACCGGCCAGTTCCGTTCTCCGGTTCGTCAAGCGCCCTCCGTTACCAGACCGAATCTCCGCGGGAACAATTCAGGCGCGGCGCGGCAAGCCCAAACATCCGGGCGCCCCGCTTTCAATAGAGTGATGGGCCACATCGCTGAACGTCACGACCAAAATTGGCACGGCGACTGGGACCGGCGTCATGCCCATTTCTCCCACAATCGGTTCTTTGTTTTTATTGACGGCTTCTGGTGTGGACTAGATGCCGGGTTCTTCCCGTGGGACTACTATCCGTACTACGCCTACGACTATTACCCGTACGACTATTACCCTGGCTATTACGCCGACACGGAGCCGTACTATTATAATGAAGGCGTATACAGCAACACGCCGACGGTCGATCCCACAGTGACGGTCGTCCAGACAGAGCTCGCACAATCGGGCTATTACAATGGCCCAGTCGACGGCATTTTCAGCCCATTGACGCGCGATGCGGTGGCGAATTATCAAATCGCCAAACATCTCGATGTAACCGGGAGTTTGTCAGCGGAAACGTTGCAATCCCTCGGATTACCTCAGCCGGCAGCGAGTTAAACCGATCTCGGACCATGATGAAACCGCAGCTTGTTCTTAAAACGCTACCGGAACTGTCTGAGTCCATCTGCATCGTATTGTTGCTGCTGCTGACCGGCAGCACGCTCCAAGCGCAGAACGAAGAACATCGCGTTCGGAATATTGTTCTGGTTCACGGCGCTTGGGCCGATGGTTCCGGCTGGAAAGGGGTTTACGACATTCTGGTTAAGGATGGCTACAACGTCAGCATCGTCCAGGAACCGGAGACATCCTTTAAAGATGATGTGGCCGCTACGAAGCGCATCCTTGCTCAACAAGATGGCCAGTGCATTCTGGTCGCTCACAGTTACGGGGGAGCGGTAATTACTGAAGCCGGGACGGATCCGTTGGTTGCCGGTTTGGTCTACATTGCGGCTCACATGCCGGACGCGGGAGAGAATGAGGCTGACGACGGAAAACGTTTCCCCAGCGACCTCAGCAAATCTAGTGCGATAAAGAAAACGCCTGACGGTTTCACTTACCTCGACCCCGCGCAGTTTCATGAGTACTTCGCAGCCGACCTGTCTGCTGAGCAGGCCGCTTTCATGGCGCGATCGCAAGTGTTCAACGCCGCTGACAATTTCAAAGCAGTCATCACCACGGCTGCCTGGAAAAGCAAACCGAGCTGGATGTTGGTAGCGGGAAAAGACAGAACCATCAATCCGGATCTCGAACGGTGGTATGCCACACGAGCCAATAGCCATAAGGTCGAAGTCTCAGGCGCCAGTCACGCTGTTTACGTCTCCAGGCCGAAGGAGGTTGCTGCTCTAATCGAAGAAGCTGCAACGTCCGCCCAATAGACAAGTCGTACGCAAACGGAACAATTGGTTAGGCGGCTGTTATTGTGGCGGGTGCTGTGGACCTAGCCCCTTCTTCAATCGCGTTGACCTATCGTCGAAAACCCGATAGACCCGGGCGGAGTAACCCGCTGGATACGGAAAGAACATGATCAAAGAATTCGCGATGACGGCTCTCCTTGTATTTGCTGCATCTCCCCTTAACGCCGCCACGCCTGGATTCGACAATGCGGGCGACCCGGTTTACGGCGGCAGCGGCGCAGGATCCTTTGATGGCAAGGATGGTGGAACACCTGCAACGTTCGGAGCGTGGACGGTGACTGCGAATCCATCCGGCACTACTTCGGCGGGAAGTTTTATTGGAGATTCGACGACGCTGGCGCCGGGCAACAGTGGCGGCAATGTTAACAGCTCTGGCGTTTCGTTCGGACTCTTCGGCCACAGCGGCGCATACGTTAATGCGGTTCGCTCTTTCGACGCCCCCCTTTCGATTGGCCAGACCTTTAGCATTCAGCTGGCGGTCAATTTCCGGAATGGAAACAAAGGCATCGATGTCAGAGATGCGAACTCGAACGTCATCTTCGATCTGAACATCGGCGGCGACGTTTACTCCGTGAACAATACCGGCGGAGGCACGACTAACCTATTCGGAAATGCCTACGATCCGAACACGGTCTTTACCGTTCAGCTCACGCAGACGAGCGCGACGGAAGGCACATGGACGATCATCCGAAGTGGCGGGCTGAGTGGAACCGCTTCATCAGGAATATTTCCCTACATGGGAGTTGCCGCGTCATTTGACCTCTACAATGTGCAAACGACTGGCGGCGGCGCGCCGGAAGACAACTTGTTTTTCAACAACATTCAGATCATCCCGGAGCCATCAACCTTGGCCTTACTCGCTGGGCCGGCGCTCCTCGGCGCGTTGCTCTACGTCCGTCGCCGCCAGACAGACTAACCAGGCGGTTCACCGAGCTCTGCAACGCGTTGTGGTCGGAGTGCTCGACTGGAAGTATGTGGCCGAAGATTCGGATAACGACTGGCCGATCTTCAAATCGGGACCGAGCGAGATGGGTGTGCACCCTACACAAGGTGGGTAGCGATCCGGCCAGCGTGGCTCCCCTTGCTGCTTTCGTGCTTTTCCTGCACAATCGTTTGAGGCAATGGAACTGCGTCATTTGCCCAAACAGGGAATCGGCATCCCCTCACAGGTGGCAGCACAAAATCCTGCGGATGCGCCATCGCGGCAGAATCAGAAGCGTCCGACGCGTGTCAGAACCAAATGACCTCTCAAGTAGATAGCACAACATCCGCAAACGCCGATGCAGCCGCCTAAAGCGTATTGTTGATGCTCGAACTTGCGAATGGACTCTCTCGAACGAGGGAGTGCAAATCACCTCGCAAGCGATATTGGAAAATCCCAACCGACGCAGGATCGTTGCCTAACTACGAGCAGCTACAATCTCGGAAGTATCGAGAAGCAATCACTTCCCCAAATCAAAGAATAGAAGAAACACGATGAAAAATGGAAAACTAGACGGAAAAGTCGCGGTCGTGACCGGAGCGTCGAAGGGCATTGGCGCTTCTATCGCCAAACATCTCGCGGCTGAAGGCGCCGCGGTGATCGTCAACTACGCCTCAAGCAAAACAGACGCTGACAAGGTCGTGGCCGAGATTATCAACCAAGGCGGAAAAGCCGTGGCGGTGCAAGCCAACGTGGCAAAGAAAGCGGAGGTCGATCGCTTGTTCGCGGAGTCGAAGAAGGCGTTCGGCGCGCTCGATATTCTCGTCAACAACGCGGGCGTCTATGAATTCCTTCCTCTCGAAGACGTCACCGAAGAGCACTTCCACAGACAGTTCAATGTAAATGTCCTCGGTCTTATCCTCGCGACGCAAGAAGCCGTCAAACAGTTCGGTCCCTCTGGCGGCAGCATTGTTAACATCAGTTCCCTGGCGAGTAGCTCTGCGCCTCCGACCGGTTCGGTCTACAGCGCGACCAAGGCCGCGGTGGATGCCGTGACCAAATCGCTGGCGAAGGAACTTGGGTCGCGCAAGATCCGGGTCAATGCCCTCAACTCTGGAATGGTGGAGACAGAAGGTTTTCATGCAGCGGGAATTGCCGAGAGCGATTTCCGCAAACAGGTCGAGGCGCAAACTCCGCTGGGCCGGATCGGGCAGCCGTCAGACATTGCTCCTGTCGCAGTGTTCCTCGCTTCCGCGGATTCGGGTTGGGTGACAGGCCAAACGCTCGTGGTCTCGGGAGGGAATCGTTAGTCGCTGGTGCGATGGCAATGATTTGATTTATGAACAAGAAAATGAAAGCGGCGCAGATCGGCAAACCCGGCGGAGATTTTGAATTGGTGGAACGCGACATCCCGGAGCCAGGCGCCGGCCAGGTTCGCGTGAAAGTGGAGGCCTGCGGGATTTGCCACAGCGACTTCGTCGTCAAAGAAGGTATGTGGCCCGGGCTGCAATATCCTCGCGTGCCGGGTCATGAAATCGCGGGCCGCGTTGATGCGGTCGGCGGTAGCGTCACGAATTGGAAGAAAGATCAGCGCGTCGGCGTCGGCTGGCACGGAGGACATTGTTTCGTGTGCGAGCAGTGCCGGCGCGGGGATTTCGCCATGTGCATTAACCGCAAAGTCACCGGCATCGATTTCGACGGCGGATATGCCGAGTACATGATCGCTCCGGCCGAAGCGGTAGCAGCGATCCCCGATGATTTGCCGGCGGAGGAAGCGGGGCCGTTCATGTGCGCGGGCGTTACGGTCTATAACGCGCTCCGTAATTCAGGCGCGCGCGCCGGCGACGTGGTGGCAGTGCACGGCATCGGCGGATTGGGACATCTCGGAGTTCAGTACGCACGGCAGATGGGATTCAAGACCGTGGCGCTCGGCCGCGGGAAGGACAAGGAACCGCTGGCGAAGAAATTGGGTGCGCATCACTACATTGATTCGGGCGCCGGCGATGCCGCGGCGGAATTACAAAAGCTCGGCGGCGCGAACGTGATTCTGGCGACGGCGCCGAACTCACAGGCGATTTCAGCGCTGGTGGATGGATTGGCGGCGGACGGCAAGCTGGTTATGCCAGCCGCGCCCACCGAGCCCCTGACGATAAGCCCGATGTCGTTGTTCCTGGAAAGGCGATCCGTGTTGGGCTGGTACTCGGGCACAGCGAAAGATTCGCAGGACACATTGGAATTCAGCGCGCTGACCCACGTGCATCCGATGATCGAGAAATATCCGCTCAGCCGGGTGGGAGAAGCCTACGAACAGATGCACAGCGGCAAAGTGCGATTCCGCGTTGTCCTGATGATGGACGGATAGTCTTTTGAGGGTGGTAGTTGAGTAAGCGCAGACCTTACTCCTGCCACCGAGAGACTGTGCGCCACGATCAGAAAAATCGCGCAAACATGAAGCTTGCCGGCAGCACCTTCTCTCTTTCGCCTGGCTTTCGCAGCACTGTCAAAATATCTCCACTCAAGTGGAGCGGGTCGTTGCGACTAATCCAATTTCTCCCGCGGGCATTTTAGGAGATGCGGACCAACGATTGTCTCGCTGGGTGAGCCAGTTTGCGACCTAACGAGTATCGATCGCTCTATCCCCAAAGAGGGAGTCGACATCCCCTCACAGGTAGCAGCACAAAATCCCGCGGACGCGCTATCGCGGCAAAATCAGAAGCGTCCGAAACGTGTCAGAACAAAATGAGTACTAAAGTAGATAGCAGAACATCCGACGGGAAGCGCAGCAGTGATGCGCTTCATCAACCGCAAATCAATAAATCAACCGAAGGCTTTATCGGCCGCCGTTCCTTCCTGGGCAAGTCACTCGTCGCCGGAGCAGGGATAATGAGCGCCGGATTGTTGACTGATGCTCTTGCCGCAAAAGAGGGTAAGGGAAAAACGGTTGGCCGCCTGGACAAGGGCGATGCCGCCATTCTCCGATTCCTGGCGGCAGCAGAAATCATCGAGACCGATTTGTGGCAGCAGTACAACGAGCTCGCCGGAATCCAAGATGCCGAAGTTCCAGGAGGAACCGGAAGCCCAGCTTACACCCAGGCCTTGCAAGTGTTGGATGGGGACATGGACCAGTATATTCATGACAACACAGACGACGAGATCAGTCACTTCACGTTTCTTAACGCCTTTCTGGTTTCGAAAGGAGCCGACCCCGTCAATCTGGATCAGTTTCGTACTCTGCCGAGCAGTCAGGCGACCGGAGCGCAGCAAATCGGAAGGCTCACCAATCTGATGCAGCTGACAGTGGACACCAGCTTCTGGACACGCTACCGCAGCGACAACAAGAATCCCGATCTCGGCGACACCTTCGCGCAAGCCGTTCCCGGATTGAACGCGGGCCAGTTTCCGGCAATTCCCCGCACTGATAACGATCTCGCTCCGGCGGATCACCTGCAAGCGATCGCCAATACGGCAGGCTTCCACTTTTGCGTTATCGAGCAGGGCGGCACCAGCCTCTACGCCGGGCTGGCGCAGCGCGTAACTGACGTCGAGGTATTACAAATCCTCCTCAGTATCGGCCCGACCGAAGCAATGCATTTTCAGACGTGGCATGACAAGGCCGGCAATGCGCCGGCGCTGACCGACCCCACTAACGGGTTGGTATTTCCGGATCTCAACTCACCTCCATTCGGCGGCGAGGATTTCCAAACCAATCTGATCATGCCCGAGCCCACCGTATTCCTTAACCGCTCGTTTCCGGTCGTTTCGATCATTCGCCCGACCGAGACAAATGGAGCTGCGATGGCGGCAGTTAATGCCCTAGCCGCGGATGGATTGTTCATCGGTCAACCGCCGGAGTTCCTGGCGTTTCTAACCCAGCTGGCGCACGAAGCGGATGCGGCCAAACGCGAGGGTGGATAGGCCGCGGTCGCCAGAAACGGAGGACAAAAAGATGAAATTTAGAATTCTTACAGTTCTGGTCCTAACGGGCCTAACAATCGCCACTGCCTCGGCGCAATACAAACGCACCGACTTAGTGTCGAATCAGCCGGGAGTAGCGCCTGCTACTGACCCGCATCTGGTCAACGGCTGGGGTCTCGTGGCGCTGCCCACGAGCCCCTACTGGGTCAGCGACAACGGCACCGGATTCTCCACGCTCTACACTGCCACCGGTCAGCAACCTCAACTCTTCGTAAGTGTACCGCCGGCACCAACCCAGCCGGCGGGCACTCTGGGCACGCCGACCGGTATCGTTGGAAATACCAGCCGCAACACGACCGATTTTCCCATCATGGAAAACGGCGTGTCGCGCCCGTCGGTTTTTATCTTCGCGACATTAGACGGCACGATCAGCGGGTGGAATCCCGCGATTGGCGGCGCGACGGGTAACAGTCATGCCACTATCGCGGCTGATAGATCAGACGTGGGTGCGAGTTATACGGGCCTGGCCATCGCGACCAATCAGGTGGGCCAGACTTTGCTGTACGCCGCCGACGGTGGCCCGAACCGCAGAGTCGACATGTTCGATGGCACCTTCAGGTTGGTGAAGTCCTTTGACGACCCAGCTATCCCGCATGGTTTTACCCCATACGGGATTCAGGCCATACATGGTCAGATCTGGGTGACATTCACTCCTTTGAAGAAAGCGCAAGGTGGTTTCGTGGACGTTTTTGATACGGAGGGCAATTTGATCAAGCACTTCGCCGTCCACGGTCCTCTCCATTCACCTTGGGGAATTGCGCTGGCTCCAGCGGATTTCGGACAGATGAGTAATGCGATTTTGATCAGCAACAACACTACCAGAGGCCAGATCAACGCGTTTAATCCTCAGACGGGTCAATTTCTCGGCCCACTCCGCGACACAAATGGCAAGGTCATTGAGGTCGACAATATCTGGGCGCTGCAATTTGGCCAGGATGCCTCCGCGAACGGTGCCCACAACCAACTCTTCTTTACCGCAGGGCCTAACAGTTATGCGAACGGCCTATTTGGAGTGATCACGGTTGGGCCCTAGAACACGACAATTCCGGCGTTCATCAACGGCGACGAAGATATTTACCGCGCCATTCAAGCCGGCGCGAAAGGTTACCTTCTGAAAGATGCACCGCGCGAAGCGCTGATGGATTGCATTCGCCGGGTGCACGCCGGCGAAACCTGCGTTTCAATCATCTCGCAGCCAAACCCGCGGAACGCGTGAGCGGCGCAATATTGAGTCCGTGTGACATCGAAGTGCTCAAGCTCATGGCGCAAGGTAAAAGTAAGAAAGAGATCGGCTCCGCGCTTTTATTAGAAGGCACGGTGAAGTCGCACGTGAAAGGAAGCTTCGCCAAACTCGGTGTCATCAGCCGCACCGAAGCAGTGGCAAACGCTATGCGGCGCGGCTTGATTCAATTATAACCGCATCTATCCGATCTAGGGCGTCTGCATCAGCCCCGAACGCTTTCGGGGTTCGCAGAAAACACCCTGCAAACGATCTTCGTTTAGCCGCCGCCCTAATTTCGGCGCTACCTCGAAAGAGGGAGCGAACATCCTCTCGCAGGTGGCACCGCAAAATCCGACGAACGCGCCTTGGCCGCGATTTGCCGATCACGCATATCGTCCGCTATGGCAATGAACACAGGTGGGATTAGGTCCAGCGAAACGCATCCCTACGCTCAACTTCGAAACCAGATCCACGACGCTTTACGCAAGCAACATCCCGAATGGGTTAAGCCTAACGGGGATTGCCCCACCTGCGAATCGTACGAGTCGCGCTTCGCAGACCTGCTCGACATTTTTCAATTGAACGAACGCACGTCCGCTGCCTGATTGGCCGTGCCGCATCGGCCTAAGCCCATCGACAACACACATATATAGAACAGTGCATCGATATCTATGAGTGATGAGCAAGGACACGTTCGCGAAGCGACGGCTCAAGAAGACATCGCAAAGCGTCCTCCCCTTCCCCCGTTTAATCGCGAGACTGCGATTCAAAAAGTCCGCCTGGCCGAAGATGGCTGGAATTCTCGCGATCCGGAAAAGGTAGCCATGGCTTACACAATCGACTCGCGTTGGCGAAATCGTGCCGAGTTTCCGAATGGACGTCAGGAGATTATCCAATTTCTGAAACGCAAGTGGGCGAAGGAACTGGATTACCGCCTGATCAAAGAGCTCTGGGCTTACACCGGGAATCGCATTGCCGTGCGCTTCGCCTACGAGTGGCACGACGACTCCGGGAATTGGTTCCGCTCCTATGGCAATGAGA
This sequence comes from Verrucomicrobiota bacterium, assembly GCA_041167085.1. GTDB lineage: Bacteria > Verrucomicrobiota > Verrucomicrobiia > Chthoniobacterales > UBA10450 > DATFCK01. The sequence continues at coordinate 11,996 of JBEEGV010000021.1, forward strand.
ATTGGGAGTTTGGTGACCATGGCCTGATGCGCTTTCGCTATGCGTGCATCAACGATCTCCCGATCAACGAGTCGGAGCGAAAGTATCATTGGCCGCTTGGCCGCCGTCCGGATGCGCATGCTGGCTTAAGCGATCTCGGTTTATAACTGTGCAGAAAAACAAAATCACATCACAAAAAGGAAAACATATGCCTAAAAATGGTTCAACAAAAACTGCGGAGCTTCGGCAAAGACGCGACGCACCACTAGCCACACCGACCGATCTCACACGTTCGGCCACTAAGGACATAACCGGTGCGATGAACGCAATTCTCGCGGATGTGTTCGCACTCTATCTTAAAACCAAAAATTTCCACTGGCACATGAGCGGTCCGCACTTCCGCGATTACCACTTGCTTCTCGACGAGCACAGCGATCAGATTTTCGCCATGACGGATCCGATTGCGGAGCGCATTCGAAAGATTGGAGGACTTACGATCAGGTCGATCGGCCATATCTCGCGTCTTCAGCGCGTGCTCGATAACGACGCCGATTATGTCGATCCACCGGATATGATCGCTGAGTTAGCGGACGACAATAAAACGCTGGCCGCACGTCTGCGCGAGACGCACAACGTGTGTGATGAGCATCGGGACGTGGCCACTGCCAGTCTGATCGAAGTTTGGATCGATGAAACTGAGCGCCGCACTTGGTTTTTATCGGAGATAAAACGCGGCCGGCCGCAATAAGCACGAACAACAAAGGAAAATTACAATGCCATACGTAACTGTCGGGAAAGAAAACGGCGCGAGCATCGACATCTATTATAAAGATTGGGGCAAAGGACAGCCCATCGTCTTCAGCCATGGTTGGCCGCTGTCGGCCGATGACTGGGACACGCAGATGCTGTTTTTCCTCAAACACGACTATCGCGTCATCGCCCATGACCGACGAGGCCACGGCCGGTCCACCCAGACGAGCGAAGGCCACGACATGGATCACTATGCCGACGACCTTGCCGCTTTGACCGCGCATCTTGATCTGAAGCACGCCGTGCACGTTGGTCATTCCACTGGCGGCGGCGAGGTGACGCATTATCTGGGACGGCATGGCGAAAGCCGGGTGGCGAAGGCTGCGCTGATCAGCGCGGTGCCGCCGCTGATGTTGAAGACGGCGGCCAATCCAAACGGGCTTCCCAAAGAAGTATTTGACGGATTGCAGGCGCAGCTCGCGGCCAATCGCTCGCAATTCTATCGTGCGCTTCCGGAGGGCCCCTTCTATGGTTACAACCGACCGGGCGCAAAAGCCTCGGAGGCCATCATCGCGAACTGGTGGCGGCAAGGCATGATGGGCGGCGCCAAGGCACATTACGATGGCATTGTCGCCTTCTCACAGACCGATTTCACCGAAGACCTGAAGAAGATCAGCGTGCCGGTGCTGGTGATGCACAGCGAAGACGACCAGATCGTTCCCTATGTCGCTGCTGGGCCATTGTCGGCCAAGCTGCTAAAGAACGGGACGCTGAAGACCTACAAGGGTTTCCCGCACGGCATGCCCACCACGGAGGCAGACACGATCAACGCCGACCTGCTGGCGTTCATCAAAGCGTAAAGGCATCGACGGCAATTTCTTTACCAGGCTCGTTTATGCCCGGGTCTAACTCGTTAGGTACCATAGAAGGGCTGACCAGCATCCAGAGCGGCTTCGGTCCAAAGGAGACTATGAATCGGTTAGATGCTGAGATCCGCACGAAGGGGATGACAGTGTTTGCCCGGATCGATCACGCTGCAGGAGCGGCGGAGGTGGGACTGACGTTGCCGCCAACCGAACTCATCATTTTCGGTAACGCCCGCGGCGGCACGCCACTGATGCAGTCCGAGCAGACAGTTGGAATCGATCTCCCATTGAAGGCACTCGTCTGGGAAGATGCAGCGGGCAAAACATGGCTTTCATATAACGAACCTGGCTGGATCGCGCAGCGGCACAACATAGCCAACGCTGAACAAGTCGTGAATAGCATGGGCACTGCGCTCAGCGCAATAGCGAGAACAGCAGCCGACGCGCACTGACAAGCGACTAGCATGGACAAAATGCGCTGGCCATGGGAGCAATGAAGGACTTTGCAAAGTCCCGGCGTAGATTTCTGAAGACAACTGGCGTGATGGCCGGAGCATTGTTGCTCTCTCCGAGAGGCATCCTAGCTCGGACGCAGGAGCCAGTTCAGCACAGTGAACCGGCGGTTCCGCCAGGCAAATCCGCTGCCGCTGACTACACCCTGCGCATCGAAACGTCTCCGGTTGAGATCGCGCCCAACCGAATCATTTCCATCGTTACGTACAATGGACAGTTCCCCGGGCCATTGCTTCGGTTCAAGGAAGGTCAGCAGGTCACGGTCGATGTGTTCAACGACACCGATTCGCCGGAGCAGTTGCACTGGCATGGTCAGAAGATCCCGACCGACGTGGACGGGGCCGCCGAGGAGGGAACGCCGTTTATTCCTGCGCATGGCAAGCGGCGCATAATGTTCACACCGAGACCGGCTGGCTTGCGGTTCTACCACACCCACAACCGCGCCGGCGCAAACCTCGCGGCCGGACAATACAGCGGCCAAGTAGGAGCGGTGTACATAGAGCCGAGACAGGAACCTGGCAGATACGACCGCGAAGTCTTTCTTGTCCTGAAGGAGTTCGAGCCCACTTTCAGTCGCGGCGGCGACATGGCCATGGATTTCCTGGCTCCAGCGACTCGCGTCAAATCGCTTGAACAAACTGGGGAGTCCGCAATGAAAGCATCGCTCGCGAAGGGCATGCCGCACGGATATGAAGTCGGCTACGGATCGTTCACGATGAACGGGCGCATGCTCGGTCACGGCGAGCCAATCCGGGTGAAGAAGGGGGAACGTGTCTTGTTTCACATCTTAAATGGAAGTGCTACCGAGATCCGCAGCCTTGCATTGCCGGGCCACTCATTTCAGGTCGTCGCGCTCGATGGCAATCCCGTCCCGAACCCGGCGCAGGTGCCGGTCCTGTGGCTAGGAACGGCCGAACGTATCTCCGCGATTGTGGAAATGAATCATCCGGGTGTCTGGATCATGGGCGATCTCGCCGATGATGATCGCCGGCACGGCATGGGCAGTGTCGTGGAATACGCTGGTCGCGCCGGACAAGCGAAATGGATCGCTCCACCACCCTTTCGTTGGGATTATGCGCGTTTCGCGAAGGCCGGTGCAACTGCCCCTTCGCCGGACGAGACGATCGAGATGATTTTCGCGAAGGACAACGCCGCTGAGGAAGGTTTTAACCGGTGGACCATCAATGGTGTGGCTTTCCCTATGACCGGCGGGACTGCTCCAGCTTCATTTCACCTGAAGGAAGGCAAGCGCTATCGAATTCGTATGCGCAATGCCAGTGACGATATTCATCCAATCCATCTCCATCGCCATAGTTTTGAGCTGACGAGCCTGGCCGGAAAGCCGACAGCTGGAATCTTGAAAGATGTTGTGATGTTAGGCGGATACCAGGAAGCCGAGGTGGTCTTTGTTGCTGATAATCCAGGGCTAACGCTTTTCCACTGCCACCAGCAACTGCACATGGACTACGGTTTCATGACGCTCTTCGACTATGTGTAGGCGCCGGGGCACGACGGCGGCACGATTCCAACCGTCTGAACAGGCATGAGAGAAATATCCGGAGTTCCTGGACGCGTGAAATTGTTGGAGGAATTCATCTAGTATGCGCAAAAACAGAAGGGCGTCGTCTTCATGCGCAAAGACGAGATAGCCAAACGGGCTTTATCGGCTTCCAAGGTTCCTCATGAGACTTAATGTAATTTCAAACGCAACGAGCCATCGAAAAAACATGATGCTGTGCGACGGAAGGTTCGATCTGGAACATTCACTCAACGGTGACCCGCAAAGCGCGTATTGTTACCTCCCCATTTATCTCCCGCGAATCCGCAGCACGCTATCCTGCGGATAGTATGAACGCTCAATCGGACGCTCTAACCGCCCTTCAGAATCAAATGTCCTGAATCATCTCCCATCGCGGTAAAGTAATAGGTCTGGCCATTTCGCACATCCAGAGTTGTTTGCCACAAGGGGCTCGACCACCGAGGATTGGGAGTTGGCCGCACCGACACGACATGCCGCCCAAGTGGCAGAGAACCCTCATAGGTGTGGCCATATCCGATAGCTGCAGCCGCTACCCCATCAATATATAAGTCGACGATCACACGATTACCAAGATTCGGGATTCGCCGTATGATCAAGCGGGCAGGCTGCGCCGAGTCTGCCTGTGCGACGGCAACCCGACGTGACTGCGCGTCGGAGCTCATCGCCGGCCCAGCTGCAAATCCACTAAGAAACAAAGCGCACGTAATCATGAGAACGTTGCGGCTGCGGTAATTGAATGTCTTCATATGTTTTGTTACTCCGGTTATAATTATTTTGTTCGCTACAGATTAACGACGGCACTTCCGTTAGCTATTTCTCGTTCGAAAGATTTTGCCGTCACACCTACGAAAGAAATGCGAGTCCCTCTTCAGGGGGGCGTTAAAGCTGAAACACCGATGGATTGGTTTCCGGGATAACGAAATTCGGCTCGCGTCTATAACATTTAACATTTATCTGTTTGAATTTTTCGGCGGCTGTTCCTATTCATCTGCGGTCTTCGCCGCACTCGGTAGATGTTCCGGCCACAGCGCCACGACGGCAAGAGCGACGATGATGCCGACTGAGACTTCAAGGAACCTGTGCAGCGCGATGGTCCACGGCGGAGCCGAACGCGGGATTAGAACGATGATCGCGAGGGTAATACTGGCGTAGCGATACGCAGTCTTCTCCAAACGAAAGGCGAAGGACAGTAATCCGATGAGAAGGATCGCAAGCGCGAACGCGACCAGATTTGCCGCAAAGTAATTTGCCTCGAGCGCTCCCACCGACGCACCCACGGCGGTGGCGACGATCCGCTCGAGCGAGAGTGTCAGCGTCGCGCCGAGAGTGGATTGCATGACGACCAAAGTCGCGATCGCGGCCCAATAGGCCCCGGGCATTTGCACCAGCCGCGCGAACATGACTGAGGCAGTCGCGGCGACCGCGGTGCGAATGGCGTGCGCGATCGAAGGAAGGTTTTTCTCGTCCCAAGCCCAGAGTTTCATGCGCGCATGATCTTTCGAGCGACCTTGCTTTGGCAAGATCGACAATCGTCGGTGGTCGGGCTGTTATATCCCCAAAGAGGGAGCGACCATCATCTCGATAGCGGCACGGAAAAATCCCCCACGCGCGCAATAGCGGCGGAGGCGCTCCGGAGAATATGTTCCGTCATGAATGAAACCGACACTGGACTGACCAGATACCTGCGGGAGATCGGGCGGATTCCTCTTTTGACGCCGGAACAAGAGATCGAGCTTGCCGCAAAGATTAAAAAAGGAGACGCCGCGGCGCGCGAGCGGATGATCAACGCGAACCTGCGGCTCGTTGTAACCATCGCACGCGATTACGCCGATCTCGGTCTGCCCGTGCTTGACCTGATCTCCGAAGGAAACATCGGGTTGACTAAAGCGGTCGAGCGCTTCGATCCGGCGAAAGGAGCAAAGCTGAGCACGTATGCGATGTGGTGGATCAAACAATCGATCAAGCGCGCGCTGGCCAATCAAAGCAAAACAATCCGGCTACCAGTCCATCTCTCCGACAAGCTCGCAAAGATGCGCCGCGTCTCACTACAGATGAGCGACGAATTTGGTCGTGAACCGACTGACGAAGAACTTGGCGAAGAAATCGGCATCGCCCGCGACAAAGTTGCGCGATTAAAAAGCCTTGGTATACGCCCGGCTTCGCTCGACGCCCCGATTGGGGACGACGATTCGACGGCATTCGGTGAGATAATCGGCGACGAGGCGGCGCAAACTCCGTTCGAGTTGCTGCGGGACAAGAACCTGCGCAGCGAAATGAGTAGCCTGCTCGAGGTACTCGACCAGCGAGAGAAAAAAATCATCTTTGAGCGTTTCGGCCTGAACGGAGGACAACCGAAGACGCTGGAAGACGTCGGGAAGAATTTCGGCATCACGCGGGAGCGCATTCGACAACTGCAAAACGTTGCACTGGCGAAGCTGCGCCGCGCGCTCAGCAAGAAAGAGGATCCTCGGGACGCAACCCAGCCAGTCGAAGTTTAAGCAAAGCGGAACAATTTATGAAAACCATCAGCGGCCAATTTGAGCGCATAAAAACACATGGCCCTCTCGCTACCAATATAGCCCTCTGGTTCACCATGCTTAGCCCGTTAATCGGCCTGATCATTGCGTTTCTGGGCGCACGGTTTCTCAGTTTGCTGAGCGGTTAGACAGAGAGGCGCAACAAGATGTCCGAAAAGAAAATTATGAAAAGAACGATCGAAGCAACCTTTTTCCCGCAGGATGTCGAACCGATCAAGGAGAAGGCATGCATCTTGATCATCGACAACAACCACGACTTCACCCACGCAGCCAAGGTCGCGCTGGAGAAGACGGGCCGCTACTTCGTCGGTGAAGAAAACGACCCGGACAAAGCTCATCAAACCGCCCAAGGCCTTAAGCCGGACCTGATTCTGCTCGACATCGCCATGCCGGAAACGGATGGCGGCGAGGTCGCCGCGCGAATTCAATCCGATGCCGCATTGCACAGAATACCGATTGTCTTTTTGACGGCTCTTGTCACAAAGGCCGAAGGAAAGTCGGGTCTGCACATCCATGGATATCCATTTTTAGCCAAGCCGATCAGTCTTCCTGACTTAATCAAAGGTATCGAAGAAAATCTGCCCGCGCGCGCCACGGATTGATCCACAGGCGCGCCTGAGCCAAGAGCGTTCTATCTCGAAAGGGGTATCGAAAATTCCTCCAATCGCGCAATGGTAGCGAAAAATGCCTGGAGGCAGTTTTCAATACGAAAACAATGAGATCATTCTTGATCGCCGGGGTGCTTTTGTTAACGCAATCCCTAAAGGCAGGCATACCAATCCAGGCGCAAGAGGATAAAGCGAACTCTGCGACGGTTAGCTCTGCCGATAGCGCTCGTTTGGTGGTGCGTAGGGCAGCCAATTTCGGAATCCTCGAATCCGTCAACGTGTTCGTCGACGGCGTCCAAGTTGCGGAACTGGAGCTTAGTCGGAGTTACGACGCGGTGTTGCCTCCCGGGCCGCATGTGGTGGCGATAAGCGTAAGTCCAAAGACCGATAAACAAAAGCCGACTCAACGACGCGTTGATGCGAAGCCAGGGCAGACCTACGCATTTACCGCGGTTTGGAGAAGCGCCGAATACGCTTCGCTTGAGCAATAAACGATGTTTTCGCCGCAGATCGCGATCAAGCGTGACGTGAGAAAATCATTGCGCTTTACCCCTACATTCGAAAAGAGTAGCAACGAAGACTGGCGTTTAAGCGATTAATTGATATGGCGTCGTTCACTGGCTTGCTGTCCAAATGGCTGCTCATTCGCCAAATTCGCGAGCGCGCGGGCGGCTCAGGCCTTGAAGGGATAGGATAAGGAAAATGTAGGTCAACGATGCACACCTCCAATGCGCTGGATCCGCAGTCGCCTCAGGCACGCGCGATTTACGATTTGGGGATCGTTTCAACGATCGTTTTCGTTCTCATTTTCGTCGTTGTGGCGGGTGGGATCGTCTACGCGATCTTTCGTTTCCGCGGGCGTGAGGGTGAGCCCGATCCGAAGCAGTTCGCCGGAAGCGAGAAAGTGGAAATCATCTGGACCGCGATTCCGTTCCTGATCGTCGTATTCCTTTTTGCGCTGACGCTGCGTGGAATGAATCGCGCTGACCCGCCGCCGTCGCCTTCACCGGATTTGGTTGTGACAGGACATCAATTCTGGTGGGAAGCACAATATCCCGCCTCAGGAGTGGTGACGGCGAACGAAATCCACATTCCGACCGGTAAACCTTTATCGGTGCGGTTGGAGTCGAAGGATGTGTTGCACGAATTTTGGGTGCCCGAATTGGCGCGCAAAATGACGACCGTGCCCGGCCAGCCCAACCACATTTGGCTGCAGGCCGATAAACCCGGCATTTACATCGGCACGTGCTCGGAATTTTGCGGCATCCAACACGCCTGGATGCGCATCCTGGTGGTGGCGGAAGAGCCTTCGAAGTTCGAAGAGTGGCAACGGGCCCAATTGCAGCCGGGCCTGGCGGCGAGAAGCGACGCCGCGGCCAAAGGATTGGCATTGTTTCAGACATCGACCTGCATCAATTGCCACGCGATCCGAGGCGTGCCGGGCGCTGATGCGCGCGTCGCACCGGATCTCACCCACGTCGCCAGCCGCCAACAACTCGGCGCGGGCATCCTGGAAAATACTCCGGCAAATATGCGCCTCTGGCTCAAGAACCCGCAGCACATTAAGCCGGGCGCGCTCATGCCGGATTTCAATTTCACCGACCAGAAGCTCGATGAACTCGGAGAATACCTAAACGCATTGCGATGAATGGGACGACTGCCACCGCGACCCTGGCACCGCTGTTAGACCCAGCGGTGCGGGCGCACCATCGGCTCGCGTGGCTTTCCACGGTCGATCACAAACGCATCGCCGTTCTCTACCTCCTGGCCGGTCTGTTTTTTTTCGTGATCGGCGGGCTCGAGGCTCTCTTGATGCGTCTGCAACTTGCCGTGCCCAACAATCATTTCCTTCAGCCGAACACTTACAATCAACTCTTCACCATGCACGGCACGACGATGATTTTTCTCGTTGTGATGCCCGTCATGTTCGGCTTCGTAAATTACTTCCTCCCCTTGCAGATCGGCGCGCGGGATATGGCTTTCCCGCGTCTGAACGCACTCGGTTTCTGGCTGATCCCGTTTGGCGGAATTCTTTTACACTTCAGCGTGGTCGCAGGCGGCGCCCCCGCAGTCGGCTGGTTTTCCTACGCGCCTTTGAGTGAGACGCCGTATTCGTCCACTCTCGGTGTTGATTACTGGGCGGTCGCGCTCTTCGTGCTCGGCATCGGATCGGTCAGTTTTGCCATCAATACGATCGCGACAGTCATTTCGCGGCGCGCCCCCGGAATGACGATGCGGCGTCTTCCGCTCTTTACCTGGATCAATTTCGTTAACGCTTTCATCATCATTCTCGCGATACCGGTTCTAAACGCCGGATTGGCGATGCTTTTGATCGATCGACAGCTCGAAGGCCATTTTTTCCTGCCCGCGCATGGCGGGTCGGCGGTTCTGTGGCAGCACATCTTTTGGGCGTTCGGCCACCCGGAGGTCTACATCATGGTGCTGCCAGCCTTTGGAATCGTTTCGGAAGTGATCCCGGTTTTTTCCAGGAAACCGATTTTCGGCTACGAGTTTGTCGCGGGTTCAAGCGTGGCGATTGCGATACTGAGCATGAGTGTGTGGGGACACCACATGTTTACGGTCGGGATGGGCCGGGAGGCCAACTCGTTTTTCGCCCTGGCCTCACTGCTGATCGCGATTCCAACCGGCGTCAAAGTGCTCAATTGGTCGGCGACTATGATCGGCGGCCGGATTCGCTTTGACGTGCCGATGTTGTTTTGCATCGCCTTTCTCATTCAATTCCTTTGCGCCGGGATAACCGGGATCAGCCATGCCGTGGTGCCGCTCGATTGGCAGACAAAGAATAGCTATTTTCTCATCGCGCATTTTCACTTTGTCGCCGTGGGCGCGATCGTCTTCGCCGCCCTGGCTGCCGTCCATTATTGGGTTCCCAAAATGAGCGGACGAATGCTCTCGGAGCGGCTCGGGAAATGGACTTTCTGGCTGATGGTCACTGGCTTTAACATGACGTTCATCATTCAGCATTTTCTTGGTCTCCAGGGGATGCCGCGGCGCGTGTTCACTTATCCGGACCTGCCGCACTGGGCCTGGATGAATATGCTCTCGACTGCCGGCGTTTTCTTTATGGCCGCAGCGTCGCTCATTCTCGTTTGGAACCTCGTTGTCTCGTTTTTTCGGGGAAAAATCGCCGGCGATAATCCCTGGAACGCCTGGACGCTGGAATGGGCTACGACTTCGCCGCCGCCGCACGAAAATTTTGACGCGCTGCCGCCGATCCGCAGCCGCCGGCCGTTATGGGATATCGCGAATCCTGACCGGCCCGATCCTGTAGTGGGCGAAAACACCTCCGAGATCGAAAGTCCGGACAAGAACAAGACGGGCATTCTTACCTTTATCCTTTCCGAAGCTGGGTTCTTCGCGATTCTCCTCCTCGCGTACTTGTATTTCTACGCCCGCCCGCAACCCGGTCCCGGCCCGAGGGAACTCAATGTGGGGCGAACGCTGGTTTTTAGCCTTTGCCTTTTCGCGAGCAGTTTCACTCTTTGGCGATCCGAGATTGCCATGAGCAAACGACATCGCGGCTCCATGCTTGGCTGGCTCGCGCTCACTATCGCGCTCGGCGGTGTCTTCTTATTTGGCCAGGGAATTGAGTATTGGAAATTGTTTCAGACCGGAGTCGATGTCAGCACAAACCTTTTCGCGACCACATTCTTCACTCTCACCGGCTTTCACGGCTTGCACGTGTTCTTCGGTCTGGCCGCTCTTCTGATTTTTCTCTGGCTCGCCTGGCAGGGTGATTTTGCTGTGGGCCGCGCCCCCGCGTTCGCCGCCGTGGGCTACTACTGGCATTTCGTCGATATCGTCTGGGTTTTTGTTCTGCTCACCGTTTACATCCTGCCACTCACTCGATGACTACATACCAATTCCTCACCACCGCCTGGAGGTGGAATTACATTCCCCTGCTTTTTTGCGCGCTCGTTCTCGTAGGATATTTTCTCGCCTTTCGGCGACGGGGCCGCCCCGCCTATCTTGGAGGCGCGCTCGCTGTATTTCTCTTCGCCCTTATCTCCCCGTTGAATGCGTTGGCCGACGGTTATCTTTTTAGCGCGCACATGGTTCAGCACATCCTCCTCGTGCTCATCGTGCCCGCGCTTTTATTACTGAGTTTGCCGCGATCGTTTTCGCTTCCGCGGTGGCTTACCGGCTTCACTCATCCTTTTATCGGTTGGCTCGCCGGTGTTGGCGCAATGTGGCTCTGGCACGCGCCCGCTCTCTGCAACGCGGCGACCACCTCAAGGACCGTCTCCGCGATTCAAACAACCTCGCTGCTGCTTATGGGAAGCGTTTTCTGGTGGCAGGTGCTCGCCCCGCGCGACGCGGAACGGCTCTCGCCGGCGGCGGGAATTGCCTATCTCTTTACTGCGTGTACCGCCTGCAGCATCCTCGGCATTATCCTGACCTTCGCGCCGGTTTCGATTTGCCCGGTTTACCAACAACCCGCCGATCGTTTGGGGATCCTTGGCACCATTCGCGGGGACTGGGGCCTAACGAGTGATAGAGACCAGCAAATCGGCGGCCTGCTGATGTGGGTTCCGATGTGCTTGATTTATCTGGCCGCGATTCTGGCGCAGCTCGCGCGCTGGCATTCGAATCCTGCCCCGCAAGTGGAGAAATCTCATGCCTGACGAACAATTGCCTATTGCACATCCGGAGTGGGAACCGCTGCCGGCGGAACATCTCCCGCGGCCGACCTATTTCCCCGCCGGTTTGGCCATGGGAATCGCGTTTCTGTTTTGGGGCTTGATCACTTCCTGGGTCATTATCGTTGTCGGCGTTGCACTCTTCGCCGCGTCACTCGCTGGTTGGATCACGGAAATTCGTTATGAACGAAGGCATCACTGACCATTCAGCGGTTCGCGTCGAAGCGCCTGAGGTCCTCAGCCGTCGCCGTTTTCTGGAGAAGCTCTCGATTGGACTCGCCGGCTTTTGCGCCGCCATCGTCGGACTTCCGCTCATTGGTTTCGTGATCGCGCCATTGTTTCGCAAAGTACCGGAGCAATGGGTGACTCTCGGCAAAGTGAGCGACTTTCAAATCGGCAAAACGGTAACCGTTACCGTTATCGATACTTCGCCGCTGCCCTGGGCGGGCATCACCGCAAAGAACGCGGTCTGGTTGCGGCGCGAAAGCGACACGACCTTCATTGCATTTTCGGCTAACTGTACTCACCTCGGTTGCCCGGTGCGCTGGATGGAGGGCGCGGAACTGTTCATGTGTCCCTGCCACGGCGGCGTCTACTATAAGGATGGAAACGTCGCTGCCGGTCCGCCGCCACGTCCGCTCGTTCGCTACGACGTGCGCATCAAAAATGGTGAAGTGAAAATGAACCCGGTCGTCGTCCCCATTACCACCACCCTATGAAGCGGCTCTTCCTGGCGGTCTGGCTTTGGCTCGATGATCGCGTGGGGATCAGCGTTCTGCTCAAGCCGATGAAGCATATCGCGCCGCAGGATGCCAAATGGTGGTACGTTTTTGGAAC
>JBEEGV010000022.1:0-23264 GCA_041167085.1 Verrucomicrobiota bacterium
ATAGGAATAGGAATAGGAATAGGAATAGGAATAGGAATAGGAATAGGAATAGGAATAGGAATAGGAATAGGAATAGGAATAGGAATAGGAATAGGAATAGGAATAGGAATAGGAACATGAATACGAACACAATCGGAGAGAAAATACGGCCTTCGCTCCGGTTTGGATTTTGGAGCTTGGAATTTGGAGCTTCTGCGAAGCAGCCCTGCCTCGCAAGGACTCGAACCGCGTAAAAGGCTTCGGGCCTCACGCGGCTTTTGTGTGGAAAATCGCTAAGGCCACGTGAGGGCTCTTGGGGTTTTACGTGGCTGCCTCGCAAGGACTCGAACCTTGACAAAGAGATCCAGAATCTCTCGTGCTACCATTACACCACGAGGCAATGATCAGAGCGAAGACTAAAGGCCCGATCGCGTGAATTCGCAACTGCGGCCCCACGCGGACATCTGCATTTTTCCCGATCTGGATTAACCGCGTTGACTTCGATCGAGGATGATTTCGTCGCCTTCGCGCGCCGCGACCACTTCCAAACTTCCCCCATGTTTGGCAGCGAGTGTCTGCGCCTTCTTCAGCATTTCGTCCAGCATGTTGTCGTTGTGCTCCGGGTCATGATGAAAAAGAACAAGCTTGCGGACCCTGGCGTCGGCGGCCAACGCCGTAGTCATGGTCAGTGAACCATGTCCCCAACCGGCGTGCTTTTCGTATTCCTCGTCCGTGTATTGAGTATCGAGGATCAGAACGTCGCAATCGCGCAGAAACTCAACAAGCCCCGCGCGCTCATCTTTCGCCCGCTTTCGCATCTCTTCCGGATCGGAGACCGGCTTTTCCAGATGCAAATTCATTCCATCATATGGCTCGTTATCGGGGAGAAAAGCGACCGAGCCAGTGCTGGTGAAGAGACGGTAACCGACGCACACGCCGGGGTGATTCAAAAACTTCGCCTGCACACGCACCTTGCCGATGTGGAATTCCATTTGTTCCAACTTCTGGATCTCAATCTTACCGCCGAGATCACGCAGGTTGACGGGAAAAAACGGCGTCGCCATCTGCCCTTGCAACATCTCACGCAGACTGGAGTCCGTACCGTCATAACCAAAAATATGGATTTGATTCTTATTGCCGTAGGCGGGCTGAAAAAACGGAAAGCCCTGGATGTGATCCCAGTGCAGATGGCTGATGAGCAACGAAACCTTGAGCGGCTGACTCCCGAATTCTTCCTGGAGCGCGATCCCGAGAGGTCTGATCCCCGATCCCGCATCAAGGACGATAATCTCGTCGTCCGCGCGCAATTCGACGCAGGTGGTGTTGCCTCCGTAACGTAACGTATCCGGTCCGGGCACCGGGATGGACCCGCGCACACCCCAGAATTTCAGACGAGCAGAGGATGATGAGCGGGTTACCATGGACAAGAGCGGCCGATTCTTACACTTAACCCACGCGAAACCAAGAGTTTTCGCCGTATGCTAGCTGAGGGAAACGGCCAACTTTGGTTTGCGAAAACAAAAGGCCACCACGGTCTCCCGGGGTAGCCTTTCTGTAGGAAATTGGAAGTTTGCGCTATGTCGTTTTCCGGCGGCGCAAATAGGAAGGTAGTCTCGCGGCAACGGCGGCGCCGCAAACACTCAGGATCGGCAGGAAAGTGGCAAATTCCGGAACAGGCACGGAGACCACCCCGACGTTGTCTATCTTTGTTCCAGCATTTACACCAGAACTGCGAGTAGCTTCAGCCGCAAAATCGGAGGAGCGAAGTTGACTCGTATCGGCGACGACCGAAAACACGCCAAGGAGACTTGAGCCGTTAATCGGCGTCGTGCCGGTATACGTCCAGGTCAAATTCAGGAGAGCGGGATTATCCGCAGGAAGGACTAGCGACGGATTGGTTCCGGTGAGCGAGGAAGAAAATGCCCAATTGGACGGCTGTATGTTCGATCCGGCCGTAAAATTGCCGAAATCATAAATGGTGAAAAAATCTCCGTGCTGGACCATTTGGTCCACGGTCACATTGGTCGCATAATTCCAGGTAAAACCCGATCCGATCGGCGAAACGGTGGACAACGTCGGGATGACGTCACCGTTTACTGAAGCGACGGCGGCGGCGATTACACTGAGAATGATGAAACGCGTTCTCGTCATAAATTGTAGGGTTAAAACGCGAGGATTAGGGATTATGCGAAGGGCAGTCAATAAAATTTTCGCCTGCCGCGGCTTTGCGGTTTAGGGAACGTGATGAAGTTTTACGCGATAAGCAGTTCTAAGGCGCGTTTGCCGAGCAGCCAAAAGGTCGGCCGGCCGTTTAGTGATTAGAGTGTGTAGCCGCCATTATGAGTAACCCGGAACCGATGAAACTTAAACGACGAAGCAACCGGCAGGAGCGCGTTATCGCACGGAGACGAAAAGCAGTTCTTTGGTCGAGCGCGATTCTTCTTTGCATTTTTGCCGTTGTCGGGGCGCGACCCTTGTTTCATTGGTTCAAAACTACCCGGTCGGCGCAAATCGCTGTAACGGCTGACGATTTGGCCCGGGCCGGGAAATGGAACCAGGCAGCGGAAAAATATCGAGCTGCCTTGCAATTGGATCCGGTGGGTTACGCGGCGTTGAAAGGTGCGGCGAACCTTGCATCTCGTTTAAGCCGGCCTGAAGCGATCGATCTTTGGGAGCAGGTGGTCAAGACTCCACGAGCAACTTTTAGTGACCGCCAGGAATATGCCGATCAACTCCTAATCGCCGGGCGGCCGAGGGTTGCGGTGAGGGTCATTGAAGAGCTCCTCAAAAGTAACCCGGACGCGAAGACCCTGGGCTTGGCGGCACGCTATGCACGGAGCGTAGGCGACAGAAGCAAAGCTCTCGAGTTTGCCCGTCTGGCGATGAAGAACGCACCCGATGAGCCCATCGCGCGCTTTCGTCTGGCCGAATTACTCGCCGAGTCAACCGACAGCAAAGAGCGCGGTGAAGCGCGCGGAATCCTTTGGGACCTGGCGGGACGGGAAGGACTTCGACAACCGGCGGTCGAAGCGTTGGCGCGCGCGCCCGATCTGACCGATGACGAGCGCAATCGTCTTATCGAAATCTTAAACACGGTTGCACCCGGCAAGATCCGGGATGCGCTTTTAGCGGCCGATTTGCGTTTGCAACTCCACCCAGGCGAGGAAAAGGAGATTTACGACCAATCCGTCGCGCGCTGGAACAATGGCGACGTTTCTGATTTGATCGATTTAGCCCGCTGGCTCAACCTTCATCAGCAACCAGCGCGTGTTTTTTCTTTGTTTTCGATCGAGCGTGCGCTGCAAAATAACCAGCTTCTTCTCGCTCAACTTGATGCTCTGGCCAGTATGCAACGATGGAATGAGATTGACAATCTCCTGGGCCATCCTGGTCTGACACTGGATCCGTCGGTTCTGGAAAGTTTTCGGGCGCGCAGCGCGCAGGAACAAAACGCTCCGCTCAATGCCGAGGTGCACTGGAACCATGCGATCTCGCTGGCCGCAGGTGATCCTTTTAAACTCCGGTTCGTAGCGAATTTCGCCGAGCAAAGCCATGCTGCTGGAGTCGCGTTACGAGTCTACGATCAACTGGCCAAGTTTCCGGAGCACGCAGCGTTTGCCTATTATGGCACCGAGCGCTTGAGCGGCGGACATGCAGATTTATTGGTGCAGAAAGCAGCTGCGGAAAAAATCTCATTACTCGCTCCGGACAATCCGAATGCAGCCGCTCAACTCGCGTATCTCAATTTGCTCGCTGGAACGAACGTGGAGGCAAATACCGCGGTCGCAAAAAAACTGGTCGAGAAATATCCGGATCGTCTTTCCTTTCGAGTGACAGCTGCTCTGGGCTATCTACGGCAGCACGATCCCGGACCCGCCCTTGCCCAATTTAAGGGACCGTCGGGTGCGCCCGCGATTGAATGGGGAAACACGCCTGGCGCGTGGCGCGCTGTCTATGCCGCGACTTTGCGCGCCAACGAACAATCGGCAGCGGCTGAGGAAATTATTAAGACAATTCCCATCGACAAACTGAGTTCAGAAGAGCGCGCGTTGGTCGAGGGGAGATAGGAGGGTAGGCGTGAATAAGATTAGGAATAGGATTAGGAATAAGAGGAAGAGCTTGCTGCCCGAATCCGTTTTCTAGTCCTATTCGCAGTCTTGTTCCTAATCTTCGCCGCCGACGGCAGTAAATTAAAGCAAACTCGCCCCGAACCCGCCCGGGCCTTTTTTCCAGCGCAGTTCCGGTTGCAAATTGATGTCTTCGGAACGCACGTCGAAGCCGGTAGAGCGCAAGAGGTAGGAAACCCCTTCGCGACTTTCCATGGTTTCCTTCAGGCTCCGCGCGAAGAGCTCGATGTATTCTTTGTAAGATTCGAGGGAGAGTTTGCCCTCCGCGAAATTCTCGGCCAAGGCGTCATCGTGATAATCGATGAGATCGATGAGGGCACGACGCAGATCGAGTCGCAACTTCGGATCGATGACAAGTTTGAAGGGGGTGCCGCCGGGATTTGGTTTCGAGAGGCTGTCCTTATGGACCCCCGATTGCTTGGAGGCGACAAGATGGAAATCGCGATTTGGCTCCATAAAAGATTAGAGGATCATCGAACGTTCTTAACGAACGACGGCGATCCTACAGACAACGGCGCTTCTCTAAAAGAAAATTGGGATGATCAAAATGGCGACGATGTTTACCACTTTGATCATCGGATTTATCGCTGGCCCGGCGGTGTCCTTGTAGGGGTCGCCCACGGTATCGCCCGTAACGGCGGCCTGATGAGCGAAGGATCCTTTCCCGCCGAAATTTCCCTCTTCGATATACTTCTTTGCATTGTCCCACGCGCCACCGCTTGAAGTCATGGCGATGGCGACGAATAGCCCGGTGACGATCGTGCCGACGAGAACGCCGCCAAGGACAACCGGCCCGAGAGGTTTAATCATCGCGACGGCAACAACGAAGACGAGAGGTAACAAGGCCGGGATAATCATCTCGCGCAGCGCCGCTTTGGTCACGATGTCCACGCAGGTGCCGTAATCCGGCTTATCGGCACCGGTTAAAATTCCCGGCTTGGCTTGAATCTGACGGCGAACCTCGCGGACGACGGCTCCGGCCGCCTTGCCGACCGCATCCATGCTGAAGGCGGTAAAGATGAAGGGCAGCAAACCGCCGATGAAAAGCCCGATGATGACCTTTGGTTCGGTCAGCGAGAATTGAAACGAAAACGTCTTACCGGAACTGGTGATATGCGCACGCAACTCCTCCACATAAGATCCGAAGAGAACGAGTGCGGCCAGACCGGCCGAGGCGATGGCATATCCCTTCGTCACCGCTTTCATCGTGTTTCCAACAGCGTCGAGTTCGTCGGTCACACCGCGAACTTCTTTCGGGAGATTGCTCATCACCGCGATGCCACCGGCATTGTCTGTGATTGGGCCGAACGCATCGAGAGAAATGATGATTCCGGCCATCGACAACATCGCCATGACGGCGATTGCTATTCCGTAGAGCCCGGCGAAATGAAAACTGAGCAGGATTGCGATGCCGATAAAACCAACAGGCAGGGCCGTCGCATGCTGCCCGACCGCCAAACCCGCGATGATGTTCGTGGCGTGTCCGGTTTCGGAGGCTCGCGCGATCTTTTGCACGGGGCGATAGTGCATGGACGTATAGTAATTCGTGATCACGACAACCACCGCGGTCATGACAAGTCCGATCAAAGAGGCGAAATAAAGATCTGTAGCCGATCGGGTGAGACCGCCGCTGTTAAGTCCATTTGGAAATAAACGGTGTGTCGCCGGCCAGAACAGGATGGCTGAAATGAGAGCGCTCGTGCCAACGGCTCCCATTAAGACCGTCGCCGGTTTTCCGCCAGCGACGTTGACAAACAGAATGCCACAAACCGCTCCCAGGACGGAGATTCCTCCGAGAACGAAAGGATAAACGATCGCGGCGGGTTCGCTGGCAAGCGTCAGCGCACCGACCAGAATCGCGCCGATCAAACTCACCGCGTAGGTTTCGAAGACATCCGCGGCCATGCCGGCGCAATCACCGACATTGTCGCCGACGTTGTCCGCGATGGTTGCCGGGTTGCGCGGATCGTCTTCTTCGAGATTTTTCTCGATCTTGCCAACGAGATCGGCGCCAACGTCGGCCGCCTTGGTGTAAATTCCGCCGCCGAGACGTGCGAACACGCTGATTAAACTCGCGCCGAGCGCGAGACCGACCAGGCTGTGCACCGCAGCGTCGTGACCGATCGCGCTGGTCGCAATATAATAAAAGATTCCAACGGAAAGAAGCGCCAGGCCGACCACGAGCAAACCGGTGACGGCGCCGCCGTTAAACGCGATGCGCAGAGCGGCGGCGCAGCTACTGGAGGCAGCCTGCGTCACCCGGGCGTTGGCCAGAACGGCGATGCGCATGCCAATATAACCGGCGGCGAGCGAGCAGGAAGCTCCGACCAGAAAGCCAAACGCGGTGGGATGATCCTTGAAAATGAAAAGTAAAACAAACAGCAGCGCCGCGATCACGCTGATGGTGGCGACCTGCCGATTTAAATATGCTTTCGCACCTTCTTGAACGGCAGAGGAAATTTCCTGCATCCTCTCATTCCCCGGCGAAGCCTTCAGGATCTTATTGATAAGCAGGAACGCGAAGAGGAGGCCAACGACGGCACATATCATCGACATGGGTACGCCTGAACTAAGAAGGTCTAGGGCAAGGATGATCATGAGCGCGCGATAAAGCGCACGAGTTTATGAAGATTTAGAGGACTGGCAACGGCTATTGGGCGGGGAACCTGTAGCGGCGGTCTGTGACCGCCGAGCTCAAGCCAGACGGCGCTCATAGAGCGCCGCTACAGGTAGGGACGGCTCTCCGAGCCGTCCGAGGGAGCGTCTGATCAATCAGGAGCATGAGCATGAGCACGAGCACGATTACGAGCACGAGCAGGATTATTCGGCTTCATTGAGCGTTGGACTGCCTGCCCCGATAGGTTTTCGGGGTTGAGCGTTTGCCTTTAGCGGCGAGACGCCGCTTCGCCAAGAATTGCAGGGCGTTTGTGTCAGACGCCAGCAAACCCGGACGCCTCGGAGAGGCCTCCCTACCTGCCGCAGCGTGTTTGGCTGGGTTGTGTGCGCGAAATCACGGACGTCTCGGCCTTCCGGCTCGTAGAGCCTCCAGCTCGGAGAGAGACGCCGTCCCTACCCTTTAGAGAGCGAAAAAGTCGCGAAGCCGGGCCAAAAACGTCGCCTGGTATTCCCGTTCCCTGGCGGCCTGTTCGTCCGGATGAGACGCTTCCTTCACAATACCTTCGGTCTCCAGTCTGCGCGTGGCCAGGATTTCACTCAACTGCCGCATGCAATCAGGCGATTCGCGAATGATTTCCGCAAGTAACGGTTTGCTGATCTCCATGACGTAGCAGTCTCCCTTGGCGCGGACCGTTGCGCTGCGCCGTTCGCCCGTCAGCAAAGACATCTCTCCAAAGCAATCACCCGAATTCAACGTTGCTACCGGAATGGAGCTGCCATTTTTCGCCACAGTCACCTGTGCCGCGCCCTGCAGCAAAACAAACATGGAATCGCCATCTGCGCCTTCCTCGATAACCTGTTCGCCGCGCCCGAAGTGATTGAGGCGTGATTGTTTGACCAATTTGTCGATCTGCGCATCGGTCAAGCATTGGAAAAGAGGCTCGCCGCGCAGAATCGTGCGCGCTTCGTCCTGTCCTTCCGGCGTTGAACGTGGCGAACGGGGTTCCACCTGGAGTGTCCGCATCGGGAAAGGAATTTTGATGCGCTGACGTTTCAGCTCATACCAAACATTCGTGCGCACGGAATCGTTGATTTCGTTAATGCGCGCGTGATTGCCCATGTAGAACTTGATTTCGTAGGTCACGGCATGATCGGCGAAATCGACGAGGAAGATCTTGACCGGCGGAGTGGCCAGGACGCCCGTGGCAGCCGATGCCGCCCGAAATAAGGCATCCTTGACCCGGTTAGGCGGCGCTTCGTAGTCGATGCCGATCCGGATCCGCATCGCATGCACTTCCGTCGGGTAATGGAGGTTAACGATCGTCTGGCGGATGATCTCGTTATTGGGAATATCGAGGTAGATGTTGTCGTTCGTGCACAACCGGGTGGAGCGCCAGTTGATCTCCATCACCTGCGCGAAACGATCACCCACTTGTAACCAGTCGCCCACTTTGTAGGGGCGATTTATCTGCAGCGACATGCCTGCGATAATTCCGCCGAGAAGGTTTTGGCCGGCCAGGCCGATAAGAATCGCAGCGATCCCGGAGGTGGCGAGCAGTCCTGTTAGCCAGCGGCCGGCGTGATACCCGTACCAGAGTACTCCCAGCAGCGCGATCAGGAACATCAGTAGCGCCGCTACTTGTCTCGGAAAGTGCGGGATGGGCGTTTGCTTTTTCTTCTCGAAATAAAGGTCCCAGATGTACCGGTCGACCAGCGCCACGGCCACGCCAGTGGCGAGCAGGACAAGGGCGGCGCCTGCGTGGTTCAGCCAATCCGCCGGAACGCCGTAGACCGCGGAAGCGGCGTAAAACGCCAGGGTCAGGCAAAAAAGTTGGAAAATGATGCCGAGACACACCCCGGCACGCCGTTTTAGAAATCGCCCTACGCTCAGCGCAACAAAGAATGTCGCGATGAATGTAAACGCCGTGACGGCTGCCTTCTGCGTCTCGAGAAACGCACTCAACATCGGATCACTTCTACGCTAACAGCGAAGTTCGGGCCAGGACAAGTGCGCTTCGCCAGACGAGGCACGCCCGCGGCCCTGGCGGCATCGTCGTCGCGGCGGTTCCAGGTTCGATGTT
Source organism: Verrucomicrobiota bacterium (assembly GCA_041167085.1). Taxonomy (GTDB): domain Bacteria; phylum Verrucomicrobiota; class Verrucomicrobiia; order Chthoniobacterales; family UBA10450; genus DATFCK01. The sequence continues at coordinate 8,804 of JBEEGV010000022.1, forward strand.
CCGCGCTCGGAATTCTATCTGAGCGACGTCAGTTATCAGTAATCGTGACGGTCGTAGTTGCGAACTTGGCGTTCTTCCCAGAAGGAACAGCGTAACCCGAACCCGCCGTCAGAGTCATGGTAGCGGCTTCCCCCTGCTTCTCCGTCACGTTATCGACCAATGCCTGCATGATCACGTTTGTGGTGGCCTGTCCGGCCCCAATCACCGCTTGTCCGGGCGTGCCGCTCAACGTGTAGTCAGTACCCAGGGTGGCCTTTCCGCTCATCGAGTAATTTACCGTCAGAGGATTGGGCGCCGGGGCGTTCCGGGAAATCGTGAAAGTCGCACTCGACCCCTCCGGGACGCTGGAAGGTCCGGAGACGACCGTCACGATGGGAGTCGAACTCGGAGTGGCGGTTGCGGTCGGCGTAGGACTGGGGGTTGGAGTTGGAGTCGCAACCGGCGTAGCCGTCGGTGTCGGGGTGGGTGACGCACTGGAAGTGTTGTAGACCTCCGCTTTATCCAGGGTCACAACGTTCGCGCTCGCGGCGGGCTCGTGGGTTCCTACGACCCTGATCACAAGGGTGTGATTAGCCAGAAGGAGCTGGGGACTAGTGTAAGACAAGGAATTGCCAGCGTTCACTGGAGAATAATTGCTAATTAATTGCTCCGTACCGCCATCCATTGAGTAGCCAATGTAGCCGCCGTCAGACTCTTTATGCGTGTAGATCTTCACTTGCGTGCCGTTAAAGCGGAAGCGTGCCGCGACATTTGTCGTATAGGCGTAGTGCTCGTCGCCCTGATACGCGGTCGGAGCTGAGGCGGAAAACCAGCCGTTCAGGTCGTAATCAAACTGGTTGTTGCCAGTTCCCGTTACCGAGTCATTGATTGTCGCGGTTAGACCCGGACTCGCTGTAGGAGTAGGAGTGGGTGGCGGAGTTGCAGTCGGCGTTGGGGTGGGAGTTGGAGTTGGAGTGGTGACCGGCGTTGCCGTGGGGGTGGGCGACGCACTTGAAGTGCTGTAGACCTCCGCTTTATCCACCGTTGCGACGTTTGCTGTCGCACTCGGCTCATGTGTGCCGACAACTCTGATAGCGAGAATATGATCACCCAGCGGAACCACAGGACTCGTATAGGAAAGAGAATTTCCTGCATCGACCGGCGAATAATTGCTGATCTGCTGTTCGGGCCCGGAATCGAGGGAGTAACCGATGTAGCCGCCGGCCGATTCCTTATGCGTATAAATTTTGACCTGAGTTCCGTTGAATCGGAAAAGCGCCGTGTTCCCGGTAACGTAGGCATAGTGCTCATCGCCTTGGTAGGCTGTTGGCGCCGAGGCGGAGGACCAACCGGCATCGTAATCGAACTGGTTGTTCCCGGTTCCCGTTACCGAGTCATTGATTGTCGCGATTAAACTTGGAGTCGCGGTAGGAGTGGGACTTGAAATCGGAGTTGCCGTAGCAGTTGCGGTTGCCGTTGGAGTGGCGGCTGCCGTTGGGGTAGCAGTAGCAGTAGCAGTAGCAGTGGCAGTTGCCGTTGCCGTTGCCGTAGGGGTAGCCGTCGGCGTCGATGTGGCAGTTGGGGTCGGCGAAGGCGTTCCGTCGGACTGCTGTAAGACATTCAGTTCAGCTAGTGACGTAGCAAAATTCGTCTCGACCACGTTTCCGTTACCGTCGTAGCCATATCCGGTAAGGGCTACCAACCGCACGAAATGACCCATCACCGGAGGAAATGTCACCTCTGTCTCGTTCGTGTTATTGTCGAAATGGCCGCTGGCAACTAAGGCCCAATCTGAGCCGTCTCCGAGTGTGCCCACATAAAATTCCCATTGGCCGATCGCCCCGTTCGGAACGCCATCCTGGCGCGGCAAATGACGGAAGCCGCTGACGTTGTAAGTACCTTGCAAATCGATTTGAATTTCGTGGGGATGCATGGGTTGAGAACTGACCCATTCGGTATGCCAGAATGTCGTTGGATCCCCATCGATGGCGTTAGTTCCCGGAGTGGGGGGGCAGCATGTTTGCTGGAGCTCTTCGCTGTCCACGAATTTTACCCTGAGGTTAGTTTGCGGGATTAGGGTGCTGCTGGCCAGAGCCAGAGTGTTGTTCGCCCGACCATATGGGGCAAATTGGCCGGCGAAACTACCCATGCCGAGGCATACTGCCGTGGCCAAAACGAGTGCTACGAAAGATGTTTTCTTATTCAAAGTCTTAAATGTGGCCCAATGCTATAAAGTGTAAGGTGTTGTAGCAAGGGTTAAGATTCTCTTTTTTTGTAAAATCTGCAAAAACCCCTACAGGATTTCCCGCGCCAGATTAGCGCGGCGGGCAGACGACCAGCCAGGCCCATCCGGCCAGAAAGCATAGGCCGCCCACGGGCGTGATCGCGCCCAGCCAGCGAATGTTGGTCACTGACATCACGTATAAACTTCCGCTGAAGAGGAGAATTCCAACGACGAATAACCAGGAAGCGCCGCGCGCGGCTCCGCCGTAAAGGCCGAGCATGACCAAGACAACGGCGTGAATAAAATGGTAAAGGACGGCTTTGTTCCAGACCTCGCTCATCCCGTGCGTCTCCAGCGTTGCTTTCAGCGCGTGCGCTCCAAACGCGCCGAGAGCAACCGCCAGGAAGCAAAGTCCGGCGGCGATTCGCATCAGCAACATCGACATGGTTGAAGATTAACCGCGGATTACGCGGATGTCGCGGACAGACACTCGACCTGCTCTTGTAGAGGTGCTTGTACCAAGCACCTGTCTCTGTAGTTCGGTGGTTGGCACAATCACCGCTACAACCTGCGCGGCGCTTCAGGGCAGCAAGAAACCAATCGTTGCCATTGGAACGAGACCCAGCCTTCGTCCCGCGGCTGCGGGACTACGGCGCGGCGGGCAAGCTCGTCCCTCCCGGAGAAGATCGGGCGTCATCGACCACGCCGGCTGAAAAGCACAATTGGCGGGGCGGCGTCCCGCGCCTGTCGGAGTCCCCGGGAATAAAGAATTGTGCCGGCAACACCAAAAGCCGCGGCGCCGAGCAAATTTAACTTCGGCTCGAGTTGCCAGAGATACGCTCCGAGCACGGCGGCCAGGCTGACAATGACGTCGCGTACTAAATAGTACGTGCCGACCATTTGGCCGCGCCGCTCGGGATCGCAATAATGAAGGATGAGCGCTTTGCGGGAGGTATCGCCAAATTCCTTTAAGCCCCGGATGGTGAAGGCCAAAGCGAGCATCCAAAAGCTGCGCGATATCATCAAGCAGAGCGGAAACAGGGTAAACATGACAAAAGTCACGAGAACGAAAGGCTCACGTTGCGTTCGATCCGCGAAATACGACACCGGAATGATACAGAGGGAAGCTGTGACGACCTCGATTGTGGTCAATAAACCCACCTGTTTGGCGCTAACCCCGACGTAATCGAGGGCGAAAATGACCACCCACGCGTATGGGATCCGTTCACAGAAACGAATGAGGATGTCACTTCTGAGCAACTGACGGAGCGGCGCGTTGAATCCGCGAAGGCTTTGCCCAAAATTCCAGCGAGCAGGGACCGCGGCTTTTTCGATCGGATCGTCGCGCAGCTGCCGTTGCACGAAAATGGTCACTCCGGAAAGGACGATCGAAATGAGCAATCCGATCCGCACTCCCGGAATGACGCCGAGTGCGTCTATTAATATTCCGCCAATAAAGGGTGCGATCATTATCGGCAGACGTTTGATGACCGACTGGATCCCGATGCCCATGGAATAGCGGCTGGCAGTGAGCGAAGCTGCAACAAGCGAGAAAGTCGCCGGCAGCGAGAAGCAACTCCAGGAAAGGAACAGAAACATCCCGGCCATGACACCGCTCCAGTGCGGGACGAGGAGGACCGTCGCGTACCCGATTATCGATATAATGTTAAAGGTGAGAAACGCACGGCGATGACCCCAACGGTCGACGAGCACGCCTCCGGGATAGGCGTAGATCGCACCGAGCAAGGTGCGCAGCGCATCGTAGAGACCTATCGCCAGAGCGGGCGCGCCTAACGTCTTTAAATATTCGGGGACGAATCGCATCCAAAGCTCTTCGCCCATGCCAATCACGAGAATGGCGAGGAGTAGGATTACGAGATTGCGCTTGAGCGCGAAAATTTCGGCAAGAGATCGCAGCCGATTCACAGGCGAGCTTTGCTCGGAACGAATCAAGCTTCAAGCAATGGTGATAAGTGGAAGAGCGGCATCTCGCCGCTTTTCCACCACAGCCGGACCGAAACTTGGTGGAGAGAACGCGGAAGTTAGAGGGCCCGCAGTCCGTTTCCGAGGTTACACTTCCAGGCGATGGCCCTCTGCATCGTATTCGTAGATTTTGCCCTCTTCCTCGGTAATCGATTTGTGGGACCCGTCGCAAAATGGCTGGTTTTTGGAAAGGCCGCACATGCAAATCCAGACCGACTTCTCCTGCGGCTTAATCTCGAGCGGTTTTTTGTCTGACTTGGTGACTTTGCGCATTTTTGAATGTCACGTGCTCCCGGCCTTGTTACAATAAAGTTCAAGACAGCTTTAACGGCAGCCGCAATCACTGACCGCGGATCGCAGTTTATTCATAAATATATGACCACCGAAGCGGATCCACGCGGCGCGCTGCTGACCTGCCCGAAATGTGGGCAGCGTAACCGCATGCTCTACGAGCGCCTCGGCCGACCTTTCCGCTGCGGCAAGTGCCACAACGAATTAGCGCCGTTAGGCGAACCGATCAACGTAAAGAACGATCAGGTCTTCGACGCCCTGATCAAGCAGGTTGCGACCCCGGTGCTGGTGGATTTTTGGGCGCCATGGTGTGGCCCCTGCAAAATGGTTGCACCGGAGATTGCCAGGGTGGCAAGTGAAGCAGCCGGAAAATTTGTCGTCGTGAAAGTAAATACCGAGGAATCGCCGTTGCTCGCCGGCCGCTTTCGAATCAGTGCCATCCCAACCATGGTGATTTTCAAATCAGGTGCCGAAGTGGCAAGGCAGGCGGGCGCGATTCCCGCTCCGGGAATCCGCAAATTCCTGCAGCCTTTTCTAAGCTGAGCGTTCGAAACGATTACTCATTTGCGGCTAAGGCGCTGGATCCGCGAAGCATTGGATTGACTTCGGACCGGTCGTTTAGAACGCGATCATTCGCAGGCTCTTCTCATCAGGTAGGGACGGCTCTCCCCTGGCGCGCCGTAGTCCCGCGACTGCGGGACGAAGGAGGCGAGCCGTCCGCGTCTTTGTCCTTCACAGCTGAATCTCTAGAGACACGCGAAGGAACGCGTTAAGATCGATACTGTGGAATTTGATCTTCAGCCGACATTGCATGGAAATCTGATTCAGCTTCGTCCTCTCAGGCGGGAAGACTTCGACGCCTTGTTTGCCGCCGCAAGCGATCCGCTAATCTGGGAGCAACATCCGGAAAGCGACCGATATACCAAAGATATCTTCCAGAATTATTTCGACGGAGCGATCGATTCGAAAGGAGCATTCGCCATCATCGAGCGGAAGGCCGGCCGAATCATTGGCAGCTCACGTTACTGCAATCTCAAGCCTGCGGAGAGCGAAGTGGAGATCGGTTGGACTTTCCTGGAAAGGAAATATTGGGGTGGCTCGTTCAATCGCGAGTTGAAGACGTTGATGCTCGATCACGCCTTTAGGTTCGTCGATCGCGTCGTCTTCGTTGTGGGCGAAAACAATATGCGATCGCAGAAAGCGCTCGAAAAGATCGGCGCAACGTTTTTGCGGAAGGAGCAACGCCCGGCTCCTGACGGCAGTTTGGCCCGAAATGTCGTGTTCGTCCTCGGCCGCCCGGAATCTCCGAACTCGGCGCGGTCTGCCTAACGAAGCACCCGAAAGAAACTTAACATCCGGCGCGCCCCAGCGGACCTTTATCGTCCTCGTTACACGGATGAATGCGAAGCAAACCGCCGCCGGGCGTTTCTCACGCCGGCGGCGGCGGTCGCAAATTATCCTAGTCTTTCTCGCCCTTTTCCTTGCCCTCTTCGTGTTTACTTACCAGTTTGCCGTTCGCGTCGATCTTGATACCCCATTCCTTGCCACTCTTATCGACGACGGCTTCGTAGTCCGCGCCCTCTTTCTCCCAGCGCAGAATCTTCCCGCCCTTGGCTTCCTTTTCAGCGGTCTTCATGACCGCGGCCGGAACGTCAGAACTGCTGACGCTTTCTTCCTTGTGCTTCTTTTCCTTCGCTTGTGCGGCAACACCGAACGTTAATCCGGCGCCCACCGCGATCACTGTCATTAGTTTGTTTATCTTCATGGTTCTGTAGTTAGGTTGGCTTTTCCCAAAGATCGCTGCATGTAAGCGCAAGCGCAATGTGCAATACGTATTTCAAACCCGTAAAATACGGAATATGATCGTATGCTGAAAGGTTGGGCCAAACGAGGAATGTCCCATGACGAATTACTGCTGAATGGCTTCGCCTGCCTCGATGGTCTTCACTCATTCCCGCTACGTTTATGAAAGCTGCTGTTGAGTCCAAGGCGCAGCAAACGAGTGCTCACCCAGCGTTTGCCGAGGCGTTTCGTTTCTGGCTAAAGCTTGGTTTTATCTCGTTTGGCGGGCCCGCTGGCCAGATTGCCATCATGCAGAATGAGCTGGTCGACCGGAAAAAGTGGATCAGTCAGTCACGATTTCTGCATGCCCTTAATTTCTGCATGCTGCTTCCCGGGCCTGAAGCGCAGCAACTTGCCATCTACATCGGCTGGCTCTTGCACAAAACGAAAGGGGGAATCGTCGCGGGCACCCTCTTTGTTCTCCCTTCGGTCTTCATTCTCTGGACGCTAAGCTTCGTTTACGCGGCCTACGGAAATCTCCCTTGGATCGCGGCCATTTTCTACGGACTGAAACCGGCCGTGATCGCGATTGTTGCCGTCGCTGTCATTCGCATCGGCCGAAAAGCGCTCAAAAATGAAGTGATGTGGGCTTTGGCCGGCCTGGCGTTTGTCGCCATTTATTTCGGCAAGGCCCCGTTCCCGCTCATTGTCCTGGGCGCGGGCCTTCTCGGATTTCTGGGTGGCCGTTTTTGGAAATCGAAATTTTACGTTGTGGGTAATCACGGCGCCGGGAGCGACGCGTCGGTGCTCGATGATCAATCAGAATCCCCGCCGCACACGCGGCCATCATGGTCGCGCGCCATCAAAGTGACCGCCATTTGGCTGACGCTCTGGTTTGCGCCAACGATCGCGGTTGGGTTGTGGAAAGGCGTGGATCACACGCTGTTCAAGGAAGGTCTCTTCTTTAGCAAAGCAGCCGTGGTCACCTTCGGCGGCGCGTACGCGGTGTTGCCCTACGTGGCGCAAGAAGCGCTTTTTCATTACGCCTGGTTGCTCCCGGGCCAGATGATGGACGGCCTTGGTCTCGCTGAAACCACGCCGGGCCCGCTGATCATGGTCCTGCAATTTGTTGGCTTTATGGGCGGCTGGAATCAACCAGGAGGTTTGACCCCTATTGTCGCCGCGACGCTGGGCGCTCTCCTTACCACCTGGGTAACATTTACACCTTGTTTTCTTTGGATCTTCCTGGGCGGTCCGCACATTGAGCAGCTGCGCGGCAACATCAAACTCACCGCCGCCCTTTCTGCGATTACCGCGGCGATCGTCGGCGTGATCTTGAATCTGGCCGTCTGGTTTGCCTTGAACGCCTTATTTCCAAATCATCAAGGCCTGGACTGGTTCGCGCTCGTCCTTAGTGCCGTTGCGTTTTTTGGAATGCTGAAGTGGAAATGGGAGGTGATTCCGGTTGTTCTCGGAGCCGGCATTCTCGGTATCGTCTACCGATTATTCATTTTGCATTCTTAACGCGCGGCGGCCTCACGCTTTCAGGCAACCCTTGCACCGCCGAGATCGCTGAGGCCGCGGAGAAGGGCAGGGGGCTCAGGGCGATTCTGATTGCAGGGCGTTTGATTTGCTCACGCCAGTTCGCTCACTCCCGTCTATGCCGCTCGGCTCCCGCCGGCTCCGTTCTGTGAACCCCGAAAGCATTCGGGGCTGACACAGACGCCCTACAATTTGCTCGTGCTCGTAATTAATCCGGAGACGGCGACACATTCGACCTCGCTCAGTGCAGGCGCAGCGCCGTGGATACAATTGAGACATCGGCGTTGTAGCCGCCCCGCTCTGCTAGCCGCGCCGGAGCGACGCGAAGGAGGGTCGGGGCGTCCGTCGCGCCAAAGACATAGAGCTTGATCCATTAGCTCGGTCGATGTTCAATTGACGCTTGGTGTCCCGGGCAAATTCGCCGCGCCGATTCAAATTCATCCGTCGCCTCATGTCCGCGCTCGGGCCGGGCGTAATTACGGGCGCGGCGGATGACGATCCTTCGGGCATTGCCACCTACTCAATTGCCGGAGCGCAGTTCGGAACATCTCTGTTGTGGACGGCGTTGATCACCTGGCCGCTCATGGCGGCGGTGCAGTTCATGTGCGCACGCATCGGCATGGTTACTGGCATGGGGCTGGGGGATGCTCTGCGTCGGAAAGGTCCGCGCTCTCTCTTATTGATTGGCGCGGTCGCACTTCTTGCCGCCAACAGCATCAATGTCGGCGCCGATCTCGTTGGAATGGCTGATGCCGCGGAGATGCTCACCGGAATCAATTCCCACATCTGTGTCGTCCTCTTCGGAGTCGGAATCGCCTTTGCGACGATTCGTTTTCGTTACCACAGGATTGCCAGAATTATGAAATGGCTGGCCTTATCTCTTTTTGCCTATGTCATCACGGCCTTCATCATCGGGCCCGATTGGCGCGCGGTGTTTCGCGATACGTTCGTTCCGTCACTGCCGTCGAACCACGGCGCCTGGCAGACCCTGGTTGCGATCTTTGGAACTACGATCAGCCCCTATTTGTTTTTCTGGCAATCTTCTCAGGAAGTGGAGGAAGAAAAGGCAATGGGTCGCCGCATGTTGGTGGATCGTTTCGGCGCGACTCGCCGTGAGCTGGGGTTACGCAAGCTCGATGTGGGTGCCGGAACGCTTTTTTCCAACGTCGTGATGTATTTCATTATTCTGACCGCGGCGCTGACTCTGCATCGGCATGGCATCACCAGCATAGAAACATCGCGGCAGGCGGCCGAAGCATTGCGGCCGCTGGCTGGGTTTTTTGCGTCAACCCTCTACACCCTCGGAGTGATCGGAGTAGGCGTGCTGGCCATTCCAACGCTCACGGGTTCCTCAGCCTATGCTTTAGCCGAAACGTTCTCATGGAAGGAAGGACTGGATGAGCCATTTCGCGGCGCCATTCCGTTTTATGCGATTGTCATCCTCTCCACCTTGATCGGAATTGCGCTTGATCTTTTGCATGTCAACCCGCTGAAAGCATTGTTCTACACCGCGGTGATTAACGGGGTGCTGGCACCATTTCTCCTTGTCGGGATCGTCGTTGTCGCTTCCGATCGCAAATTGATGCAAGGCCAGCCCAGTTCATGGCCATCCCGGATCATTGTCGGATTTACCACGCTTGTCATGTTCGCCGCAGCGGCTGCCATGTTTATTCTGTAAGAAGATCTTGCACCGCAGAGATCGCGGAGGCCGCAGAGAAAAAATCGATGGAATTACCATCTATGTGTCACCGCCAGGTAGGGACGCATCTCCCCGCCGGGCCGTAGGCGCTCTGGGCCGGAGGCGAGGCGTCCGCTGAATGAGAACGCGCGTTTGATCGATTACGATTACGAGCATGAGTAGAAACACGAACAGGTAGGGACGCATCTCCCCGCCGGGCCGTAGGCGCTCTGGGCCGGAGGCGAGGCGTCCGCTGAATGAGAACGCGCGTTTGATCGATCACGAGCTTGAGCATGAGCACAAGTGCAACTCAAGCTTCTGCGCCTTCTGCGAACTCCGCGGTGAATCGGATTCTGAAATCTTGTCGATCTTTAGCGTGGCAAAAGACTCGGACCTTTACGCGCACTGACTCCCACCAATTTTAGAACTCATCGAACCGTGCTTCTTCATCCAGGACGCGGGTCGCGTTCTCGAAGATGGCGCGCGCGTCCTCCGGCGAATCGCCGACGGCGGTGAGCCCCAGTCTTCCCCGGCTGCCGAGGGCACTGAGCATGTGAAAGACGATCCCGGTCTGGCCGACCTGCCCGAAGTGTAGACCGCGGCGGACAACCAGATCGAAAAGATCGTCCGGATTGAAGCCTCGATAGCGTGGAGATTCGACGTGATCGCTGGCCACGAGAAACTTCTTCCGTCCATTGGGCGCGGTGAATGTTGCGCTCTCCGGGTTATAGGTTCCACCGGTGAGAAATTGAAGGGTGAGAAACGGATGAGTCGTCCCGCCCTTTCGCAGGTTCACTTCAATCGCATATCTTTCCCATGACTTCGCGTTGCGGGCCCGGGTGACGACGAAGTCCAGGGCGAAGCGCCCCGTCACGCCCGCGTCTCGCAGCAAGTCGCCAATTTTGGCGGCATCTTGCGTGATGGCACTGGCATAACCCGGATCCGCTGGGAAAATGCAACCGAGATAACTCTGGCCGCTCGGACCGCCCAGCATTTGATCGTGAGTGGAAAGGAGCTCCACTTTTCCCAGTGGCGTGATCCGAAGTTGCACGCTTGGGCTGCGCACTTCTTCCGCATCAACCCCGACGAGTTCTTCGACGATGCCCCCGCGGTCGCGAAACTTCGTGGCGTAGTCATCGAATTTCATGGCCGGATGTTCGAACCGCATCGCGCGAAGACGCTCCAGGATCACGTCCTCTCCCGGCGCGGACAGGTTTGAAAGATCGACGATGGCGTTGCCTTCGCCGGAAACGCCTTCATTCAATTTCACTACCGCGCGGCGCAGGGAATCCCGCCGCGCGCACATCTGAACGAGTGCGGAAGCGACTTCTTCGATGCTGTGCAGATTATCGAAACCCAAAGGATGATTGATTCCCGCCTGGGCAAACAGTTGGCGGCAGCCGGTCTTGGTTCCTAGGGAAAGGTGGCGCGGGTCAGCGCCATAAAGCGGAATGCCCAGACGCAACGCGAGGTTCCTCTCAAGAAAGGTGGTGTTGTAGCAGACAAGATGAGCGCGGTCCTTGTCCGGGATGGCCTCTCCGATTTGATCAAGAAGGCGCGGCCGCTCGAGAATTTTCAGGCTGAGCGGACGAGTAGAGTCGTCGTAGGGTGACAACAATGTCAGCCGCCGCATGGCGTGGCTTGGAATAACACCTGGCAACAGGTCGAGGTAGTACTCGATTACACTTGGGTGGATCGCCTGCGAGGTAACATAAATCATCCGCGCCCGCGGTTGAGAAAGAAGCAGAAGCAGAAAAAGAAAACGCTCTTCGTAACCCTGGATCTCATAGCCGGTGATTGCCATGTCGATCGACATCGACGGCACGACAACGATCGTCTGTGCGTCCTGGTTAAACGATTCGATGGATCGCCAGAGCGGAACCAATTTTTTCTGAAGCAGATCAAATTGCGCCCCGGCTTCCTCTTCAGAAATGCCGGTCGGAAGTCCGACCAGGGCAGAATCGCGCGTCATAGATAATCGAGGTAAACCGTGGAGACTGTGCCGATTACTGGCAGGAGGCGAGCAGAATCTCTCAGTTCGCCGACGCGCGGATCGCTGTGCAAAAAGTCGGAGAACCGCAACGCGGGCGATTTTGTTTTCTTCCGATCTCCCGGCTCCTAACTTCCATCTCCCATAATCAGCGGGCGGTTTGCTTTTGACCCCACCTCCCAGCTTCCAACTCCTATCTTCTATGACGCGAAGTGTCATCGAGATCCGATCGATCTTCTGGGGAGCGCACGCGCCTCGCGTGTCCGTTTCGGCGCCCTCGCCGAAATAGTCTTCTATTTCCGCTGTCGCTGTCGCCGTCAGGAGCTGAGTCGGTTCGCAGGAAACGATCGCCTGAGCTAACGATTCACGAATAACGAATCCCGTTGTCCGTTGTCCGTTGTCCCGTTGTCTCGTTGTCTCGTTGTCCGTTCTCAGTCTAACGGACTTCTCACTCCAATCCCCGGCCGATTCAGCACGTGCGTATAAATCATCGTCGTGCTCACGTCTTTGTGCCCCAGCAATTCCTGCACCGTCCTTATATCGTAGCCGTTCTCCAGCAAATGCGTCGCGAAGGAGTGACGGAACGAGTGACAGGTTGCCGGCTTAGCAACGCCCGATGCTCTTACTGCTGTTTTCAGTGCCGATTGCAAAAGCCCTTCGGCAATGTGATGGCGTTGTTTCTTTCCGCTCCTTGGATCGACCGCCAAGCGCGAAGACGGGAAAACGAATTGCCAGCACCATTCCTTTTCCGCGTTGGGATATTTCCGCGCCAATGCGAACGGCAAGTGCACGGCCCCGAATCCATCGGAGAGATCCCGCTGATGCTGCAATTCAATGCCGGCAATATGTTTCCGAAGCGGCTCCGCCAGATTGATAGGCAACATCGTGATACGATCCTTGCCTCCTTTGGTGTCTCGGACCGTGATGTGCGCTCTGGCGAAATCGACATCCTTTATCCTTAAACGGACACACTCCATGAGACGTAGTCCGCTGCCGTAAAGTAGCTGCGCCATCAACTTTTCTTTCCCACTGAGGTGCGCAAAGATACGATGAACCTCCTCCGATGAAAGTACGACCGGAAGCTTCGCCGGTTTCTTTGCTCGCTCGACCCTGTCCAGCCAGCCAATCTCCTGTTTGAGAACCTCCTTATAAAGAAAGAGCAATGCGCTCAGCGCCTGATTTTGAGTCGATGCCGCTACGTTGCCGACGCGTGCCAGATGCGTCAAAAACGCGGTCACCTCGGACTCAGCCATTTCGCTGGGATGGCGCTTCTTATGGAAAAGAATAAACCGCCGAATCCAGTCGGTGTACGCCTGCTCCGTGCGGATCGAATAATGCCGGAGACGGATAGCGTCGCGGACTTGGTCTAGGAGTTTGGGTTTGCTTGGACCTATCGCCACCGGTACACTGGGAGGCATGGGCATCAATTGTGAGGTCTCGCCCTACAAAAGCAAGCGTATTAGGCCCAATAATTGCGCCTTTAAAGACGCAATTATTAGACCTACTTCTCGTTAGACCTATGGTCAGATGAAGCGCGCTATTGACATCATTGCGGGTGTCCTGCTCTTCGCGTCGGGAGCGCTCGCAACTTGGGAATGCTACGCATTTTTACTCAATCCATTTTTTCGCGGATTTATTATCCATCCATCATGGTTCTGGTTCGTTGCCGCTCTCGGCACGGTCGCAGCTCTTTGCGCAGTATGCCTCCTCCGCTGGCGAAGGCCAGGCGGGTTGATTGGTACCATCGCGGAGTTCATCTTAGGCGTTTTGCTCCTCCAGGTTGACTACACTGATGCCGCGGTAGTGTTTCTCATTGGCGGATTGGTGTGGTGGCGCTTCGTATGGACTACACACCCGCCAGTAATTCACGCTGAGGTCTAACCATGCGCTGCAGCCAACCACCGGCCGTTCCGGCGTCTAGCTTTCACATGACTTCAATACTAAAATCCCCAGGAAAGCTCGCTCCCGCCGGTGGTGGCTGAGCTTGTTCTCGTTAGATGGTCGCGTTTACCGAGTATGCCTTCAGCTGGTACACGCTCGTCGCAATCGGCGTGTACTTCGCATTCGCCGTTGCCGTTTACCGCCGCATTCGCGACCATCACCCGGAATTGCACGAGCGATTCGGCGGTCACCGTGTCTGGTTTTCCATGCCTGACCAGCTCCGCTTCTTTGGATTCCTGTTCGGCTTTCGCTACCTGCAGGAGCACGACACCACTCTTTCGATTCTCGCGTCGCTGATGTATCTTCTCGGAGTCATCGCAACATTTTTCATCCTTACGCAACCGATTTACTAGCGATGGCACAGTTAACCATCTAACCAATCGCTGCAGCCAACCGCTGGCCGCTCTGACGCCTCACACAAGATTATGAAAACACCCCCATTGCTGTCCACGCTCGCTCTCGCCAGCGGTAGCTGAGCTCATTCTCGTTAGATGCTTGTGCCGATTCCATGACAAAGGCCAAATCGCATCTTACATGGATCTGTGGTGCAGCGATGGTTCTTGGTGGCGCGGCTATGCTTTGGCTTACGCCATATCCTCATACGGATCCCTCCGTGCAATCGCTCTGGTATCGCTTTCTCTGGATTTCGCTCGCCTCACTATTTCCGGAGTTACACTGCTGTTCCGTGGCATCGCTTCGGTAATTCAGCGTAGGCGCAGGTTTTCGGATTCAGCTGTTGAGACTGCCACGCGCCACATCTAACCAATCGATGAAGCCAACGGCCCCTTGGCGAAATAAGTTCAGCGTATTTGCCACGACACCCTGCCGTGGCTTATCTCTATCTCGTTAGATGGTGAAGCTGCCATGATGACCGATGACGAGCTCGTCTCGCGAGCACTGGACGCAATTCACCGCGTAGAACCACGTCGGGAGCCGACTGATCAGTTTCGCGCACTGCAAGTCGACTCTCTGCTTCGCCGTCACGTTGCAGGTTCGACAGTCCACTTCGAGAGCGACACCGCGCAAGCCCGCATCGAGATCACGGTGAACC
>JBEEGV010000023.1:0-8323 GCA_041167085.1 Verrucomicrobiota bacterium
CTGTAGCGGCGGTCTATGACCGCCGCACGACGATTACGCAGAAGCGCGGTGCCACAACTGCAAGGCGCCCGGCCGCGACAGCGCCCGGATCGCAACCGTTTCACAGAGACGGCCTATAATTAAGAGCGGCAACCGTCGCCCAAGGGATCACACCAAAACTGGCAAAGGCTCGGACAATCGTACATCGTGGGAGTGCCGTGAAGTTCAAGCCATCGCTCAACTGGCTTCTCATCCTGGTTCCGGTTGCGATCATCCTGCGATTTTTGCCGGATGCGCCGCCGACCGCTCTTTTCATTTGCTCTGCTATCGCAATCGTCCCGCTCGCGGGCTGGATGGGTCGATCGACCGAGGCATTGGCCGGCCGTATGGGCGAAGGAGTGGGCGGATTGCTCAACGCGACATTTGGAAACGCGGCTGAGTTGATCATCGCCGCGATTGCCCTGGCCAAAGGGCTTCCCGGTGTGGTCAAAGCGTCAATCGCCGGCTCAATTATCGGCAATATTCTGCTCGTGCTCGGCCTGTCGATCCTGTGTGGCGGCACAAAATATCGCGACCAAAAATTCAACCGCGCCGGGGCGCGAACCTCAGCGATCAGTCTCTCGCTCGCTGCCATTGCGCTGATCATTCCGACGGTGTTTCACATGACGGCTGCCACTACTCCTACAGGGTGGAATCCATTAGCGGAACGCCGCTTGTCCCTCGCCATAGCGCTGGTGCTATTTTTGACCTATTTCTGCGTGCTCGGTTTCTCTCTCAAGACGCACCGGCACTTCTTCCAGGGGAGCAATGGCTCCGGGCCAGAAGAGCCGGAACAAGTTTGGCCAACGAGCCGCGCAGTCCTGATTCTACTCGGTGCCACAGCGCTGGTAGCACTGCTTTCGGAATTTCTGGTGAGCACCATTGAAAATGTGCGCACTGCTTTTGGTGTTACCGAGGTCTTCGTCGGTGTGATCATCGTTGCCATTGTGGGCAACGCAGCCGAACACTCGACCGCCATCTTGATGGCGTTAAAGAACAAGATGGACCTTAGCGTTGGGATCGCGATCGGTTCCAGCCTGCAGATTGCTCTTTTCGTCGCGCCGGTATTGCTCTTCCTCTCCTACCTGTTTGGTCATCCCATGGATCTCGAATTTACCCGGCCCGAAGTCTTCGCCATTGTTGCCTCCGTCTACATCCTCTTTCAGATCAGCGGTGACGGCGAAACCAATTGGATAGAGGGAGTGCAACTGCTCTCACTTTACATAATCCTCGCGATCCTGTTCCTCTACCTGCCCGAACCAGCCGTTCATTAATGAGAGTTGGTCCGCTGCGGAAGCGACTGTGGGACGTGGAACGCGTTGTCTCAACGCATTGCTAAATGAGGCGCCGAAGGCGCATTTGCTAGCATCGTCTTCAGAGAGGCCGATCCACCTCGCCAACGGCTTTGATACCGCGGTGGAATTTTCGTCAGAGCACAATGATGGATTCTACGACCCCGACGTCGGAGACGACCCTTTGCTTTGATAAAAGGAATGAATGATGAAACAGACCACCGCGATGCAAATACAGGAATCGGCCACATTGAAAGCCGGCCACGGGTGAGCGAACGGCAGGTGCAGGTCAAACAGAAGAAAATCGATGACGTGCCCGTGGAGGAGCCGATCGGTCAGGTTTCCTAGGATCCCGGCCAGGAGCAGGGCGAGCGAGATGTCGCGCCATTGATCTGCGACCCGGCGCCGGACAAGAAGCGACACCACGACAAGAAGGGCAATAAAGGAGAGGACGATGAAAAAATTGTTGTTGTTTCGGAAAGACCCAAAGGCCGCCCCGGTGTTGGTAATGTTTACCAGATCGAGAAACCGAGGGACGACAGTTCTCGACTCGTCGGAGGCAAGCGAACGCAGGACAAGCGATTTCGTGATCTGATCCAAGGCGTACAACGGCAAGGAGAGAAATAGGATGAACTTCATCTCCTTTTTCCCCGGTTGTGGCCAGCCAAACGCGGCGCGTCAATTTTCATTCTATATATATATATGAGAGGAGCTCCCCACGGCTCGACCCGGCATCGGATCACGCCGGCGCGGCCATGTGGCTCACCACAGCTTCGCATCGATCGCATAAGTCAGGATGCGCCTGGCTTTTCCCAACCGCGGACCGATGCCGCCAGCAGCGAGCGCATCTGGCGAAAGATGTCTTGGAAACCAGCGCCCTTGCCTCCGCACCCTGCTCGACTGTCAGGTCGCTCAAAATAAAAAATTCTTCAAGCTCCTCACGTGAAATTTTTGTCGTCACCTCGGCGTTTGACGTCAAATGCACGGCGGCTTCCAATGCGTTTCCGATCAGTTTCTCCTGGCGGGCGCGCTCAATCGCCTGCCCGATGACAGCGCGCAACTTCAATAATTCTTCGACCACCGCGCCCGCTTCGTCTTGCGTGCCGGATTCGACTGGGAATTCCTGCAGGTGGACCGACGCGCCCCTGTTCGACTGACGCCATGCTTCGTCCGCGGTAAAGACAAGAATCGGCGCGAGCAGGCGGCAAAGTGCGTCGAAGATCTGCTGCATGGCAGCCTGCGTCGCGCGGCGCCGAGGCGAATCGGGCGCGTCGCAGTACATCCGATCCTTCGTGATGTCGATATAGAGGCTGCTTAAATCGACGGCACAGAATTGATTGAGCGCGTGATACACCTTGTGAAACTCAAAGGCTTCATACGCGGCGCGACAGTCGCGGATTACTTCGTCCAGGCGCTGCAAGATCCAGCGATCGACCAAGGTTGCTGTAGCGGCGGTCTGCGACCGCCGATCTTTGGTGTCCGGGCCTCGGCGGTCATAGACCGCCGCTACAGGCGCGGGAAAATCATACAAGTTCCCCAATAAGATGCGCAGCGTATTCCGGATGCGCCGGTAGGTGTCTCCGAGACGGGTGAAGATCTCCTCCGAGAACGGAACATCGTCCGTGTAATCAATGCTACTCGCCCACAACCGCACAAGATCGGCGCCATGCTTTGCCACGAAATGGCCAGCATCCATTGGTTTGTCGTAGCTGCTGGATTTGGAAATCTTTTTGCCGTCGACATCAACGACAAACCCGTGGGTCACGCAGGTTTTGTAGGGAGCCCGCTCATTCAGCGCGACGCTGGTCATGAGTGAGGATTGGAACCAGCCGCGATGCTGATCGGTTGCTTCCAAGTAGACGTCCGCTTGATCGCTGCCCATGCGCTCCTTCACCACTGCCTGGTGTGAAACACCGCTATCGATCCAGACATCGATCGTGTCGTTTCGTTTTGTCGTGCCGGCCGGTAACCCGAGCTTTGCCGCCAGTTCGGCGTTATCCAACTCAAACCAAATATTGGAACCGTGCTCGGCGACGAGGTCCGCCAGTCGGCGAATGGTTTCGGAATCAAGGATGACTTCGCCAGTGGCTGAATAGAACACGGGAAGAGGTACGCCCCAGCTGCGCTGGCGCGAGATAACCCAATCGGGCCTTGATTCGACCGTGCCCGCAATGCGGTTCTCGCCCCAGGGAGGAATCCATTTAACGCCATCACGAATGGCGGAGAGCGCCTTGTCGCGCAATGCGTCGATCCGAATGAAAAACTGCTCGACCGCGCGAAAGATGATCGGCGTTTTGGATCGCCAGCAATACGGATAGGAGTGGTGATATTTTTGTTCGCCGAGCAACATTCCGCGTTCGCGCAGCAGCGCGACGATATCGTTATTGGCGTCGAAAACATATTTACCGACAAGATCGGGCAGGCCCGCCTCATCGGTGAAACGACCGTGATCGTCCACCGGTGATAAAATCTCCATGCCGTTCCTGACGCCGAGCAGGTAATCGTCTTCGCCGTGACCGGGCGCGATGTGCACACAGCCGGTGCCGCTGTCCATCGTAACAAAGTCCGCCGTGAACACGATTGCTTCGCGATCAAGGAAAGGGTGCTTTGCCTTGGCGTCGGCCAGGGCGGAACCGGGAAGGGATTCCAGGGGCTCCGCAACAGGCTCGAATTTTGTGTTCGTGCAAAATTGCGGAACCAACTTGTCGGCCAGCACCAGGATTTCTGACACGCCATCGCGCGAGAATTCCTGTGCCACGTAAATTTCCTTGGGATCGACTGCAATCGCGAGATTGGCCGGCAGGGTCCAGGGCGTCGTGGTCCAGATGGCAATGCTTGCCTTGGCCTTGAACGGGCCGGTGACGATCGGAAATTTTACATAAACGGCCGTGTCGTCGCGGTCTTGATACTCCACTTCGGCTTCGGCCAGCGCGGTCTGCGCACCGGTACTCCAAAAAACCGGCTTCATCGATTGATAGACAAGGCCTTTCTCCACAAAAATGGCAAAGACGCGCAGAATCACCGCCTCATATTCCGGCGCCATCGTCAGGTAGGGATTTTCCCAATCGCCCGAAACGCCGAGCCGTTTGAATTGCTGGCGCTGGATATCGATATACTTCCGCGCAAAGGCTTCTGATTTCCGCCGAACTTCGAGCGGAGAAAGTCCGCGAGATTCCTTCACCACCTTATACTCGATCGGCAGGCCGTGGCAGTCCCAGCCGGGAACGTAAGGCGCGCGTTTTCCAAACATGCCTTGCGATTTCACGACGAAATCCTTCAGGATCTTGTTGAGAGCCGTGCCCATGTGGACGTCTCCGTTCGCGAAGGGCGGACCATCATGGAGAATGAACAGCGGCCGGTTTTCCCTGGCCTTTTGCATTTGCTCGTAGAGCCGGGTCTCATCCCACAGTTTCAAGAGTTCGGGCTCGCGCACGGTGAGATTGGCCTTCATCGGAAAATCCGTGCGCGGCAGGTTCAATGTCTCTTTGTAATTCTGGCTCATCGCGGGAGCGCGACGCTACCATCCGGCCTCGCACAAATCAACGGATCGACGCCGGGCGGGTTCGCTTTTGGCCCTCTCAACAGATTGCTGCGCGCATACACCCGCAGACGAACCATTCTACGAATCATTAGCAACCGCCAAACAAGATGATCTCCGAGATAGAAGCAGTCGCAGAAATTCCAGCAGTCCAATATCGTTCCGTCGTTGTCTCATTAAGACCGAAGCGACGTTTCAAACGGAGCGAGCCAAAGCAGCCGGAACAGAAGCCTAAATTGGCCATTCAGAGTACTCTGAATCCGAGATTGCCTATTCAGAGAGCTCCTTCTCTTGTCTGCAAAGAGAGAATGAAAAGATCCGGCCGCCCGAATCCGATTTTGCGACGCGTTATGGCTCCGAGTCAATTTTCCGAGGCCTTGCCGCAACTCCCGAACTCCTCGCTCGGACGCCGATTCGTTGATTTTCTTAAACTCTGGCAGTTTGGCACGCACGCCGTCGGCCGAGGGCTTCTGCCCCGCCCGCGCACGGTGCGGATCTCTCGATAAAGGAGAGATTCCGCGCGAGCAATGGTTCGCGAAAGAATTTTTGTTTCTACTGTAAAAAAGTATTTGACCCGTATTGCTATTTTGCTACCAATACCCGCTCGTTCGGTAACCCCCAGTTCAGTCTTAACCCCATGAAAATGTCACCACTAGTGTTGTTTCCTGCCAAAACGTTTCTCTGCCTCGGCGTAATCATCGTCACCGGCCTGATCAGCCCAGCGTTCGCCAGACCTGTTCCGCAAAACCTTGGCAATGGGCTGGATAAGCTGGTCGAAAATGATCTGATTCAGCAGGGCAAAATCAGCGCGCCCCCGGCACAGACTTTTGCTGCCGCGACCACAAACGGCACGAAAACGTCGCGCGCCGGCAAAACCGTTGCCACCGCCACGGCTTCAGCGACTGGGTTTGCGGATTACAAGGCGTCAGTTGCAAAGCAAGCCCAGAGCGTCGCTTCGACGGCGATCACCGACCTGACCACCGGAAGATACCTGGTTGAAATCATGCCGAACGGTCGGGTGCCGGTGGCAACGTTGCAGGGCACGTTGCAGGGAAGCTATCCGGCCATATCGATTCAGAACGTAGACGATAGGTACGCCGGGCACGGCGTGATTGAGTGCTATGTCGCGCTCAACGACGTTGCCGGAATCGCGAACACCCAGGGCGTCGGGTCGGTGATTTTGCAGCTGCGTCCGATTCACAGCGCGGTTACGGCACAAAGTGTCAACCAGCATCGCGTCAATCGGATCAATTCGTTCTACAATCCGGCCGTTTCTCTCAATTGGGATGGAACGGGCATGTCGATTGGGGTGATGTCGGACAGCTTCGACTCGCAGCCGAGTGAGGAAGGTGGCAGCACGAACGGGCCGGCCGACGTGGCGACGCAGGACTTGCCGGGACCAGGTAACACCACAAATTCACAGCCGGTCGTTGTCCTTCAGGATTACAACCCGACCCCGGGTGCGACGAACGAAGGTCGCGCGATGTGCCAGATCGTTTACGACATGGCGCCAAAAGCGCGGATTGCATTTGCGACCGCCGATGTCGGCGAGCTTGGTTTTGCCAATAACATTCGGGCGCTGGGCGGACTGCCCGGGTTCACTTATCCAGCTGGGACACAGCAGGGATTCAAGGGTGATGTAGTTTGCGATGACGTTTCCTATCTCGACGAACCGATGTTCCAGGATGGAATCGTCGCGCAAGGCGTCAACGATGTTGTCGCCGCCGGCGTCACATATTGCTCATCGGCCGCGAACAACTGGGCGATCGACGGGTATGAATCTGTTTATCGCCCTGTGCCTAACGGGAGCGGTCTAACGGCAGCGACAAATAACGCGCTCAAAAATACAAACATTAACCTGGCGACGGTTCCGCCAGAGCTTTATGCCGGTGGCTTCCATAATTTTAATCCGAGCGGCGATCCGACGAAGCAGGACGTTGCGCAAACAATCAACAGCGGCAGCAACGCGTTGGCGTTCGTTTTTCAATGGAACGATCCCTACGATCCGTCGGCGCCGACGCTGATCGATCCGCCGATTTTCACTGGCAATGGTGATAGCGAAGGTGGTGCCGCCGTCGATTTTCAAGTTACTCTCACCGCCGGCAATTCATACGTCGTCACGGAAATGGCGACGCCCGCGACACAGGCCGATAACTTCGATTGCATTCTTGGCGTGGTCGATCCGAACGGCAAAACGATCATCGACCAGGACACTGGAGTTGATGAGACGGTCACGTTCTACCCCCAAATCTCGGGTACTTACACGCTCCATGTTCATCCCTATGCGACGCCGGTGGCAGGCGGCGCATCCGTGCCGACGCACGGGCCGTTCAGTATCAAAGTCAATCAGGCGATGGCGACATCGACAATGACGCAGGATTTCAACATTCTCTATTTCGACATCAATGGAAATTACATTCCCGCGCAGTCGTTAACGACTAACAACCTGATCAACAATCGACCGATCGAGTTGATCGTTCCGCCGGCACTGCCCAGCCCACGATGTCAGATGGTCATCAGCCGATCGAACACGACTGCGCCGGCCACCGCCGCGAACTACCTCAAGTATGTTTACTTCGGCAACGGCACCCGCAATTGCGGGCCGGCCGAGTACACGTCGTACCTTATGCCGGTGACCTTCGGCCACAGCGCCGCCGCCGGCGCGAACAGTGTTGCCGCCTACGATGTTTTCCGGCCGAATATTCCTGAGTATTTCACCTCGCCGGGGCCGGTCACGATTTTCTTCGACGCGAACAATAATCGCTTAGCCACGCCGCAGGTGCGACTCAAACCAGATGTCGCTGCCGCGAACGGCGTGAACAATACCTTCTTCCCGCTCGGAAACATTCCGGTTGAAGCGGATTCGGTTTACGATCCGGACACCTTCCCCAATTTTTACGGAACGAGCGCTGCGTCACCGAATGCGGCGGCACTCGCGGCTCTCGTGTTGCAATCGCACGGCGGTCCGGGAAGTCTCTCACCGTCGAAAGTAAAAGCGATTCTGCAACTGACGGCGTTTCCACACGACCTCGATCCTTTCATCGCGCGCGGGACAGCGACCGCGGCGAACGGCGGCAAGGTCGACCTCTTCATTAATAGCGATGGCGACACCAATCTCGGACTCGGCGTGAACGATCCAAATTCCTGGAACGTCAGCTACACCGGTCCGGGTTATGTGAAGACGCTCAATTTCAATCCGGAAGCGACCCCGCAAACCGGCGGCAATCCCACCGGCGGAAATTTCAACGGTTTCACGCCGACGGATTTCCTCGATCCGACAAAATACAAATTCACACCCGGCATGGTGTTTACCTCGAAGTTTATCACCGGCAACTCGGTGGGCCTGACCGCGGCTGACGTCACGTTCAGCCGCAGCAATCCCGCGCCGGCGCCGTCGAATCCCGACCCTAGTAATCCAACTGAACACGAATGGACGGCTAGCTTGAGCTTCGCCGACAACAAGCTCGTCGCGGGT
>JBEEGV010000024.1:0-8975 GCA_041167085.1 Verrucomicrobiota bacterium
AGGTTTGCGCCGGCAAGAAGGTAATTATCCGGCGACGAGAGGTCTGCGCTCCTAAAAGCGGCGCTTGGAGACATCAATATGCTGCATGGCGACTGTCGAGGGCGGACTGAGAACCCTGGCGCCTCCCACGCAATCTGCGATGCGGCCACGGCGAAATCGATCCTGATGAACGGATTCCGCTTCCGATGGTGAATTTCTTCATTCAGCGACCGATCTTCGCCTCGGCGATCGCCATCATCATGGTTCTCGCAGGGTCTACTTGTTACTTCCTGCTGCAAGTTGCGCAGTTTCCGAGCATTACGCCGCCGCAGGTCATCGTCAGCGCACAGTATCCCGGCGCGAGCGCGCAGGTCGTGGCCGATACGGTGACGACGCCGCCCGAGCAGCAGATCAATGGCGTGCAGGGGATGATCTACATGTCGTCGACGAGCTCGAACGACGGCTCGTCAGCAATTACGATCACCTTCGACGTCGGGTATCCGATCGACATCGCTGCGGTCGATGTTCAGAATCGTGTGGCTCAGGCGGCGCCGTCGCTTCCCGCAATCGTCAATCAAGCCGGCGTGACGATAAAGAAGCAGAATCCTAGCTTCGCACTGATCGTCAATCTCACAACACCCGATGGGTCGGTCGACCCGGTGGCCCTCTCGGGCAGGACAGCAAGGTCGACCGCCGCCTTGTGACGCTCGGAGCGACGCAGGGCAACATGGTCGCCGTCACGAAAGGGATCGGAGAAACGACACGATCATCGCAGGAAATCTCCAAAAGATCGGTCCTGGTGCCTTGGTACGGGTCGCGCTGCCGGCAAAGACCGGTGCCTGACGAGGACGCCCGGATCCGCGATCGGACTTACGTGGAGTGGGGATTGTGTGAGCATCGAATAACGCAACCTTTGTAACAGATGGTAGGAGGCGTCCTTGCAGCGAGTAGGAGTGTTGACCTTTCCTGGCTTTCACGTGATGAGCTTCGCTGCGATGTCCGTCTTAGAGGTCGCGAACTCGGAGCTCGGTGAACGTCGCTACGACGTTCATTTTCTCTCGGAGAACGGGGGACCAGTACGGACGTCGGCCGGGATGATGGTCGAGACCGAGCCGTTCGACGATTCTCTCTTCGATACGCTTATCGTCGGCGGGAGCACGGAACCGTCGTTCAGGCCGTCCGAGGGAATACTGGCGTTCCTGCGGAAGGCTCCCGAGATCTCCCGCAGGGTGGCCGCGACTTGCGTCGGAGTATTCACGCTGGCCGAAGCGGGTCTTCTCGACGGGAAGCAGGTGACGACGCATTGGGACTACGCGCGCGAACTTCAGAGACGTTATCCGAAGGTGAGGGTGCAGGAAGACCGGATATTCGTCATCGACGGCTCAGTATGGACGTCGGCGGGTATGACCGCCACGATGGATCTGTTACTTGCAATGGTTGAAGCGGATATGGGTCCGGAACTCGCTCGGACGGTTGCGAAGAAGATGGTGATCCATCATCGCCGCGCCGGCGGACAGTCGCAGTTCTCGGCCCTCCTTCAACTCGAGCCGAAGTCCGACCGAATTCAAACCGCTCTCGCATTCGCTCGGAAAAATCTTCACACCGAGCTCACCGTTGAAAAGCTCGCGGAGGCAGCCCATCTGAGTCCCCGCCAATTCACCCGCGCGTTTGCGGCCGAGACCGGCGAGTCGCCGGCAAAAGCCATCGAGAAACTTCGTCTCGAGGCCGCCCGGTTGATGTTGGAAAACAGCCGGCATCCCATCGAGTCTATCGCGCGGCAGACGGGCTTTGCGGATCGCGAAAGAATGCGGCGGGCATTCGTGCGTGTATTCGGACTGCCGCCGCAGACGATGCGCCGGCACGTGCGGAGGGGCGCGCGACTTGTCCGTGACGTCGTCCCGTCGGGCTCGCTGCCCGCGCTCCTTGATGCCGATCTGGTGATTGCCCAGGAACCAGCCACCCTTCAAGGCAACGCGCCATCATTCCGGGAATTTCTTGCCGAACATCGGCAATCCGCTTTGCGACTCGGCCCTGGTCACTTCGTCCTGCAGCACATCCCAATGTTCGGCGCGCACGATCGGGCGAGATACCTGCGGTAGACATCGGGCCGGGCTTATTCCTGGCAGGCGCAAAAGAGCCTAGGGCGCACCATATGTAGTCTTGCGCAGCATCTCGATCTTGCGGCGACAACCACACTGGTCAGGTTAGTCGCTGGCGCGGAGGCAAGTTAGAAATGAAAAGATCAGCAAACGTATTTTCGCAGCCGCTGTTTCCCGGCGGTTGCTACTAACGCGATCGCTGGGTCGGGCTACGATGGATCTTGGAATCCTGTTTTCCTAATGCAAAGGGGTGCCTGCGATCCCACCTACGATTTCGTCGTCAACATATCGAACGAGATCATAACGCATCCTAATCTCTTGAAGTTCAGAGGATATGTCGCGAAACCGGGTGCCGTTCGTGCTTCGGTCACCGTCGGAGATGAATGAACGGCACCGGCTCGATGGGCCCGGTGAGCCGCCTCCCGGGCGTCGAGGCCCACGTTGGCAGAGACAGCGCCAATCAGCCCAGGCTTAAAACAACTCGAAAAAAGAGATTTTTGTAGTCGTCGAACATTGCGGCCTCCTATGCTTCGAATTGCCCGCATCCTAATCGTCCCGCCGGTCCGTTAATCGGCGTCGAATGACTAAGGCTGCACCAAAGTTGCGTCAGAGCCAAAGTTGAACGCCGATTGACATCGAGCACTTCGAACATCGCGCCTTCTGGAATCCGGACGAACGTCGCATCGAGGTGCACTTGGTCAGCCATCGAGAACAGGTCGTCGAGATAGGGGAGTGGGTTCTCGAATTCGGCACGGGCGAGACGATTCACGCCGAGAATTCCTACAAGTACCGGCCGGATGTGTTCCGGAAGATAGCGGAAAGAAGCCGGATGGCCGGCTTCCTGAATTTGGACGAGCGACAATCCTGGGTTCGCAATCTTCTTGCTGAAGGCTCAGGCGCGAGGTGGGTTTTGCACCGTTGGTCATCTTGCTCCTCCTCAAACACATTGCGGCTCTGTCCAGAGTCATCATTAGACAGTGCCGTCCTCGTCGTTCAGGCGCTGCGAGTGCCTTCGAATGGAGCGTGTTCACGCCATGTTCGGGCTCTGAGTCCTAAAAGGTGGCAGATACGGCGTTCTGTGGGACTTGGGATCATTTAATCTAGAATCGAAAATCGGATCGCTGGCGCTTCCGGGTGCCAGCGGGCTGAGCCGTTTGGGCGAGCATCGTCGGTTCTCAATGGGACTCTTTGAATGCCGCACGAAAAGATGGAGAGATTAGAAATGTCGGGACTTCTCGACCTAGTCGTGCAGGCGCACGGCGGAATAGAACGCTGGAACGCTGTTCGCGCCATCGAGGTTACCTTTAATTTCACGGGAGCCTTGCTTGAGCTCAAGGGATTTCCCGGACATCGGCGGCCCACCGCGTTCATCGACGCTCGTGAGCCCCGTACCGTACTCGAGCATATCGGGGGAGACGACCGGCGCTGGGTGTTCACTCCCGAGCGCGTGTGGATCGAACGGCCGGATGGCTCTCTCGTTGAGGAGCGGGGCAGTCCTCGCGCAGCATTCAAAGGGCACGAAAGATCCACGCCGTGGGATCATCTCCATCTGACCTATTTTCTGGGTTACGCAATGTGGAATTATCTCACCGCGCCGTTCTTATTCACTCGTCCAGGATTCAAGACCAAGGAGCTGCAGCCGCATTCGGAGAGCGGAGAGACTTGGAGGGTGTTGGAAGTCACCTATCCAGACGATATTCCTGCTCATTGCTCCGTCCAGCTGCTGTATTTCGGAGAAGACGGAATGCTTAGGCGTCTCGATTACGTAACTGACGTACTCGGCGGCGTGGCGGCGCACTACTGCTATGATCCCAAGAACTTTGACGGACTTACGATTCCTACGTTTCGTCGTGTGGTGAGGCGGACGCCCGAGGGTCCGAAGTTGGCAGGGCCGACCTCGTTCTCCCTCGACTACTCGCACCTTCGAGTTATCAACCAATAGCCATGTGATCGTCTGCTATGCGCCATTCCGCGTGCGGACAAGCTCACCAAACGTAACTGTTGTCCTGAGGCGTCTCGTCGACGTGGAGTGCGGAATGCCGTTCCTTTTTTCGACGATTCGTAGCGCGGTCACTTAATTCACCCAAATCCGAAGGAGTCCGAAATGACCAAGACCACACGAGAACAGAACAAAGCTCTCGTCCTCAAAGCATTCGACACATTATTCAATAAGCGCGACTACGCCGCCGCCGAGCGCTTCTGGTCAGATCGCTACATCCAGCACAGCGCGCACATCGCGCCTGGCCGCGAGGGACTGTTCGCCCTGATCCGCACGGTACCGGAGACGCTGCGCTACGAGAATCAGTTGGCCGTGGCTGAAGGTGACTACGTCATCACTCACGGCCGTTTCTCCGGTAACGGCCGTCCGGCCGCCTGGATCGCCGCCGACATCGTGCGCATCGAAGACGGCAAGCTCGCGGAGCACTGGGACGTCCTCCAGGACGAAGTGACGAAAGCTGATTCCGTCAGTGGGTTGCCGATGTTCGGCGACCGCTTTCCCTCCTGATCGCTCCAACGCTTATACCCAGACAAAGGTCACACCCATGAACTCTCAGGCAACACATCTCCATCACCGGCGACGGATCTGGTACCGGCCGCGGGCTCGCCGAGACCCTTCACAAGCTTGGCAATAGGATCATCATCGCGGGACCCTGGCGCGGCCATCTCGAATCCGTGATCACGGCGAATCCCGGAATGGTGGCCGAGGAGCTCGACATTACCGATTCCGCGAGCATCGATCGGGTGGTGGCCAAGTTGATCGCCGATCACCCGGGTCTCACTGTTCTCATCAACTACGCGGCGTCTTGCGACCGGACGCGGCCGCCGGCAAAGTCGATGACGCGGTCATGGTTTCCACCATCACAACAAACCTGATGGGACCGATTCGGATGACGTCCGCGCTCACGTGTCAAAGTGCTCCTCCACAGGATCGAGCAATGTTGGTGTGTCGCGACAATTTGACAGGTTCGCTAGGTTGCGGGTCCGCGATTTGAACCCGCGAATCTGAGCCGAACGGAATCGGGCTCGCCCAGCAGTTCGCGCAATGCGTGGTTATGGAACGACCGCTCATGGCGGATTGTGTTGAAGAAGTCGTCGGCCCAACACACCTCACTAACGAGAAATCCACAATCTGGGATCAAAGTTCTGGTCACTCACTCATCGTGAACGGTGCGTAATCGACGCGCCATTTGCGCGGCCCGCGCTCCGTCACCTGGCCGTCGTTAGCGCCCCAGCTCGCAGGAAGTTTTCCAACGCTCGGATCGAGTACGGTCGGGTCGGATTTACCTGCGCGACGGTCCACTGGTGACTTCGGCCGGCGTGACAGCAGGAATCGATCTAGCGCTGTGGCTCGTCGCGGAGGACCATCGCGCAGCGGCGGCCCTATGTTGCGCACAAGCGCGCGTAGCATCGCCCGGATGTTCACCAGGCTCGGCGTCACGCCGCGCGAGTTCGTCTAAGGCGTGCGATTCGATAGCGCCCCGCAATCAGCTTGAAGCAACCGATCTCGCCTCAAGCCCATTGTCTATGATTGCGGATTCCGAGGGATCGAACAGATGCGAGCGTCTTTCAGAGACGGCTTGGCGTCTGTCCCGCACATTACCCTAGCAGCTCCCGTGTGTCCCGAAGGAGTCGCCGGATCAAATCAGGAGAAGCGATCCAATCTCGCACCACAGTTGAACGAAGTCCGCGTATTCTGGTGGGTCAATCTTTGTACGAAACGGACATTTCTGACACCGGAATGCAACAATTGATGCCGTGGAGCCGGGCTTTGTCTGGCGCGAACATAGATTTCTTCCCCTCTGCTCACGCATTAGGCCAACGTCAGCAATGCGAAGCGCACAGTGCCCGTCAAGTGATAGTTGAGCCGAAGTGCTCAGCGATTCAGACGGGAAATCATGTAGCGGGCGATTTTGGGGGGCGAGAGAGACCGGCCGATTGGCGTGGCTTCTCTTCAAAGCTTGGGGGATTCTATGAGCATGACTAAGGGCCTTATGCTAGGTTCAGCGGCGATGGTTCTCACCTTGGGAGGGGCGCAAGCGGCGGATATTCCGGTCAAGGCGAAGGCGGTCGAGTACGTGAGGATCTGCACCTTGTATGGTGCTGGTTTCTATTACATTCCGGGCACCGACACCTGCATCAAGCTGGGTGGTTATCTGCGCGTCGATACGGCGTTTAATGGCAACTTCTACGGTGGGCCGGCATGGTCCGGCGATCTCGGCCAGGGCAATCGCTATCGCGATTACATTTCGGGACGCTCGCGTATGGCGCTGTCCGTTGATACCCGCACTGCCACCGAATATGGCGTTGTCCGCACCTTCGGTCAGGGCGACTTCCAGTTCTCAACTCAGGGCAACAACACGGTCAATCCGACCTTGTTCTCGGGATCACCAAGTACAGGCACGAGTAGCGCCCTGCTCAACAACCCTGGCGAGGGTTATGTCGGTGTTGTAAACGTATTTATTCAATTCGCCGGCTTCACCTTCGGTAAGTCTGCTTCGGCCTACGCGTCGCCGTGGAATGGCTATCCGGGCAACAACAGCTCGTTCTTGCTGGGTGGCAATGACGCCGTCACCGGCGTGAACAACATCCAGTATACTGCCCAGTTCGGCAACGGCGTGTCGGCGACCATCGGTCTCGATGATCCCGTCGTGTTCAACCGCACCGCTGTGTACAACCTGGGCTATGGTCTGGGCTTCGCCGGCACGGCTCCCAACGTCTACGCTGGCGTGCATGCTCCCGACACCGTCGGCAACATCCGCGTCGACCAGGCTTGGGGTCTGTTCCAGATTTCGGGCGCAGCTCATGAAGTTTCGGGTTCCTATGACTTCCTGAACGGCGTGGCGGTTCCTGCCGGTGCGCAGGGTCCGGCAGGCGGCGCTCCGACGACTCTGTCGGAGACCAACGGTCACCCCGATACCAAGTGGGGCGGTTCGGTGATGGCTGCGTTGCAGATCAAGAACATCCCGACCGGCGCAGGCGACGACATCAAGCTCGATGCGTCCTACGCCTTGGGTGACACGAAAAACGTGATCTCCAGTACCGCTCCCTCGCCGAGCTTCGCGATGTACAGCGGCACGGGCCGTGCAGGTGCTTATCAGAGCATCGGCTTCGGTGCGACCACGGACGCCGTCTGGCTTCCGAACCGTCCGACCACCGGTGCTGTCGGTACCGCTGGCTTCTTCGGTGACAACCAGCTGAAGCTCACTGAAGCGTATGGCGTCCGCGGTGCCTTCAACCACAACTGGGATCCCTACTGGTCGTCCAGCCTGTTCGGCAGCGTCGCTGCTGTCCGTTACAAGGGCACCGTTGGTGACCTGACCACCGCGAAGGGTGCATACTGCGCAGCCTACGGCGTCGGTAAGGTCGTCAGCGCCGACTACATCTGCAACCCCGACTTCAACGTCTACCAGCTCGGTGTTGTGACCCGTTGGACCCCCGTCAAGGGCCTGGCGTTCTCGGCGGAAGTCATGTGGTTCCGCCTTGACCAAAAGTACACCGGCACCGTTACGTCCGCTGCTGGTCCGGGCGCTCCGAAGCCGGGTGGCGTGGCCTACGAGTACAAGGACCAAGATGCGGTCTACTTGAATGTCCGCGTTCAGCGCAACTTTTAGAGAACGAAGCTCTCGACCAACCTCCCCGAGTAGCTTCCCTGGGCCCCCGGCACTGTCTTGCCGGGGGCTTTTTTGAGGCCCTCGAATTTTCGTGTGGAGTCCGTCATAGCTGGGGCGTCTGGATAGTCATACCGGTCATAAGAGGTCGCTCTTTCGGAAGGCCCAGTAGGCATGGATGCGGCCTCCTACGAAGGTGGCAGGAACCTCTGAATCTTGCCGGGGGCGACCGAGAAAGCGATTTGAACGCGCCGCTCAACAATATCTAGTAACAAGACCCGGTCGGCGGCCACTGTGACCTCTTCCGATTGTGACCTTTGCGACAACCGGAGCTCAAAGCAATTCTGGAACGATTATGCACGTGCTGGGCACCGAACCCTTGGCACTTGTGACGCCGCAGCGGTTCGCGGGAAGTATAAATATATATGCAAACATATTTACATTAATGATGAAATCCGTTAGCGGTCAAACAACGCAAGGCCGAATGCTCTGGGCGATGTTAGGTCCTATGCAGCTGAAAACGCTCCAGGCGTAAGCGCGACCGAGATAAAGATTGGGGCGACCTTTCCATTCAGTGGCCCTGGATCGGCGCTCGCCGCGGCTGGGAAAGGATTTATTGCGTACGTCAATTTTCTCAACGACAAGGGCGGGATAGATGGGCGCAAGATCAATCTGATTGCGCTCGACGACGCTTACAGCCCGCCAAAAGCTGTTGAGCAAACGCGTCGCCTAGTCGAAAGCGATGAAGTTGCATTCTTATTCGGTCAGCAGGGAACTCCGACCAATTCCGCTACGGCAAAATATCTGAACGCAAAGAAGATCCCCAACCTCTTTATCATCACTGGATCGTCGAAATTCGCGAATTTCAAGGAATACCCATATACGACCACGGGAGTTCCGAACTATGAAAACGAGGGCAGGATTTATGCGAAATATGTTTCGGAAACGCTGCCAACCGCCAAGATTGCTATACTTTATCAGAACGACGATCTCGGAAAGGGTTTTTTGAATGCCTTCAAATCCGAATTTAAGGACGACTTCGGCAAGAAGGTGATTGCGGAATCGTACGAGGTTACCGAACCCACGATCGATTCTCATGTGGTCAGTCTGAAGAGCGCTGGCGCCGATGTGCTTTTTATTGGAGGCACGCCCAAATTTGCGGCGCAGGCCATCCGCAAGAGCCATGAAATTGGTTGGAAGGCCTTGCTAATCGTCAACTCCGCAGCAAGCTCAATCGCTTCGAGCCTCAGGCCTGCCGGTCTGGAAGCCTCCACGGGAGTGATTTCAG
>JBEEGV010000025.1:0-2889 GCA_041167085.1 Verrucomicrobiota bacterium
CTCCACTCCATCATTCGCTCGCGTCCTTCCTCCGGAAGACCGATTGCGCTGGAGACAATCGTCACCGGTAGATGGGTTGCGAGCTCTCGGGTCGCGCAAAATCGTCCCTTGCCGCACAGCCGGTCGACGACCGCTTCGGCCTCGCGTTCCACCTCTTCCGTAAGCGATGTGAGCGCGGCCGGCGTGATCGGCCGGATTACCACACGGCGCAATCGGTGGTGGGCGTCGCCGTCGCTACACAGCGTGTTGCCGCGCAGGATCTGGTTCATGTCGTCGTTCATCATGACGCCGAACGACGACGGGAATGCCTCCCAATCCCGGAGTGCTTTCACAACGACATCGTAACGGGTGAGGGCAAACATCCCGTATTTTTCCAGCCAGACGACCGGCCCCGTCTCCCTCAGCTCGCGATACAGCGGCGAGGGGTTCAGCAGGGCTTGGTCCGTATAAGGGTCCAGTGTCGAGGTCGGCGCCTTTTCTGCAGGGGTTAGAGACATTCGCAACTCCAATGGTAATGCACCACATAGTCCAGCATCGAATTGATTCCGGCGTCATCGTCCGAGGCGTCGGAGCCGGCGTGTATCGGCACGACGAGTCTTCTGGACCGAGACAATGGGAGAAGATCTTGAAAGCCGCTGGTCGTGCCGGCTCCGTGGAAATAGATTAATGGTTCCCCACTGCCCGCCTTCAACAGAGGCGGATTGATCCAAAGTCGTTTCGGCGGAGCTGGCCATTGTTCGATCTCACTCGCTGCATATGATGCCTGCTTACGTTCCTACCCGTAAGCCTGCAACGATCTGCGGCGTTGCCGCGCACCGTCCTTAGCCTGAACGAGTCTGGGAACCAGACTCGACCGGGCTTTTCGGCATCTGGCCGGACGTTTCGTGATGCTTTGTTGCGGACCTTCCATGGCCGTGGTCGCCTTCTGCTTTCGGAACAGGGACCGCAAATTTTCGTGGCTGCGCGTTACGACATCGTCACCGCAGGCGAGAATTGGGTTACAGTCGTAGCAAGCGGGGTTCCCGTTGGCCTTTCAGGCTCACGCAAGAGCGCGATGCTATATGCAACAAGCCAGCCGCTAAGCTGGAACCTTATTTGAGGAAAGGGGTGCAGCCGCCGGACACGAACACAGCATGCGTGGCACTGACTAAGAAAGTACACAAAACTATCCAGTCCCGAACTGACTAACAAACACAGAATAGCTTGCCAGTTTGCGAATGACTGCTCTTGGCGGATACTGTTGAAAAAGTCTTTTCCGGTCGACGAATGAAATTTTTCAGGCCCGCTGGTGCGTCCCGCAAGCGGCGGCGTGAGGGGGCCACGTCGATTCACACAAACGCGATCATGGACCTTCGTAACTGTCTTACGGAGGCTTTCAGCGGCGGAGACAACTAAAGACCGACCTTTGCGAGATTTTCGAGCCTCTCGATTTTCGACTTTTTCAACAGTATCGGCGGCGGACGTTCGACGGAATGTCGAAGTCGGCTAAGTGCCGATACTGTTGAAAAAGTCTTTTTCGGTCGAGGAACGAAATTTTTACGGCCGCTGATGCGCTTCGCAGGCGCCGACGTGAGGGGACCACATCGTTTCACAGAACGACCAGGGACCCTCGTATCGGCGCTATGGCACGTTGTAGAGATACAAACGTCTAAAAATCGACTTTCGCGAGATTTTTGGCGTCGTTCGATTTACGACTTTTGCAACAATATCTGCCACAACCGGACCCATGCCCACGCGGCAGTGCGGGAAGAGCTTTTCAGGAACTAATTCAAATGGGAAAAATTAATGGACGCGAGTGCGAAGCGACAGTTTATAGATGAGCGATTTTTGGCGCCAAGTAAAAAAAGAGATTTCGAACGGAGAAACCGGACTTTGATGCTGGCGGTGATCGCGGGCTTTGTTGCGTGGCTCATTACTCACCTGCTCAGACACCCCGGTAATCGGAAGTCTTGGCGTCGGCCGCCACTTCGCAAAAGTGCCAACACCCGAGATCGGCGGCCTCACTCAAGCGGCACCACTAGGCCGAGCGCCTGCGCTGGCCTAAGGTTAACTATCGTTTCGTACCTCACCGGCGCCTCGACCGGCATGTCAGCGGGTTTTGGCTCATCCGCACTGACCAAAAGGCCTTTGGTCTGGCTGCGGACGCTCAAGAATTGTTGGTCTGTTTGGATAAATGAGCGGATCTGGTCGCCGTAAGGGATCGCCGACCAGAACTCCTTGGCAGGAGGGCTAGGCGGGAGGCGCAGGTTTTAGTTCCTGCCACCCAGCTCAGGTAAGAAGAGGACTGGCCGCAGTACCCTCCAAATCACTGAAATGGACGGCCAAAATAGGTCAGCGCCCACATCGCGAGAAGATAAACGCTCAAGAGCGATTGAAGGCCGGAAACGACGCGCACCCAGCCAGCGGCGCGAAGCGCGTACTCTTGTGGCTGTATCCGCGCAATCCAAGTGCCCAGATTGAGGTCGCGCCAGCCAATGGTGAAAGCAGAAAGAAGTGAGAAATATGCCGCGCGACCAAGCGCGGCCAGGTTACCGCCTTCGAGCCGATTGAAGTTTGCCGAGTCGCTCGATAAGACCTTACCTCCAAGCGTTCCAATACGATCGCTTGGCCAAACCTGAAAAATGCCCCCGCCCGTTGACCGTCTCGGTGCGAAGCGAATCGGCCAGAAGTACACCGGAATCAGTAGCAACCAAACTGACGCGATGATTTTGAGCGCATAACCAGGATACATGCCATATCCGGTCGTCCAGTCGAACGCTATCATTCGCACGATACCTTCCACAGCACTGCCTGGGTCCTTAGCCCAACCAGCGATGGCGTGCCTCGTCTTCCCGTGCTCTATGGCAAATGTTGCTTCTCGCTCCAGATCACGGAGGCCTGCCTTCTGCG
>JBEEGV010000026.1:0-186058 GCA_041167085.1 Verrucomicrobiota bacterium
ATGCGCGCCCAAGGAATGTGCTCCGAGGGAATGTGCGCCAGCCGAATGAGCTCCGCCGCCCTTGGCATCTTTAGTAGGTTTCAGATCACGGACTTTGATGTTTTTCTTTGCTTTAGTAGCCATATTAATTACTCCTGATTTGGGTTAGTTGTACTTGTTGTTGTTGTTTGTGTTATACTGGTGAGACCGAATAACTGGCGCCCGCCAACGACATTTCCTTTTGGGATCAAGTCATCCAGACGGATCAACTTCTGTTTCCTGCGCTTTGGCCGTTGATCGTGTGATCCTCCGGCGGGCGCATGTTTCTTGTTACTCGGTGTGTTCACTTATGGCCTCCTATTAACACCATCCGTGCCACGGTCGGAAACTCGAGTGCGGAACAAAAATGAGAGTTTCCTTAGTGACACGAAATCAGTTAGTTATGCTTGTATATCTTTTCAAAAAACTCAGGATCTCAATCCGCGCGCTCATTCTTTCTGGTATCGTTATGAGTCCTGGCATGTCTCGTTTCTTATCCATCCTATGATTTATTGTGAGCCCGACCCCGAAGATGCCGTGCCAGCGTCGCCGGCGAGACCCCTAAGAGCCCTGCCGTGCGAGCTTATCGATGCTCGCTCAGGATCCTGGCAAAGCGCCACACCTCATGAAAAGTGTTGTAAAGTGGCGTCGGCGCAGCGCGTATGACATTGGGTTGGCGGAAGTCGCATCTGACGTCGGCGGCCACAAGTTCATCGAAGAGCTCCTTCGGATGTTCTCGCGCCACAATCGAGAGTTGGCATCCGCGCTGGTCGCGGTCTCGCGAGGTGATTGTCGTAAAGTGATCTGAGCCGATCTCATCCAGAAGGAACTCGAGGTATCCAGTCAGCTTCATCGACTTGGAGCGCAGCTCGTCCATACCGCCCGCTTCATCGAAAATCGCGAGCGACGCGCGTAGAGGGGCCATCGACAAGATTGGCGGATTACTGATCTGCCAGCCATCGGCGGACGGAACAGGTATGAACTCCGGCTCGAGGTGAAGGCGGAACCGGGTGTTTGGATCATTGCCAAACCAGCCGGCCAGGCGCGGCAACTCGCGGTTAGTGGCATGGCGCTGGTGCACAAACGCGCCCGCAACCGCACCCGGCCCCGCGTTCAGGTACTTATATGAACACCATATCGCGAAATCTACGTTCCAGTCGTGTAAAGAAAGCGGCACATTGCCTGTCGCGTGCGCAAGGTCGATGCCGGCGATGGCACCGTGGTTTTGGGCTGCAGCCGCGATTTTCGGAATGTCGAAGAGCTGTCCCGTGAAAAAATTGACCCCGCCGATCATCACGACTGCAAGTTTATCCGCATTCGTTTCGATCACCGCGAGAAGATCGTCTGTTCGAATCGTAGACTCGCCCTGGCGCGGGCGGGCCAGCACCAGGGTCTCCTTCGGATTGAGTTCGTGATGGATGATTTGCGTCTTAATCGCGTAGGTATCGGAAGGAAAAGCGTGTTCCTCCATCAGGATCTTAAAGCGCGATTTTGTCGGTCGATAGAAGGTGGCCATCATCAGGTGAAGGTTGACCGTGAGGCTGTTCATGCAGATGACTTCGCTGGGTCGCGCCCCTACAAGTCGTGTCACCGGTTCGCGCAGTGTTTCGTGATACGAATACCACGGCGTCTGCCCGTCGAGATGGGCGTCGACGCCGAGTCGAGCCCAGTCATTCAACTCCTCCTCCACGAGCCTTCGCGCTGATTTCGGCATCAGACCAAGCGAGTTGCCGGCAAAATAAATCAACGGCTGGCCGTCTTTTCCAAGCGGAAGATGAAAGCGGTCGCGAAAATGCCGTAATGGATCTTCGGCATCGAGCCGAAGCGCGAAATCTTCGGCACTGGAGAAACTCATTGTCATAGTGGGAGCAAACGTCCAACGCCCGGCGCCCAACGTCCAACGCCGAATTCAAGGGCGACAAAAGGGATCGGTCACGCTACAGAGTTCGGTAAGCGCAACGGGAATCGCGTTGACGAATCACATATGATGAAAAGCAAAGATAGAGTTCAGGCGCATACCGCGCCGACCGTAAACAGGAAAATCGAACGCAGTGCAGCGCGCCGGGTATTGCAGGCGGCGGGGCAACCAGCAACGCAGATCACTCGACGCATCGGCGTGTTGGATGAGGAATGGGATATGGAACGCTGGCTGGAAACGAATGCATCGGCACTTGCCTTCAGTGGGACCGTGCTGGGTTTGTTTGTAAACAAAAGGTTCTTCGCGATTCCGTGCCTGGTGTTGCCGTTCCTCTTTTTGCACGCCGTTCAGGGATGGTGTCCACCGCTACCGATTTTTCGTCATCGCGGTGTCCGGACGCGGCGCGAGATCGACGCGGAAAAATATGCACTGAAGGCATTGCGCGGTGATTTTTCCCAGGTTCAGCAATCAAAAGAGGATCCGGCGAGCGCAGCTCACATGGCATGGCAAGCGGCGAACGCTTGAGCGACTACCCATTATCGCGGATGACACGTGTGGTCTCCGGTCCCGAAATTGTAGGGCGTCTGTGTCAGACGCCGTCGAATACGTGATCAGTCGATTCCGCGTGTTTGGAGAGCCGCTTTGAAGACAGAAGCAAGCTAAACTCAGTCGTTGTTCAAAGGCGGCTGCATGAATTCGATCGTCGTGCCGTCCGGATCTCGAACATAAGCGACTCGTTTCCCAGCGTTCGGGCCCGATGTCAGGGTCTGCGGTGCGCCGGCGGGGTTCCATCCATATGCCGCAATAGCGCTAATCACGGCATCAAGATCATCCACGGTAAAGGCAACATGAACCGATCCGACGTCGCAAGGTCTGAGGTCGACACGTTTTCGGTCAGGCGGTGCGAGATATTCGAGCAGTTCAATCTTGTGACCGTAGCCTTTGAGAACAGCGATCGAGATCTCGGCGCCCTGCACTCCGGTGACGTCACTGGCCAAATTCCCGGTATGATGTGCGCGATGAGAAAGCTCGAAGCCAAGCACATCTCGCCAAAAAGCCAGTGATCGTTCCAGGTTCGAGACCGTGATGCCCGTGTGGTCGGCGGCGATGATGTGAAATGGTGCACTGCTCATTAGACTTTCAGCAAACGTTCAACGTTCAACGCTCAACGCTCAACGCCCAATTCAGAAAAGTGCATCGATCAGTCCCCTGGATTGGGAGCGCAGGCCGCTGGCCTGCGGTTGGCGGCGGCTCGCCGGCAACAACCTTGCGAGCAAACCTGATTCAGAAAGCGTTTCGGCGAGTCGCCGAAACCAACAGGCGAGCCGCCTGTGCTCCCCGGAATCATCCAAGCGCAGCGATCACTTTGAGTTCAATGGCGATTGGTGTCGGCAGCGCGGTTACTTCAACGGTCGTGCGGGTAGGGTTGGGTTTTCCGGGACCAGCGAAATGCGCGGCGTAAAGCCGGTTATAGATTGGAAAATCTTTTTTCATGTCGGTCAGGAATACTGTGACGTCGACGATGTCTTTCCACGTTGCGCCCGCGTCTTCCAGAACGAGCCGAACATTCTCAAATACCGCTTCGCACTGTTTTTCGATGTCGTAGCTGGCGATATTGCCGGAGGAATCGAGGGTCGCCCCCGGAATCTCCTTACTCCCGCGCACGCGTGGACCGATCCCCGAAAGAAACAGCAGGTTGCCGACGCGTCTTGCGTGCGGAAATGCGCCGACCGGTTCGGGAGCACGCGAGCTTTCGAAAGATTTGTTCATTATTTTTTGGTGCCGCTATTTGAAGATAAAATGAGCCACCGGGGTTTCGAGATCCCAATAAATGAGCGCCAGCGCGGTTAGATCAAACACGGCGTGGACTATCATCGGCAGGAAGATGCTGCCCGTCACCGCGAAAATCGTTCCGAATACGCACCCGGTGATTATTGCTTGTTCGACACCGTAAAGCCCCTGCACGGCATAGTGCGCCAGCCCAAACAATACGGAGACGACAAGGACGATCGCTATTTTCGCGGTTGCGCCGGTTCCAAAAAGTTTGCCAAGGCGTTCGAACATCCAGCCACGGAAGACGGTTTCCTCTCCGAAGCCTGCGCCGACAATGAAGACGAAGATCATCCACGCCAGCGCGGCGCGGTTTCCGGCGAGAAAATGATACGCCTGATTTATCGGCGGGGCGCCCAGCAGGGGCATGACGATCGCCTTCATCGCGAATTTAAACACGATCCCAAAAATAATTCCGACGACCACCGCGACGATCCAGCTGCGCGGCCGCACATATCCGATCTCGCGCCACGATGTGTGGGAGAGTTGCCTCCAGATCAGAACCAGGATTGCGCTAAGGGGGATAACCAGGAAGTTGCCGGCCAGGATAATCAGGATCGCCAGTATTCCGACCGGTCCGAATCCGCGCAGCGCGGCGGCGATCGGATCGTCTGATGGCAGGGCTTGCGTTGTGTCTGTCGATTGAATACTTGGATCGTCCGCGCGGGAATTGAGAATTTTCAAGAGATTGCGCCGTCGTTAATGGAAATATTTTTTGAGCAACGACCAGTAATTTGATTCCCAGCCTTCGGCCAGATGGTCGTGCAAGCCTTCCGGAAAGCCGACGTGGTCGAGCAACACTCTCGCTCCCGTACCTTGCGGTTTAATTTCAAATCGCGCGATAGAATATACTCCTTCCGGCCAGGTGACGACGCGCCACGCCTGAACGATTCTTTCGTTTGGGATCAGTTCCACGTTTCGCCCGATGATGTGACCTCCGAAAAGTGAGAAAGCGCCGCCGATTTTCCGATCGATCTCAGCGGGCCTGCCGGAGAACGTGGTAAATTGATTTGGGTCGAGCAACGCGTCGTAAAGTTGCTCTGGACTCGCATTAAAATCGATTTCCTGATGAATGCTGATCGAGTTGACCGGGCCCCGCGCGTGCGGGTTTAGCGGCATGCTCAGATCATCCTCCCTTGCTCCTTTGGCCTTGTCCGATTGCGCCAAAATGATCGGCGAAGCAAACAGAACCACTGCGCCGATGCTAATCTGCGAAATCCTTATCGCTCTCATGAGAACCGTCCTAAGGAATGATTGAATCATCGTTCACTCTTTTCCGTCGCCCCCTTCTTGGTAGCTACGTGTGGCACAGATGAGAACAGCGCCGAAGATTCGTCACCTCAGCCTCCCGCGATCGCGCCCATAATAAAGAAAGGCTCCGTCCCCTTGGCGATCGCATCGGGGAGGGGAGTGTCCGGCGGATCGTGAGACGCATCCTCTCCGCAGACGAAGAATCGCACGAGTGGCCGGCGTTTTAGCGTTGCGTGGTCGCGGATGGTCCCGCGTAACATCGGATAATTGGATTCCAGACTGTCGATAATCGTGCGCGGCGTAATCGGGGGAGCGACATCGAGCTCTACTTCGCTGCCGACGCCAGCCAGCGTTCGCAGATGATGCGGAAGCACGACGCGAATCATGACTGCAAAAATCCCAACCAGCCAAATCCCAAAACCCAAGCAAACTCCAAATTCCAACGACCGATGCTCAAAACGAAGGTGCAACGCGCGCGATTTGGGATTTGATCCTTGGGATTTCCCTGGGATTTGGTCATTGGAATTTGTTTGGAATTTGGAGCTTGGGATTTGGAGCTTCGTCAGCGGAGCGTTTGTGCCTCGACCGAAAGGACGGCCGGCAAATCGCGCACAATCGCATTCCAAGAATCGCCGGCGTCTGTTGATCCGTACACTTGTCCGCCAGTTGTGCCGAAATAGACGCCGCACGAATCGAGTGAGTCAACCGTCATCGCGTCGCGCAACACGTTCACGTAGCAATCGCGCTGCGGCAGGCCATTGGTGAGCTCCTCCCATTCGTTGCCGCCGGTCCTGCTGCGATAGACACGCAGTTTGCCATCGGGCGGGAAATGTTCGGAGTCGCTCTTGATCGGGACGACATAAATCGTGTCGGGCTCGTGGGCATGAATGTCGATCGGAAATCCGAAGTCGCTCGGCAAATTCCCGCTCACCTCGCGCCAGGAGTCGCCGGCGTCGTCGCTGCGCATCACGTCCCAGTGTTTTTGCATGAACAGCGTGTTGGCCCGTTTCGGATGCATCGCGATGTGATGGACACAGTGACCCACCTCGGCCTTCGGATCGGGAATGTATTGCGAATGCAAACCTTGATTGATTGGCTTCCAGGTTTTTCCACGATCATCAGTCCGGAACGCGCCTGCTGCTGAGATCGCGATAAACATTCGTTGTCGATCTTTCGGATCGAGCAAGATCGAGTGCAGACACATTCCACCTGCGCCGGGCTGCCACTTTGGTCCCGTGCCATGGCCACGCAATCCGGCGAGTTCCTGCCACGTCTCCCCGCCATTTCGTGATTCAAACAATGCGGCATCTTCGACGCCCGCGTAAACGTGATTCGGATCGGTCAGGGACGGTTCGAGATGCCAGACCCGTTTGAACTCCCACGGATGCTGCGTGCCGTCGTACCACATGTGAGTCGTGAGCGGTTTGCCGGTTTCCGGTGAAGTGTCGTAGACGAACTTGTTGCTTTCGCCTTTCAACATCTCCTCGGGAGTGGTGGGCGGCGCTTCGCCGGGAGGCGTGCCCGGCTGGCTCCAGGTTTTGCCCCCATCGTCAGAGCGCTGAATGATCTGCCCGAACCACGCGCTGGTTTGCGACGCGTAGATCCGGTTCGGATCAACCGGCGAACCTTTAACGTGATAAATCTCCCAACCCGCAAAGTGCGGGCCTTCCACCTTCCAGTCTTTGCGTTTCTCGTCCGAAGTCAGGACGAACGCGCCCTTCCGTGTGCCGACCAATAATCGTACTCCGCTCATGCATAAATCTGTAACCGCGGATTACGCGGATGAAAACGGATTTGTTATTCGAAATCTCAAAAACCCGTCGCGTCAAAGCGCCAGACGAAAGTGATGTAGCGCTTCGTCCCCACCTTTGCCGGCGCAATATGACGTTTCACTCGCTCAATTGCCGGCTAGATCGTCTTGCCCGGCAGCATAAATTGAAAGGTTGAGCCGAGACCCTGTTTGCTTTCGACACTTACCTTGCCGCCGTGAGCCTCAATAAACGTCTTTACGATAGCGAGACCGAGACCTAAACCACCTTCATTCTGAGAACCAGTCTCTAATTCATCGAATACCTTTTCGAGACGCCCCTCGGGGATTCCAGCGCCGTTGTCGCTAACTGAGCATTCGACGGCGCCTTCGCTGTCGAGTTCACGCGCATCAATGAGAACCTGTCCTCGCGGCGTAAACGTGATTGCGTTGGCAATTAAGTTCTGAAAGACCCGCTTCAACAAACTCGCATCCGCATAAACGACTAAGTTATGGGGCACCTTGTTAACAAGCTGAGTACTGCCGGTACCGGCCACCGGCCGCAGATCGTGGATGAGAGCCTCGACGAGCGGCCACAGATCAAACTCGCGCCGTTCCAGTTTCACGCCGGTTTCAGTGCGCAAATTAGTGTTTTCCTCGATGATCTTCCCAACCAACGTCTGAAGATGCTGCACATTGCGGCCCAAGCTTTTTAGCATTTGGGCCGCCTCATCCCGGGCGCTTTGCTCTCTGAATGTGAGTTCCAAAACTCTTGTTGCCAAAGAAATCGCATTCAAAGGAGTTCGGAGATCGTGCGCGACAAAAGCAAGATATTCTTCCCGGCGGCGTTGCACTTCGAGCGCCTGCTGAGTGGAATACGTTTGCACAGCCAGGCCGATGGCCTGGTCGAGGACTCGATTCATAATATGGAAAGGTTCGCCTTGCAGACTCAAGCCGCTCTTCTCGGCGAGGTCGTGGATGCAGCCGCGTAAGATGTTGTACTCGGCGACGACTTCTTCAATATCAAAAGCCTCCTGAAGACGTTGCAATCCATGCACCGGCGGACTGTTTTCGGCGAGCGCTTCCGGTATTGTCTGGCCCGATTGTAATTCAAGCGCCTCGGCCAATTCATCCAAGAGACTCGGAATGTGATCGTTGAGCGCAGGAGTATCGAGATGTTGTGCCGACGGAAGTTGTTTTACCTGTTCTCGCCAACGGGCTAGCAACGCATCACGCTCCCGCCTAATGAGCGCTGCCAGTTTATCGAGATTGCTCATGATTAGCTGAGTTTACTGAGACGCGAATCTGCCTGCGCGGGGGATTAAGCCGATCATCCTCACAGGATATGATCGCAAAAACCTTGATGTCTGGTTGGACGCAAAATAAACAGTGCGTGACGTCGGGCAGGTTTGACGGAAATCAGTTCAGTTTATTCTGCCTTCAGACGCGTTTTGGGTGTCCTCCGCAATGTTCCAGGAAAAGTAAGGAAGAATAGCATCGCTGAGACGAGGAGTGTCGTCTGATCATCTAGCAGGCCGCCCGATCGGAACTATTTTGCGATGCAGACATTCTTTCGTTCAGTGAAGAAGCCCGCCTTCGCCAAGCCGCCTTCGTGTCGCTTCGTCGTGCCAAGGGCTACGGCGCGGCAGAGGCAGCGCTTCGCAAGATCAGTCATTTCGCTATGCAAATATTCTTCGCCTCTGTGAAAAAGTGTAACGCCTCGGTGCCGCCTTCGCGGCCGACGCCACTAGCTTTCATGCCGCCGAACGGGACGCGCAGGTCGCGCACGAGCCAGCAGTTCACCCACACCGTGCCGGTATGGATTTGTTCGGCGACCCGATGCGCGCGATTCAGGTTTTGTGTCCAGACGCTCGAGGCCAGGCCGTAGTCGGTGTCGTTGGCGTAACCGATCACTTCCTCTTCGTTGTCGAACGGTGTAATCGTGATCACCGGACCGAAGATTTCCTCTCGGTTGGT
Organism: Verrucomicrobiota bacterium; assembly: GCA_041167085.1. Classification (GTDB taxonomy): domain Bacteria; phylum Verrucomicrobiota; class Verrucomicrobiia; order Chthoniobacterales; family UBA10450; genus DATFCK01. The sequence goes on from JBEEGV010000026.1 coordinate 8,742, forward strand.
CCGGCATGAGACCGGCAAACCGGTGATGACTGTTGGCGGAAAAAAGTAACCGGCCTCACAACGTTCGTTGATCGACTCGGGTGCCGCACCGCCGAGGGCGATCGTGCCACCTTCTTTTTGTGCGAGATCGACGTAAAACTTCACTTTTTCAAGCTGGGTCTTGCTGACGATCGCGCCTTGCTCCGTTTTCTCGTCGAGCGGATCGCCTACTTTCAATTTTGATGCTTTATCGATGAAGCGATCGACAAAATCCTTATAGACGGGGCTCTCAACAAAAACCCGCGAACCGCAAAGGCAAACCTGACCCTGATTGGCGAATGACGAACGCACACTTCCGGCGATGGCGGCATCGAGGTCGGCATCGGCGAAAATAATGTTGGGGTTTTTGCCGCCCAGTTCGAGTGATACTTTCTTGAACAACGGCGCAGATGCTTCTGCCACCTTCCTTCCGGTAACGGTTCCGCCGGTGAACGAGATCGTATTGATCTTCGGGTGAGCCGTGATCGGCGCACCAACTTTGGGCCCGGTTCCCTGCACAATATTAAGGACCCCGTCAGGCAACTCCGCTTCGCGGCAAATCTCGCAAAGCAGGTACGCTGTCATCGGCGTCAGCTCGCTTGGCTTGGCGATGGCGGTATTGCCGACGGCAATCGCGGGCGCAATTTTCCAACTCAGAAGGTAAAGCGGCAGGTTCCATGGGGAAATTAATCCGGCGACGCCACGAGGCTGACGCAGGGTGTAATTGAACGCGACGTTGTCAGTGATGTGCGCTTCGGATTCCGTGTGCAGGATGGCAGTCGCGAAGAAGCGGAAATTGCTCGCGGCGCGGGGAATATCGAGACTACGTGCGAGCGAGAGCGGTTTGCCGGTGTCGATGGACTCTGCTCGCGCGAGCTTTTCGAGGTCGCGTTCGATCAGCTCGGCGATGCGCAGGAGAGTGCGCGAGCGATCTGCCATCGAGGCTCGCGACCAGCCCGGGAATGCGTTTTCGGCCGCGGCTACGGCAAGCTCCACATCGGAGGCGTCACTGTCGGCTACTTTCGAATAGGCCAATCCTGTGGCCGGCTCGATGTTGTCGAGATAGCGCCCATTCACCGGCTCAACGAACTGACCGTCGATGAAATTCTGAATTTTAGGGAGTTCAGCTTGCACGGGAGAAGGAGTGACGAGACGAGAAAGTAAACGCTCAATGTCCAACGCTCAACGCCCAACGCGAAAAGGTTGCATTAGCGAGTATTCCAAGGGAAGGCCGGCACGTGGCCTGTCCTGGTCAGGTTTGGGCGGAAACGGCGCGGCTTTTGCTTGCAAATCTGGTCTGTGAGATCTCACCACCACGCCGAGAAGGCCGAGCCCCCAATCCACACCCTGGAGCTGAAGGCCATTCTGCTCGTGGATGACGACAAGCAACTGGCCTCGGCTTTGCAATGGATTCTCGCAGACGAAAATTTCCTGGTCGACGTCGCTTTTGATGGTGAGGAAGCCATGCTCAAAGTGAAGGCCCACGAGTACGACGTTATCATTTGCGACCTGAAAATGCCGCGGCTGCGCGGTGACGAATTTTACCTCAAATCGAAAGCAATACGTCCGGGTTTGTCTGATCGATTCATTTTCATTACGGGTTATGCGACGGACCCAGCCATTGCTGTCTTTCTAACGCAACATCACCTGAAATATCTGGTTAAGCCTTTCCCGGTTCAGGGTCTGATCAAGTGCGTAAAACAGCTGCTCACGGATCGATAGGCGAGAATATCCAACGGCAAAGATAACAAAGAGTTCAGAACTGCTTCCGCCAGAGCGCCAGCGTATGGTACACTGAATCAATGAAACACGTTCGCTTAATCGCCCTGATGATCTGCCTGCCGTTCTTTGTCGGTTGCGAGAGCATCGACATGGCAGGCAATCGGAAGCAAATCGGAAATCAGGAAGCGAAACACATTGCGGCCGAGCGACAGCGACAACAGGAGAGCGAAGAAGCGGGCGAGACGCAGCGCAACTTGTGGAACGCGCAGCACGATATTCTCACCCGGGACGGAAACGCGGTTGCTCATTACTACTAGATCAGTCCCATCGGCTCGACGGAGTCTCGCCCCACCGAACCGAAGCGGTCACTCGTAAGTGCCTGTCGAAATCGAAAAGACCTGAAGCCGGAAAGCTCTGGTCTCGTTTAATTTTCGACTACCTGTTTTGGATTGTGACCGTTGCACGAGGAAGTTTGGTTTTCTTCCTCTTGCCGGAGCCGGCAGGCAAATTATATCCCGATCCAGAGGTAAGGGTCATCGTCGCCTTTTCGCTTCCTTTGCTCTTCGTGGTTATCACCTGCAGAACGGTCGTTCCGGCGGTTTGTCCTGCGGGAATAACGATTTGGTGCTGGGGTCCGCTTAAAGTGTAATCGCTCCCGAGCCTGGCTCCGCCGCTCATTTTGTAATTAACCGAGATTGGCAGAGAGACGGTCGGTGATGCGGAAACAGTAAACGCGGCACTGCCCGACTTAGTAACACTCGCTGGAGATACTGAGACCGCAATCGTAGGTGTCGGAGTCGGACTTGGCCTCGGAGTCGGAGTTGGTCTTGGTGTTGGACTCGGGGTAGCGGTTGGACTCGGGGCAGGAGTTGGCGTGGGAATCGGACTGGGGGTAGGAGCAGGACTAGGAGTGGGGGTAGGAGTAGGAGTAGGAGTAGGAGTAGGAGTAGGAGTAGGAGTAGGAGTTGGAGTTGGACTGGGACTGGGACTGGGACTGGGACTGGGACTGGGACTGGGACTGGGACTGGGACTGGGAGTAACGTTTCCTGAAACGGAAATCTGAGCGCGGTAAAATTTCTTCGCGACGCCGTCGACAGGATCAGCCAGTGAGATTGTGCCTCCATTTCCCTGGAGCGGCGCGCCGAGATTGGACCACATAAAAAAATCAGGCGAAGTCTGGAGCTGATAGAGTTGATTCGTCTCTGATGGCCAGGAAACCCTGATAAACGGACTAATCATATCAAGGCGAAGACGAACGAGATCACCGACATGAACGATCTTCAACGCAATATCACAGACGTAACTCGGGGACTGGAGTGTTACGGCACCATCGCTGGTCACCGTGCTTGCCGCTAACGTGCTTCCATCTTTTGGACTTACCCAGGCAACGGAGTAAATGCCTGGCGGAAGGATGAGATGTGGATTCTCCTGGTAGGTAGAATAGCTGACGGCATAGGCCCCGGCGTCGGGGGTACTATGATGAATGTAAATGGCGTATTGTTTCCCAGTCTCGCTAGAGGCGCGATAGATAGCACCGCTCGACAAACCGTCTGCAATGACAGACTTATCCTGGGTTAGGGTTTGAAGGTTGAAGCCAGACATGAAATTCCTGAGGCTTCGCAGGTAAGTATAGAGAGTGCTGTTTGGGTGCTGATAGTTCAAATTATCGTAAACACTGCCGCCCCCGACGATAAACTCCCAGGCTTCAACTCTGGCTTGGTCCACAGTCTCGCCTTGAGTCGTGGGATTGCTTTCATCAAAACCCAGAGGACGATTTAAGTCATAGTAACCGTCGAGTAGCGGAAAAGCCGCAATCCAATGGACGGTCCCTCCACCGAGGTCGTTAGCGTAGTGAGTATTTACAACGGAGGGTTTATGGCTCAAGCCAGAATACATCTCCACTCCGTTAATCGCGATCAAGTGTTGGTTTGGGAGAGCCGCTTCGGTGTTGGTGATTGTTTGAATGATGTGATCCTGCCAGGCAATACCAGCGGCGTCCGAACGATAAGGTTCGTTAATCACTTCATAATAAACATTATCGTACTGGTTGAGCACGGTTACGATTTTCCGGGTATAGGCATCCTGCCGGGCTACCAAACCACTATCGGCAAGTGTATTGAAATCCTGCCACGCAGCCGTCGTGACTCCGTTCACATTATTGGAGTTATTTAAGGGCGAATAACTCCAAAATTCATCGCTATAATGCTGACTGAACAGCGTTATCTCGACGACAACGCCTTTTTGACTGGCTTGGCTAACAAAGTCAGTGAGACGGCTGAAGAAGTTATCGTCCCAAACATCAAGATCAAACTTGAGCTGGTTCGAGTCACCCGCATAACCGTGGGTCTTGCTTCTCCCCCAAGGCACTACAAATTGATTTGGGCAGACGTGGTCAAACTTGCAATCAACGATGACAACGTCCCCCGTGAAAACCCTTACCTTGTTCATACCGCCCGCGGCCAGGTCATTCAAGCGCTGGACGTAATCCGCCTTTAAATCATAAATTGAAATATATTCAGGTGTCGCCGCGATTAGTGGCGTTGTCTGCCCGCGGAAAAGAAAGTAGTGCGGATTTACGGGATCAAGACGCAAAGGTGTTGCAGCTCGGATATTGAGTGTTGGCAGGACAACACCCAGCATGACCAGGAAAGGAGTAAAAAACGTATTCAAGAAAAAGTGTATTAAATTACTGATTCCCTCCTCGCCCCTCAATCCTCCCACATCACTCGCAAGGCGGCTTTTACCGGGAAACGGGAAAAACCACCGTCTCCAATAGTTGGTGGCAGGTCAATCCCGAAAAGTGACCGGGCGATGACACTTATTGCAGACACCTTTGGGGCGCGGTGAGGGAGGGATTACGCTCCCTCCTAGTGCTGCAATAATGGCGCCCGCTTGTTGATGTTGCCTCCACGCCTTGAGGGCTTTGGAGGCAAGTGCAGTCGAACAAGTTCGAATCTCCGATAAGTGAAGGCACACGATGTGGTGAAAGCGAGGAGTGTTCGCAAGCGAGGAAAAATACGGTGAGGGAGGGATTACGCTCCCGCTAGTGCATCCGAAATGTGCCCGCTTGTTAGATTTCCCTCTCGCGCCGTATACGGCGCGGTGAGGGAGGGATTCGAACCCTCGGAAATTACAGGCTCGCCCTAAACATCTATTCGCCAGGTAATAATAAAGTCCACGTTACTCATTGCGGTCCACGTTATTGTTACCTATATTGTTATAGAAGATGGCCTCCATACGAAAACATCCTAAATCGAAATACTGGTATGCGTGCATCACTTTGCCGGACGGACGACAGACGCAGCGCAGCACGAAACAGACTGACATGAAGAAAGCTCGGGGATTCGCCGAGAAGCTTGAAGCAGCCGGTCGCGCAAAGCTCAGCGAAAAGCAGGCTCGCAAGATAGTCTCGGAAATCTTCGAGATGATGAATGGGGAAAAACTTCCGGGCAGCAGTGCACGCGAGTTTTTCACGAAGTGGGCGGCGAACAAAAAGCGGGAGACCGCCGAAGCGACTGGCCGAAAATATTCCGAAGTCATACAGCAGTTCCTTGCGTTCATCGGCAAGAAGGCTGAGTCAGACCTTAACGACGTAGTGCGCGCTGATGTGATGGCCTTTCGGGACGCACTCGGAAACAGGCTGAGCCAATCGACGGCGAACCTCGCTATCAAGATCGTGCGCATGGCGTTAAAGGATGCGCTTATTGCTAGCTTGGTGGATAGCAACGTTGCGGTCGGCGTCCGGCCTGTGAAGCACCGGGGCGCTATTAACGCGCGGCGGGCTTTCACGCTGCCGGAACTTAAGACGATCTTGAGTAAGGCAACCGGAGAGTGGCGCGGCATCATCTTGTTCGGCCTCTACACCGGCCAGCGTCTCGGCGACATCGCAAAGTTGACATGGCAGAATTTGGACACGGAGCGACACGAGCTTGCCTTCGTCACGAACAAGACAGGACGCAACCAGCGCATCCCATTGGCGACTCCATTGCAACATTACATCGAGACGCTAGAGACGGGTGATGATCCGAAGCAACCTTTGTTTCCAGATGCCTTCGCGGCGGGCAGGACTGGAACGTTGAGCAATCAGTTTTACGAAATTCTCGTTGATTCGGGATTAGCTAAGGACAGAGGCGAGCATGTTTCAACTGGCAAAGGCCGCAGCTCAAAACGTGCGTTCAACGATGTCGGCTTTCACGCGCTGCGACACACCGCGACCAGTTTGCTCAAGAACGCGGGTATTAGTTCGGCGGTTGTCCAAGATTTAATCGGCCACGACTCTCCGGCAATAAGCGCGCACTACACGCACATCGAGGAAAGTGCGAAGCGGAAGGCAATCGAATCGATGCCTGATGTGTCGAAATAAATGCGAATGAAAGCGACACCCGCCCCGCGGAAGCCCAAGCCCCATAGCTTTGCAATGGAGCACGGCACGTTTAAGCATGGCACGTTAGAGCGGGGGAGGCTTGAGCAATGGATCAATATTTTACTCTTGCGCGCAGAACACGGTCGCCAGGATGCCGGAGGATATGCATACGAGCTGGCAAAGGTGATGCGCTCTAATCCAACGCAGACTCACATGCTGAAAGGGAAAATGCTCGTTAAGGTTGCGGAATGGATTAAGCGACTCGATCGCGTCGATGATGACCACAGGATCGTCAATCAGACAATTAGCGCATACCGTGATCTACTCAGAAAGCACAACAGACCACCAAAGATCGAAGAACTGATGATAGAGCTAGAAAAACGATTCGTTAGGGGAACTCAGGAGGAAGGCGAAAAGAAACTCCGCGAAGATCTAAGACTTCGCCGGAGTATGCTCAGACAGACGTTGAGGAATCGTCACCTTCCGTGGACTAGAGCCAAGGCTGGTCGTCGAAAACGGGAACAGGAATTGGAAATGCGTCTAACGAGTCCGGTTAGGTTTCAGACGCATTAGAGGCGTTTTAGAATAGCTCGATAACGCGGAGTCGATAGGCTTGTCTGCGTTATGAAATCAGTCATTGAGCAACGGGACATCTCAAAGCCTGAGTATATCCGGCTGCCAAAACCCGGCACCACAGATGCACTGACTGGGTTGAGTCGCTCGACGCTCGCAGAGTTGCTTGTCCCCTGTGAAGCAAACGGCCATTACCCGCCAGTCAAAAGCCTCGTGATCAAGAAACGCGGCGCGACACGTGGCATTCGACTCATCAATTACGACTCGTTGATTGATTACCTCCGGACATTGGAGGCTTCCCAATGAAAACGCTGTTACCTCGTATCGGCGTCGATACGTCTGGGTTTTCTCAGAATCAACCCTCGCTTGATCGCACGAATATCGCGCGCGGACTGACGCAATCTCCGGTTCTCATCATGAATCGGCAGCCCAGAAGCATTCTTGAAAAATACTCACGCGAGCAGGTGCGCCAGCTATACGAGCATCTGCACAATGACAATCCCCCATTCCGATATGTTTTTGGACTTCTCGGAAAAGCATCAAGCGAGCCGACATATAAACACGCTGACAAATGGAAACGGCTTCCAGTTTCGAAGTCGATCGATTGGGCGATTCGCACAATCGGCGGAATCAACGAGCCCTCTAGGCGACACGCTTATGTGCCGCTGCCAAACAATCCTTCCGGCCAGAGTAGATGGGGCGGGATCGATTTTGACGCTCACCACGAAGGCGAGTTGACTCGGGCGAGCGACTTGGCAATCCGAGCGTTCGTGCATGTGGTGAACAATCCATTTTTCACTGTGCTCGAAACAAGTGGAGTCGGATTCAAACTTTGGATAATCGCGAACGAATTTCGTGACGTGTCATGGTGGACGAGCTTCCTTGAATCGATCGTTCGCGCAATTGGTACTCAACCACAATCCGGGGTGGTTGAACTTTTCCCGAACCGAGAGCCATCAAAATACGGCAAGGGACTTCGAGCCTTTGGAACATGGAATCCGCGCAACGATGCCATAAACCAAATCGTGTTTGAGAACCTGCTCCCGTTACTTGATGAAGCGTCCACAAGAGAGAGAACATATCTTTCATCTACCGGAACTCCGCCTTCAATATCTAGGGGAACTAAGGGTTTTGAACAGTTCAGGATTCGGGAAAGGGCAACGAGGCACAATCAATTACTCGCGTTGATCGGCAAGCTGCATGTCATGTATTGCCACGATTTAGGACGGTCGATTGCAGAATGGCAGTTCAACACCAAGGCGGTCGACACAAACGCAGACTCGGATGAACACCTCAACGATTTCGAATTGCTTTGGCAATGGTCGATCGCTGAATGGCGTAAGGCGCTGTCAATGTCCGAGGAGGACAAGTTCAAAAGGTTGAGTAATGAGAACGAGCGCGCGGCGTTTCGAATCATTCGCGACTTCCACCGCAGCGCTTCTCACTCCGGGCACTCCGAGTTTCCGATTAGCCGCGACTCGTTAGCCGAACGGCTACAAATGACTGGCGAAGGAGCGGGCAAGCTGCGCGTCCGCTTCTGCAAAATGGGAATCATCATTTTGGTTAAGTCGCATATCCCAAACCGCCAATGCGCCTACTACCGGTGGACTGCATGACGACCAATCTTAGGGAGTCTTCTTTTCAATGCCTACAGTCGCAGGTTCGCCCTGCGTGGCGGTCTGTTAACACGCAAGGTTTTGAAAAACTAAAAACGCGCGCAGCCTTATGAAGCTACAGGATTTTGACGAACGTGAGTCAGCTGATTCAATGCGCGCTGCCGCTAGCCGTCTTGATGTTCCGCTGGAACTTGTTAAGCGCTGCAAAAGGGACGGGAGTCAGGCCTTCAAAGGCGGGCGGGTTTATTTGAAGCCTCTGGCGGAAATGATTGCGACGATTGAAGAGCCGGACAGCGTGCCTTTTCCAATCCCTGCAAGTAAGCGGTCCAAAGTCGAAACGATCGAGGCATTTCGGGAAATGCTCCGGCTTGCCATTCAATGTCGATGGCTAACGACCGATGAAATTCTGAAGATCATCGGCGAGCATGTTATCACGCGGCTGGGTTCTAAGATTGGCACAGAAGCAGGGCGAAAGGTGAGTCAGGCCATTCACAATGGCTTTGGACTCGCGGTCATGTCGCTAGAGCCTGCTTCGGTTTCTGACGAGTTTCTAAAACACAGCTCAGGAGAATTCGGGCGAGCTACTGAAAGAGGACGGCAGAAATTACGAAGAGTCACTCGTATCGGTGGCGATACGAGTATTGGAGAAACCAAAAAAAACAAAGAAAGGACAAAATCATGACGACCCAACGGGCCATCATTTCAAATGTGAGCTATTGGAAAACTTTGGCGACGAGCTGCAATTTTACACAGCTAGTTGATCGGCTGGAAAGGGAGCTGCGCATTAAGCGCGGGCTAGCGATCACATATGCGGCCAAAATGGCGCCGCGAGAAACCTACAATGCTTTTGCGAGTGGCCAATGGCGGAACGAATGAGCGCTCCGGCAATTGAAAGGGTGCGGGAACTGGAAGACGCGCGAAAAGCAATCTTTGCGCATTTTACCGCGTTGATTTCGGAACTTACCTCGATCATTCACGGCAGCGCTCAGGCATCGAAACACTTCATCACGACTTGGACGCGGGCGGACATGCACGCCGCCTTAGAGAAACGGGGACAAGTTAGCCAAGCTGAAGAAATGACCTATCTACTTCACGAGCAAATCAAAGCTGGTCTACCCGACAGGTTATTTCGCGAGCAAAACCCACAGGCGCGCGAGACATTGCTCTGGGCGTGTCAGTGTCGCCTAGCCAATGCGCGCGAGGAATTCAATCGCGTCCTTGACGGTGAAACGGAAAGATTGAGTGGAAAGGGATTCGATTCAGAGCAAATCGAAGCCAGCCCGGAAGTGAAGCGTGCCCGCCATAGGGTCGAAGCTCTTGAACGGCTTTATATGCGGATCGCCGACGATCCGGAAGAAACGGTTTGGAACAACGCGCACGCTCTTCTCAAATGAAAACAGAATGTCCTTGGGCCCTTATCCCCAGGGAAAGCGATACCCCTCGCTGGCCAGCGGTTCGCGGGTTCACTACGCTGGCCGAAGGGCAGTCCTCATCGTCGGCGCGTTCCATAGCGCGCTGGCGGTGAGGCGACTTCAGTTCCGTACCCTCCGGCTTTCATTCTCAATGATCATTGACGACTCTGTTAACCTGTTTGGACTGAAATGGAGAAGCTGCCGCATTATGTGAACTTAATGAGACTGATCACAGTCTTCCTGGTGGGGATCACTTTGAATGTTCAAGCTGCGGTCAGACAGTTCGCCACAGTCGTTAAACCAATTAAGATCGCCGTTCTCTATGGCGAGGTTGTGCTGCCCCCCGGAATGCGTCTCGAAGTTATCTCGCTTGATACTACAACCGTGCGCGTGATCTACATGGGTTCAGTTCGCGCGATACCCATAGCCGCCGTCACTATTGAACGCGATCTGCCCGCTCCGATAAAGGAACAACAGGCGCTAGCGGGAACGTCACTAGCACCAGCTCTTGGCGCCGCTCCGGTTGAAACGAGTGCAGGATCATCGCCGTCGCCGACTGCCGCCGCCATGACATCGAAACGCTCGCAGAGAGGCGGGCGGCAGAGTACCAGCGCCGCGTCGGCAAGCGCAACATACGCAGTGAGAACCGATAAAGGCCAAGGCAGTGCCTTCCTCGTTCGTATGGATGGTAACAGCTACCTCATAACTAACTATCATGTTCTAAGCGCCTCCTTGAACGCCGAGTTTATCAGGTCCGACGGAACGCGCCTAAATCTACAGTCCTCATCAGCGATCGAAGTAGCGGCAGACAGAGATTTGGTCAGGATTGGAGTTCCAACGAATGCAGATCTAGTTCCCGCTGACGCTCCTGCGTTGAACCAAGAGATTGATGTCTACGGCAATCCCGGCGGCCAGGAAGTGATTACCAACGAATCGGGCAAACTTTTGGGTATCGGACAAACGGAAATCGAGGTCTCTGCAAAATTTATCCCTGGTAATAGTGGCGGGCCGATCGTGCAAGCTGAAACGGGAAAAGTCCTCGGCGTTGCGACATACCTTAAACGGCACTCAGACATGGCCGCGTGGATCACAAATAAAACGCGTTTTGAACAGGCGCGCCGGTTTGGTGTTCGATTAGACCCGTCAATCAAATGGTCGCAAACTTCGTGGAGCAGCTTCTTCGCAGATACTGTGCTAACCGAGTCACTAGACAGTTTTCTTAATGATAGTGTTGAATTAACGCGAGTGCTCGCAACCAGTCCCTATCGTTCGCCTTTCTCATCTCGAGCCGACTGGCCATACGAGATTCAACGTCTAAAATGTCGCCAGGTGTATGCCGGTATAGTCGCGGCATACAACGGAACGTGTGATGAATACGCGTCGACGCTCAATAAGCCCATATACGGCGGTGAACTTACGCAAACTAACCAGTTCTTTGCTGGCAGGGTGCGCGGACACGCTTCAAACCTTGGCCGCTGTCTTCAAGAAGCATCGGTGGATCTAAGCCGGCTGCGGCATCATTTTTCTGCTGAGTACACTGATAAGCAGTTTCACAAACTCGTTAACACAATTGGCGAGTTCGGGGGATTACTCGAAAAACACGCTCCCGATATAGCGAACAAAAACATGTTTAAGCTATCCACTTCCTCGCAGTAACAAGCGTACCCTACGCACGCGACACGGTGGGAGATGGGATCGTTCGACTGGGCGCTACAGCTGAGAACGGCTGAAAACCAAGGCTACCGCACTGATCCAAATGTGCGCATCTCGTCGCGTCCAAGTCTAACGAGAACACGATCAGCTACCGCGCCCGAGCGCGCGCGTGGCCGCCAAAGTGAAAGGTGTACCTACTCTGAGCGGAGAAACAAGCCGGGGCGCGCGGTTAGCTGCATCGCCTGGTTAGGCGTTTTTGGGGCATCATCATAGGCGTCGGACCGACCACACCGGCAAGAGAGCTAGGGCGTGACCAGCTCGGCGAGCTTGGCCGCGACGTCTGCCATCGGCTCTTCTGTTGTGCTCAGGCCGGTTCGCGAGGCTAGCAGGGGGCTGACTTCGCGGAGAGCTTCATACGTTGTTTCGTGCACGACGGGAACGAGCTGGTCACGCGCGAGGAGCGCCGAAAGTTCTTTGTCGGCGATGCCCTCTGCTGGGAGGCGGCGCAGCAATGCAGGAGTAACCAGCACGATACCAATCCGTGAATTCGCCAAGCCCTTGTCGATGGCGCGGAGCAACGGCGTGCCGAGGCCAACGTCTTTCTCGCTAAACCAGACCGAGACACCGCGTGACTCGAGCAGATCATGCAGCTCTTTGGCGGCCCCCTGCCGGTCGTCCCATGCGTGGCAGAGAAACATGTCCCGAAGGTTAGGCAGGGACGCTCGTTTCTCGACGCTTTCGCGGACCGGCGTGAGCGCCCGCACTTCTGCAGGCGTGTAGAGCAGAACTGAACCGGCTCGCGACCATCTTGGCCTTACGCTTCTGCCGGACCCGCCGCTGCTGCTCCCGCTGCCGCCGGTGCTCTGCGGCGTGGAGTACGACGGATACGAATAAGACGGATACGAATAAGATCCGTAGCCGCGAGAGCGGCCACCACATGCTGGGCAGGCCGCTGCACCGCTCGCTGTGCGATGGCCATATACTGGTGCTGTGCATCTAGCCATGTAGCCGATGATACCGGTCGTTATCGCCGCTTTCAAGCGACTTCGCCCCGATAAGCCACCCGCCGCGTGCGACGCCGGAGAACGCCTAACGAGAACAAGATCAGCGACCGCGCGAACTAGAAATTGGTGTTCGCATGCTCTTAAAGCTAGGCATAGGACCGTCCGCGGTTCGCTGCATCGCCTGGTTAGACGTTCACCACACGGCAAATTTCGGTAATTCAACTTTGTTCGCCTGCGCTCTGTCTTCTAGTGTCCGCAGCACGGACACATAGTCTTCCTTTGTATGAACCCGGGCAAACTGGGACCGAACATTATCTCTTTCGACCACAGACATGTAAGGGAGACAGATAGCAAACGCCTGTTCAAAGTGATCCACAGCGCTCGTTGTGTAGGCCACGGAGATGAAGCGGAACCAAAAGACGGAACTGAGAAACAAAAGTGTCAGGATGAGAACCCATCGGACGGCGCGAAAGTGCGCCATTCCTAAACCAGCCGCACGACCAGGACGAAAAGTAGCAAGTGCAAAAACGAATCCAGTGAGAATTCCTAAGAAGGACATCCCGAATGACACCAAGTAAATCCCTACGCGATCAGTCCGACCCTTCGCGATCTCCAGATAGAAACTGTCGCGAACTGAACTGATCCCGAGCGTGATGAGAGTAAGAAGTCCGTGACCGATCCAGACGAAAATGTCCCGGAGAAATAAATCCCAAAAGCCGCTCCCGAGTGCCCCGAGCAAGACGGTTCCCACAATGCCTACTGTCCACTTTGCGAAGTTCGACATATGCGCGTCTTAACGTCTAACTTTATGAGTATGCCGACAATTTCGACGGTTATCCAGCGTATTAGCCGACAAATCCGGCATTCTTGCAGGTTTGAGAAAGGCTCGAAACCTGAAAAATCATAGCAGAGAACTGAGCGCGCAAGTTTATCTGAGGTCGGTCGCACTTACAGGGATGCGGTAGCTTTCGCCCATGTAACGGACCACAACCGATTGTCCACTTCGCGAAACGACTTCCAGGCGCATCCCTCTAGTCAAAGTTATCTCGCCGTAGGGCACTGCTATTCGGGTCGGCGTCAGTATCGTCACGACTTTTGGAACGCTCGGCGCGGCGGCGGCAACAGGCGCTGGAGTGCTCGCCAACGCTGGAGCGGCGACGGCTGGAGGAGCGTGGTCGACAAGGAGATTCATCGCGGGGTGAATCTCCCAAACAGCCAGCGTCGGGTCATAATTTCGCCGGTTGTCCTTTGTATCTTTGCCTGCGTGGTCCACGTCAAAAAATGCCTTCCCCACCACGGTCACCACGTGAGGCTGAATCAGGCTGAAATTATTTCCACGGCGGGTCTCGAAAGGGAAACTTGCATCTGTCCAAGAGAAAATAGTCGTTCGCATCGAGCACCAACGACTTTCTAACGGCAGTTCAACAACGACTTTGCCCGTTTGATTTCCCGTTGCATCTGCCAAAACAAAATGAATGTCGCCGTCCTCTTCGGCGCGCACTTCAACGACGCGACCGGTTAGGGCATACCACCGCTGTTCCGCCGGGATGCGGTCCTGTTTGCGCGTTATATGAACGCCTGGACCTGCCCAGCCATACATTTCCGAGGGTGTGATTGGCTGGATTTGGGAGGCGATAGTCGGTGGCTCGCTCAAATCAGTCTTGGCTGCCCAACGCGATTCTGCGTGGTCTTCTTCGCAGGAGCATTCCGAAGTGTAGACAACTATTGGTTTTGGTTCTCGCGCCAATGCGCAGTAAAAGCTGCTCGCCAAAAGGCAGCACATCGCCCAAAAAGTCACCTTTTGTATGAAGTATTGGGAAATCATCGCGAACAAGTTGAGCGCGCAGGGTTGGTCTTGGGGAATGACCATGGCAATCGATGCGCGGGCGGGCAAGCTGTTCGTTGTGGACGCTCACCGGTGCGATGATACGCGGTTCGTTGTCCGTTCGGACGAATTGCTGACCGCGTTCCTGGAACTAGAACAGGTGGCGCTAATCAAACGCTGACTTTGTTGCAGCGTGCTGCAAACCGTGTTCAGAGACAGCCCGTCGCCAATTTGTTGTGGCATCTCGGCGACGGGCTCAGAGCGTCCTAAAGCGTTTAGGCCGCAGTTATGTTTCTGGAACTACAAGGATCCTTACGAGCAGAAACGAGGCCGTTTCTAATAGATTCCTAAAAGCCGCTTGGCTTGGTCGACGCCGTCGGGTTCGCCAAGAAATTGGAAAGCCAATTGGCTGCCGGGTCGCTTCTTTAAGACGATCTTAACACGGCCAAGATCGTGCCCCTGAAGCTTGGCCATCACATCGTCTTTGGTCTGCTCAACCATGCGCTTTTCAAAGCCTTCGGGTGCAAATCCGACTTCAATTTTGACCATAGCCCCTCAAGCGTAGCAAAACCCAGACCTAACTTTCAAGGTAGCTAGATAAACGTCTGGCGGCACATTGCTTGCTCTTAACGACAGCATGAAAACCGCTTCCGTTTTCGACAATGATTTCAGGGCGGCGCACCAATCTCACCGTCGCTTTCAAGAAGACGCTCCCTGGGGCTTCTGGACTGCCGTCGCGATGGCCGCGGGGATTACTATTGCCACCGCCCTTTTTTGCCTTTTACTGCCCTTGTAGAATCTTCATTCCAGCATGCGCAGTTAAGGGGCGAGCTTCGGCTTGCCCTTTATTGTTTACAGTTTACTGCAACCGGTTCACCGCTTTGCAACCGCACCCATGAGCCGTTCCCATTCGTCCAGACTTCCACGAAAGCCAAGTTCGCAGGCCGTGTTGAAGGTGAGACGCGCATTGGTTTCGCGACGCTTCCCGCTTTTCGTATCGTTCGCGCTTCGGTAATTGCGGCGGGAAACGAAGATGTGCGAAGCCAGCGGATCATGCTCCGCCTTCATTGCGGCCACTTCGTTTTCAACTTCGCGAATCGCCTCAGTCAGCTTTCGCAAAGCATCGTGAAGGCGACCGGCACGCATTATGTTCAATCGAACATAGTCGCTGAAGGGTCAAATCGCTTCGGAGTTTTCTATTTTGTTCGCCAACACCACATCTTACTTGGTTTCAAAGAAAGCGTCTTCTTTGTTCCAAACGTGTTGCTCGCCACACTGCGGACATCCTATGGCGTTATCATGTAACGTCGCCGACTTAAATGCTCCTTCAGACATGGCAACGCCGGTATAAACAGGTTTGCCGGTCTTCGGACACTTTATCATCAGCCGCTGGGGAATGCTTATCCCGCTCACGAACGAAACCTGCTTCGCTGTCGACGCTGCCGCAACTTCTTTCATTTGGCGGGCGTAATACCTTTCCAGCAACTCCTTCATTGCCGTGAGTCTCGCGCCTTGGTCTCGTTGCTGTTCTTTTATGGCGTCAACATCCTGTGCCAGAGCTGCCGAAGGCGAATCTCGGAATCGAGTTTCGCACAGCTCGTACCACAGGTCGCGCATCTGCCGAATCTGTTTTCTCTTGTCGGGGTTGCCGCCAAAAAGATCGTGACATGAAGCGCACAACGGAGCGGCGTTATCGAGATCGTCATCGCCGCCATCTGCTTGCGGAGTGATGTGGTGGACTTCCACAAACGCTTGGTGGCAAACCACGCACGAAAAGTGAGCGCGTCGTTTGGCCGCGAGTTTCGTCGCTTCGCTGAATGGCATGTTAGAAATGCAGAAGTCTGGTCCGTGGGTCCTGACACTCCCAAGGCTGCGAACGCCAAGAATTGGGGCGTATAAGCGCGGCAGGTGGCATACGTCTGCGTTATATTGTTACCTTCATTGTTAAAAATAGCTTCGGTGAGGGAGGGATTCGAACCCTCGGTACCCTTTTGGGGTACGGCGCTTTAGCAAAGCGCTGCTTTCGACCACTCAGCCACCTCACCAAATTGGGTCGTCCGTCTTCGTCCCGCAGTCGCGGGACTTCGGCGCGACACGGCGAGAATATGAGGTGGATGCGGGGCGCGTCAAACCGCCGCTTGTGCGCGAAGAAGCGGACGGCTCGGAGAATGGAGTGACCGGGAGGAGCGATCCCGCAGCCGCGGGAGTAAAGGTGCGCAGGGTAGCACAGAGAGGGCGGGAGCCGATCGTGTTTCAACCATCCCTACCTGGCTGAAGGTGCGAAGAAGCGGACGGCTCGGAGAGCCGTCCCTACCTGAGATGATGTCCCCGGCGCAAAAGCAGGGAATTTTCTACCGACTCAGCAGCGTGTTCTGCAACAGCTTCATTTCGGCCATTTCACTCGCCGTGGCTCTTCCGCGCTCGGCCTTCAGCGCTAAAAACTCATACCGATCGATCATTCGCTGCCGCGTATAAGCCGACGACCGGCCCGGATAATGGCCTTGTGAAAGGTCCACGCCATCCAGGCCGCGCTGCATCCGTTCCTCTTCGCCCCGTTTGTTTTTGAGATGACGCAGCCGTTTCCTGATCCACTGCCGCCGCGGTGTCATCGGTTGACCCGAATTGGACTGAGCCGAAGAGCCGCTACTGTTCGACATCGGCTGACCGTTAGATGGGCCGCATGCGGGCGAAGGCGAGGCGAACAGAATCGTTAGGCCGATAATAAAAACCGTTTGAAATTTCATAAGCGATTTGATTCCACGCTTCAGGTGACCGCCTCTATCGGGTATAATGTCGCATCAGCTGGTTAAGTTTCTTTTGACCTCCCGGTGACAGCTCTCCGCGTTCTTTCTTCAGCATCAACAGTTCCATGGTGTCGATGTCGTGCTGTCGCTTGATCGCGTCGCGCCTTCTCAGGGCGGCCTCATTGTTAGTTAGATACGGATTGTCCGGTGCCCCGCCCATTCCATCGCGGACATCACCGCCCGGGTAGCCCTCTTTATGGTAACGCACCCGGCGTTGCTTCAGGTGTTGTATCCGTTTCCTGGTCCATTGCTCGCGCCCCGGATTCATCTGGCCGGAGTTGCTATTGCTGTTGCTGGACATTCCCGGATCCTCAGCCATAGGGCCGTTTGCCAAAGCAGGCAGCGCAAAGAGGCCGGCGAGGATCGCGATCGAAACAGTTCGCATTTTCATAAGACGGCTCCTATCAAGTTGGTCTATGGAGATCCCTCCGCGTGATTAGCGTAGAGCGACCTCGAATTGTGTAAGGTCACATCCGACATGTCGAGACAAATTCGTTTTCTTGTGAGGCACGGCGACAGAGCGCCGTGGCTACATCTGGTTATGTTTCACAAAGCAGCATGATCAGCGAAGACGAAGCGCGGCTTAAAATTCTGGAAAGTGTCGCAGCACTGCCGCCGCGAGACATGGACTTGGCGTCCTCGCTGGGATGCTTCGCTGCCAGGGATTACGTAGCCGGGGTTGCATTGCCGAACTTCGACAACTCCGCAATGGATGGCTACGCAGTTGTCGCTGCATCGTGCAGTCGTGGCGGACGGCTTCGAGTCGTTGGCGAACAAGCGGCCGGCATTGATTTGGGAGTGCGCGTCTCGGCTGGTGAAGCGATCCGGATTTTCACCGGTGCACCACTGCCACATGGGGCCGATGCGGTCATCATGCAGGAAGAAGTCACGGTGAACGGCACCGACATTGTGATGAACGGCGAAGCCGCAGTGGGAGAGTTCATTCGCCGAGCTGGGTGCGATGTCGCCAAAGGTCAAAAGATTGTCAGTGCCGGCGAACGGATGGGTGCGGTCAAGGTCGCCTTGCTGGCGTCGCAAGGCATCGCGCAGGTCACCGTCGGCGGGGAAGTAACCGCCGGAATTGTTTCCACCGGGGACGAATTAGTGAGCCCGGGAAAAGAGCTGCAGGCCGGGCAAATTTACGACAGCAATTCTGTACTCTTGCGAGGTTTGCTGCAAAATTGCGGCGTTTTCCGCCACTCAGTCGAGCACTGCCCCGATAGGCACGACTCGTTACACCGGGCCCTCAAGCGAGGATTGCAGAATTCGGTGCTGATCATTACCGGGGGTGTTTCTGTCGGTGCGCACGATTTGGTTAAATCGACTCTGCAGACGCTGGGTGCGAACATCGAGATTTGGCGCGTGGCCATCAAGCCGGGAAAACCGTTTCTTTTCGGCCGTTCAGGTCAATGTGCTGTCTTCGGTCTGCCGGGCAACCCTGTTTCTGCTTTCGTCACGTTTTTGAAATTTGTCCGCCCGGCGATTCTAAAAATGATGGGAGCAGCCGGGAACGAGCTTGAGCTTCGCGCTGTGCGGGCGCGGTTGACCGAAGATGTGATGGGGGATGGAGATCGTCCGCATTATGTGCGCGGCAAATTAGCAGGCGGTGAATTCACACCGGTCGGCCGTCAGGAATCGCACGCGCTGTTTGGGCTGAGCCGGTCCAACGCTCTTCTGCGCATTTCGAGCGGTGAGCGCCTGGAGCGGGGAGCGATCGTAACTGTCGAGGTGTGGGATTAAAAAAACTGTAGCCGCCCCGCTCTGCTCGCCGCGCCGGAGTCCCGCGACTGCGGGACGAAGGCGGGTCGGGGCGATTGGCGAGAGACACGGCGATCCCGCGGCTGCGGGACCGTGGCTGCATCCCCTTCGGGTTGACAGCTCTCTTGTGCCTTTTAGCTTAACCGCGTTGAATACGGGAGTTCTTACTGAGGTGCCGCGAGTCGAGGCTGATCCAATCCGCGCGGACGCCGAGCGCCTGTCACATATTATCATGGAAATGCAGCGCTGTTTCGTGCTGCATTTATGCAAAGAACTTGCACCCGGTAATGTTTCGTTCTCTCAGTTTTTTCTCCTGACCTATCTGGACCAGAAGGAAGTGCTGACGATGTCGGCGATCGCCCAAAAAATGGGACACACGACCGCGGCCGCCAGTGGATTGGTCGCGCGCCTTGAAAATTTGGGATATGTCGTTCGCTCTAGTGCGCGGGAGGATCGGCGCAAAGTGATGGTTTGCATTACGCCAAAGGGATCGGCGCTTGTGCGACGAATTCGGGAAGAGATGGTCGGCAATTTGATGAAGGTCATGCACCACCTCACGCCCGCTGAGCAAAAGGCCTGGCTGCACATCTACACAAAGATTTATGACTACTGCCAATCGAAATGATTGCTATTCATTTGGTGGCAGTGTTATTTCTTGAGGCGATAAGCGCGCAATTTGAATCCAAGCGCGTCTAGAACGCATCCAATCTTCCGAGGCGACTTTCCTGTCATGCGAAAACATTTTCTGATTCTCGGGGTAGTTGCGACAGCTATCGCGATCGCACCCCTGGCCTTTACCGGCACGGGAGGAACCACCGTGACACGGACGAAGACGACCTCAACTTCAACATCACAAAAGGGTGCACGCACCTTCACCCTGGACAAAGCGGTCCTGACTGCCCTTCAACAAAACCCCGATATTCTGCGCGCTAAAGAGGAGATCGAACGCTCCAAAGGGGTCATTATTCAAATCCGCGCCGAAGCGCTGCCGCGAATAAATGCCTCGGCCCAACTGAGCTGGACGGATCCGAACCTGAACAACAACGGCTTCAGCAGCTTCGGTGGCGGAACACCCACCCCAGGACCCACAATAGCGGCCCAGCTGGTGCCAACCCCCGCGTCGCAGATTCGCGAGATTCCGCGGGAAGGCGCGGCGGCCGCGGCGACGCCTACGCCTACTTTTAATACCGTAGATACGGCTTACAGCATTCGCATCATTGGGCAGCAGCTGATTTTCAATTACAGCACGTTCCGCGCGATCCGTGGCACATTTTTCCAGCGCGACAGCGCCTATTTCTCTTTCCGAAACGTCCTTGACCAGGTGATCGCGACGGTCAGAACGCAGTTTTATCAGGTGGTCGTGAACAAGGAGTTGATTCAAGTCCAGGAGGAGTCGGTTCATCTGCTCGAAAGCCAGTTGAAAGATCAGCAGAACCGGTTTGAAGCGGGCACGGTGCCCCGTTTCAACGTGCTGCAAGCCGAGGTGGCGCTCTACAATCAAATCCCGAATCTCATCCTCGCCCGAAACAACTTTCGCATTTCGCAACTGCAGCTGGCCAAAACTCTCGGACTGGACTTCGATCCGCTTCGTGGCACGGGCGCTCCTCTTGAGGTCGTGGGCGAGATGCCTTACAGCCCGCGCGATATTTCGTTGGTTGCGGCCATTGAAACAGGCAAACAGCACCGTCCGTTCCTGAAACAGGCGCGCGCCAACGTCCTGAACCAAATCGAACAGGTGCATGTGGCGCTGGGTGGTTTTATGCCCAACTTCAACACGAGCGGTGGTTACGAAGTCGATAGCTCACCCTTTAGCACCGATTTCAGCAATGTTTCCAAAGGCTGGGTATTCGGCCTGACCGGAAATTGGGCGATCTGGGACAGTGGTCAGACCTATGGCCAGGTCAAACAGCAGCGAGCGCTTCTTTCTGAGGCCAAGATTACCTACGACGACGACGTCCGACAGGTGGAACTCGAGATTCAGCAAGCGTATTCGAATTTGATCCAGAATCGCGAGCTGATCCAAAGTCAGGAGAAGAATGTCGAGCAGGCGGAGGAAGCCGTCCGCCTGTCGAAAGCGCGCCTGGATGCCGGCGCTGGAACGCAATTGGATGTTTTGAATGCGCAGGTGCAGCTGGTCACTGCACAATCGACGCGCTTGCAGGCTCTTTTCGGTTATAACTCGTCGTTGGCGGAATTTGAGCGGGTCACCGGCACCCAAAGTGTTTATACCGAAAGCTTCGATAACCTAGCGCCCCGTGCGACCAAGGGACGAATCTACGACACCGGAAGCGGCACGGATGCCGCCGGCCGAACGAAACAAACCTCGCGCTGATAGGCGAGGATTCGGGCGCCGATTTTAAAACGGATCCTGGTCCCGAAATAGCGGTCTCTCCTTTTCGCTCGATGATTAAAAACGCGAATTTGCGAGTGGCCTAAAGATGCGGGCATTTCAGTGACTGTGGAACTGCCGGTCGAACAATTTCCAACCCTTCAGCAAACAGGAATTTGCCGTCACACGTTTATCAGACGCGTTCCGGGTATTGATGTTTCACACGACAAGGCGGAAGCGCTTAATCGGCTCGATGCTGTTCATCAGAAAATTCGCCAGTCCATGGATATCGGTGACTGGAACCTGTATACGGCCGAGCAAATCCATGGCGCGAACATCGCGGTTATCGACGCGAACTCCGACAGCCATTTCTATGGATGCGACGGATTGGTAACTAATCTGCGCGGTGTGGCGCTGGGAGTGCATGTCGCAGATTGTTGCGCCGTTTACATTGTCGATCCGCGAGTCCCGGCAATCGGTTTGATTCACTCCGGGCGTAAAGGAACCGAGCTCAACATCGTGGGTAATGCCATTCAACGGATGCAGCGCAGTTTTGGATCGCGTCCGGCCGACCTCGTCATCCAGCTCAGTCCTTGTATTCGGCCGCCACATTACGAGATCGATTTCGCCGCTGAAATTGTCCGGCAGTGCCGGTCTGCTGGTGTTGAGCACGTGCATGACGCCGGGACGTGTACCGCGTGTTACCCTGAATTGTATTATTCCTATCGAGCGGAAAAGGGAAAGACAGGTCGAATGCTGGCGCTGCTCGGGCTTGAACAGGATTAGGTAGGGCGCGCTCTCCGAGAGAGTCAATTCGCAGTCCAGGTAGGGACGGCCCTCCGAGCCGTCCGGACGTTTCGGAGAATGGAGTGACTGGGAGGAGCGATCCCGCAGCCGCGGGAGTAAAGGTGTGCAGGGTAACACCGAGAGAGGCGGGAGCGGATCGAGTTTCAAACGTCCCTACCTCGGCGCGCTCGGAGAGCGCGCCCTACCTGATGGGAATATCCTCTCCGCCCTTGTAGGGACAGATGCCGCGCTTCTTTGCGGCGACGATGAAATCGACAAATTCGCGGGCGGGACCTGTCAGGTTCATACCGGCCGCTTTGTCCAATGCCTGGGTAAGATTCAGTCCGCTCGTATAAATTAGACGAAAAGCCCCCTTGATCTCGTCCCGATCTTTTGCGCTAAACCCGGCACGCCGCAGCCCGATAACGTTTAGGCCGAAGATGAGGTTTCTTTCAGCCGCAATGACGAAGGGCGGGATGTCTTTTCCAAAAGCGGACGCCCCTTGGATCATCGCGAGACGGCCAACACGCATGTATTGATGGAACGCGCAGCCGCCGCCAAGAAATGCGTTATGATGGACGCTCACGTAACCGGCCAGCAGACAGTTATTCGCGATAACAACATTGTCACCAATGTCGCAGTTGTGACCGATATGCGCTCCTACCATCAGCAAATTTTTGTTTCCTATTTGCGTTGCACTGCCTTCTGTCGTTCCGCGATGAATGGAACAGTACTCTCGAATAACGTTGTCGTTGCCAATCCTGACTGCGCTCCTGGTCTTGGGACTGAAGGAGAGATCCTGGGGCGCCTCGCCAATTATCGCGCCTGGTCCAATCACGTTACCTGTCCCGATCGTCACGCTTCCTTCGATCAAGACGTATGCACGGATGTTGGTCCCTGATCCGATCGCAACTTCCGGGCCGACGATCGCATACGGACCAACTTCAACGTCATCGGCAAGTCGGGCGCCGGAATCGACGATAGCGGTTGGGTGGATTTTCAAAGCACCCCGGCCTCTTTGAAACTGAAATATCCGGGCGTTCCGGGATGCGCAGCCCCTATGATGATGTGATCGAGCAGCTTGATTTGCAAAAGCTCGGCCGCCTCGGCCAATCGTCGGGTAAGACTGTGATCGGTTTGACTCGGCGATGCGTCGCCGGAAGGATGATTGTGCACCACGATTACGGCATAGGCCGAAGAGATGACCGCGGGCCGGAACACGTCGCGGGGATGTGCAATACTTTCGTTGATGCTGCCGAGGGAGACTTCCTCGATGCGTATCAGGTGGTAGCGGGTGTCGAGCAGAATGACTCGCAAAGATTCCTTACGGAGCATGCGCATTTCTGCTCCGACCAATTCGTGAACGAGCGCAGGGGAATCGAGTTTCTGTTGCGAGACCGTCTCCTCGGCCAGCCGTCTGCCTAGTCCGAATGCGGCGGCTAACTGCACGGCTTTCGCGAAACCGATGCCACGGATCTTGGATAACTCGTCAACCGAGCACCGGCTCAATTCCTTGAGGGTGCCATAGCGTTGCAGAAGGTCGCGCGCGACGTCGATGGCGTTTGCACCGGCCACTCCTGTCCGCAACAGAATGGCGATCAATTCCGGATCGGTTAACGCCCCGGAACCTCGCGTAGCCAGTTTTTCGCGCGGCCGCTCGTCCAGCGGCATTTCTCGAATTTTAAGCTGCGACATGGAAACAGGAATGAAGGTCGAGCTTGAGCGACGCCGTGCCGAGCGCGGCAGGACTACTCCCTTTGTAAAGCAACCTCAGACTCGGAGTTGCTCTAGCATATCGCGGAGAACGTCGCCGAGTGCCAAGAGCGCCTCGTTATAGGCATTGGGCGGAAGGCCCTCAATCGCGTTTTGTCCTTCGCGGATCAGAGAAGCGCCGGCAGCGATCGATGCATTCAACGCACCGTTTGACGCGCCGTTCTTCAAAAGCTCGGTCATCTCTTCACAACGTTCCTCCAGCACCAATCGGCAGCAACGTTCGCGCTCAAAATCCGACGCGGATTGAAGGAAGATTAAAACAGGCAGGGTGAACTTGCCCTTGCGCAGATCGGTCCCGAGAGTTTTACCGGTGAACTCTTCGCTTCCGGCGAGATCAAGGCAATCGTCAAAAATTTGGTAGGCTGTGCCTAACTGCATGCCAAAAGTCTTCAGGGCCTCGATCACGGACGGCTCCGCCTCGCTGATCATTGCGGCCAGCTCCGCCGCAGCCGAGAAGAGCGCCCCGGTTTTCATTTCTACGATGCGCAAGTAATCTTCGACTTTCAGCTTCAAATCAAAACGACGCTGGGTCTGAATCATTTCGCCGGAACAAACCGTGGTGGCGGTTCGCGCTATCGCGCGATTGATCTCGGCGTTTTTGAAATTCGTCGAGAGATTCATGGCATGGGCGAACAGACAATCGCCCAGCAAAACGCTGAGCGAATTTCCCCACCGGGCGTTCACCGTGGGCTGTGCGCGCCGGCGCTCGGCTTCGTCCATGATGTCGTCGTGCACGAGCGTGGCCACGTGGATCAATTCCACAATCATGGCCAGATCCATGTGACTGGAATTAAGCTCCCCGGTGGCGCCCCCCGCCAGTAGCGCAACCAACGGACGGAGACGCTTTCCACGCGCCCCAATGGCGTATGAAACATAGCCCTGCACCGCCGGATCGAACGCGGCGGCTTGCTCAATAATTCTTTGCTCGACCTCCTTCAGGTGAGGTTCAACTAATCGGGCCACGCGGGCCAATGCACCCACGGAAGGAGCGGTCTCGGCTTTGGGTGCAAAAACTTCCACCTGCAAAGAATAGAAGGAGCGAGCAGAAATTGTCAAAGCAACACGCTTAGAAGCTGAAAATTTGTTTAATTTCGTGAAAGAAGAACGTACCCGACGGTGTCTTTGAGCCGTCACCGCCGGCGTAGCCAGGCCGGTGTGGCGTACTTTTCTTCCGCGATATCAGCGGCACGCCGCAGCAACGGTTCGTCTAAACGCTGATATCGACAGTTTGCACTGAGATGTGCGGCGAACTGCCCGGAAAAATCCGGCGCCAGATCGATGTTTTGAATGCTTCCCTGTTGCAGCAATCCCAGGCGTGAACGTCGCTGGGCCGCCCCGGCCACTTTCTTCCCGTTCACCATTACATCCGAACGCACCGGATTCGTGAAACATGCGTTCGGGTTGTAGCGGCGGTCTACGACCGCCGAATCTATATGGTTTCGGCGCTCATAGAGCGCCGCTACAGCCGCGATTTGCGCGCCTGCGCCGGTCGCCGCCAGAGCATCGCGAACCGCTTCGTGAACCTTTTCGTATATCGATACGGATGACCCAAAGAGCGGGTCGCGTTTGGGTATGATGAGCGAGTAGGTCAGGTCGGCGCCATGAAGGACAATTCCGCCCCCAGTCCACCGGCGCACTAAATCCCGCTTCGGTTCGTAAGAAAGGACGTCCGCGTAGCGGCCAAAATAACCAAACGAGAGCGCAGGGTGGTCCCAGCGGTAGAGACGAAGCAAAGGAACCCGTGCGCTTTCCAGCAATGCTTCGTCGACCGCCATATTCATTACCGCCGAGCGTGGAGTGACGTCCTCGTAAACGTCCAGCGTTTCGAAACACGACATCGTTGGTCAGCTCTGCAGTTCGCTGAGAATTAGTCTCACCGCCTTGAGAGGGCTGGAGTGTGCGGTGATCGGTCGCCCGATTACCAGATAATCAGCGCCTGACGCCAGCGCTTCTTTCGGTGTTGTGATTCGCTTCTGGTCGCCTGTTTCCGACCAGGTTGGGCGAATGCCGGGAGTAATTATTTTAATCGTCTCGCCAAATTCTTCCCGCAACCTTTTCGCTTCACGCGCGCTCGCAACGACGCCTCTTATTCGGCAAGCGATCCCCAGTCGCGTCAGGCGTAACACATAATTCTCCGTCGTGTCCCCAATTCCAATTGAGCGCAGCGTCTCCTGATTGTGACTCGTCAGTGCGGTGACACCGATGATTCCTACTCTATTTTTCCCCGCTTCGACCGCCGCTCGAACCATTGTCTCGCCGCCGCTAAGATGAACGGTCAGCATTTCCGCACCGAGTTCCGCGGCGGCATCGACTGCCGCACTCACCGTGTTCGGGATGTCGTGCAGTTTTAAGTCGAGAAAGATCTTCGCACCGCTCCGGACAAGTTCCCGGACAAATTCTGGTCCGGCGGACGTGAAAAGCTGCAGCCCAACTTTGAAAAATCGAATCTCCGGCGAAAGCTGCTCAACCAAAACGAGCGCTTCGTTCTTTGTCGCGACATCGAGGGCGACGATGATTTTACCGGAAGCTTTTGTCATTCCGAGCGAAGTCGAGGAATCTCTCACTCTGGTTACACCGCGACATAATAAGAGATGTCTCGACTCCGCTCGACATGACAATTGAAATGCAAGGTATGCAAGTCTTGGCGCCGGCGAAAATTAATCTTTCCCTGCGCATTTTAGGCGGTCGCCCTGACGGTTTTCACGAAATTGAGACGTTCATCACGCCGATTTCGCTGGCCGATCAATTGACATTCACGCGAGCGGCAGAAGGAAAGGGGATCGAATTTTACTGCGACGACCCGACGGTGCCAGAGGGTGATGACAACCTGGTGGTAAAGGCGGCCAGGGGATTCTTTGAGGTTACGCAGGTTAAAGCATCGCTCTCGATCAAGCTGGAAAAGAAGATTCCGCACGGTGCCGGACTGGGAGGAGGCAGCAGTGATGCCGCGGCAACTTTGCTTGCCTTAAATCAATTTTTTGACACGAAATTATCGCGGGAAACGCTGGCGCAGCTTGGGTCGAAGATCGGCTCCGACGTTCCTTTCTTCATCTTTCAGTCCGCCGCGCAGTGTCGCGGCCGCGGTGAGCTGGTAAGTCCCGAACCTTTGCCAGCTCCTTTGTCACTCCTGCTTCTGAAGCCGGAGTTTGGAGTTCCGACCGCGTGGGCTTATGGCCGCTGGCAGCAGAGCAGGGAAATCCCGAATGTGCCCTATGCCATTCAGGAATTTGCTGGTCGTAAGTTTCTCAATGACCTGGAGCGTCCCGTTTTTGAGAAGTTTGTTTTTCTCGCTCGCTTGAAAGCGTGGCTCCTGGAGCAATCTGAGGTCGCCGCCGCGTTGATGTCGGGTTCCGGTTCTACCGTTTTCGCGATTCTGAAAAGTACGGGTCAGGGAGAGAATCTGGCCGAGCGCGCGAAAGAGGAACTCGATCCAAATCTCTGGACGTGCGTAACGCAGACACTGTAGGGGACGACGTTGTCGTCCCTATTCAGGTAGGGACGTTTCTCCGAAACGTCCGTCGAATGAGAAGCAAAAAGCAATTTAGGGACCGCTCGGAGAGCCGTCCCTACCTGTAAAAAGGATTATTCACTGCCGCCGGTCAGCCAGGTCGCCCGTGCGTATTCGCGGTTCAATTTGCCAATAAAGCTGGCACTGATTTCGGCCGGGCAAACGGCTTCGCATTCATAGGTGTTGGTGCAATTGCCGAACCCTTCGCCATCCATTGCCTGCACCATCTTCACGACCCGGCTCGTCCGTTCCGGATGACCCTGTGGGAGGAAAGCGAGGTGTGAAACTTTTGCGGCCGTAAAAAGCATGGCGGATGCGTTCGGGCAGGCCGCCGCGCAGGCGCCGCACCCAATGCAGGCAGCCGCTTCCATGGCCACATCCGCTTCGTGCTTGGGGACCAGAATCGAATTTGCCTCCGGCGCGGAACCAGCACGGGCCGAAATGAAACCGCCGGCCTGGACAATGCGATCGAGCGCACTTCGGTCCACGACCAAGTCTTTGATGATGGGAAAAGATCCAACGCGAAACGGCTGCACGGTGATTGTGTCGCCGTCGCGAAATTTGCGCATGTAAAGCTCGCAGACCGCGCCGGGATGATCAGGCCCGTGCGCCTCGCCATCGATCGTTAGAGAGCACGTGCCGCAGATGCCTTCCCGGCAATCCGAATCGAACGCAACTGGCTCGTCGCCGTTCAAGAGCAACTGCTCATTGACGATGTCGAGCATCTCCAGAAAGGAGGCGTTCGGCGAAATGTCCTTGGCTTCGTACTTGACGAATTTGCCGCGCGTTTTCGGGTCCTGTTGTCGCCAAATTTTCAGCTTGAAGTTCATGATGTCGAAACGGTAACGAGCGATGCGTCTTTTCCGGGGAGCGCACGCGCCTCGTGTGCTGCGACCGGCGCCCTCGCCGGTCGTTTATTTGAAGGTGAAAGAGATTTCGGCGAGGCGCCGAAATCTGCACGCGAGGGCGCGTGCGCTCCCGGGACTGTTGATGTTCGCCCACTTTGGCTCGCAAATTTCATTTATAACTCCGTTGGGTTAAGTGAACGGTCTCGAAATGAAGCGGTTCGCGGTGCAGTTTCGGCGGCGCGACCTGGCCATTGGCGCCTTGGAATTCCCAGGCGAAGACGGCGGCGAATTTCTCATCATCGCGCAACGCCTCACCGTCCGGTGTTTGATGTTCCTCGCGGAAATGGCCACCACACGATTCATCCCGCTCCAGCGCATCGATGCACATCAATTCGCCGAATTCGAGAAAATCCGCGACACGTCCCGCGCGCTCCAACGATTGATTGAAATCTTCGCCCGTGCCGGGAATCCGGATCCCGCGGCCGCGGGACCAGAACTCCTCCCGTAACTGAGGAATCTTTTGCAACGCTGCACGCAGACTCGCGGCACTGCGCGCCATGCCGCACTTGTCCCAGAGCAGTGTCCCCAGCTCCCGATGAATGGAATCGAGCGAACGTTTTCCATTGACCTTTAAAAGCTTGTCGACTCTCGCCCGCACATCGTCCTCGGCTTTTTTGAACTCCGGATGGTCCGCAGAAGGGCGTTTCCCGGCCTGACCGGCGAGATAATTTGGAAGCGTATAGGGCAGAACAAAATAACCGTCGGCCAATCCTTGCATCAGCGCGCTCGCGCCCAGCCGGTTCGCGCCGTGATCGGAAAAATTCGCCTCACCGATCACATGCAACCCCGGAACGTTGCTCATGAGATTGTAGTCAACCCACAACCCGCCCATGGTGTAATGAACGGCCGGATAAATTCGCATCGGCACTTCATAGGCGCTTTCACCGGTGATCTTTTCGTAGATCTCGAAAAGATTGCCGTAACGCTCGCGGATTGTCTCTTCACCCACGCGTCTTATTGCATCAGCGAAATCGAGGTAAACTCCGCGCCCACCGGGCCCCACGCCGCGGCCCTCGTCGCAGACTTCCTTGGCTGCGCGCGAGGCGATATCACGCGGCGCAAGATTACCGAAGCTCGGGTATTTCCGTTCGAGATAATAATCCCGGTCTGGCTCGGGAATCGCGTTTGGCGATTTCGCGCAATCCTCCTTTTTTTTTGGCACCCAGACGCGCCCATCGTTCCGCAGCGACTCGGACATGAGCGTCAGCTTGCTTTGATAGTCACCGCTTTGCGGAATGCAGGTAGGATGAATCTGAGTGAAACAGGGGTTGGCGAAAAGCGCTCCTTTCTTGTAGGCCCGGTAGGTCGCGGTCACATTGCAGCCGCGCGCGTTGGTCGAGAGATAAAAGACATTCCCGTAACCACCGGTTGCGAGGACCACCGCGTCCGCCGCGACCCTTTCAATTTTTCCAGTGCGCAGATTTCGGGTGATGATTCCCTTGGCGTGACCATCGACCAAAACCAGGTCGAGCATTTCCGTCTGCGCAAACATCTGAACTGTGCCTGCCGCGATCTGGCGGCAGAGTGCCTGGTAACAACCCAGCAAGAGCTGCTGGCCGGTCTGGCCGCGAGCGTAAAATGTGCGCGAAACCTGTGCACCGCCGAAGGAACGGTTGGCCAGAAGCCCACCGTATTCGCGGGCGAATGGCACTCCCTGCTCGACGCACTGATCGATGATCAGATTGCTGACCTCAGCCAACCGATAAACATTCGCTTCGCGCGACCGAAAGTCGCCGCCCTTGATTGTGTCGTAAAATAAACGGTAAACGCTGTCGCCATCGTTCTGGTAGTTCTTTGCTGCGTTGATCCCGCCCTGAGCAGCGATGGAATGGGCGCGACGCGGCGAGTCCTGGTAGCAGAAACATTTTACTTGATATCCAAGCTCTCCCAGGGTGGCGGCGGCGGAGCCGCCGGCGAGGCCGCTCCCAACGATAATAACCTCAAACTTGCGGCGATTATTTGGACTAACGAGCCGCGAATGGTCGCGATGATTCTTCCATTTCTCGGCGATCGGGCCCGCCGGAACCTTTGCCTCGAGCGTTCCAATCATACGTATCCGTAAAATTCGAAATCCGAATCCCGAAATCCGAAACAAATGCCAAATTGAAATTTCATCCTTCGGATTTGCGGACAATTGCACCGAGAATCTTCATCAATTCATCGGCTTCGTTTAGTAGCGCTGCTTGTTCCTTTTCGAGTTTTCGGCTGATGTCGATCAGTCGAAGCCAGTAGCGGCTTTCTTTTGCTTCTCGGCGGCAGATTTTGATTTTCATAACAAAATCCTTCTTCCCGATTGCTTCGTTGGCCTCAGTATAGTTCGCACCAATGGAGCCTGAGGCCCGAATAAACTGCCTGGCATCCTTAATGTTTGAAATTGTTCGCGGAAATTTCTTCACAAACGCCCCGGCTGGCTTTCGCAAATTGGAATGTGCGCTCTTCAAGATCATAGAACTTTGGTTTCTCGCTATTCGACATTGCTCTGAATTTTGTAGATTTCGGTGTTCGAAATTGTTTTGAGGATTAGAGATTCGGATTTCGGATTTTTACATTCATAGCTGCTGAGCCGGCTTGATAAATCCGAGCAGGATCGCAACCGGAATTGAGGTGTAGCCAACAAAGAGGGCCCAGGCAAAGACGCGGCCCGCGAAGGCGAGACGCGGGGTTAATCGCTTGTTGTTGAGGCCGAGTGATTGAAAAAAGCTCGATGAGCCATGACTCAAGTGTAAGGCGAGCAGGAACAGGCCAAGGAGATAAAACGCCGAGACATAAATATTCTGAAAGCCGTAAACCATCATCGAGTAAACATCGTAGTGATTCAGGGGATCGGCTTTGAGCAACGCGAACCGGCGATCGGTTACTCGCACCGTGAAATGGGCCAGGTGATAGACAATGAATGCAAGAACGATCAGCCCGCTCATCGTCATGTGTCGGGACGCGAACGTAGCTTTCACATGATTTTTCCCCTTGTACGACGTGGGACGAGCGCGGCGATTCTCGATGGTCAGTTGAATCGTGACGTAGATATGGACGATCACGGTAACGAGCAGAAGAATGCGCACCATCCAGAGAAGTGCGCCCAACGCGCGCAGATGCTCCGAATAACCGTTGATCCACTCCGGTCCGAGAAATATCTGCAAATTGCCGAGCAAATGCCCGACGACGAAAAGAATCAGGATCACGCCCGTCACCGCCACGATCATCTTTTTCCCGATCGAAGAACGATAAAAGGTTCGGACAACTCCAGATTGCGGGGTGCGCTCCGGAACAGTGGCCGCCGCAGCACTCCGCACCACGACTTTGGTTTCCATCAATTCTTTCATACCAACAACTGAGGACGGTTTCAAATGCGACGGATTGTGGCGGCGTCGGCGCGAATTG
Source organism: Verrucomicrobiota bacterium (assembly GCA_041167085.1). GTDB lineage: Bacteria > Verrucomicrobiota > Verrucomicrobiia > Chthoniobacterales > UBA10450 > DATFCK01. The sequence goes on from JBEEGV010000026.1 coordinate 40,172, forward strand.
AAGCGGTGGTTGTGTCAACCACCGAACTAATAGACAGGCGGTTGGCACAACCGCCTCTACAACGCGTATTCGTGCTCTTACTTACTTCCCGGTTTGACCGCCGGAATGGCCGCAAGATCAGCGGGAAGCTGATCAGCGGTGAAGGTCTCGACATTCATTTCGATCAGGCTCACGAACGGACAGCCGAAGTCCGGTTTCTGTTGACCGCTGCGGTCTACGATCACGCCGGCCGCGGAAACAATTCCGCCGTGTGCTTTTACGATGTCGATTGTCTCCTGGACGCGCCCGCCGCGCGTCACCACATCTTCCGCAATGATGAAGCGTTCGCCTTTCTTGATGATGAATCCACGGCGGAGGACCAATCGGCTATTTTCTTTTTCGACAAAGATGTGACGTTTGCCTAACGATCGCCCGACTTCCTGTCCGACAACAATTCCACCGAGCGCAGGCGAGATGACGGTGTCGCAATCGTACTGCCGCAGCTTTTCCGCGAGTTGTTCGCAGACCCGCGCGGCAATCTCGGTGTGCTGCAGGAGCAATGCACACTGGAAGTATTCGCGGCTGTGCAGACCGGAACGAAGAATGAAATGACCATCGAGCAGCGCGCCGGTTTCTCGAAAGGTTGTCAGAAGATCTTCACTCATGGTCGGGGAGCGCACGCGCCCTCGCGTGCTTGTTTCGGCGCCCCCGCCGAAACATCGGGACAAAGTTCGCGAAGGCGGGGGCGCCTTCGCCAGCACGCGAGGCCGCGTGCGCTCCCCCGAAATAGCGTTGTAAGACCCGACACGTACATGCCGATCTTATCCTGACGTATCGTAAGCGGTCTTCCCTCCACCGGACGCACCTTCTGTAACCATCGCAATCACTTCGATTTCGACTTTCGCGCCCTTCGGCAAAGCCGAGACCTGCACCGTGGAACGGGCGGGCGGCTGTTGCTTGAAGCGCGCGCCGTAGGTTTCATTTACGGTCTGGAAATCGTTCAGATCAGTCAGGAAAATGGTTGTCTTGACGATGTCCTCGAATCCGACACCAGCCGCCTTTAGGACAGCTGCGATGTTATCCATCACTCTTCCCGTCTGCGCATCAATGCCGCCGGAAACGATTTGGCCGGACTTGGGGTCGAGCGGAATTTGGCCGGCGCAATAGATTGTCGATCCGACGCGAACGGCCTGCGAGTATGGCCCGAGGGCCGCGGGTGCGTCGGGTGTGGAGATGATTTTCTTCATGGCGCGACCTTAGCTGTAAATTTGCCTCGCACAAAGGAGACAAGTGAAACAGAGGATGCCATTTCAGGGAAACGGTCTCAGTTTGCGCCTGCACCATTCAGAACGGGAAGGGTAAGCGGGCACGAATAAGGGGCTCGTCCCGTCTGTTTGGAGCGACAGCTAAATGACAAATGCCCGAACCTCGTCAATAGTAACAAGGAAATGGTTGGTTGGATTTTAAAGAAAATTCTCGGATCGAAGAACACGCGAGAGCTGAAACGGCTTCATCCGACGGTGCGCCGCATTAACGAGTTTGATGAGCAATTCAAGTCGCTCTCCGACGACGCTTTGCGCGCCAAAACGGCGGCTTGGAAAGAGGAGCTGGCAAAGCTTCCCGACGCCATGGATCAGTGGAACAAGCTAAATGAGATTCTTCCGGAAGCGTTCGCGGTCGTGAAAAACGCTGCGCGCCGTCTCACCGCGCGCAATGAGACCTTTAGCGTCTGCGACCAGCCGATGACCTGGAACATGGTGCACTTCGATGTGCAGCTGGTAGGCGGCATGGTGTTGCACCGCGGCCGCATCGCCGAAATGGCGACCGGTGAGGGGAAAACGCTTGTAGCGACGTTACCGCTCTATCTCAATGCCCTGACCGGTCGCGGTGCCCACCTCGTTACGGTCAATGATTATCTGGCACGCCGCGACGCGGAATGGATGGGGCAACTTTACAATTTTCTCGGTCTTACCGTCGGCTGCATTCAGCATGATCAACCGCCGGAGGTTCGACGCGAGCAATACGCCAAGGACATCACCTACGGAACGAACAGTGAATTCGGGTTCGATTACCTGCGTGACAACGGCATGGCCACAACGCGCGAGCAACAGGTGCAGCGTGGATATCATTACGCGATCGTTGACGAAGTCGACTCCATCCTGATCGACGAGGCGCGCACGCCCCTGATCATCAGCGGCCCCGCCACAGTATCGACGCACCAGTACGACAAATGGAAGCCGTTAGTGGAACAGCTCGTGCGCAAGCAGAACATGCTTTGCAATCGGCTCGCGAGCGATGCGATGGAAACTTTCGAGAAAGGAGAAGTGGAACAAGGGGGTCTTCTCATGTTCAAGGTGAAGCTTGGTCAGCCGCGCAACAAGCAGCTGTTGCGGATGATGGAGGATCCGGAAAAGCGCCGCGCGATCGACAAGGCGGAACTCTCTTTTTACACCGACTCGCGCAAGGAAGAGCTTTTCGCGCTGAAAGAAGAGCTCTTTTTCACGATCGACGAAAAATCGAATGAATCCGATCTCTCCGAGCAGGGTCGGGCATTTCTCAACCCGGATGATCCAAACGCGTTCGTTCTACCCGATTTGATCAGCGAATTCACCGAGATCGATCTCGATCCTTCGCTGCCGCCCGAGGAAAAAGACAAGAAGAAAGAAGAGCGCCAGCAACACTGCGATGCGCAAGGCGAACGCATTCACAATATTTCGCAGTTACTGCGGGCCTACTGCCTGTTTGAGAAGGACGTCCAATACGTCATTGAAGAGAACAAGGTCGTGATCGTGGATGAATACACCGGCCGGAAAATGCCCGGCCGGCGCTGGAGCGACGGGTTGCACCAGGCTGTTGAAGCCAAGGAAGGCGTTCAGATCGACCGCGAAACACAGACCCTGGCGACGATCACGATTCAAAATTATTTCCGTCTCTATCAAAAACTGGCGGGTATGACTGGCACGGCCGAAACGGAAGCGGCCGAGTTTCACGACATCTACAAGCTCGACGTCAACGTCATTCCCACGAACCGGCCGGTGGCGCGCAAGGACGCGAACGACCACATCTACAAAACGCGGCGTGAGAAATACAACGCGGTCATCAATGAGATCAAGGAACACCATACCAACCAGCAACCGGTCCTGGTTGGAACGGTGAGCGTTGAAGCATCGGAGCTGCTCAGCCGAATGCTGAAACGGGAAAAAATTCCGCACAACGTGTTGAATGCCAAGTTTCACATGCAGGAAGCCGAGATCGTGGCGCGCGCCGGCCAGGCGGGCACCGTGACGATTTCGACCAACATGGCAGGTCGCGGCACCGATATTAAGCTGGGTGCGGGCGTAGCCGATCGCGGCGGCCTGTACGTGCTGGGCACAGAACGGCACGAAGCCCGGCGTATCGACCGCCAATTGCGCGGCCGTTGTGCGCGCCAGGGCGACCCCGGCGCTTCACGTTTTTATGTCAGTTTCGAGGATGATCTCATGCGCAACTTTGGCGCGGCCGATCGGATGACCAGAATCATGGAGCGATTCGGGTTGGAGGAAGGACAGGAGCTTGAACATCCGTGGTTAAACAAATCGGTCGAGACGGCGCAGAAACGCGTTGAACAGCGCAATTACCTGATCCGAAAACGCACACTCGATTTTGACGACGTGATGAACAATCAACGCGAAGTCATTTACACTTATCGCAACGAAACGATCGATTCGCCCGAACCCCGGCAACTGATCTACGAGGTCATCGATGAGGCGGTGCCGGTCAAGGTCAGGGATTATGTGGATGATTCGGCCGAACCGGATTACTCGGGATTGATTCACTGGATCAACACCACCTTCCCGCTCGGCCTAACGAAGGAAAAAGCGCAATTCGAATCCCGTGGGGTCGAGGAAAATGCACAGTTTCTCATCGCCCGGATCAAGGAAGCGTATGAGCGCAAATCCAGCCACGAAGAACCAACGGCGGTGAAAGGTCTCGAACGCTATATAATTCTCAACGCAGTCGACCGTCTCTGGCAGGAGCATCTTTATGCGATGGACGCGTTACGGGAAGGCGTTTACCTGCGCAGCTACGCCCAGAAGGACCCGTTGATTGAATATAAGACGGAAGCGTACGACATGTTTGTCGAGTTGATGGGGAACATTAAAAACGAAGTGCTGCACAACCTGTTTCGCAGCACTTCAAATCTGCAGGCATTCGAGAATTTTCTGGCGACGCTGCCGCAATTTCTCATGCGAGAACACGCTCCTGCCGCGCCGACAGCAAATGCACCGGCCCGGGCGCGCCAGCCGGTTGCAGCCATGGCGGGGATCGGCGAGAACGGCGATGGGGCGGGGGAAGTTACGCTCGATCTGCCAGCGCGCCGATCATTGCCAAAAGTCGGCCGAAACGAACCGTGTCCTTGCGGCAGCGGCAAAAAATACAAGAACTGTTGCGGACGCGTAGCTTAACTGTAGCCGCCCTCCTCTGCCCGCCGCGCCGGAGCCATGCGAAGGCGGGTCGGGGCGTAGAGAGCAGGTTAAAAGACACGGCGACACATTCGGCTTCGCTCAGTGCAGGCGCCGCGCCGTGGCTACAGTTTGTCCGCGAATTATTCTGGTTTTGGAAATCGCGTCAAAATTTCGTCGATGATTTGCTTTGAAGCGTTTGGATTTTCCAAGCACGATTGACGCATGAATAATCGACGCTGGCTCCGACCTGTTCTTGCCGGGCTTCTCGGTCTCGCTATTCAGGCCTGCGCCACATATCCAAAAAGCGGACAGTCAGCGCTGACCGGTACCTGGACGAATTCGGTTGGCAGCGTTTGGACGGTCAAAGCCGATGGCTCCTATGATGTCGATTTGAACAAGGACGGTAAGCACGATGCGTGGGGCAAGATGACTGTTGATGGCGATACCATGACGATTTGGCGGACCGGCGGGATCAAGCCGCATGGCTGCGGCGATAAAGGTGTTTACAAATTCACACGCAGTGAAGACACGCTTCAATTCACCCTGGTGAAGGACAGCTGTAAGGTGCGAAAGCAAAATGCGCTGCAAATGTGGCGCCGTAAGTCCTCCTGAATTGTAGGGCGTCTGTATCAGCCCCGAATGCTTTCGGGGTTCACAGAAACGCCCTACAAGCAGAGAGCGGCCGGCTATTCCAATTCGTACGTTGTAATTTCAACCTCGTGCCCGTCAGGATCCCGAAAGTAAATCGAATGCGAAACTTCGTGATCTTGAAATTCAAATTCGACGGATCGTTTTTTCAATTCCTCCTGCGCCGCGAGAAAGTTCAAGCGATTGGCGCGTAAGGCGAAGTGCAGCATGCGAGGACCAGCCCCGGAAGAAGACCTGGCTTCCTTGTCGCCGCGGAAAGGGAAAAGCGCGATCGCGGCGTTTTCCTTGCCGACGAACACCGGAACGCCATTCCACAGGCCTTCGTGTTGCCGCTCAAAACCGAGAACATCGGCATACCATTTGGCGGAACGTTCAACGTCACGCACCGACAAGGCTACATGGTCCAGGCCATCGATGTGAAACATGGATGCCAACTTTGCATTAAGGGAATTGCCGCGCACGTTCAATTCCCCTATAACCGACAACATGTCATGGCCCACCCGGCGGGATTTTCTCGATACGATCGCGAAAGCTGGTTTTATTTGCGCATTTCCCGGCCTGGCCGGCGCGACCGATCTTCTCGATCGCGAGACCGTCAGCGTTTCCATCCTGCATACGACCGATCTGCACGGACACATCCTGCCCACGGCCAGTTACGATGGAACTCCTGATCTCGGCGGACTGGCGCGATGTGTCAGCCAGATTCGCCGATGGCGCCGCAAAAATCCGAACACCATTCTGATCGACGCCGGAGACGTTTATCAAGGCACCGATCTCGGACTGCGGACCAGAGGCAGTTTGATGATCGATTTGTTCAATCACCTCAAGTACGACGCCTGGGTTGTCGGTAATCATGAATTCGACTGGGGCATCGACCCTTTTATCGACGCGGTGCGGCGCTCCTCGATGCCGGTCCTCGGCGCCAATATCGCTTTAGGCGATCATCGCGCCGGCGAGTTCTCTGCGGATTCAAGCCATCCGTTCGGGAAAATTCGGCCTTATTTGCTCAAGGAAGTGGCGGGCATCCGCATTGCCATCATCGGAATAACGACGCCGGGCATGCAATATTGGTTTCGGCGGGAATTCATTCGTGACCTCAACTTCCTTTATCCGATTGAACCGGTTCGGCGTGCCATGGTGCAGGCAAAAAGTGAGGGAGCAAACGCAATTGTCATCGCCGGACACATGGGTCTAAAGAGCCGCGGAGGTGGTGACGATTTCGCGAACACCGTCATGTCTCTCACCGCGGAATTTCCCGACGTTGCCGTTTTGATCGCCGGGCACACCCACCAATTGATTTCCAGTCGGCTGGTCAACAATGTTCTGGTCACGCAAGCGGATCACTTCGGCATTCACATCGGCCGGGTCGACCTCGTCTTTGATCGGAACTCGAAGCGGTTGATTGCGCGAACGGCCCGTTGTGAACGGATGGATAGCCGTTTCCGGCCCGATCACGTGGTTCTTTCGCGCGCCAGGTCGCAGCTTGCGCAATCTCAGGCGGCGCTGGCCCGGCCAGTGGGCGAGCTGGCCGAGAGCTTTCGGGCCCGCGGACATCACGACCAACCGGGCGACGTCGCGATGTTAATAGGCGCGGCGGTTTCAGAAACGCTAAGCGAACGGCGTGTGCCTGTTCACGGTGTGTTTCAAGGAGTTTTCGATGATGAACACGATCTCAGCGCCGGGCCAAAAACTGTCGATGACATCTGGCAGATTCTTCCTTTCGAAAACTATGTCGTCACGGCCCAACTGACTCACGACCAATTGATCGCAGTTATGGAGGAAGCCTACGCCAGCCACGAAGAACGCAATTTAATCGGTTTTGAGGTGGCTACGGCTCGCATTGGTGGTGAGCGACGAATCACGTCGATGACACTTCAAGGTGGTGAGCGCCGCGGCGGTGACGAGAAATATGTAATCGCATTCAACACGTTTGATTCACGGAGTGCCGGCCATCGATTCATGAAATTGCGTGCGTTGCTGGAAAAGCCGGAGGCGTACTGCACCTTGCATAATGTTCAAACCCGTGACGCCCTGATCGAATATTTCCAGCGTCACAAGGTGTTACGTCGTATTCGACCTGACGATATGTGCGCAGTTGCGGCGTAAGGGCGAAATTGCCCTTGCAAACACGAAACCTTCCGCTTGCCTATCAGGCTATGCGTATCCTCGCGCTATCGATAATCGCCTTTTTCGCGGTGGCCAATTCGACGTTCGCCCAGACGATCGATACGAAAGGCGCGAGCGAATCGAGCACGCCGGTCTTTCGTCCGGCGTTGATTGGGACGGGGCCTAACGCACTGATTAATCGCATCAACACAAAGGAGTTGATCGCCAAGGGGCAAAAGAACGGTGTCGTTATGTTTATTTGCGCGGTGCGCAAAACGGGAGACGTGGAGTGGAGCGGTACCTATCGGGTCTCGGGAGACGTTCAAATGCTCGAGCAGGAGTTGCAGCGAAACCTCGCGACATCAGCAAACCCAACCTTGATTCCCGCCCTTTTCAATCACACCCCTGTCGGCGCAATTTATTTTGGAACGGTGACCTTTGCTGTCGTCGATGGCAAACCGCGCCTGCGCATCTTCTCGAATCAACAGATCGACGAGGTGAACAAAGAAAGCGATTTTATCGGGCCCCAGCCCATTATTGGCACTGGTTCAAAGTTCACCAGCTTCCATTATCCGTTAATGGGCGAAGGAACCATTTCGGTGGACGGCTTTGTCGAGGTTCAACTGAAGGTCGATGAGAAAGGCAATCTTAAGGAATTGAAGATTGCACGCGAAGTTCCGCCTCTGTCGGGATTTGGCATTGCCGCGGTCGCGGACTTGGGCGGGGCAAAGTTTATTCCGGCCTTTCGGAACGGGAAACCGGTCGCGTGCGACGTGACCGTTCCGATTTATTATCGGGCGCCGGATTTCTAGTCTTAGCGCTGTACATCTTTGATCCGAGCGGACTTTTTTCAGAGCGATCCCCTCATTTGTGCGCCTGGCTTGATCGGGAAGAGTCTCGTGTGGGGCCAGTGCACCGGCCGGATCGTGGAAACGGAAGCATATCTGGCAAAGGACGACGAAGCGGCGCACACATTCACCCGGCCCAGCGCGCGTGCATTTATCGAACGAAACGAACCCGGAACCGCCTACGTCTATTTTAATTACGGCGTCCATTGGATGTTGAACGTGCTGGTCAAAGGCGGCGCCACCGATGGCTTCGTGTTGATTCGGGCGCTCGAACCTCTTCGAGGTATTCCTCTCATGCAGAAAAAGCGGGGAGTCAGGGAGCTGACCCGTCTTTGCTCGGGTCCAGGGAAACTGACCCAGGCTCTCGCTATCACAGGCCGGCATCACGAAATCGATTTGTGTGCGGATCCCCGTCATTGCTTCGCCGGCGGCGCTGATCCGGCTGTTGAGGTGGTCGCCGACAAGCGGATTGGGATCACGCGCTCAACGGATTTGCCGTGGCGTTTCACCTTGCGCGGCAGTCCCTTTATCAGTGCGCGTGCCAGGCCGGGGTAAAGGCGGTTGGGCCAACCACCTGGTATCAGGTTTAGCGTCTGACACAAACGCTGCGACACCGGGTGTTCGCCAGTTGACGTCTCCCAAGCGATATCGAACCTTAAACGTCTTAATGAAGAAACAACGCGTGCTTTTGGGTATGAGCGGGGGCGTCGATTCGAGCGTCGCCGGCTATCTGCTGCGCGAACAAGGCTACGACGTTGTCGGCGTGACGATGAAGGTGTGGCCGCAAGATTGTATTTCCCGCGCGGAAGACAAGTGTTGTGGTCCGCAGGCGGTGGCGGACGCTCGCGGCGTAGCGCATGCCCTGGGCATATCACATTACGTGGTCGACGAAGCGGATCAGTTTGAGCAGACGGTGATTCAATATTTTGCCAGCGAATATCAGGCGGGGCGGACCCCGAATCCGTGCGTGATGTGTAACGAGAAGCTAAAGTTCGGCAGTCTCTGGAACAAGGCAGAGGCACTTGGCTGCGATTACATAGCGACGGGGCATTATGCGATCATCGAACATCACGACGATTATGCGGTGTTGCGCAAGGGCGCCGATCCTCACAAAGACCAATCCTATTTTCTTTTCAGTTTGCGTCAGGCCCAGCTCCAGCGCGCTCTGACACCGCTCGGAGGCATGGCGAAACCGGAAATACGGAGAATCGCGCACTCGTTGGGCTTGCGCGTGGCTGACAAAGTCGACAGTCAGGAAATCTGTTTTGTGCCGGGAAATGATTACAAGGCATTCCTGCGATCCCATCTCGGACCGCAAGAGTTTCATCGCGGCGAAATTTACGATGTCGCCGGTAACTTTCTTGGCAAACACGAAGGTCTGGAGTTGTTCACCATTGGCCAGCGCAAAGGCCTTCCCGGCGGTTCAGCGCAGCCGCGTTACGTTGTCGATCTCGACCCGGAGACAAATCGCGTCATCGTCGGCGCGGCAGACGATTTAATCTGTCAGGAATTTGAAATCGATCGCGTGAATTGGCACCCTGCAAACGGCGGCGATGTACGGGAGAGCGTGGAAGCGGTGGTCAAGATCCGGTATAGCCATCCCGGCACGCCCGCGACGGTGACACGGATCGAAGGCGATCGTGCCAAAGTCTGTCTGCACGAAGCACAGCGGGCGGTCACTCCTGGACAGGCCGCCGTTATCTACGACGGGGATGTCGTTCTCGGAGGCGGATGGATCCGTCGCCAAATGGCGGCAATTGCCGCCTGAACGATGGCTGGCCAAGTCCTACTGGCGTTCTCTACCTTTCCTGATCAGGAGATTGCGCGGAAAGTCGCGAGGGAGCTTGTTGATCTTCGCCTCGCCGCGTGTGGAAACATTCTTCCACAAATTCATTCCATCTATCGCTGGGAGGGTAAGGTTCAATCAGGAGATGAAACATTGGTCCTGTTCAAACTGGACGCGCAGCAATACAGCGAATTCGAGGAGAAACTGCGCGCTCTCCATCCTTATGATGTTCCCGAGATTATCGCTGTTCCTGTTGCCGTTGGGCTCCCGGCTTATCTGGCCTGGGTGGCGGAAAATTGCGGAAGTTAGTGCGTCCGACGCCTTCTTTCAGCGGCGACGAAAATAGCCGCGCCGATCCCGTTGGCAATCAAGGTCAGCGCGATGATTTTAACGGCGAAAAGGAACCGACTTTGCACATCGACGATCGGGAAGACGGTGAAGAAGATACCGAGAAGTGTCACCCCCAAGCCTGAAATGGCGGCGACACGCAGCCACGCTGGAGCGTTTCTGCGGATCTCAATGGCGCCGACCAGAGGGATCGCGAACATGAACAAATAGGCGACGCCGTAGAAGACGGTGGCGGCGTTGTCGATCAATTGAAACGCCTCCTGCGAGCCGACACCAATGAGGCTGGCCAGTGAAAGGGCCAGCGTGATCGCGCCGACAAACAGGATGGAATTGGCCGGAGTCTTATGACGCCGATGCAGTCGAGTGAACCATGCGGGCAACAGATGGTCCCACCCCGCAACCATGGGCAGGCGCGAGCTTCCCGCTAGATAAATGCCCATGAGCGCAATGGCGCGGCCGGCCATGAGAAGAATGGCGAGAGAAACGACCATGCCGCCGATGCCAAAAGAACGGAACCCGATGCTCAGAGTCTGCGGCACCGGTCCGATCAGATCGATGTTGCTATCACCAACGTAAGCGAGGACCGAACTCGAACCGAGGATAAACATGAGAGCAATGATGGGAGCCGCGACGATGACCGACCGGCCGATGTTACGGGCCGGAGCGCGCGTCTCGCCGGCGAGGATGGCCACGTATTCAAATCCACTCAGACCGCCAATGGCGAGTTTGCTGAAAATATTCACACTAAAAAGCGACACGGTGGGCGCGACGATGCGCAGAGGATGAAACTCTTTGAGCTCCCCGCGGGCGAGCGAGATGAATGGGAGAACCACGAGCGCTCCGTAACAGACCAACATGATGATGCCACCCGCATTGTGGATCCATTTGCCTAACGACAATCCGCGAACAGCGACCAGAGCGAGACCGGCCACGAGCAGGACACTAATGACGGAGATCAGCCATTTACTTTCCTGCATCCAGCTGGCGCTGCTGCCGATCGCGTACGAGATATTCGTCGTCACGACCAGGCCGCTCAGCGCCATGACGGCGATGCCGAGCAGCCAGAGGTTCCACGCGGTCATGAAACCGGCTAGTTCGTTGAATCCCATCTTGGTCCATTGGTAGAGGCCGCCTTCCAGCGGCATCTGACGATTCAGGTAAATGACGACGGCTGCTTGTGGAACGTAGAAGAGCAAAATTGCGAGCAACCAAAAGACGACGTGCGATTGCCCCAACTTTGCCGCGGTCCCGACCCAGGCCGTCCCAACCACAAACACGATCTGGGTAAGGACGAGATCACGCAGCCCGAGCTCCTTCCGAAGAGCAACGCTGTGCCCTTTAACATCTTGTTCGGCCTGGTCTAATTCAGTTGCCACAAATTGAAAAACGGATCAGCCGTGCAGCGCGTGAAAGAAGTTAAATTTCGCTACTGGAGGATAGAACTCAGGGACTCGATTCTTCTTTCGGCGGAGGCACGTTTCGAAATTCGCGATGCCGTATCTTGCCGCCGGCGTAGGCGATGTAACCACCCATGCCCAATACACACAGACCAAGGAAAAGTGTCAGCAGGGCAAGGATCAATCCGGACTTGGGGAGTTTGAGAGGCAGCGCAATGGCGACCGCGCTGACGATCGCAAGCGCGTAAAAGAAATAAATCAGCCGATCGGCCCGGTGTTGGTGCGCCTCCAGCCACGCCCGGCCATCCTCGTCGGCCATCGATAGAACGCGATCGTAGCTCTGTTCTCCCAACTCGAAGACCGGCCAGGCCGAAAGAGCGCTGAGAAAGACAATCGCCAGCGTGGCAATCTGCGCAGAGCGGCTGCGCAGAAACAGGGCGATTAGCAAGCCGATCAGACCGACGGCCAATCCGTAGATGGGCAGCGGATTGATGAGCACGTGCAGATATTCCGGCTGGCGGAAATCGCGGATCAAGGCATCGATCATAGGTTTTCCTCAAACGCATTGCCGAATGTTTCGACCACGCGTTTCGCTTCGGCGGGTGGCAGATACTTTGTCCAGTCCTTGGCTGTGAAATGCCACCACTCGCTGCGAAACCCGTAAAAGCCCGCCGCGGCCATTGCCACTTGCAGCAGGCGCAAATGCGTTCGAATGGCCGGATCGAATCCCGCGTAACGGGACATGGCCGCGGGCGTGAAATCGTCAAAGTCGGTCGGCATGGCGACGGCGCGATTGTGCAGATCGGCTAACGTACAATCCACCGCGACCCCCCATGTGTGCATCGATCCGGCGCCGGCTTCGGGATCCGCGACAAACTGGTTATTATGAACGGTCCGCCAAAGTTCCTTCTGGGCGGACGGAGGCCGGTATGCATCCCAGATCATCAATCGGTAATCGTAATTTCTAAGAAATTTCTGGGCTGACCTCAGGCGCGGTGCGAGCTCGGGCCTGATGAAGGCCGGCATTCCGCGATTATACAATCGGTGGCCGACGATGTTATTCGTACCATCGTAACGCAGTTTGACGACGATGGTCGGATCAACCGACTTGATGTCGATCAGCGGGACTTTGTTCTGCGCGAGCGCAGTCTGTGCAACCGTCAGAAATCCGGCGACGATGAGGACGGCCGATTGGGGTAGCCTCATTGCGCGCCGGTTGGTTGGGCTGCGACTATCGGAGGAGTGTCAGTTTTGGCGAGTCGCTGCAATAGCAGGCGCGCGCTATTTTCGGGCACGGTAAAGTGGATCTCCAGATCCGCCTCTTTTCGTGTGATCGCCGGTGGCTGTGTAAACAGCAAGAGATCCGAATCGGGCAAGCGCAGCCAACGTTGCGGTTCGTCGTGCAGGGCGCGGGCGAGTTGTGCGGCGCCCTCAGCTGTTTGTGCCTTTATGAATAAGTTTGCATGGACCGGATTCTGCAACGTGAGAGTCAGACCAATCAGCTGCGAGGCATCGAGCATTTCCCGGGTAAGGATCGGATGAAAAATGCGTGAGAGATCGGTAGGATCGCGCGATAGAACCCGCACGGCACTTTCCCGATCGGCGGTTTCGAAACGATCGGACAGCTGGCCACTCAGTTTTAAATCAGTTTGCATTCCGAGACGGACTTGCACCAGCTCATCGACTTCGCTCGAATTACCGATGGCCAGGGTGGTTGGACCGACACGGGCGACAGCGAGGTCCGGTCTTTCCCAGACGGCCAGCCCGGCAATCGTTCGTCTTTCGAAAGTTTTGTCCTGAGCGATCGAACGAATCGTCGACGTGACGTCACCGTGTGTTTGCAGCAAAATGAATTCGCGTATTCTGCCGTCTTTGCTGTTGGTAATTGCGCGAGTTATGCGCGCAACATCGCGTGACATGTTCAACGCCGGAGCACGTGCCGCTCCGGCAATTAACCCGGACCAAACGTTCGCCCAAATGTCGGGCTGCTCTTTCTGCCACCGCTTCGGCAGATCATCCCGCGCGAGCTGATCGAGATTAACAAACAGAATGGCCTCGGTCTCTTGCGGCAGCCATTCGCGCCGGCGCGGGGATTTCAGAACCAGCGGAAGAATAATCGAGAGCAGGAACAGCACGGAGACAATGCTGAAATAGAACTTTCGCAGCTCCTGCTTGTCGATCTTGCTTGAAAGAAGCGTGAGTTCCTGGGTGTGCTGCACATGCCGATCGACCGCGGTCCGATGGCGCTGCACATGGGTGAGGAGGTGAGGCGCGTTCGGCGGTGCGATTCCCTGGGCCGCGAGGTGGCGGCCGATATTCAGGTAAGCGGGGTTTTTCCGTTCCTCGACGGTTTGGATCTGCGCGCGTGCCTCTTTCACCGCCTCTTGTTGAGTTTTTATGTTTTCGGCGAATGACTTGTCGCGCCCTTCGTATTCACCGCGGACGCGGTCAATATTCTTCTGAATCGCCGAAAGCTCCGCCTCCGCTGCGATCAGTTTTTCCCGCGCCAACCGACAGGCTTCAGCGCTTCCCATTCGCGCGCGGACAAGCTCGGCGCGTTCTTCCGGCAGCCGGGACCGGCGCGTGCCGATTGCAGCCAGCTTGGCTTCCAGATCGGAAGGCGGCGGCACCAGAGCCTGCAATTCCGAAACTTGCTTTAACAGTTCCTGGTCAGCCGCATCGTTATTTTGCATGCGGCCTTCCACAGCCATGAGTTCACGGTCACAAACTTCCGTCGCCCGTTTGGCGTCGTCGCGGCGTTGCAGAATCGGCTTTTTCTCGGTTTCGAGTTTCGCGAGCGCTTCGCTTTGCTCGCGCAAATTTCGTTGACGATCTTGTTCGATCGTTTTGATGCCCTCCTCGATTTGCGCGATGCGGAGGGCGACTTCTTTCTGCTCCTGTTCCAGCTTTCGCAGCGCTACGATCTCATTGCGAAGCTCGGGAAAATTGGCGGCTTGAGATGTTCCTTCCCGGCCAAGGTTGATCTCGCTCTTCTGCAAATGCCTTTTTTCATGACGCAAAGCCATGCGCGTCCGCTGCCGGCGAACTTTCAGCCCGATTTCCCGCAAGCCGGTTCGAATAAAGCTCACGAGTAGACGCTATCTGACGAGGAACATTGGCAAAGGAAAAGTTGCCAACATGGTCCCGGCATCCAAATTTTATTCCACTTCGCTCAGCTTCGCCAATACGCCGAAGTCTTCCAACGTTGTCGTGTCGCCCGTTACTTTCCTGCCACTGGCGATTTCCTTGAGCAGGCGCCGCATAATCTTTCCGCTGCGCGTTTTCGGCAACGCCTCGGCGAATCGGATTTCATCCGGCCTGGCGATGGCGCCAATATGTTTGGCGACATGGTCGCGCAATTCCTGTTTCAACGCCGGCGTCGGTTTAACGTGACTCTTGAGAGTGACAAAGGCAACGACGCCCTGGCCTTTCAACTCGTCCGGGCGTCCCACGACTGCGGCTTCCGCCACACCCGACGCGCTCACGAGCGCGCTTTCAATTTCTGACGTGCCCAATCGATGGCCGGCCACGTTCAGAACATCATCGATTCGGCCAACGATCCAGAAATACCCATCCTTATCACGGCGCGCACCATCACCGGTAAGATACTTTCCCTTAAACTCGCTCCAGTATTGTTCCTGATAACGGGTTTTGTCACCGTAGATGGACCGGAGCATCGCCGGCCAGGGCCGGCGGATAATCAGTTTGCCGCCCACGTTCGCGTCCACCTCGTTGCCGTCCGGATCGACGATCGCGGCGTCGACCCCGAAGAAGGGAAGTGTCGCGCTTCCCGGTTTCGTCGGGATTGCGCCCGGCAGTGGCGTAATCATGATGGCGCCGGTTTCTGTTTGCCACCACGTATCGACGATTGGGCAACGACCGCCTCCGATAAATTTGTGATACCACATCCAGGCTTCGGGATTAATCGGCTCGCCGACGGATCCGAGGAGGCGCAACGACGATAAGTCGTGCTTCTTTATCCACTCGTTACCCCAGCGAATAAAGGCCCGGATGGCCGTCGGAGCGGTGTAAAGAATGTTGATTCGGTTCTCCTCGATGATTTTCCAGAAACGATCCGGCTCCGGCCAGTTCGGAGCGCCCTCATACATGAAACTCGTAGCTCCGTTGGCGAGCGGGCCGTAAACGACATAGCTATGACCGGTGACCCAGCCAACATCGGCCGTGCACCAGAAAATATCTTCGTCACCGATATCGAAGACATATTTCGTCGTGCAATAGATTCCGACCAGATACCCGCCGGTGGTATGCAGAATTCCCTTCGGTTTCCCCGTCGAGCCACTCGTGTAAAGAATGTAAAGCGGATGCTCGCTATCAAGCGGGACCGCTGGACAATCGGCGTTGACATACTCCAACTCGCGGTGCCACCAGACATCGCGCCCTTCTTCCATGTGGATGTCGTGCGCGGTCCGTCGGAAAACGATGACCCGTTTGACCGATGTTCCGGCGTGCAACGCGTCATCCACGTTTTGCTTTAACGGGACGATGGCGCCGCGCCGGTAGCTCCCGTCTGCCGTGATCAGCGCGGTCGCGCCACTATCCGCGATTCGATCTCGAATCGAATCGGCGCTGAAGCCGCCAAAAACCACGGAGTGAACGGCGCCGATCCGCGCGCAACCGAGCATCGCGATTGCCGCCTCGGGAATAGTGGGGAGGTAAATGATGACACGATCGCCCTTTCGGACCTTGTTTCTTTTCAGCACGTTGGCGAATCGGCAGACTTCGTGATGAAGTTGCTGGTAGGTTAACGTCCGTTTTTCGCCCGGCTCTCCCTCCCAGATGATTGCGGCTTTGTTCCGGCGGTGCCCGGCAAGATGCCGGTCGATGCAATTCTCGGAAATGTTTGTTTTCCCTCCGACAAACCATTTCGCGAAAGGCGGTTTCCACTCGAGCGTTTTCTTCCAGGGAGCGCTCCACACGAGCTCGCGCGCTTCACGCGCCCAAAATTTATCCGGCTGGTTGACCGACTCCCGGTACATTCGCCGGTACTGCTCGAGACTCTTGATTCGAGCGCGTTTCGAAAAGGATTTGGCCGGCTTAAACACCCGTTTTTCGACCAGGTGCGACTCGATTGCATCATGCATTTGAATTTTCTAATATGGCCAACCAAGGGGTTGGGCAAGCCGGGTTGTCGAGCGAATCAGGATTATCTCATTTAGGATTGTCTTCCGCGGACTCGCATCAAACAATCAAAGATATGAGCGAGCACATTTATAAGAAGATCGAGCTGGTAGGATCGTCGCCGCAGGGCTTTGACGGGGCGGTTAAAAACGCACTGGACCGCGCGAGCAAGACGATTCGCAATATGCGTTGGTTCGAGGTGACCGAAACTCGTGGGCACATCGAGGATGGCAAAATCAATCACTGGCAAGTGACGTTGAAGGTGGGATTCACCCTCGATGAGTAATAAGGGCGATTGATGTCAATCGCCCCGGTCGGGCCGCCGCAGTGCCCCGCGCGCCTCTATTCTTCCTGCGCAGCCTGATATAGCTTCGTCGCGCCGTAAACCAGCACGGCGGGGCGGAAGGCGAAGAAAGAAAGGCGGACCAGACCGCGAATCATTCCCCCCAGCGGAAGGCGGTTCAGAACATATCCGGCAACGAAAGCATAGAGTAATGCCTGGCCCGGGTTTTCGCGCACGTACTCCTCAGCCTGGCCGAGGACATCCTCCAGCTGCTCTTTCGTATAGTGGACACCGCGCAGCACGATATCGTCGTTTGTTTCAGAAACTTGGGTAGCCATTGTAATTAACTTCGCATCACAATAGACGTTTGCGTGTCATCTGGTCAACGTAAGCTCAACCAAATTGTGCTGGCCCCGGTATTAATCGGGAAGTCCGACGGTGCGGGCTGGCGATGGAGCTTTCCCGCCCGCCGGGTGAGCTTCAGGCAATAACGCGCCATCACTTCCAGGCTCTTTTCTCGCAACGTCGAGCAATTGGTTGAAAGAAGAATGTGGCCATCGCGTTCGACCACTTCCAGGGCCTGCGAAAGAAGCGTCTCGAAATCATTCTCAACGTGAAAGGTTTTTCCGCGATGCGACCGCGAAAAGGTCGGCGGATCCAAAATGATGCTGTCGAACTTCTCTCCTTTTTTGGCCAGGCGCGGCAGAACGGTTAGGACGTCATCGCTGATAAAGCGGTGATCGCCCGTGGGCAGACTATTGAGGGCAAAGTTTTCCCGGCCGCGCTCCAACGATTTCTTGGAAAGATCGATGCTCACGGTTTGTGCTCCGACGGAAGCCGCCGCCACCGAAAATGAGCAGGTGTAAGCAAAGCAATTTAGCAGCCGTTTGGGTGCAACCTGGCGCAGATAGCGACGGTTTTCCCTTTGATCGATAAACAAGCCGACAGAGTATCCGGCGGCAAAATCGATCTTGTATTTGAGGAAATGCTCGCACGCAATCGTCTCCAGGTTTTCCTCGGCGCTGCCGAACAGAAGCTGAGGCATTTCCCGCTCTTCATTTCTCTTCGGCAGCAATCGACCAAAAATTCGGCCAAAATCATATCCGGCCGCGTTTTTCCAGAAATAGAATTCTAGAACGAGGCGATCGCGCGCCGCGGCATTCTTGAAAGAAATCAGTATTTCACGGCCGAAACGTTCGACCCAGCCATCATCCATCGTGCACAGCCGGTGGGCATCGGTGCCTTCGGACTCGAATGCGGCCATCGACTCGGCATCGAGCCATTCAGACTTCTTTTTCATTAATTTAATTGATGGAAGAGCGCATTTCGCACTCGCCGGGGTTGCCGCTCTCTTCAACCGTATTACAGTTTCGCCTCGTTGATCTCAATTGCGTCGGACAAAATTCGTTGCCGATGATTCAAACCGTCACCGTTCGAGTTCCAGCGAGCACCTCTAACCTCGGTCCGGGGTTTGACTGTCTCGGGATAGCTCTCCGCCTCTATAATTTAATAGAAGTTGCCCGCGACAGCGGGGCCGGCGCGCCATCGATCATAGACGAAGCCGCCCGTCTTTTCTTCAAAGAGACCGCCCGGCGGCCGTTTCGCTTTTCGTTTTCCAGTGTTGGATCAATTCCTCGCGCACGAGGGCTCGGAAGTAGTGCCACCGCGCGAGTCGGTGTTCTTCACGCACTCAACCGGCTGGCCGGAGACCCGCTCGATCGATCGGGGATCTTCCGATTGAGCGCGCAGCTGGAAGGTCATCCGGATAATGCTGCTCCGGCGACTTTTGGCGGCTTTACCGTCACGTCGAACGATGTCGTGCAGAAGTTTGCGGTCTCGTCTCGATTGCGCTTCGTTCTTTTGATTCCCGATTTCGAAGTAAAGACATCGTCCGCGCGCAAGGTTTTGCCAGGGCAAATCCGTCTCCAGAGTGCGATAAAAAACTGCGCCAACGCCTGCGCCATCACGGCGGCCTTTGCCAGTGGGAAATACCGGGACTTGTCGGGAACCTTTGCTGACCAGTTTCACCAGCCGTTTCGGAAGAAATTGCTTCCGTTCCTTCCGCGTGTCATTGCAGCGGCCGAAAAAGCCGGAGCATTGGGCGCGTTTCTTAGCGGCAGTGGTTCGACGATTGCGGCCGTAACCTTGGAATCTCCCAAGGCGGTCGCTCGGGCGATGCTGCTCGCGATTGGCCAGCGCGAGGCTCGCATCGAGATTCTCTCCGCCGATAATCAAGGCGCTCGCGTTTTTCCCATTGGACGCCGATGATTTTCCTCTTAGTCGATACATTCCGCAGTCTGCAAGCCGCCCACGGCGTTTCCTGAAATGGGCCAACGAATCGAAAACCTCGAACAATTTGCCATCGATGTAATTCTCGAGCGGCGACATGGAGTCCGCGCAAACGTTCTGCGGGCGTTGCTCTACGCTCTGTCGTTTGTCTACGAGAGAATCGTGCAGCTGCGTTTGACCCTTTACCGGCGCCGGATTTTTCGCCAGCGCACCCTCGGATGTCTTGTTATCAGCATCGGCAATCTCACCGTCGGCGGCACCGGTAAAACGCCAATCGTGGAAAAGTTTGCGCGAGCATTGCAGGCCGGTGGCAGGCACGTCGCGATTCTCAGCCGCGGCTACAAAAGCGTTCCACGACCGACGACACGGAGCTGGTTGGATCGACTCCGGGGAAACCGTTTCGATCCGCCGCGCATCGTCTCCGACGGGAAATCCCTTTTGCTCGATTCACTGACGGCAGGGGATGAACCTTATATGCTCGCTCACAATTTAAAGGACGTGATCGTGCTCGTGGACAAGGATCGGGTGAAAAGCGGTCTCTTTGCCATCGACAAATGGAAAGTCGATACGCTTCTTCTTGATGACGGTTTGCAATATCTGCATTTAAAACATCGGCTCGATATCGTGCTGATTGATCGCCAGGCGCCATTTGGCAATGAATTCCTTCTTCCGCGCGGCACGCTGCGGGAGCCGCCGCGCAATCTGCGCCGCGCCAGTTATATCTTTATCACCAAGAGCACCGGGGAAGCGAACGATGCGCTGGTGCAACGAATTCGCCGCTATAACCGCACGGCCGAGATAATCGAATGCGCGCATCGGCCGCTTTATCTGCAACATATGCTCACGGGCGAACAGATACCGTTGGACCGGTTGCGCGACACCTTCATCGGATCGATCTGCGGCATCGCCGCTCCGGAAAGTTTCGAAGAGGGTTTGCGCCAGTTAGGCGCCCGCATCGATCTGGCAAAACGCTATATCGATCACCATCGCTACACGGAGGGAGAATTGCATAGCTTCATCAACCGCTGCATTCGGCGAGATCTGGAGATGATCGTCACAACGGAGAAAGATGCCGTGCGGATGCCGCGTTTGACCGAGTCGGAAGCAAAAGTCCCGATCTATTTTTTGCGAGTCGAAATCGAAATCATGAATGGCCATGAAAGTTGGGAACATTGCGTCGCTCGCATATGTAAGCCGCAGCTCGTCCTCTCGGCCGAGCGCTTCTTTGCCTGAAGATTTTTACTCACGCCGGATCAGGAAACGTGCGATTTAATCTGTGAAAATCTGTATAACCATGTGACTGGTCATTTTTGAAAGCATGTCCGAAAAAACTCAACTCATCGTCGACGGGAAAAAGCTCGCGGTTTCAAACCTGAACAAGGTCCTTTATCCGAAAGCCGGATTCACCAAGGGCCAGGTCATCGATTATTATATCCGGATCGCACCGGTGTTGTTGCCACATCTGCGCGATCGCCCGCTAACCATGAAACGCTACCCAAACGGGGTCGAGGCCGAATTTTTCTACGAAAAGAATTGTCCCTCGCACCGGCCGAAATGGGTTAAAACGGCAAAGGTTTGGAGCGAAGGCAATAACCGCACGATGGACTATTGTCTCGCGCAGGATCTGCCGACCCTGGTTTGGGCGGCGAACCTGGCCGATCTGGAATTGCATACCTCGCTGGCGCGAAAACGCGATGTAACCAAGCCGACCATGATGGTCTTCGATCTCGATCCGGGAGCGCCTGCCGATATTGTCCAGTGCTGCCAGGTGGGGCTCTGGCTTCGCGCGCTTTTGACCGGGATGAAGCTGAAGAGCTTCGCTAAGACGAGCGGCTCGAAAGGATTGCAGGTCTATGTGCCGCTGAACACGCCGGTCACCTTCGATCAGACAAAAGATTTATCGCGAGCCCTGGCGCAGCATTTGGAGAGCGAACACCCCGGGCTTGTCACTTCCAACATGTCGAAGGCGCTGCGAAAAGGGAAGGTGTTCGTCGACTGGAGCCAGAATGACGAACACAAGACAACGATATGCGTATATTCTCTTCGGGCCAAGGAAGAACCAACTGTTTCTACGCCTGTTAAGTGGGAAGAAGTGGAGAACTGTCTGAAGAAGAAAAAGGCGACGCTCCTTAAGTTTCGGTCGGATAAGACACTCGCCCGGGTCGAGAAAAACGGTGACCTCTTTGGGCCAGTAGAGACGTTGAAGCAAAAATTGCCGAAAAAGTGGAAACCGTGACTTCCTATGCAAAAAGTAAATCTGAGAAACATCCAGGAACAGGAACGCAAGTCCCCCAACGGTAAGTTTCATAAGTTTGTCCAGGACATTTCCATCGCGCTCGGTCGCGAACGCGATTCACTCGATTTGGCGAAGCGCCATCCATTTGATCTTGCGTTGGTCAGAATTCCCAAGGGTAAATCGTATTGCCCCTACCATTCGCATTCTGCGGAGTCGGAACTTTACCTCGTCGTCTCCGGCCGCGGCCGTATTCGAGATAAAAATGGGAAAACCGAGGTCGGCGCCGGCGACGCGTTTTTCTTTGCCCCGGGCGAAGCCCACGAACTGACCAATCCCGGCGACGAAGATTTTGTTTATTATGTGATCGCCGACAATCCACGCGGCGATTCCTGCTATTACCCAGACAGTGGTAAATGGGCCGTAGCCACTGAAGGCACCGACGAAGTCATCGTTAAAGGGAAGGAAGCCGATTACTTCGAAGGCGAAGAATAAACAACCAGCACAGGAAGCGAAACACTGATGGTTCTTTGAAAACCTGCTCTTTTCTCCGCGATCTCCGCGTCCTCTGCGGTTAAACTGAAGGCATGGATTCTAAAAAGGACGTCAAAGATTTTCCCTACAAGACCTACCTCAACGTCCTCCATAAGCCGCTTGAGGTTATCGATGTACAAAAACTCATCGACGTTTGCGCCGATAAATGGTGGAACCAGACCCTTTGCAAGGTAAACGACTCGGTCATACGACTCGGCATCGTCGAGGGCGAATACCACTGGCATTCACATGATGCTATTGACGAATTCTTTTACGTCGTAGACGGATGCTTGTTGATTGATCTGGAGAATCGCGTTGTAGAACTTTCACCGCGGCAGGGTTTCGTTGTTCCAAAAGGGGTGCGACATCGGACACGCGCTCCAAAACGATGCGTGATTTTGATGGTGGAACGGGACGATATCATTCCAACCGGCGACTAATGAAAATAATCTCGGGCGGGCAAACCGGCATCGACCGCGCCGCGCTCGATGTTGCGCTCAAACACGGAGTGGAATGCGGCGGGTGGGTGCCTGCGGGACGCCTGGATGAGCAGGGCGAAATTGCGGCGCGCTATCCAGTTACGGAACTGCCGAAGGGAGGATTTGCCGAGCGCACCGCGGCTAACGTGAAAGATTCCGAGGCCACCGTGGCAATCTTTAGTGATGGATTGGGTGCGGGAACCGAGTACGCCGTCCAGTGTTGTATCAAACAAGAGGAAGCCTTACCTGCTGATTAACGCGATGCAGACGCCTGCGGAAGCGGCGGCGGAGCTGATCATGAAGTTTGTGCGTGAACATCGTATCCGGATTCTTGGGGTGGGCGGACCGCGCCAAAGTGAATGGCCCGGCGGATACGATTACGCTTTTCGCGCCCTGGAAATTTTCCTGGCGCTTTGTCGCTCGAGAGACCCGGACAAGCTCACTCGTAGCGCAGCGCCTTGACCGGATCGAGACGGGCCGCGAAGTAGGCCGGTATCAGCGCAGCCACCGAACAGATGACAAAGGCGCTGATGCAGATGATCCAAACATCCTGGGCAACCACTTGCGCCGGAATTTCCGAAAATTGGTAGACTTCGCGCGGGAAGATTTCGATGTGCAAGGTCGAAGCGAGCCAGCGGCTAAATTCATTGCGGTAACGAATCAACATCATGCCGAGGCCCAGGCCCGTTAACGTTCCGAAAAGGCCGACAATTGTGCCCTGTCCTAAAAAGATCCAGATGATCTGCGAAATGTTGGCGCCGAGCGCTTTTACGATTCCAATCTCGCGGCGTTTCTGCACTGTCACCGTGATCAGCGTGCTCATGATGCCGAATGCCGCGACCACGACGATGAAAAAGAGCAGGAAAAACATGACGGTTCGTTCCAGGCGCACCGCCTCAAAGTACTGATGGTTCATTTCAATCCACGTCTGAGCAAACATTGGCGGTTCAAGAAATTGCTCGATCGCCTGCTTCACGCGCTCAGCCCCATAAGGATTATCCGTCTTCACGGTGATCCCATGAAGCGCATCTCCGAGTCCATACAACTCCTGCCCGACATAAATGGGCACGAGCAGGAACTCGGAGTCGTGCAGGTAATGACCGGTCTCGAAGATCCCGGTCACCGTCAGTTCTTTCGGCAAAATTACTTCTCGCAGTTCGTCGACCGCCTTTTTCTCGTCATCCCCTTTGGCGTGATCGAGTTTCTTGATGCTGTCGAGGATTTGTCCCAGATTTCCCGGCGAGTAAACGGTTAGCTTGTCTCCCACAGAAATGCGGAGCTTGCGGGCCAGCTCCACCCCGAGCACCGCTGATTCGCCGTCGAGATCGAGCTTGCCCTGCGTGATGAATTTGCGCAGGGGGATGACCTTTTCTTCCTGCACTGGATCGATCCCGCGAATCATCGGCGCGAGCCGTCGGTTTTGAAATTCGACGATAACGGGCCCCTGAATATAAGGAGCGGTCGCTACGACCCCCGGAGTTTGATCGATCTTGGATTCAATCGTGCGCCAATCCCTCAGGATATCTTCGGTGGTGACAAGAATATGGGCATCGAAATCGATGACCTTCTGACGCAGTTCACGATCGAAACCCGTCATGACCGAGATGACGAGGATCAACACGGTGACACCAAGCGTGACGCCAAGGACAGAGATAAGCGTGATGATGGAAAGAAATGTGCGTTTCGGTTTCAGATAACGCAGGGCGAGAAAAAGGCTGAACGGCAGTTTCAAGTGGCGATACCGTGCTGCAATTGCGGCCGGTTTCCAATATTTGTTCTCGTTGCCGTCAGCGACCCGTGCCAGGTGCGCCGGGAAGATGTGCAGCGCGCCGCCGGTATGATGGCGCCTTATGCAAGCGGGCAAGTGAATGCTGTTTGCGTTTCACACGCGAAATAACATCGTGATCAGCAGCTCCATAGCGAGAAACCACACCAGCAGAACCTGCCACAAGCGCAGATTCCGCGACGCCCAATTGTCGGCTACGACCTGCGGGTCACGTCCAAACAATTCTTTGCGTTTTCGAATGACATAAAGCCCGGCCAGAAAAACCCCGGCGAGGCAAAAAGCGAAGACGATGCGAAGCGCTAACGCCGCATCAGCAACCTTGTGAACCGCCGCCAAAACTTCCACGTAGAGGATTCGTCCGCGCGGATTGCCATGGCCGCAGTATTCGGGAAATGCTCGATCTCGACGGTGAAGAGGCAGGGGCGTTTACCGAACGATAAACGCAGCAATCTATAGCCCGCTCGGGTGACGCGCGTCGAATCCCCATGTATCGCGGCCGTCCGTGTACCATCGAGGGCCAACATCGCTCCCGTAACGGAAGTCTGTCGTGTCCAGGCGCAATCCCGCGATCATGGCGAAGGTGTGTCCGCGCCGCGAATAAACCGTGATCCAACGGCCACGTCCGCGCTCGCCATAGCGCAGCAAATCACTCGAGGGCAATGGTTGATTGAGGGCGCCAGCATGATGCAATGCATAAGACACCGTGCCGGAGCAGTCGTAGCCCGAATCGTTAAAAGATCCGTGTCCGCCACCCCAATGATACGGCTTATGGCGGATCGTGTTCACCGCCCAGATCGCGGCTTTCACGTTCGCGGGAGCATTCGAGGGCGCGTAGGCGACACCGTTTCGCAACACCGCGCGACTTCCGGCCACGGTGGGGTGCGAGCTGTTGGAGCTGATTTCCGGCGTCGATTCGACTTCTTCGTTTGAATCAGGAGCTTGCGCTCGTGCGATGGCCCGAGGGGCGTAATAGGCCACCTGCATTCCTCGCGCTACGGTGTGCGAGACATCAAGGGAAAATGGTTGAAGCGGAACACGGACGACGCGTCCTCCATAGATCCGTTGGTGGCGAACAATATAGTGGGCGCGTCTCGGAGCAGCCTCAGCCGTTGAGACGCACGTTTGAACGGCCAGCGGGCCGAGCAACGCAATTATAAGGGAGCGGTAGAATCGTAACTGGGGGAAACTTAACACGCATTGTTTCCTAAGCTGTTTTTGCGCCAAAAATCGGCTCGCAGGTGCCGACCGGCGATCAACCACAGCGCGCGGTTGAAATTCCCCCGAGAGAGTCTTAACCGCTCGGGAGGCGGAGGACTAGTGCGCGGGCGCGGGACCGCCTATTTCAAAGCGTGCGCCTGCAGCTGCTCAAGGCTAACGAACTCCAGAGCCGACGAATGCGTGGCCTCGAGGTCCACCGGTGCAGCGACATCATGTTCGAGTGCGTCTTTCCATCTGGTGACGCAGACACACCACTTGTCGCCGGGTTCGAGCCCCGGGAAACCCCATTCCGGATGCGGCGTGACGAGGTCATTTCCATCAAGGACGGAAAAGTCCAGGAACTCGCGCGTTGCCTGCACGCAAACGGTATGCAGGCCGACGTCTTCCGGCCCGGTGCGACAATATCCATCCCGGTAGAATCCCGTGAGCGGATCACGGCAACAGCATTTCAATTCGGTTCCAAGAACATTCGTCGGCATTATTTAGCATAGCACGCCAGCGCAGAGTCACGCGTAGGATCTTGATTGAGCGAACCTCTGCGGACTATTCTGGCAATGCTCGCTTGAGGCGGGAGCGAAGTGAATATGGGTGAGAGGGAAGGCGTGTTTCGGTTCGACGTTCAGTGGCCTTGACCTGTGCGCAGGCAAATCATTAGAATTCCTGCCCAATTCCATCTCATTTTTGAATGCCCACACTCAGGTCGACGAATGCCATGGCCTACTGGCTTATCCCGGCCAAGGCCGAGCGCGAACTATTTCGTGAGATCATCCGCATCCTGGCGGAACAGCTTGGTGCTGCTCAATTTGAGCCGCACCTGACTCTGCTTGTCACAGCGAACAACGAGGAATTGCCCGGGAAAGTTCTGAAGAGAATCAAAGCTTCCCCGGTCCGGTTAACCTTCCGGGAAATTGGTTGGTCGGAAACGTTTACGAAAACACTTTTTGCGAGATTTGAATCGCGGCGGGCATTACAAAGGTTGGCTTCGGCGCTCACCTCCGATGCCGCGGTCATCCGCGATCCCCACGTAAGTCTTCTTTACAAGGAGCTTCCGACGGCAACAAAGAAGGAACTCGCTCGCACGATCAAGCTGCCATTTCGCAGCGTAACCTTTGATTCGATCCAGGCGGTCTGTTGTGCGTTACCGACACGAAGGCGAGCGGATGTGGAGGCCTGGCGCGCCGTCGGGCGGAGGCAGTTGCGCTAAGTGGAATTCGGCTGTCAGCTGCGATCAATCGAACCTCCTTCCAAGATATTGTGGCCAGCAAAACTAAAATCTTTGGCCAGCACGATGAAGCAACGATCAAACAGATCGAAACTTGTGTAGCGAGTGGCGGTGAATACGGCGTGTTGTGCGCCGATGGCCATAAAGGCTATGCACAACCGATAGGCGGCGTTGTGGCTTACAAGGATAAGATCTCGCTCAGTGGCGTTGGTTTCGACATCGCCTGTGGAAACCTGGCTATCCGAACCGACGCAACGCTTCCGCAGATCCAGTGGGCGATCGGAAGGATCATGGATGATGTGGTGCGCGATATCTCCTTTGGTATCGGGCGCAAAAGCAAAATGCGCATCGATCACGTGCTGTTTGAAGATCCGGCCTGGCAGCTCGAGCCGATGCGCAGTCTTAAAGCAACGGCGGCCGAGCAGCTCGGAACCGTTGGCGGCGGCAATCATTACGTTGACATTTTCGTGGACGAACAGGACCGCGTTTGGGTCGGAGTCCACTTCGGTTCCCGTGGTCTCGGTCACAAAACGGCGACGCATTTTCTAAAAGCCGCCGGCGGTAAAGATGGCATGGATGTGCCGCCGATGGTGGTCGATGAGAAATCTGAAATCGGACAAGATTACCTCCAGGGAATGAATCTGGCCGGTCGATATGCCTACGCCGGCCGCGAAGCCGTGGCGCGCCATGTTGTGAAAGGAATCCTCGGAGCGGAAGCGCTCGAAGAGATTCACAATCATCACAATTTCGCATGGCGTGAAGAGCATGGTTCGAACGATTACACAGTCGTGCGCAAGGGAGCCACGCCGGCGTTTCCCGGCCAAAAAGGGTTCGTCGGAGGAAGTATGGGGGACGACGCAGTCATCATCGAAGGAGTAGATTCCGAGACCTCGCGCGAGGCATTGTTCTCCACCGTTCATGGTGCGGGACGCGTCATGTCTCGAACAGCGGCGAAAGGCCGGTTCGTGAAGATGGGCAATAAACGGATTCGCCGGGAGGGCCTTATCAGGCATGATGAAATGATGAAGTGGCTCACTGAGAAACGCGTTATCCTGCGCGGCGGAGACCTCGATGAAGCGCCGCAGGCTTATCGACGTCTGCCGGACGTACTCGCGGCTCACGCGGGAACGATCCGCGTTCTCCATACACTACGCCCGCTCGGTGTCGCGATGGCGGGAAGCGATATGGTCGATCCTTTCAAGGACTGACCGAAACAATCCGAAAAATCATATTTCGGTCGCGCGCCGGCGGAGCGAGCAGTTAGATTTGTTTATGAGCGACATTGTCGGCATTGATCTCGGCACGACCAATTCCTTGATCGGTATCATGGATTCAGGTTTCCCGGTCTTGCTCGCCGACGAGAATGGACAGCGTTTGACGCCCTCGGTTGTTTCGATCCTGGAAGATGGAAAACCGATCGTAGGGCAAGCGGCCGTCCGGACACGGCTTTTGCGGCCGGAAGCGACCGTTTATTCAGTGAAACGCTTTATCGGGTTACGCAATACGGATGTGCTGCCCGAAGACCTGCAGTTTGATTATCGATTGCGTCGAACAGGGGGGCCTCTTCGTATTCAAATCGGGCCGAAGACGTACCTTCCAGAGGAAATTTCGGCAATGGTCTTGACGAAACTGAAGGGCGACGCCGAAAGAACGCTTGGGCGGACGATTTCACGAGCCGTCATCACCGTCCCGGCCTACTTCAATGATGCGCAGCGCAACGCGACGAAGAGAGCAGGGGAACTCGCAGGTTTGACCGTCGAACGAATTGTCAACGAACCGACCGCGGCGGCGCTCGCCTACGGGATTGATAAACTGCGAACGAAAGCGCGGATTGCGGTTTACGATTTTGGCGGCGGCACATTTGATCTTTCCATCCTGGAAATGACCAACGGCCTTTTCGAAGTCATGGCGACGAATGGCAATACCCGGCTGGGCGGCGACGATATCGACAACGCGCTGATGGCTGATGGCCGGTTTCAGATCTCGAAGCTGACCCTGGAACAAAAGACGAGGATGCGCGAGGAGGTGACCGCGGCGAAACATCGCCTTTCCACCGAAGAACGAACGAGAATCGAGATTCCGTTTTTCGATGGCGGCCGTCCGTTTTCGACAGAACTGACACGCCAGGAGCTGAACGACGTCGCGCGCTCGATTGTCCAGCGAACCCGATCTCATTGTCTCCGCGCCCTGGCTGATGCAAAGCTGGCCCCTCAGGATCTCGATCAGGTCATATTGGTCGGCGGTGTCACGAGGATGCCGATTGTGCGGGAGTTCGTGGCCGACCTCTTCGGACGAGAGCCCGACGTGAGTCAAAATCCGGACGAGGTCGTCGCACTCGGGGCGACTATCCAGGCGGGAATTCTTGGCGGGGAAGTTCGCGATCTTGTTTTGCTGGATGTAACGCCGCTCTCGTTGGGCATCGAGACGTTCGGTGGATTGATGAACGTCATTATTCCACGCAATTCCACCATTCCGATTAAAGCGGGCGAAATGTTTACGACCGCCGTCGATCATCAGCGCGCGATGTCGATCAAAGTCCTGCAGGGTGAGCGGGAGATGGCACGCGACAACTGGCAGCTGGGCGAATTCCAGATCGACTTCGAAGCGGGGCCCAAGGGAGTTCCTCGAGTCGGCGTTCAATTCGAGATCGATGCCAACGGGATTTTGCATGTCCTGGCTCGCGACACGAAATCGGGGCGGGAAAAGGTTGTGGAAATGAAAAGCGCGGTGGATGTCTCGGATG
Source organism: Verrucomicrobiota bacterium (assembly GCA_041167085.1). Taxonomy (GTDB): domain Bacteria; phylum Verrucomicrobiota; class Verrucomicrobiia; order Chthoniobacterales; family UBA10450; genus DATFCK01. The sequence goes on from JBEEGV010000026.1 coordinate 69,655, forward strand.
AAGCGGTCGAGGCGATGCTGGCTGAGTCACTCGATCATGCTTTTGAAGATGTAAACGAACGAGTGTGGGTCGAAACGCGGTTGAAGGCGGAGGAAATGCTGGCCGCGGTTGAGAAAGCTTTCCAGCTTGCCGGTGAGCGAGTTGGCGTGAGCGAGCGGGATATCATCCGCCAACGGGCCGACAATGTGCGCACGGCAATGGCGTCGCGGAATCTTCAGGAGCTTAAGCGTGCGAACGAAGCTCTCGACGCTGCCACTCAGGATTTGGCGACGATGGTCGTGCAAACGCTCATCGCTGCCACGGAAAAGACTGTTCCGAACGGTTAAGGCTCTGGCTCGGGCATCGGCAGTTCCCGCTCGGGTCGCGGTAGCACTGGAGGTGGGGCCGAAGGTTTTGGCGTTGGCGTCGCCTTGGCCAGCGGCAGAATCGGGGCCGGGCCTGCCACAGAAGGGCCGGGTGTGGGAGTTGGAGCGTTGAGCTTGGCTAATGTTTCATCGAGCAGCTTCTTTTCCTCAACGAAAATTGGTCCCCGCTGTGCCGCCTCGATGTAGTCTTTGGCCATATCGAGCTGATTCTCGTCCATTAAAAGTACGGCGACATATACCGCAGCGTGTGGATCGTGAAGTTGATCGTTAGGCAGCTTTTTGATGATGTCGAGACCGGCGGATGTCCGGCCCAGGCCATAGAGCGAGAATGCGTAAGTGACCGCGCAATTCACGTCTGTTGGCGCTCGATCGTACGCTTCTTTGGCGACGCGATGACCCTCTGACGCGTTCTGGTCGAGTAAAAGAGCAAGCCGGGCGTAGTTCGCTGCCGTGCCCGGTTCGCCGGGCGAAGCTTCGTGCAACCGCTGCATTACTCGATAGAGATTGGGAAGATCGTTGTTGCCCCGATAGATTCGAGACAGCGTGTCCAGCGCTTCTCGCCGGTAAGGCGCATTTTTTGCCACGCGCAGCCAAAGCTGCTCGGCTTCAACGAGCAAATTCCATCTTGTGGCGAGTCGAGCCAGGTTTAATTCGCGCTGCGCGTCATCTTCTGTCGCGCGTTCGGCCGAACGCCATAGTGCGGAAAACTCCGCTTCGGCGCCGGCCTGTCGAGCCTGACGGGTGGCAAATGCCTGATAGGCAAGGCGCAGATAATCCGAGTTATCCCAGGAGCCGGTGCGGGTCCACCGTTTCAGGCGCGACCAGTTCTTGGCTGCGGCGAAAGCCTCGGCCACGGCAATCGAAGGGGGAGGAGTGGCGGTCAGTTCCGGCTTTAACTTCTCCGCCCACTTCAGTACTTCGCCGGATAAACCATTGTTGTTCATCCAATCCATCAGCAACGCGAGACTGGAAGCGTCGCGCGCTGCCACAGGTTTCACCTTGTCGAGTAATGCCCAGAATTTCTTATCGTCGAGTTTCCGATACAAATTCAGGCAGAGGAGATAATCTCCGAAGGTGACTTGCGGCGACATCTGCAGTTCCTGGGCGAGACCGTCGGCGGCGGCGAGATCGCTGCGATCGATGGCGTCGTTCAGTAACCCACGCAAAGAACCGGCGCGAAACTGTGGCACTTTGCTCAAACGCTCGAGCGTTTGCCGCGCGCTATCGCGTTTTTCCGTGTCCGGGAGTTTTATTTGCAAAACGGCGAGATTAAATTGGTAGAGATCGTTGGCGGGCTCTTGTTTGACGGCGGCGGCGAAATGCTCTTGTTGCCCGTTCTCATCTCCTTGAGCACGCGCCAGCCAACCGGCAACGACATGATAAGAGGCCCGATCTCGATCCGCCGGTGGCACCTGGTCCAGCGCCTTCCGCGCCGTGTCGAGTTCTCCGAAACGCAATGCCGCTGAGGCCAGGTTCAACTGACTATCCAAATCATGCCCTTTCAGGCGGGCGATTTGCGAGCGCCAGGCGACCGTCTCGATACGATTCTGTTTTTCTGTCGCATCCGCGAGGATGTAGAAGGCCGGCAGCGAATCGGGATGCGATTCCAACGCTTTCTGAGCCGCACTAGTGGCGGCGTCGAAATCCTGCTGCTGCAAAAGAGTGGTCGCGCGCTGAAGCAATCGTCTCTCCCGCCAGCCGCTATAGAACTTCGATCCGTAGGTGAAAGAGAGGATCGCGACGGCGATGAGAACGGCGCCAGATGCAATGAGCACAGCCAATCGTTCTGGTGAGATGTGGTGGCGAGAAACTCCCAGCCATTCGAGGGCGGGAAAGGCGCCAATTCTCTTTCGGCGGCGAACGCGTCTCACTCTTTCTGGCATGTTGTTGCTGTCCCTACTTGCAGGGGACGACAATGCAACTGCGGACGCCGTGACGAATGATTAAAGGAGAACTCGCCTTAGGTGAGAGCCTCGGACTTTTCCACGATGGGGACGTCCTCGACTGGTTCCAAAACCTCATCATGCAAACGGCGCCCCCACACATACCGCACAAGCAGAACCTTGATCGTTGCGGTGAGAGGTATTGCCAGCATTGGCCCGAGCAATCCGCCGATCAGCAAACCCCAGACAAAGATCGAGACAATAACGGTCACTGGATGAAGGCCGACCGAATTTCCAACAATGCGCGGCGCGTAAAACATGCCTTCGAGATTTTGCACGATAATAAAAATGAATGTCACTCCCAATGGGTGCAACCAATCGCCGTATTGCGCTGCGGCAATCAGAACCGCCGGAACCCAGCAGAGGATGATACCTATGTATGGAATCATCGTCAGCACGACGACGAGTAATCCAATTACGGGCGCAAAATTCAAACCGAACAAGGTTAGAACACTGCCGATCAACGTTCCGTCGACCAAACAAACAAGCAGTTGGCCGCGAAAATAGGCGATGACGTAGTTGTTAATTTGCGACAGGACTTCTGCGACCTCGTCCTTCAGCGGCGAAGCGCGCAAGGGCAAATAATCTCGCCACCGTTGCTCAATGCGGGGCTTTTCCTTGAGGAAAAAGAAAAGGTAGATCGGAACAATCACCAAACTGAGGAGGAAACCGGTAATGCCCAGGAATCCACCTATGCTTTTCTTCAGGATGGCCCAAAACTTTTCGAGCAAGGTTGGCAACTGACGTTCCAGGTTAGGGATCTGCTTTTCCACATAAGCCTGGATTCGTTGACGGTCGGCCAGGCTTGGTTTGTCCGGCGCGGCCGAAATGCTTTCCACCGGCGCCGCCGTCTCGGTTCCCGGGGACGGGGCGGGGGAAGTGCGAGGAGAAGGCGTCCCCAGAAGAAAACTAACAAACCTTCTCGTCGGCGAGGCCGTCTTGCCCTTTGTGACATCCGGCATTCCGAATGTTCGATCGTAACGGTAGATCAGATCAACCACGCGCTCCCGGGCATTTTGGGTGTAGCTTGGAAGCTCTCGGGCGAAGCTGGCGCTTTGCATCGAAATCATCGGAACCAACCATGCGATCAAGGCAGCGAGGGCCAGGAAGGCGACAGCGAACAAAAGGATCACTGCCTTCGTGCGGCTCATTCCGCCGCGGCATAGCTTCGTCACCAGGGGATCGAGGAGGTAGGCCAAAATCACGGCAATAGCCACCGGGATGAGGATGGGTTGCAGGAAACTGACCACATTCGCCATCAGCCAGACGACCGAGACAACAGTCACTACTAAAAAAACGATGAAGAGCGCGGTTAGCGACGCCCACATGATCTTGCGCTGCCAGGGCGTGGGATACGCGTTCATTGCACGTTCAGCAAGAGCTCTTCACGAAATCACCTAGGTGCATCGCAGCTATTGCATTGGGTTGCCCTTCGGCAACACACCTTTGCTCATCTTCGTTTTCGCGTTGTCGATCTTTTCAGCAATCTGCTTGTTTTGCGGGTCCAGCACGATCGCTTTCTGCCAAGCCTCCAGAGCCTGTGGCATCCGGTTGAGTTTGGAATACGTATCCCCGATGTGTTCGAAGACAACAGGATCATCCCGCGTGATGTTTTGCGCAGCGCGCATCAGGTCATTCAACGCCTGATCGAATTTTCCCCTGCGGAATTCAACCCAGCCGAGACTGTCGAGATAAGCGCCATTGTTGGGATCCATCTGCAGCGCCCGCTTGATCATGTCTTCTGCTTCCTCGAGGTGGGTGTTGTGGTCGGCCCACATGTAGCCAAGATAATTGTAGGTTTCCGCGGCCTGGGCGGGGTCGAAGGCAATTGATTTCTTGAGCAGATCGGCAGCTTTATCAAACAGGCCGGCTTGTTCGGCGGCGACACCATAATCAAAGTAGAAGCGAGCATTCGCGATGCCGTCCGATTGCAGTTCGCTCTCGTGCAGCGCTTCTTCGAAGGTGGCGACAGCTTGCTGCGGGTGCTTGGCCTCTCGCAAAGCCAGAGCGAGGTAATAAACCAGCTCCGGGATATCCGGAAAACGCTGACGCGCTTCCGTCAGAATTTTCACGGCATGCTCGCTCTGCTTTAACGGACCCAGGAGCACCTCGGCCAGACGAATAAATGTAATGCCACGCTGAGGATTGATGAGAAGGCTTTGTTCGTAATTTGCTGCCGCCTTTGCAAAAAGTACCTTCGCCTCTTCGATTTTATTCTCTCGCTGCAACGCTCTCGCTTGATCGTCCACCACCTCAGCCAGGAGTTCATACGGTTGGTACTTTTCCGGACGTTCCTTGATGATTTCCTCGAGTAACTCAATTGCTTTGGAGCGCTGATTTGTCAGGACGAAGCCCGTGGCCAGTTTTTCGCGTGCATTCGCATCATCCGGCTGCAGATCGAGCACGCGCAGATAGAGCGGGATGGCTTCTTTAAGTTGTTGTGAGGAGGCGTAATAATCGGCGACCTCCTTAAGCACGGCCGGATCATCCCCGGCGCGTTCCGCCGCTTGCTTAAAGATATCGTTAACGCGGCCAACTTCCTCCGGGTTCGGTTCGGTATCCGGCTTGAAGGCGAGCAAGGCGTAAAGTTTACCGAGTCTGATCCAGAAGGCGGGATCTGTGCTGTTGACCTTGGTGGCCCGCTCGAGTGCGTCACGAGCCTTCTGCTCGTCCCCGGCTGCGAGCTGTATTTCGTATAGTCTCTGGTAGGCCTCTATGTTCAGCGGATCCAGAGCGATCGCTCGATTCCCGAATTCCACAGCCTGGTTCGTTTTCTTCAGATACTTTGCATAAATAAAAGCAAGTTGAAGGTACGGTTCAGGCGCCTTGGGGGCGGCCTTCACTGCGTCTTTCAAAACATCGATGGCAGCGGGGAAGTCATCCTGGCGTGCCAGCAGAGCGGCGACACGGCAGGCGAGCTCCGCCTGGCCGGGATCGACGTTCAGGACCTTGCGATAGGCTTCCAGTGCTTTGCTGATCTCACCGCTTTCTTCGAATGAAATTCCTTCGACAAAGTGGGAAAGAGCATCGGCTTTGCGCTGTCCGTCCGCCTTGAGCACGAGGTCTTGGGCCGCTTTGGCGCTAAAAGAGTCATCTTGTTGCTCCGGCAGTTTTGTGGAACCACCGACAGAGTGGTCACGATGTGGCGCCGGGATGGCGGACGAAACCGGCCAGAATAACAAGAGCAGCAGACCGCAGATAAGCGCGCGGTACTTCCGTCCTGTCATCTTTTCGATTGTAAGCGCGCCTTGTACCCTTCGCAAACCGGCGCCAGAGACCTAACAACGCCAGATCGCAGGCGTCTACGCTTTGTAGCGCAATCGCTTCTTGTGACGATTCTCCTTCATGCGCTTGCGGCGCTTGTGCTTTGAAATCTTCGCTTTGCGTCTTTTTTTAAGAGAACCCATAACTATTCGTCGACTGAACGAGTCGACCCAAGCATGTCATTGACTTGGATTCAACTCACTTCTTTTTCGCAGGGGAAATTGCCTGCTGCAAAATCTCCATATGCCGTTCCGGATTTACCTTTCGAAAGATGGCCGAAATACGCCCCGCTTCATCGATGACAAACGTTGTCCTTTCGGTGCCCATGTACTTCTTGCCGTACATGCTTTTTTCCACCCAGACCCCGTAGGCCGTCACGATGTTGCGATCAGTATCGGAAAGTAGAGGAAATGGCAGCTGATATTTCTCAATAAAAGCGCTGTGTTTGTCGATCGGATCGATGCTGACTCCGAAAACGGTCGCGCGTTCTTTGATTTCAGCCCAGTGATCACGCAAATCGCAGGCTTGCGCCGTGCACCCCGGCGTATCGTCTTTCGGATAAAAGTAGAGGACGAGCGTGGCGCCGCGGAAATCCTCGAGGGACACTTCCTGCCCGGATTTGTAGGGTCCGCCCACGGCCACGGCGCAAAAGGCGGGCGCCGCATCACCGACTTTAAGTTCGGAGGTGTCATGATATTCGAAAATCTTCATTCTGACCGGTCATCGCAGTTCAATTATCCTGACGCATCGGGCAAGGTTGGAATCATGGCAAAAGCAGTCTCCGCGGTCCACGCCTGGATTTCATCGGGCTGCCGGGATTTGAACCCGGGACCTCCTGCACCCGAGGCAGGCGCTCTACCAAGCTGAGCCACAGCCCGTCACTGCAAACGATGTCGGCTGCCTTACTTCGCGTATTTTGATTTAACTGGCAAGCAATTCGTCGCGCATCCCTGGTCGTCTTGAGCGGAGAGAACTCAACGGCCGACTGATTCGAGACTACACGTCAACTTTCTGACTCTCTTGCACCCAGCGAATCGCTTCGTGTGATAATTGGCTCGCATTTTCCAGGTTCAGCTTGGTTTTGATTCGCGCGCGATACGTTTCCACCGTGCTTGGCCCCAAATTGAGCCGCGCTCCGATATCACGCGTTGTCTGGCCGCGTCCAATCAGCTGGAATACCTCCAATTCGCGATCAGTTAGGCGGGCGACACCAGAGACGTGGGCCGGACCGCTGGAAAGCGTGTTCACGATTCGGGTGACGATTTTCGAGCTGATATACGTTTCTCCCTGCACGACCTGGCGAATTGCGGTCATGATACGCTCCGAAGGCTCCTGTTTGGAAATGTAACCCTTGGCCCCAGCGCGGAGTGCACGTTCCGCATACAAGGATTCGTCGTGCATGGAGAGCACCAGAACCGGCAGTGACAGCCCTCGCGCGGTCATATCTTTGATCAGTTCAAGACCGCTCGCTCCTTTTAAACTGATATCGACAACCGCAATCTGGGCGTCCACCGACTGGAGCAACACCAGCGCGTCGCGAAGGTTGTCGGCTGTGCCGCAAACCTGCATGTCTGACTCTCTGTTAATGAGCTCGGCCAGGCGCTCCCGAAACATCGGGTGATCTTCGACGATTAGCACCCGGGTTTGCCCGGATTTAGACTGTGGCAACATTTAATTCCTCCTGGCCATGACCTTCCCGCACAATGCAGGAAATGACTGTCCCTCCGGTGGGGCGTTCCTCGATCAACAACTCTCCACCCATCGAATTAGAGCGGTATCTCATAATGCTAAGTCCCATACCGTGGAGGTTCTTGGTCGTTTTTGAAATTCCAACGCCGTCATCGGCGATGCTCAACACGGTCGCGGTCGGATTGGAAGTTAGCGAAATATCGATGCGCTGGGCGTTGCCATGTTTGGTTGCATTATTGATGGCTTCCTGCGCGATGCGGTAGAGATGCCGTGCTTTCGTTTTGTCACCAGCGGGCGTATCGCCAGTGCGGCTCAGGACGCATTCGATTCCTAATAACCTGCTTGATGAGCTCGTTAGTTCGTCCAAGGCCGAGGCGAGCCCGCATTCATCCATGTGCACAGGCATCAGTCCATGAGCAAGGTTGCGGGTCTGACTCACGCCGGCTCTCAGTAATTGCGCAAGATCTCCCGCTACCGCTGCAAACTTCGGCAACCCTGATTTTTCGAGATCGCTTTTTAATGACTCGGCAGAACAGCCGAGCGCGGCGAGGTATTGGCACAGGCCGTCATGTAAATCCTGGCCGATCCGCTTCTGTTCGTACTCGCTGACTTCAACGATTTGGTGCTCGAGTCGTTGTGTGTGTTCCAACAAAGAGATGCGCGTGTTAGCGGCAACGCCCCGTTTTTTGACGGAATACCCTACAATGGCCACGCAGAAGAAAAACAGAGATCGAATTCCGATCTCCCATGTGTGAATTCCCAGGCTGGAATAATGGAATCCGTCCAGCGTATCCGCCGCCAGGCATGCGGCCGTAGCCAGGAGCGCAAGCAACATGGCTCCTAAATTGTTGCAGCAAAATGCCGCGAGTAGAATTGGAGCTACATAAAAGAGGACAACGCTTGTCTGGTGCCCTGTCTCAAAATCGACGCAAGTGATAAGAACGAGCAGGCCGAGAGCCTCGAGAAATATAACTCCTCTGGGCTGACGCTGTAGAAATTCGACGATTCTCAAAAGCATGCTTCCGGGGCTGGCAGAAAAAGCAGCTTTTCAGCCACCACCGACTTTGGGGCCTGTTAACCGGCTAAATCCTATTATGATCGCGCCTGCCTGATAACGGTGGGAATTAAGCCTTGGCCAATGAAACAGAACGCGGTCCCCGTCGCCCGGATCCGGTTTTGGCCCATCCGCCGCAGGCTGCGAGAATGAGGGCCCCGGTGGCGAATTGAAGCACGATCGAAGGTTCAGGAATGGCATAAATTCCCGAAGAAGAAATTGGAGAGGAGACTACCCCTAGACTGGACCACGACGCCGCAGGATCGTACGCCTGCCCCACACCGTTTAGGTCCTGATTCAAGCTGTTGGCCTGAGTTGCGGTCGAAATCACGTAGCTGAGGGTAGAATTTTGTGTAAATCCGGTGATCCCTTTGGCCGCTAGTTGAACCACGACGTCGTTGAATGGAATGCTGAAGGTAAGAAAGAAATCATTTTGCCCCCCGCCATCCAGATCGGTGGCTGTGCCAACGGTCGGATCGTTCGCGGTGGTTACAGCTTCCCATCGGTAATTCGAGGCTGTCTGAGTGTAACTAACCAGGGGCGTGGAGACGATCGTGGTCGTGTTTGGGCTGGTATTTAATCCGTTACCAGGATCCCAAATTCCGATCGTGTCCTTGGAACCGGAATTATTGACGCCGAGAAAAAGATCCAGTGCGCCATCGTTGTTCGCGTCGATACCGATGAAGGCGGCGGTCTTGAATCCGGCCGGGCTGGTGTCTGCGCCTACTCGAATCCGAAATGCAATTGTTCCATCCGTGGTCGAAAGCGTGCCCGCATCGCCAAATGCCGTATAAACTGACGGGTGGGTCGCATTGCCCACAATATCTCCCTCGGAGCTGCCGGTTTGTTGGTCATTGGAAGGGTCTGGAGAATTGTTCGGGTAGAGAATGGCGGTCCAGCTCGTTGTTGGGCTCGCCACGTCCACGGTGGCTCCAGCGCGGAGGAGTGCGGGGGCCAGGCAAAGGGCAGCCAGTAAGAACAGGGGGAGGCGCAGTCGCGCGGTATGAGTTTCCAGCATGGGGGTGCCACCGAACTAGCAGGTGGGGTGCCCGTGGAGGAGGAATGACCCGATACCGACTCAAGGCCGTTGGAGTCAAAATTCTCGGAATTGCGAAAAATTAGCTGGTCGCTTTCGCAGGAATGAATGGTCAACCAGAAATGAGTATGGCGGGCTAGGAGAGGTGAGAAAGATCGATGAATACCGATAAAAAGGGTATAGCATTTGCTATTTCCATAAAACTTGTAATCAAACTCACGATCTTCCTGTAATGAAATCCGCCACAAAACTCCCCCGCCACGCCGGCGTGACCCTACCGGAAGTATTGATTGCGGTCCTCATTCTCTCCGCTTTCTTCGCCTCAGTGTTCGAACTGAACGCCGTTTGTCTGCGGTACATTGATGCGACCAAAGAGTCGGTAGCGGCGCTGCAAGCGGTTCATGACCGTTGTGAGGTCATGCGTAATCTTGCCTTCAGTGACCTGACCAATTCTTCTTATTTAAATACTCTGATGGCTTCGGCGCCCAATGGCTCCGATTTCTCCAGGAAAGCAACGGAGGTTGTGCAACTCCGAGCTTACCCCGTAGCCAACGGCATCACCCAATTTACGCGACATCCGGACGGCAGCGTCACACAGGATTCCACGGCAACAGACCTCGGCCAGACGCTGGTGCAGGTCGACGTTTCGTCGTCGTGGAACATGACGTTTGGCGCCCGGGGGCGCAGTGAACAAACCACCAGCATCATCTCAAACGGGCAAAAAAAATGAAACTACGTCAAAATCGAAATATCACAGGGTTTAGTCTTGGGGAAATGATGGTCGCTTTGAGTTTAAGCTCGATCGTTCTCGGCGCGTCAATCACAGCGTCGGTCGCCTTGCAGAAGAGTTTCAATGCCATCGACAACTACTTCGCCACCCACATGCAACAGATCCGTATCATTGATTACATGAACCGCGATGTGAAACGCGGCTTGATCGTGACCACTTCAGTGGATCTGCAGAGCGTAACCGTGACCTTGCCTAACTATATCATTCAAGCCGGCGATGCCGAGGCGATTGCGAATCCGGCCCTGGTCGGGACAGCCCGCACGCCCACGGTTACCTATACGCCAAGCGGCCAGCAAGTGAATTACGGTGCCAATACCAGCACGGTGTCGTATGCCATCAATGGCACGGCGATCCTGCGAACGGAGAACGGCGTTGTCACCACGATCGCGTCCAGCACCGATCAACTCGTTCCGCAGACAACGGATGTGCAACTAGCGAACACGGAATACACCAACACATCGGTCACATTCAGTCCGATGTTTGCTTCCGCCGGCTCGGTTGCTGACCGGACAGGCACGAGTCTTTACTCCACTTCCTATCTGAGAAACAAGCGCCGCGGATAAAAGGCGGGATCGCCGAAAAAGCCTGAAAAGATGAAACTGATACCCCGAGCGTCGGAGACAGCCAATGTCCTCATCGGCGTTTTATGCACCATCACGATCCTTTCCATGATCGCAGCGAACGTGCTCCTGAACTGTTCCACCCGCTTTAATGCGGCGACCAGCCAGGTGCGCGCCTGGAAAGAATCACTTTATGCCGCGGAAGCGGGTGGCGACATTGCCTACGCTGAAGTTCGCAAGACAATCTTCGATCCGACGAACGCATTTTCGGATTGGAGCAACGCGGGTGGGATTCACTCCAAGCTCGGCGTCACCTTTGGTGCGCACAATCTCAATACTAACACCAAGGTCGATCTCTTTTATTACGACTCATTCACCGGAAATCCCTGGTACCGCATCCGGGCAAACGGAACGGCGCCGGTCCAGGGACTGAAACGCGTCGGCATGGACGATCGCATGGGAGTAGGAACCCGCGGCGACAGTTTGCTGCGAAAAATCGATTTCAATTATGACCACTTTATTGCGACATACGGTCCAAACGGGGACGGAAGCGGCAAAGCTTCCGTTGCCGTGTCCCGACCGCAAATGACTCGTCGCATCGAACTGGTGGCCGCGCCCATCACTCCCTTCGAAGCTGCCATCAAATGCAGTGGCTCATTTTACGGCCTTGGATCGGCGGCACAGATCGACAGCTTCAATTCGAAGAATGGAGCTTATTATTTCGCGGCCAATAATCCGGCTGATCCCCACTATGGCGATTCTCGCAGCGGGTCAGTGGAGATCGGCAGCTCGGTCGCTACGATTATGGGAATGCTTTACGGAAACGTCGCGACGAATGGTGGCTCGATCGTTCGCTCCAACCAGATCACCGGGACGATTGATAACAACGTGCCGATTACGATTCCGCCCTTTTACATGCCGACGACTATGCCGGTGCCGCAGGCGAATCCGACCCGTTGCACAGGCACCACCACAATCGCCCCTCCCACTGCCGGATCCCCCTCCAACCCCAACTTCTATCTCTTCTCGTCGTTTACTGGTGACCTCACGATCCAGCCGTATGGCGTTACCGAGACCTACGTTGCCATTCACGTAACCAGTGACATCACGGGCAAAATCGACATCAAACCGTATGTCCACGTGCAGGTTTTCTTCGACGGAAATTTGAGCATGAAGGCAAAAGAATTGACGAATGAGACGGGCATTGCTGGCAACATGCAATTTTACGGGATTAGTCCGAGCAATTCTGCCACCACGCAAAGCATTGATATTAACCCACCCGGAAATTTCCAAGCGACCTTTTACGCACCCAGCGCCAATTTCAGCATGAACGGCAACCCTGACGTAATCGGGGCAATCGTCTGCAAGACGTTTTACGGAAACGGCAACACGAGCTGGCATTACGATCGGGCTTTGGACTCGATGGGTGATGCCGTGGATTACCGGATAGCGAGCTATGTAGAAGACACGCGGTAGTAGCAGAAGGGGGTCAGTTGAATCCGTCTCGCGCGGGGGGAAGCCAGTCGTGCGGGCTAAAGGGCCTTGTCCCTGAGGCATATGAAGTGCTCTAGATTCTAGAATTACTAGAATATGAGACTGAATCTTGGCACTCGGGCCGGCAACACACTGCCGGAGTTGATGTTCGGGGCCATGCTCATTGCCGTTTTCTTCGCCACGATTTTTGAAGTAAATGCTGTCTGCCTCCGCTACATCAGCGCGGGCAAGGAGAACATTGGGGCTATCGAAGGGGTCCAGGATCGACTGGAAAGTTTTCGCAGCCTCAATTTCTCCGACCTCACCGACCAAACTTTCATGACGACGCTTTTGACCTCGCCCGCAAATACGTCGGATTTAGCCAAAAAGGTCGCCGAGACGGTCACTATCAAAGCCTATCCGGTCGTGAGTGGCGGGCCGACGGTTACTTATACCCGCGCCGCGGGAGCCAGCGTCAGTCCATCGGTTACCGCGTCGGGCGGCAGCCTTGCCAGCGTAGGGGTTGTTCGCGCCGACGTTCAGTACGACTGGACGCTCACTCTCGGAGGCCGAAGCCGCACAGAATTGACTTCAACTCTCATCGCCGACGGAATCAAAAAATGAAACTAACGTCCGCGCGGGAAACTCAAGCCTTCACCCTCGTCGAATTGCTGATGGCATGCAGCATCGGCAGTATTCTTCTGGCCGCGACGTTCCTCGCGTCGATTTCGATGAGCAAGAGTCTCAATGCCGTTGATAACTATTTTTCCACGCACATGCAACAGAGTCGAATCATCGATTACCTGGCCCGTGACGTGAAGCGCAGCTTTAGCGTGACCACTTCGCCCGATCTGAAAACGGTCACCTGTGTTATGCCGGATTTTGTGATCAAAGCGGGGGATCCGGATGCGGCAGGCGGTGCGGCCGTGAATACACGACGCACACCGGTTATCAATGGGCCGATTAATAAAGCGGTCGTGGATTATTCCCCGAACACGCGAACACTGACCGACGGCGCGACTACCAACGGCTCAACCACTCTGACTTCGGCTACGGCCGCCTTCAGCGCGTCAGACGTGGGCAAGGCTGTAACAGGGTCCACCATGCAATCGGGGACGACGGTTCAGAGCTATACCAGTGCGACGACCGTCACGATGTCCAAGGCCGCTAATGCGACTGCTGCGCGGATCACCTTCACGGTAGGCGGAACAGTCGTCGTTTATTCCGTGAGCGGAAATTCCATCTTGCGGACCGAAAATGGGACCGTGACTACGATTGCTTCAGCCACCGATCAACTCATCCCGCAAACGACTGACTGGCAGTTATCAAACACCGAATACACCGTCAGCACGGTCACATTTCAGCCCATTTTTACCTTAAACAACGACCCGGTGGAACGGTCTGGCACCACGGTTTACGCGACAACTTATCTGCGCAACAAGCGACGCGGAAATTAATCGATCTCTTATATGAAACGTATCCAGGAATCACGATTCACCGCGCAAAGTGGCAATACCATTATTGCTGCGTTGACGGTTATTACCATCCTGTCGTTTGTCGCCGCGAACGTCTTGATGAACTGCACGACGCGTTACAATACAACGTCGAAGCAGGTTAAAACGTGGAAAGAAGCTCTCTACGCGGCCGAAGCGGGTGGCGATGTTGGATTCAATGAGATCCGAAAAAAGCTAAATAACCCCGGCATGGAATTTTCCAGTACGAATGGCTGGAGTTCGCCCGCGCCGTCGCCGGCCCCCACGCCTGCCTCATCGCCATCACCGGCACCTTCCCCGGCTTCATGGTATAACGGCTCTCTTCAAGCCTTCGGCGAAAGCAACAGTCTGAGCGCCACCGTTACCGTGGATCAGTTCACGGCCACTCCCGCCCCCTGTTACCGCGTCCGATCCGTCGGGACGGCCCGCCTTTCCGGCTTGGCGCGGGTTGGCATGGACGACCGGATGAACCCAACCACCAAAGGTGACAGTTTGTTGCGCAAGATCGATTTTAGGTATGATCATTTCAGAGCCGCTTATGGTAACGGCGATCTGATCGGTGCTTCTGCGACCCCGATCGCCACCGCCCAAATCTCGCGGCGAGTCGAATTGATTGTCGTTCCAATCATGCCCATCGAGGCCGCCATTAAAACCTCGGGCGGATTCACCGGTCCGGGCGCGGCCGGTGTCGTCGACAGTTACGACTCGAAAAATGGCGCATACAAAGGAAGTAATCCCGCGTCACCATATGACACCGACGCGCACGATGGAGACGTCGTCGTGGGCAACTCGACCTTCAACTCGCCGGGATACATCTATGGGGATGTCACGACCAACGGTGGTCACGCCGCAACTACTGACTGCAGTGGAGTAGTTGATAACAACGTGGCCTTTACCATCCCGCCGCAAGCGTCCCCGACTCCGAGCGGCCTGCCGGCGAGCACCTACTATTTTCCGGGCAGCACGACCATTACCCCATCACCTCCTCCTCTTGTCGCGCCTTCGCCTGCGGCTCCTGTCTATAAGACGATCACATCGTTCGAAGATACGAATGCGCCTTGGTATCGCTACAACGCCGGGGCCGCAGATCTGACGATCAACTCCCTGACGATCGGCGGAACCGCTCGAGAAACCTATGTCAATGTCCTGGTCGTAGGCGATGTGACCAGCAGCGTCACAGTTGGAAAAGGAATCAACGCTCGGATCTGGTTCACTGGCAACGTCAGTTTCAAAGGTAAGGATTTCACCAACAGCAATGTCGATGGATCGTCATCTCCCGACCCGAACGGAAACGCGACTTCCAACCCGAGCCGCGCAGGGCACGTTCAATTCTATGGCGTCAGCCCGGCCTCAGGCACACAAAACATCAGTCTCACGTCGCCGGGCAGTGTTTACGCAATGTTCTACGCGCCGGGAGCAGATATTTCCCAGAACGGTAACGTGGATGTTTACGGAGCAGCTGTCTGTAAAAGTTACACGGGCAATGGCAACACCGCGTTTCACTTTGACAAGGAGCTGGGAGCATTCGGGAAACCTTTGGATTACCGAGTTGCCAGCTACGTCGAGGACGTCCGTTAGGCCTCTTCTTATTGACAGCCGACCGAGTAGAAATTCTGCATGTTCGTCCGCAAAGGCGGAAGAATTGCCCTGGTATGGGATGCACACAATCCCAATTTTTTCCGGGGGCGGCGCGCCCGGACAAGAATCGCGTGCAACAAATCGGTTGACAAGAGGACCCACCACTCGCACAGTCAAAATTCGTTTTTTATGGCGACGCTCGTTCCGCGAATTACTCCTGTTGGCCTAACCGCCACCGAGCCCACTATTGTTCAATTCCCGACGGAAGCGACCAGCCCCGTCCGATCCTTGCGTAATATGACGACTCAACTCCTCCAGGAAGCAGCTCAAGTGATCCCCAATCAGCAACTCCTGATTAACGTTGTCTCCAAACGCGTGCGTCAGCTCGGTCTCGGTCATCGGCCGATGGTTGAAACCGGGCCACGGGCTTCTCTGACCGACATCGCGCTCAAGGAGATCATTGCGGGCAAGTTAACTTACGAATCCCTGAAGGATTCGGCCGACGCGGCGTAATTGGAGAGCAAGGCATCCGCCTGTGGCACTATGGCGGCCGAGTCGATTCTCAATCGCAAGGCACTGCGCGACTTTCATGTCCTCGAGCGCTATGAGGCTGGGATTGAATTAAAGGGAAGCGAAGTAAAATCCATTCGCGCCGGCAAAGCCAACATCAGCGATGCCTTTGCTCGCATCGAAAAAGGCGAGGCTTTCCTTTACCAGGCGGACATTCAACCTTACGAGCGCGCCAGCCATGAGGTTCCTGCTGCCAAACGAGTTCGTAAACTGCTGTTACATCGACATGAGATCGACAAACTTTATGGCGAAACCCAGGTCAGCGGGCGCGCCATAGTCGTTCTCAAGCTTTATTGGAAGAATGGCAAACTCAAGGCCGAGCTGGGCGTTGCCCAGGGCAAAGCCGCGCGCGACAAGAGAGCAGATCTGAAAAAGCGGGCGGTCGATCGGGAAACGCAGCGCGAAGTCGCGCGCTTCAATCGAAAACACGCAGGCTAGGCCGTCCTCAGTCGCCGGTGCGTCCACGCCGGGAAGATTCAGCGTAGCATCTAAGGAAAATGAACTTTTGGCTAAAGGCCTCGGGGCTTGTCGTAGTCGGTGCGGCGTTGTGGGCCATTGCCAGGCTATTTCGGACCCTTCGCTATTCCTTTCGCGACAAGGTGGCCATCATTACTGGAGGTTCACGAGGATTGGGCCTCGTTCTGGCGCGGCGGCTGGCTCGGGCGGGCGCCAAACTGGTTCTTGTGGCTCGCGATCCAAATGAGCTCGCGCGCGCCAAACTGGATCTCGGTTCCTACGGCGGCGATGTTCTCACGCTGCAATGCGATTTGCTTGATCCGGCACAGCTGAAATCCGCCGTGCAGCAAACGATCAATTGCTTCGGGAAAATTGATGTTCTGATTAACAACGCGGGCGTCATCGCCGTGGGACCGATCGCGCACATCCAGCGCAAAGATTTTGAGGAAACCATGGGGATTCACTTTTGGGCCCCTTTTGAACTCACTTGGCAAATCGTTCCATACATGCGCCGGCAGGGCGGCGGCCGCATCGTCAATATTTCCTCGATCGGCGGCAAAGTCGCTGTCCCCCATATGGCAGCGTATAATGCCAGTAAGTTCGCAATGACGGGTTTTTCCGATTCCGTGCGCGCCGAGCTCGCGAAGGACAAGATTGCCGTGACTACGGTCGCTCCCGGAATGATGCGAACCGGCTCGCATGTGAACGCGAAAACAAAAGGTAAACACGACGCTGAATTCGCCTGGTTTGCTGTGACTGCAAGCACTCCATTGATTTCGATGAACGCCGAGCGCGCGGCGCGAAGGATCCTCGCGGCCTGCCGGCGCGGCCAACCATCGCTCACCCTGACCTTCGTCGCCCGATTTGCCATCGTCGGTAACGTCCTTTTCCCGAATATGACCGGCTACGCGATGAAAATCGCCGATCGCTTTCTCCCGGGTGCCGCTGAAGCCGGTGGGGACGAAGCGAGGCTTGGTTGGGACAGTCGTCAGCGCGGCACGGTGCCGGGATGGCTAACGCACCTCTCTGACCGCGCGACGGTTATTAATAACGAGGAACGTCCGCAGGCCGAACCCAAGTGAGGTAATGGGTAAACGCCTCTTTGTCGCGATTGATTTGCCCGAGTCTCTCCAGCAATCGCTCGCCGATTTAGATCCGCAAATTAGAGGTATGCGCTGGACCGTCCCGGAGCAGTTCCATCTTACCCTGAGTTTCCTAGGTGACGTGGGCGAGGAACCCGATCAAAGACTGCGCGAAAAACTCAACGTGATCGAGTTTCACAGCTTTTTCCTCCCTCTGGCTGGTATTGGAACTTTTCCGCCACGCGGCGTTCCAAAGATCATCTGGATTGGCGTTGGCTCGGGCCATCCTCATCTGTTTCAAGTCTACAAACGCGTCCAGGAAGCTGTTTTGGCTGTTGGCCTGGAGCCGGATCTGCGCACATGGCATCCACATATTACGCTCGCACGCTGCCGCAATCCGTCACCATCAATTATAAGATTCCTGCGAGAAAACGCTGAGATCGATGCCGGAATGATTCGCGTCGACGCATTTCATCTTTATTCCAGCAAGTTACAAACGGAAGGCTCGGTTCACACGCGCGAGCTTACGATTCCCTGTAGCGGCGGTCTATGACCGCCGAGTTTCTAGATTTTGTCATGTCGAGCCAAGTCGAGACATCTCTCATTGTTAATGTCAGTCCGGCCCGGACCGAGCGCAGCGAGGTAGCATGGACGGAACAGTAAGAGATTCCTCGACTTCGCTCGGAATGACAAAAGAGACACCGCCTCGCGCGGTTAAGCATAAAGCTGTTAGAGCGGCGGAGACTAAACAGATACGCGCCCGACCCCTGCCAAAACTGCACGACTCAGATTTAAGACGCCGCCCGCGCCGCCGGCACCATGATCGCGTCGCGCATCCCGTGCAGAAGTTTCTTGTCCGCTGGAACGATTGTCGCAAGCGCGCCGTACAATTTCACCTGGTCCGGCTCCACGAAGAAATAGGGACACAACCGAACGCGTCCGTTCATTTTCTTCAGTTCGCCCGACTCCGGGTCCCAATATTGGTGGTCGTAAAGACGGCCCTTGTGAAATTTTTGCAGAATCGTTGGCGAGGTTTCGAAAGTCTGCAAGGCATTTTCAATTCGTTGCTGCCACTCGCTGTGGGGCAGGTCTCGGCCCAGTGCGATACCACGGCTGCCCCAACCCAAGGGAGAAAACCCGCTTACTTTCAAGAGTAGGTCGCGTTCTTTCTGACTGAAGCGCGCCGCTTCCATCCAATCCTGAATTTCCAGGCGCGGAATTACGGCGTGCTGGGGCAAAGGCGTCGGATCGAGCAACCAGGTGTAAGGAATCACTTGTTGCAATTTGAGAAAATATTTCTCGCCCAATTCGCGCCGCCAAAATTCCCGCAAAGGCAGCATCCAAAAAAGAGCAAACCACATTTTCTCTTCGAGATATGGCTTGATCGGCGGTGTGATCCGGACTTTTCCTTCAGCAGCCAAGGCGAGCGTTCGATCAATGTTCGGAATATTCGGCAGATCAAAGAGCTCAAAGAAACGGTAAATGTCGCGGCCAGCGGCCGGCTCGTAATTTTCCGCCGAAACCACGCGCCACTCTGAACTTTCGCCGGGGCTGGCAGCCGTTCCGTCGTGACGATCATTCAAACGCGCGGCTAACCACTCCATTTCCGGCCGGTAAGTGGAGGATTCCTGCGAGACGAGAATATCGCCGCCCTGGGGCAAAACAGTTGCAAAGCCCTGCAACATTCCGTCAGGGCCTCCCACAACATCATTGCCAAGGCCGCTATAGGTCTGCCCCAACCACGCCGTTAGGCCAATCCCTCCCGGGACGGAATCTATCTCGGCAATGGTGTAGCCTTCTTCGGTTAAAACGAGATCCGGGCGGATGACCGCCGGCAGGGCATCGCGGAACTGTTTCTGCCGCGAATACTCCACTAACTGAGCAGGTTTGCCGGCGTCGAGATAACGCGCCACCCACGCCGGTTGTTTGCCTTTAACGCTCTGTTGATAGAGCTGATTGCACGCACGCTGGAAGACAAACAAACGGTGTCCCAGTTGTTCGAGCTCGCGCTCGAACGCCTTGTCGATCAGAAATGGATCGGGCGAGAGAAGCCAATCCTTTTCGGCAAATAAGCCTTCTTTCGGGAAGGCATTACGAATGGCTTTCAGCTTATCGTCTATTCCGGCGATCATATCCAACAATCGTTGCGCCTCAGGCGGTCCTTTTATCTTCCCGCGGCCACATGTTTGAGGGCCAGTTTGACCAGTTCTTCCGCGGACTTATCTCCTTCCTTTTCCTGAAGATCACGAATGAGGCGATGGGCTTCGACTTGTTTATAACCGAGGGCGATAAGCGCGAGGACCGCTTCATTTGCGCGTTCCTGTTCCGGCGTCGGTGCGTGCGCCGCACTAGCCGCTTCCCAGGCCGCCGCGACCCCGACTTTATCTTTTAGTTCGAGAACGATGCGTTCGGCAGTTTTCTTTCCTAATCCGCTGATTTTCGAAAGCGTTGCTACGTCTGAGTTTACGACCGCCGCTTTGAAATTGGTCACGCTCATGCCACTCAAAACGGCGAGAGCCAACTTGGGTCCAATGCCGCTGACATTGTTGACCAGGAGACGAAACAGATCGCGCTCGGCCAATGTCATGAAACCATAGAGTATCTGCGCATCCTCCCGCACGTGCAGATGGGTAAGAATGCGCAAAGGCTGTCCGAGCGCGGGAAGTTTGTCGTAGCTGGAGAGAGGGATAAAAACTTCGTAGCCAACACCGTTTACATCGACGGTCGCCTGCGTGGGCAACGCGCTAGCTAAACGGCCTTCCAGAAACGTAATCATACAGCGCAATTCCTATCAGACGATTGCCAACCTGCAAACCAAGTCCGGCCGAGAGAGCAAGACAATCATCTCGATTTCAAGATCAGCGTGAGATCGGCTTTTTTGCCCTTCACTACGTTGAAGCCCTGCGTGGAGAAAACCTTCCAATCAGAAGGCAAACGTGGAAAAACCTGAGGAACTGCTGCCGTAGGCAGGATCGCGAACCTCGGACCGCTACGATTCATAAAGGACGCGACATCGTTGCGGTCCATGACGGTCATGAAATTTCCGACTCGACTGCGGAAATACCAAACCAGGCTGGGTTCGCTGAATTCCACCACCGCGAATTCCATCTCAGGCCGCAGATCGGCTTGCGCTTGTTCAAATAATTGCCGGGCCGGAAAGAGGGGTGCGATGAGAGGCGGAACCGCAAGTGCAACAATGCCCAAAACCGCAGTTGCCGTGATAGCGCTGTACTTTAGGAATGTTCGAGTCTGGCCGACAAGCGATCGCGTGAGAAGCAAGGCGAGCAGCGGAAACGCCGGCAGCGTGTAATGAGGGAGTTTCGTTTTAACCAGCGTGAAGATGACAAAAACAACCGCGATTCCGGCCAGGAGGTAACTGTCGATTGCATCGCGTTCGCGCCAAAGCTTGCGGCAAACGGAGGGGAGCTTGATTGACCACGGAAAGAAGCTGGCAAAGAGAGTGACAAAATAGAAAGGCAACAGCAACAGGTACGCAACAAATGAACTGGCGCCGTGTCCCTCCATCGTCCCGAACGAACGGCGAATGACGTGACGACCAATGCCGATCGAGAAGAATTCGCCATGCGTCCGAATCAGCGCTGGGATTCCCCAGAGTGAAACGAGAACCAGCATGAGCAAAATTCCACGCCCAAATTTGAATCGACGTGGCAATTGCGAATCACGGTCAAAAAACCGGGCTGCCCCGACCGTAAGCAGTGGCACCCAACCGATCGGACCCTTGGCCAGAAAAGCTAAAGCAAGTGCGATGTAGAATATCGACCACCAAATGATGTTCGGCGCTACGAGTTCTTCATTGGGCATTTGACTGCCTGCCCCGATAGGTTTTCGGGGTTGAACGTTGGAAGTTGGGCGTTCTCTTCCTCTCCCCATGAGCAGCTCGTATCCCGCCCAATGTGCCAGCGTGACGAAGAGAACCAGCCACATATCGGCAACGGCTGCTTTGGCGTGGACAAACGTTTGCAACGAAAGTGTGAACACGATAGCGGCCCACCATCCCAGAGGATTACCGCCGAGCCGCGATCCCCAGGCGAAGATCAGTGCCGCGGTCAG
Source organism: Verrucomicrobiota bacterium (assembly GCA_041167085.1). Lineage (GTDB taxonomy): Bacteria > Verrucomicrobiota > Verrucomicrobiia > Chthoniobacterales > UBA10450 > DATFCK01. Next base: position 91,079 of record JBEEGV010000026.1, read on the forward strand.
CGCGGCGGCGACGGCCGAAGGAAAACGCGCTCCGAAATCGTTGTCACCGAACACGCGATAGCTCGCAACTTGCGCCCAGTAGGTGAACGGGGGTTTATCAAACCGGTAATGATCATTAAAATACGGCACAATGTAATCATGCCGTTGTCGCATCTCGCGCGAGGCCTCGGCGAAACGGGGCTCGTCCCGGTCGATCAAAGGCAGGCTCCACGTGCCCAGGACGTGAAACAGCAGACAACCAAGGAAGAGGAGCAGATAGGTGCGAATTTCGGATTTCAAATTACCGCTTGGAAAATAGCGTCCGAAAGCAGAGAACGGGAATCTTATTTGTGAAACAAAACCGCCGTTCCTTCCTGTGGGTGGTCGTGCTTGCCATTGCGGGCCTCGCTGCGGGCTGCGCATTTTGGCTGGACCCGTCCGTCCGTGACTGGATTCTGCAGCACCGAAGCCGGGGACTGGAAACATTCATGCGCAACGTGAGTCGATTTGGCGATTGGCCGGAACATGTTGCCCTGGGTCTCATGTTCGCCGCGGTGGCGTGGTTACGTCACAACAAGAAATGGACTCGAATTTTCTTATCGATGTTGATTGCCTGCGCTCTGGCCGGCGCAGCGGCGCGGGTGATTAAGATCGCTACCGGCCGCGCACGACCCTCGGTGAAAACGGAAGCTGTCTGGAACGGTCCGCGGTTGAGCGAGAAATTCCACGCTTTTCCATCCGGTCATGTCGCGGCATCGACCGCATTCTTTGGTGTGTTATTCCTGGCCAGCCGGCGAATCGGTTCCGCCTTTATGCTGATCCCGATCTTGATTGGCTTCTCGCGCATGTATGTTGCCGCTCATTATCTATCCGACGTCGTCTGTGCCGCGATTCTCGGCGTGGCGTGCGCAGTAATCACGACGCGTTTGCTGATTATTCGCGATTCCGAATCCGCTGCCCGATAAACAACGTCCAGGGCCGACGCGATGGCGGGAATTCTGCTTCCAAAACAACGGACTCTCTCCAAATGCTTCGCTTCCTCACCAGACAACCTCACCCGCTGCCTCTGATCGAATCGGTATTTCTTCTGGGAGTCGTCGGATGGTTGGACCTGATTACAGGATATGAAGCCACACTTGTCGTCTTTTACGCCATCCCGATCCTATTTGCCGTGTGGCTTTGCGGCAGAAACATGCCCTTCGTTATCGCAGCAGCAGCATGCCTGGTTTGGTACTGGGCGGACGTAGGCAATGGGCACCTTTATTTTAGCGGCGCATTGCAGGCATGGGAGATTTCGATTCGCTGTGCATTCTTCTTCGGGATCGCAACTGCTGGTGTGGCGGTAAGAGACCGCCAGCTCGCCGCGGCGAGCCGAATGCAGTTACTCGAACACTCGCGACAGCTCGAACAGCAGATCAATGAGATCACGGAGTATGAGCAACAGCGCATCGGACGTGAATTGCACGATGGCTTGTCGCAATACCTGGCCGCAATCAGCTGCGCGACGACGTCTCTCAAGATAGACATGCAGCGGGAAGGCCTGGTCGAGTTGACGGCGGCAGCGGCCGTAATTGAGGGACTTCTGGCGGATTCGGTTAATCAGGCGCGCGATCTGGCGCGCAGTCTTGCTCCCGTCCAAGGAGATGAAGCGGGCTTGGCGACGGCATTGCAGGAGCTGGCCGCCGCCGTCAGGCGACGTTTCGGCATCGATTGCACATTTCGATGCACGGGACAAAGTGGCATCGGCTGTAATGGGAAGGCGACACATCTTTACCGGATTGCGCAGGAAGCAATCGACAATGCTGTGATCCACGGCAAGGCGCGGGCGGTTGATGTTCGACTGAGCGCAAATGCAAGTGCGGTAAGTCTAAGTGTCTCGGATGATGGAATAGGGTTTTCGAAAACGACTCGAAACGTAAATGGCATCGGCATGAGCGTAATGCGTTACCGGGCGAATATGGTGGACGGCGAATTCGAAGTCGAAGACCGGCCTACGGGCGGGACAGTCGTTTCGTGCACGGTTCCAGTGGAAGGTTCCAACTCATGACAACAAAATCCGCTCCAGCCGACTCCCGGACATTCCGTATTCTGCTGGTGGAAGACCATCCGATGTTTCGCGCGCACCTGGCCCATCTCATCAAGAAGGAGCCGGACATGTCCGTGTGTGGCGACGCTGACAACATCCGGGACGCCATGGCCTTAATCGAATCGACGGGGGCCGATATCGTTTTGTTAGACATCACCTTGAAAGGGCAAAACGGTCTGGAGCTATTGAAAGACCTTAAAGCCCGCGAGATTTCGGTTCCCTGTTTAGTGCTCTCCATGCACGACGAACTGCTTTACGCTGAGCGCGTGCTGAGAGCCGGCGGGCGTGGTTACATTACCAAGCATGAGACCGCCACCGAGCTAATGTTAGCGGTGCGGCGCGTGTTAAACGGTGAAATCTATCTGGGCAAGCAAATGACTTCGCGCGTTTTCGAAAACCTCACGGCGGATCCGCAAATCCAAACCGGAGTCTCGGGCCTGACCGATCGCGAGTTGGAAGTCTTCGAACTGATCGGCCACGGCAAGACGACACGCCAGATTAGCAGCCGGCTGCATGTCGGTGTGAGCACGGTGGATACCTACCGGGCGAGGATTAAGGCCAAGCTCAAATTGGATAATTCGAGCCAATTGAATCACGAAGCGATTTGTTGGGTCAGCGAAGGCCACAAAACAACGGCCTGAGCATCAATTTTGTAGCGGATCCGCTACAGCACGATCAAGGGATCGTCGCGTCCCATCGGCGTGCCAACTGCTACATCTGGGCTGTGATGAAACTGCTACGTCCAAATCATCGACTGTGGGTGGCGCTTTCTCATGGTTTAGCCCGAAACGGGGCCTTTACCCTGATGGAGATTGTCATCGCGCTGGCCGTTCTTGGCACGATGGCTGGCGGCACTTATGCCGGCTTCAATGCCGTTAATACTTATAGCGTCAGCTCGCGCTTGTACAGCGAAGCCCAGACTTGTGCGCAAAACCAGATCGATCTGATTCTTTCCAAGGAACCGTTTGACGTAACGAATAACAAAATCCCCGCGGTGCTTGCCCTCGGTACGACGACAACACCGAATGTTTTCATATATCAGGATCCGGTAACAGGAAGTGTGGTGGTGACCGGCACAATGGTGACGACCGTGACGGACCCCGGCTTCACCATGACCTTTGCCGGAGCAACGACCAACCTGAATGTGCGCCGAGCGACCGTGACCGTCAGCTATACCTATCGCAGCAAAAACTACAACGTGTCGATGGACACGATGCGGACGGCAGACCAATGAAATATTTTAATTCAAATCCATCGGGCAAGCGCGGCTACACGCTCGTAGAAATGATGGTTGCCCTCGGCGTGCTCGGTCTTCTCGGCGGTGTTTTTTTCCAGGTCCTTCAATCTGGCATAACGCTGGCCGCAAAAAACACTGCCGTTAACGCGGCACATGAGGAGGGACGCCAGGGTATCCTGCGACTAACGCGCGATATTCATGCGGCCGTCTCTGTGCCCCAGCTTCGAGACTCGCCGCATGACGCAAATTATACATACGCCGGCAGTTTTAGCGCCGTCAGTTCGGCGCCGGTAAGCGGCGTGGCACCGATGGCGGCCGGGGTTTCGTTCCAAAACGTCTGCGCTGGCAGTCCGAACTACGTGTGGAAGGATCAGAACAATCCGGCCACGATCATGGTCAATGACAGACCGCTTCCGCCGACTCCGGGGCAGCGGTTGATCATCCCAGCTTGGGGCATCGAAGACGACATCATCAACGCTCCGCCGTCAACCACGCCGCAGCATACGCTAGTGCACCTGCTGAATGGCGAAGAGACTCAAGTCAATCCGCCAGCGCTTGGGGGGACCGCCTACGCGATTGTCTATTATACCGAGCGCATGTTGTACCTGGTGCAGGACGGCAATTATGTCGCCGATGCACAGGGCCCCTATGTTTTGTCGAGTGGCGCGTATGTCCCTTATACAAGCGGCGCGATGCAGCGCTACCGCTATGAAAACGGCCAATTACATCTTTACAAGCAGCGTTGGAGTTCGAGTGGTGGAGGCTCCAGCGGCTATTTGTACTGGCAGGACTCGGCCGTCGTCGCGAAATACATCAGCAGTCCAAAACCGTTTTACGTTCCGCTCAATAGCAGCGGCTCGCCCGACACAAAATATGTCGGCGTTAACCTGACCGCTCGCGATCCAAAATCCAGTAACCGCGGTTTTCTGGCGACCGCGACGCTCCTCAACACGCAGATCGATTATCGCTCGCGCATCACGCTTTACCAATAGATGAAAACACCCCCCAACATCCACGAACGCGGCAGCACGCTCATGGTTACCATTGCCGTCGTGGCAACACTTCTCGTGCTTCTTGGAGCCGCGGTGGAGTACACGCAAAATATTTCCCGCCTCTCACAGCGGAGCCGAAAAACTGCCCTTGCCATGGAAATTGCAGATGGGCATCTCGAATATTTGTTTACGAATTGGCGTAACATCTACCGTAAGACGTGGAGCACTACCAGCAACAGCTCCGGCGGTACAGACTATTCGGTCTTGGGAACGAATTATTTTTTCACGGACATGTACAACCCGGGCCCCGTTCCTACGCCGATTCCGTACATGACCCCATCAGCGACCCCATTGCCCATCTCCTTGCCGGCCAAGTCCAATTTTCCGACCGAGCCGAATTATAGCGTCACGCAATATCGCATCCAGGCTGTGGATCCTCAGATCCAATTGGATGCAAACGAGAACGCGCAGAAGGAAACGTCCTACGGCTCCGAAAGCTACACAGCTCTCAGCCCTTCGGCGACTCCGCCGGCGGGCTACGGCCCGAACACATGGCAGTATAGCTTTTACTATTTGGCAGCAGTGGATGTGACGGTCCCGGCAATGACGGGCAATGTCACCGCGAAAGTCCGCCGTGTTTTCGAAAAGAAATTCGATAACCCGTGGACTTACGCGATGTTTTATGCGGACGACCTTGAGTTTCAACCGACCGCGGCCTTGACCATCAACGGGCCGATTCAGACAAACGGCAGTCTGTACATCGGGACGAGTAACTTCACCGCGCAGAGCAAGGTGGGATATTCAGCTGACTACGTGAACGGATATTCGCCGAACGACACCAGTCATTCCGGGGGTGGGGTAACGGCACCGAATTTTCCGAGTAACATGCCGCCCTCGCAAGGATCGCCCTACTTGCCTTTTGGCTGGAACTTGAACCTCAATAATACCGACGGCAGCACAAACAACGACAGCTACCACGAATTGATCGAGCGACCGGGAATCGGGACAGATGACCTGGCCAATGTCCGCTACTATAACCAGGCTGGCTACCGGGTGTTAATCGATGCGAGCAACAACGTCACCATCACCGACTCAACTGGCGCGTCCATAACCAGCGGCAACACCTACAACCAAATCACCGGCGCTATCACAACCAACCAGGTCATATACGACGTTCGTGAAGGTGCCTTCGTCCGGCTCACTACCATTGATATCGCTGCCCTGACTTCAAATATGAATAAGCTCGGCGGGAACGGTATCATGTATTTCTCCGATACGAGCGCCGGCACCTCTGTATCTACAACATTCAACGGAACATCGGTCACCACGGCGAAACGCGGCATTCGCCTGAAAAATGGCGCGACCTTGCCGAGCGGTGGGATGACCTTCGTGGCCGAAAACCCGGTTTACATCCAGGGCAATTATAATACCGGCGGCAACCCACCTTCGAACACCGGCACCTATACCAGCCCGACCGTGAGTGGATACACCCGCCAACCATCCGCCGTGGTCGGTGACGCAATTAATGTGCTCTCGGGCGCATGGAGCGATGCCAATTCAAACCAAACTCCAATCACGCAATACAAGGCTGCAACCAGCACGACAGTCAACGCAGCGCTCGTCGGTGGCATAGTCCCGAGCACCGGCGGCAATTATGGCGGTGGCGGCGAAAACTTCGTCAGATTTCTAGAGGACTGGACTAAAAACAGTGCAGCCTTCACTTATTACGGTTCAATGGTAGAACTGTTCCCGAGTCAACAGGCCAACGGCGTCTGGTCCGGTTCCGGGAATATCTACAAAGCGCCTGGTCTTCATTGGTTTTACGACACGACTTTTGGCGCGGTTGCTCCGCCGGGAAAATTACAGATCGCAGCGTACCTCCAGCAACAGCGCTGGTTTCAGGTGTATTGAAATCTGAAACGATGAGCACAATCGCGAAAATTTTTGCGGTGATCTTAATTGCCACGCAGCTGACGGCTCGCGGGAACGCGATTGAATTCTCGGCCGTTCTCCATGAATTCCGGGGTGAAGGCATCGTTTATCACCGCCTCATTTTCAGAGACGACAAGCAAAACATTTTCTACCAACCACCAGCAGGGTGGGGGTGCAGCGCCTCGGACAGTCAACTTCGTCTTGTGCCAGCCGGTAAAGCTTTTGCCGAAGCGCAAATTAGATTCGTCGCTATGGAGAATCCTATTCCGCTGGACGAGAAAGCGGCAAGCGCATTGACCCAACAGGTCATTAAAAGTGCGCCTCCGGGAAGCCAGCAGGTCGCAATTGTTAGCGAGGTGCAGAACGGGCTTCTCTTGGGCAACAACCCAACTTTTGAGGTAGTGGCTTCCTATAAAGCGATGGGAGAGAGATTTCAGCGTAGCGTTCTTTTCGTTAACGCCCCTGGGAAGCAGCTTGTTTTTCAACTGAGTTCTCGAAAGAGCGATTTCGAAGCACTCTATCGGGCTTTCCGTGCCAGTATCCTTACTTGGGAATGGCAGGAGGCCCCGTCTTCCTGAACGGAACGGTTCGCTAGTTCGATACCTTGCGCGGAACGCGCCCCACCAGTCGAACTGCGTTTGAATCTCCAGAGGCTCGTTGCCTATGTGCGCGCAATATCGCCGTGTTATTGCTCATCGCGGACAGGAGGGGAGTGGGATTATCCAACGCTTCGCGTTGGCTCTGGTTTGAGAGCTTCGCTATTAACCCTCGCGCTTCGCGCCCCACCAGTCGAACGGCGTTCGAATCTCCGAAGCGCTACGACGTGGGATCATTTGGATTCAGTGATCGATCACAGGCAAAGAGCTGGCGGAGGGGGTGGGATTATCCAACGCTTCGCGTAGGCTCTGGAGTTAGAGCTTCGCTATTCACCCTTGCGCGTAACGCGCCCCACCAGTCGAACTGCGTTCGAATCTCCAGAGGCTCGTTGCCTATGTGCGCGCAATATCGCCGTGTTATTGCTAGTCGCCGAGAGGAGCGGAGGGGGTGGGATTCGAACCCACGAGAGCTTGCGCTCTGCCGGTTTTCAAGACCGGAGCCATCAACCACTCGACCACCCCTCCTCGTGCGAGCGGGAATATTGTGCCACTGAGTCCAAACGCAGCAAGGCGTGTCTGTAGGGTACGCTGCTAGCGTCCCAGCGGCTATAGGCGGGAAGCTAACAGCTTCCCCTACAGGACCGGTCATGACGCTGCCACTTTTGACAACGTAACACGTTCATATGAACGTAGCACGTGTCGACAGGCAACTCAAAGCCGAACCGAAAAAAGAAGTTCGTTCCCATCGTGAAGGAAGCACCACCGCCTCTTCCCGCGGTTCATGGGCGCGGCGCTTCGTGGAGTCCGGCCAATCGCTTCGAAAAACTTCATGTCGATCTGGGCGATTTCGATGTTGTCCAGGATAGCCCGGACGAGGAGGAGCGGCCGCGGCCCGCCACGCAGTTTTTTCGCGACGGAACCAAAACGATCATCGCGCGGAACAACAGTCCTGACGTCGGTTTCGAAACGAGCGTTAATCCATATCGCGGTTGCGAACATGGCTGCATCTATTGCTTTGCCCGTCCCACCCACGAATATCTCGGCCTCTCGGCCGGTTTGGATTTCGAAAGTAAGATTATGGTGAAGACGGATGCGCCGAAACTGCTGGAAGAGGAACTCTCTTCTCCGAAATGGAAACCGCAGGTGCTGGTGATGAGCGGCGTGACCGATCCGTATCAGCCGATCGAGAGAAAACTGCGCATTACCCGCGGTTGTCTTGAGGTGCTGGCCAAGTTTCGCAACCCTGTTGCGATCATCACAAAGAACCGCCTTGTCACTCGAGATGTCGATCTTCTTGGAGAGCTCGCCTCTTATCAGGCTTCAGCCGTCAACGTTTCCGTCACTTCGCTCGACCCAGATCTCCAGCGCGTACTTGAGCCGCGAACATCTTCGCCGCAGGCTCGCCTTGAGGCCGTCTCGATGCTGCGTTCTGCCGGAATTCCAGTCGGGGTGATGGTGGCGCCGATCATTCCGGGCCTGACGGATCACGAAGTTCCGAAGATTCTGGAGGCATGCGCGAAGGCGGGAGCGCAGTTCGCTGGCTACACGATCGTGCGATTACCGTGGGCCATCGCGCCTCTTTTCGAGCATTGGCTCGATGAACACTTTCCGCAAAAGAAAGAGAAGGTGTTGCAGCGGATTCGGGATATTCGGGGCGGTGCGAAGCTTAACGACGCGCGTTGGAGCTCGCGAATTAAGGGCGAAGGGATCTATGCCGAGCAAATCAAATCCATGTTCGAGGTCGGCTGCCGCCGCGCCGGAATGAATGAGCGGCCGAAACTTTCAACCGCTTCGTTTCGCCGAATGCGCGAACAGTTAAAGCTGTTCTAATCCAGGTAGGGACGGCTCTCCGAGCCGTCCCACTCTTCAGCCCGGGAGGGACGAGCTTGTCTCGTCCTCTTTAATCTATCGTTAGGCGGACGGCTCGGAGAGCCGTCCCTACCTGGATGTCGCTTTTTTCAGCGAAGTTCGCCCGAGGATCGACACCATCAGCAGTCCGCCGATGATTCCGAATGGGGCCATGAAATAAAAATAGTTTCCCCAACTGCGATCAAGAAGGGCTCCGAGCAGGATTCCGGCGAGGCTGCCCCCAAAATACTGAAATGAATCGATAACGCCCGATGCAAATCCGGCCATTTTTGCACCGCCGATGTCCATCGCCGCTGCTGTCCCGAGTATGGAATGCGTAGCGTTAGCCGTGAGCGAAATGAGGACTAGGAAAACAACCGCGGCATCAGCCGAATGAAATTGAGCAGCGAGAAGGATGATCCCAGTTTCAAGGAAATAGAGAAACGCTGCGACCGGAGCGCGCCTCCCCGCAAATACCTTGTCGGAAACGAAACCGGAGATCAGCGATCCGGCGGAAGCGACTACCGGGATCAAAAAGGCGACAAGCTGGAATCGTGTTGATTGAAAATCGACGTGATGAACTTCCTGCATAAAGCGCGGAAACCATTGATCGATTCCCTGGCGCACCGCTCCGGTGCAGGCGTAGGCGAGCGCGACAATCCAGATCACTGGGTTCGACATGATCGTCTTCAAAACGACGGCGATCGGAGCGCGGACGTCGCCGCCGGATTCTTCCTCTGGATTTACCGGCGGGAAACCGGCCAATTCAGGCGCGTCTTTGACAATGAAGGCCACGAAAATGGCGACTAAGGTCGCGATGCCTGCCGGGACCCAGAACAACCACCGCCAATGCAAGGGCGGTATGTTCCACAATCCGAGAAAAACGAAGCCGGCAAGGAGGGCCGGGCCGAGCTTGAAGATCCCGAACCGCCCAAGATTAATCATGAACCCGAAAATCCCGGCGAAACTTCCGCGCTCGGTCGGACGGAACCAAGCCGCGTTAATCTTCACCATGCCCGGTGCGCCGAAAGCCTGCAGGTAGCCGTCGATTCCGCGAATAGCGACGAATAACCAGAGCAAACCCCAGAACGAAGCGACCCCGAACACGATATTCATGATGACGGTGCCGGCAGCGCCGATGAGCATCGCGCGTTTGCCGCCAAATCGATCCGCCAGTAATCCGTTGATGATTTGACCGCACGCGTATGCCAGCAATGCGGTTGTGATGATGTTGCCCATTTGCGCCTTGCTAAATCCGAACTCGGCGCTGATCGCGCTGTTTGCGATCGGAAGATTGTACCGGCACATGTAAAAAGAGGTGTAAAGCAGACCGACGAAGGTCCAGTTCAGTCCCCGGCGTGCGCGAAAACCCGGCGGATGTTTGATAACGGCAGATCGATTCATGGCGAAGAACGCTCAGAATGCGTGGACTCGCAGGACTGACACAACTAAAAACGTTGTTGAGCTTTTGTCGGCAGTCGGGAGGGTGCGAACGCCATGTCTCTTTCGATCGCCAGCTTGCACATTGGAATGAAGGTTACACATCCGCGTTACGGGGTGGGTGTGATCAAGGCCCTCACTGAACACACAGCGGATATATCATTTGCCGACGCGCCGCGGACCGTCGATCCGGCTGTGAGCGAGCTGGCGTCGGCCGAGGCCACGGCAACGTTGAGTGAGCTTCAAATTCCATTGGCCCAGCTGATTCGTGAAACCGCGGATGGCGTCGTCGCAGCACTTGGTTTGGAAAAAAAAGATGTGGTCGTCGAAGGCCTCGGGCATCGATGGCAGAACGGCAACCTAATCCTGCAGCCCGCGGACGGTTCGCTCCAGGCGAAGGAAGTGCCACTCGAAACATTTTTCCACAAGATCGTCATGATCCGGAATAATCTGCGCGTGCTCGAACAAAAAGTGAACTCGAGCGATAAGCTAACCGACGCTGAAAAATTCGATCTGCATCAGTACATCACTCGCTGTTACGGTTCGCTCACGACCTTCAACATCTTGTTTCAAAACAAGGAAGATCAGTTTTCGACAAAGTAAGCAGACATGACCAAGGAGCGGCGGTTTCCAACCGCCGAATAATTAAACGGCGGCTGGGAAGCCGCCGCTCTTTGAGGCTTCTCAGCTAATCCAGACCGTCTTGACGTTCGTGAATTCCTTGATGCCAGCAGCGCCAAGTTCCCGTCCAAACCCGGAACGCTTCACTCCACCAAACGGCAGACGCGGGTCGGAAGCGACCATTGCGTTCACGAAAACCATTCCCGTCTCGAGTTCGGAGATGAACAGTTCCTGCTCCGACGCGTCGTTAGTCCAAACACTGGCCCCGAGGCCGTAGACACTGTCATTCGCCGTCTCAATGGCTTTTTCGCCGTCGCGCACGCGAAACAAAGACGCGACCGGACCGAAAACTTCTTCCCGATATGCCGGCGATTCCTTCGGCACATCGACCAGCACGGTTGGCTCGTAAAAAAATCCAGGACCCTGAAGGCGATTGCCACCCGTCAGAATCCGCGCACCCGCAGCCACTGATTTCCGGACCTGATCATCGACACCTTGCAAGATCTGTTCGGTGGCTAACGGGCCAATTTCTGTTTCTTTCTCCAGCGGATCGCCAAGCTTCAATGCGCTCATTCGCTGCACAAACTCGTGAACGAAGTGATCGTAAATCTCATCGGCGATGAAGAAGCGCTTCGCGGCGATGCACGATTGACCGGTGTTGATCGTCCGCGCTTTCACTGCGGTGGCGACGGCGTTCTCGAAATGAGCGCTGGGCATTACGATAAACGCATCGCTGCCTCCAAGTTCGAGCACACTTTTTTTGATCGCGCGTGCGGCGCTGCTGCCGACGGCACTGCCGGCGCGATCGCTTCCGGTCAAAGTCACGGCTTTGACGCGAGGATCGGCGATCAATTTCTCGGTCCGATCCGCTTCGATGAGCAGCGCCTGAAAGACGCCCTGATCGAAACCCGCGCGGACAAATATATCTTCGATGGCAAGCGCGCATTGCGGGACATTGGCGGCGTGTTTCAGGAGACCGACGTTCCCGGCCATCAAAGTCGGGGCGGCAAAGCGAAACACCTGCCAGAAGGGGAAATTCCAGGGCATGATGGCGAGAACCGCGCCCAGCGGCTCATAACGCACAAAACTTCGGGCGGCATTGGTCTGGGCCATTTCATCCTCGAGGAATCGCTCGGCGTTCTCCGCGTAAAAGCGGCAGGCGCGCACACATTTGTCGATCTCGTCGATTGCACCCTGCAGGAGTTTGCCCATCTCCAGCGTAATGATTCGAGCCAGGTTTGTTTTCTCGCGGTCGAGCAACGAGGCCACGGCCATCATGAGTTCGGCGCGCATGGGGAGGGGATTGCGACGATGTTGAGCAAAGGCGCGTTCGGCCCGCTGAAGACGATGTTCAATCTCAGCATCATCCATCGCTGAGAATTCTTTCAGTGTTTCGCCGGTCGCGGGATTGATCGAAGTGATTGCCATGGTCCAACGATATATAGCATCGCCAACCAGGTAAGGGCTAACTGCGTTCGAACCGCCAGCGCGAGCGCGGCTTAGAGGCGCAGACCCTTCGGGATCAGGACGAGGTCGAGCAGATCAAAGCTCCATTGCACTACCAACGCCAGCAGTGCGGCGGGGATTGCTCCTTCCAGAATTGTCACATGATCGTTCAAATTCAGGCCGCTCAGGATTGGCTCGCCCAGGCCGCCTGCGCCAATGAGCGCGGCCAGCGTGGCCGCACCGATGTTGATCACAGCACTTGTTTTGACGCCGGCGAGAATGGAACGGGACGCCATGGGCAGATAGATCTTGCGCAGCTGTGCTCCCTTTTCCAGACCCAGCGCCATTGCCGAATCGCGGATCGGCTGGCCGATATCCTGCAGTCCAGTTGCGGTGTTACGCACGATCGGAAGCAATCCATAAAGAAAAAGAGCCACGATGGCCGTGCGCGCGCTGATTCCAAAGAAAGGCAGCGGCACGAGCAAAGCAAGCAAGGCAAGAGAGGGAATGGTTTGCACAATCCCGGTGAAACCAAGGATGAAATGACTGATCGGTCCGCCGCGCGAGGCGATGATCCCGAGGGGGATGCCCACAATTGTCGCCAGAAGCAATGAAACACCGGCCAGTTCGAGATGGCGCAATGTCCATCGTGCGATTTTGTGCCAGAAAGTTTCTCCTCCCGCAGGTTCGCTCCCATCGCTCTTGAAATAGAGATTTGCCGCCAGCGTATAATCCTTGGTTCGTTCCGCTTTGGCATTGAGCTGAATCATTTTTCGTTCATCGATCGTGCCTTCGAGCTTTCGCAGGGCATCGACCGCCGGCGTCGGCAGCGATGAACGAAATAAAAATACGGCCTCGTAGCGCGGGAAAAAAGCGCGGTCATCGGCCAGGGTGATCAGATCGTACTCCGCGATCTTTGCGTCGGTAGAGTAGGCATCTTTGACATCAATGGACCGGGCTTGGAGCGCGGCGTAGCCGAGCGCGTGATCGATTCCGATCACATTTCGCGTGCGCAGCCCGTATGTTTGCGTGAGCGGCTGCCATCCATCTCGACGATCCATGAACTCGTGGGTTAGTCCGAAATTCAAATCGGGATGTTGCTGCAAATCGCTGATCGATTCGATCCCCAGCTGTTGAGCGCGATCACGGCGCATGACCAGCGCGTAGGTGTTGTTGAACCCGAGTGACTCGGTCATGCCGATGCCAAGCTTTCCGAGAGCCTCTTTGATTTGCCGGATGGTGGACGAATCAGTGGACTTCAATACTTCCTGCGTAATCGTGCCGGTGTATTCCGGATAGACCGAGATTTGACCACCGCGCAGCGCCTGCCACAAAATGATGGTGCCGCCCATTCCCTGCCGATGTTCAACGGTCAGGCCTGCGTCGCTCAGCGTGCGCTTGGCGATCTCTCCAAGCACGTAGGATTCGGTGAATTTCTTTGAGCCGATGATGACTGGATCGGCGTGTGCCCAAATAGGGATCGCTAAGAAAACAAGCGAAGCTAGGGACAGCGCGCCGCATTGTCCCCCGATCCGGCGGCTGCCGGACGGCGTCCCCGTCAAGGAACGGCGACTTCCCAGTCGCCGCTTAGGTAAATCGGCGGTCTGGAGACCGCCGCTCCTTGGATCGTGAATCGTGCTCATATGTTCACGAGACTCCTTTGCGCATTGATGAACTCGGAAACGAATGAGCTGGCCGGTTGTTGGCGCAAATCCGAGAGCGAACCTTGCTGAACGATTCGGCCCTCGTGCATGAGCACGATCTCGTTACCGAGATACGCGGCTTCAGCCAGGTCATGTGTGACCAGCAAAACCGTCTGGTTCAGCTGCGCGAAAATTTCCTTCAAATCTCGCTGCAGGGCTGCACGGACAAGTGGATCCAGCGCGCCGAGCGGCTCGTCGAGCAACAATAATTCCGGGGAAAGCATCAGCGCGCGCATCAAACTGACACGCTGGCGTTGACCGCCGGAAAGTTCCAACGGATATCGATCAAGGAGATTTTCTGGAAATCGGGTGAGCGCGCACAATTCCGTCAGGCGACCGCGTATTTCGCCCTCTGGCCGGCCAAGATGTCGTGCCATCAACAAAACGTTGCTGCGCGCGGTCAGATGCGGGAACAATCCACCTTCCTGAATGACGTAGCCAATGCGGCGGCGCAGCATCGCAATGTTATCCGAAGTGATCGGTGTTCCATCGAATCGAATCGTGCCGCCGTCAGGTCGAATCAATCGAATGATGAGCCGCAACAATGTCGATTTACCGCAACCGCTCGGCCCGATCAGAACGGTCGTTTTGCCGCGCTCGATCGAAAGATTCGTTGGATGCAGTGCATACCCCGCAGCAAAGGATTTGCTGACATCAACAAGTTCAACAAGTGCACTCATGATCGCCGCGGTTATCCACCGCATCGGAGTCGGCGAACCGGGCTACAGGACTGTAAAATAGAAAACGCCAAAGAGGCGCGCTTTATCGCTCCACAATTTCTCGAAGCGAAAACCCGCTTTTGCGGCCAGAGCCGCGAAACCGTCCGGAGTGTGCTTATAGGAATACTCCGTCAGGATTTGTTCGTCCGCGCCAAAACTAAACTGTCGGTCCTGGATTTGAACGCGCTGCTCCTTTCGGCTGATTAAGTACATTTCGATTCGGCCTTGCGCAGCATCGTAGCGCGCGCGGTGGCGCCAATGGGCGAGGTCGAAATTTGCGCCCAGCTGGCGATTGATGCGCAGCAATAAATTCAAATTAAATTCCGCAGTGACACCAGAGGCATCATTGTAAGCCGCTTCGATGATCCGTGGATCTTTTTGCAGATCAACACCAATCAGCAGACCGCCGCCTTCACCCACCAAATCTACCAGGCGCCGCAGGAATTCCGCGGCCGGCCCTGGCTCAAAGTTGCCAATGGTCGAGCCGGGAAAATAAACAACGCTGCGAGCGGAAGGCCGACGCGGTAGTGGAAGATCAAACGGTTCCAAATAATCAGCACAAACAGGCAGAACCTGTAATGCGGGAAACGTTTCACGAAAGCGTGCGCAAGACTTGTCGAGCTGCTCCTTTGAAATATCGATGGGAACGTAAACAAGCGGGTTCTGCAATTCCTCAAGAAGGATGCGTGTCTTTGTTCCGGCGCCGGTGCCGAGACCGATCAACTCGATGTCCGGGCCCAGAGTCGCTGCCATCTCGGAGCCGTGGAGCCGCAGAATCCCCAATTCGGTGCGAGTAATGTAGTATTCAGGCAAATCGCAGATCTGTCGGAACAACAGTGCGCCGCGTTCGTCATAAAAGAACTTGCACGGCAGCTTCCGTGGCGAACTGGCCAGGCCGGCGAACACCTCGTCGCGAAAACCGACGGTTGCCAACGTTGTATCAATGAAAGAGGGCATTGGATTCTTCATGTCGCGTCTCGAGCCAGGCGGATGCCGGTGAATTGCCAGCGTTTTTCGGGTTGGAAGAAGTTACGGTAAGTCGGGCGAATATGTGTTTGGGAGGTGGCGCAGGAGCCACCGCGCAGGACATACTGATTGCACATAAACTTTCCGTTGTATTCACCAAGCGCGGTGGGCTCGGCTCGATAACCGGGGTACGGGGAATATGAGCTGCGAGTCCACTCCCAAACGTCACCGAAGATTTGCGAAAGATCCTGTCCTTTTGTTTGATTTCCCGCGGGTTGCGGATGGAAGCGCCGATTCTCAACGAAGTTTCCCCGCATCGTCTGACCGGTCGCCGCGTATTCCCATTCGAACTCCGTGGGTAACCGTGCCCCGGCCCAGTTGGCGTAGGCATCGGCTTCAAAATAACTAACATGTGTCACCGGTTCTCTCTCATCCACCGGCGCATATCCGCTCAGAGTAAAAGTCCACCATTTTCCATCCTGTTTTTGCCAGTAGAGGGGGGCTTTCCAGCCCTGCTCGTTTATCGTCGTCCAACCGAGCGATAACCAGTGTTGCGAACGCGAATAGCCGCCGGCCTCAATAAACTCAAGAAATTCGCCGTTCGTAACCGGTCGGGAAGCGAGACTGAATGCCAACACGAGCGCGCGATGACGCGGTCCTTCGTTATCATAAGAAAAGCTGTTTCCCCGGTGCCCGATCTCCACGATTGCTTCCTCGAAGTCGACAAAACGAAGAGAGGGCTCGCTTTGCTGCCGATCGGGCGAGGGCCCGCCGGACTCGTGAAAGACCGGGTGCAGCGGATTTTGCGCGAAAACATGCTTGATATCCGTGACGAGCAATTCCTGATGCTGCTGTTCGTGGTGGATGCCCAATGTGATGAGCGGCTCGATTTGCGCCAGGGCCGATTCATCCGCCGTCGCCACCAGATCCGCAATGTGAGAATCAATCGAGGAACGATAACGGCGCGTCTCCTCGACCGTCGGACGCGAAATAAGACCGCGCAGATCTCGGCGGTGCATGTCGCCGGCGGCATTGTAGTAGGAATTGAAGAGATAAGCGTATTCGGGGATCAGCGGCTGATAACGCGGGAGCCATCGCTTCAAAATGAACGTTTCAAAAAACCACGTTGTATGGGCGAGATGCCATTTTGTCGGACTCACATCCGGCATCGATTGGACGACGCAATCCTCGGGCGCGAGATTTTTGGTCAGCTCCGTCGAAAAATCGCGGACCTGATGAAAGTGCGCCAGGAGAGCATCAGCCGGCGACTTACCATCGCTTCCACGGGTCCGAGCGGCCGGCGGCAGATCGACAATCGCCGCGCCTGAATTCAAGTGATGCCGCCTTCCTGTTCGAGTTCTTCCTTGCGCGCCTCGAGCATCTGATCGTGCGTCGCTTCGTCGACTCCACCACTGACCAGTTGTTCGCCGACCGTTTCGTCATCATCACCCACGCCCGGCCTCGGTACACGATGGCCAGTGTCTTTGGCGACGACTTGCCATTCTTCCTCTAAAGTTGCGTTCTCTTTGGTCTCTTCCGGCGGGTTGTGGTCCGTCACTCCGAGCAACTCACGCCGGGCCTGGTCCCAATCCGCGTCCGTGAATTCCTCCGGATCGCGCTCATCGATCATGGCAATCTCCCGGGCACGCTTCTCGACCTGCTCGGGAGAGGCGACGCCGAAGCCATCACCGTGCACCGATATTCTCCCCGCCGGCGGTTGTGAGTATTCGTTCATACCTACTAATACGAAGGGCCGCAGCGAACTGTTCGCATTCCTTTTCAAGCTATAGTTTACGAACTGTCAAAGCAAGGGCGAGATTGGTCGCCACCGAGCGTGCAAATGCCTGAAAAAATACTTTCGCTGGAAAACGGCGGCCTCGTCGCGTTCGAGGAATACGGGGATCCGGGCGGCACGCCGGTGATATTTTGTCATGGTTGGCCCAGTTCACGGACGATGGGTGAACTCACGCACGAAGCGGCTTGCCAAGCGAATGTGCGGATCATCTCGCCGGATCGGCCCGGAATTCGCGGGTCCTCGTTTCAAAAGGACCGCAGATTGCTGGATTGGCCGCCGGTTCTCCGAGAACTGGCTGATCACCTTGGGCTCACGGAATTTCGCATGCTGGCTATTTCGGGTGGCGCTCCTTACGCTTATGCCGCCGCGTGGGCCATGCCGGAACGCGTTCGTGCAATTGCCGTTGCCAGCGGCGCGCCGCCGATTGCCGAGATGCAAGATCACGCCGGACTCTGGCAGCTCTATCGCTGGTTGCTTCGTTGCTATCGAAACTATCCCGCGTTGTCTCGCCGGCTGTTTCGCTTTGCCCGCCCGCTCCTCTCGCTCCGGCCTCCGCGACGCGCGCGACCGATGCTGCTGAAGTTTCTGCAGCCGTGTGACGCCGATGTTCTGCGTGATTCGCGCGCCTTTGAGGCTTGTTTCGAAAGCCAGCGGCAGGCCTGGCGCACATCGTCGTTAGGGGTACTGGCCGATGCTGAGATTTATGCGCGCCCGTGGGGCTTCGCGTTGGAGGAAATTCAGGTGCCAGTGCGTCTCTGGCACGGAAAGAAGGACCGCAGTTTCTCTTTTCGCGTCGCCGAGGAAGTGGAGAAGCGTTTGCCAAATTGTTCGGCGCGCTACGTCGAAGATGCCGGTCATTATTCGCTGCCCATCCGGCACATGGACGAAATCCTGGCAGACTTGATCGGACCGGGCGTTTAATTATTCACGGGAATTGTCATGGAAGCTCGAAGCTGCTCCTGGCCGGCGCAACGGTTTTGCGCGGACCAATGGGATTTGGAAAATCGAGGCGTTTACCCGGTGGCTGGCAACCGCGGCGAAAAAGCCGGTAATGAAGGAGCCGCTCACATTGACGGACATCTCGGAGAGATGTCCCTACCTGTTCAAAACACACCACGCACCAGGTAGGGACGCATCTCCGAGGCGTCCGTCTCTTCGCATGCACACATCCAGCCACACACCCGCCGGACATCTCGGAGAGATGTCCCTGCCTGTCCGCCTTTTTCACGTGCGTTCGGCATGGCGCAGGCTAAATGGTAATCGTGGAAGATTTCACCGCAGGCGCGATCCAGAACCAGCCCGGGCGTCGTGTGGCCACATTGGGCAAAGAGTGGGACGAGAAGATACGCAAATTCGTGGCCGAATGGGGTGCGGGCAGGAATCCGGAGCTGATCGAGGAAATAATTGTTACGGCGCTGAAGATGGCGAGGGACGAAATGGGCGTCGCCGATCTCAAGCTGATCAATCGCTCGCTGAAAGAGATGCGATATGCGGCAAAGGTATTTGCGCCCTACTCGCAGTTTCGGAAAGTCGCGGTCTTCGGTTCGGCTCGAATCGCGCCCGACGCGTCCGAGTTCCAGGTCGCCGAGGAATTTGCGCGCCGCATGGTCGAACAAAATTACATGGTCATCACCGGTGGCGGTGATGGGATCATGGGCGCTGCCCAATTAGGCGCCGGGCGCGAGCATAGCTTCGGCTTGAACATCCGGCTGCCCTTTGAGCAGCGCGCCAACATCGTCATCGAAGGGGATCCGAAGCTGATCAACTTTAATTATTTCTTCACGCGAAAATTGAATTTCGTGAAAGAAACACACGCGTTTGCTCTTTTCCCGGGCGGCTTCGGCACGATGGACGAAGTCTTCGAAGTCCTGACCCTGATGCAGACCGGGAAAGCGCGCGTTATTCCGGTCGTGCTCCTGGATCGGCCCGGTGGCACTTACTGGGAGACCTGGATACGTTTTCTGACCGATCATTTATTCAAGCTTGGCTTTGTCTCTTCGGAGGATTTTCAATTGTTCAAGATCGCGCACAATGTCGATGAAGCGGTTGACGAGATTTTGCACTTCTACAAAGTGTACAACTCCGTTCGCTGGGTCGGTGAGCAACTTGTCATTCGGATTTCCCAGGCGCTGACAGCATCGGCCGTGGCCGCCCTGAATCAACGCTTCTCCAATCTTGTCCGGAAGGGGGAGATCGTGCAGGGAAAAGCTCTCCCACCGGAGAAGAACGAACCAGAGATCCGGAATTTGCCGCGAATCATTTTGACTCCGCATCGGCGTGACTTCGGGCGATTTCGCGAGCTAATCAACGGAATCAACGACTCTGAGGTCGAGCCGGTTGCGGCGGCGGCCACGGTCCGCTGATCATCGCTGCAGCTGCATGCTTCGCGGTAAGAACTCGCGAATAGGTGCGCCCTTCCTCAGTTGGCCTGTCTGGTGTTACAGAAGTCTCACGCAAAGTCGCTAAGCCGCCAAGTGTTGGGACAGAAATCAAGGGTCTGCTACTTAGTACGACGAACCTCTGCTGTTTTGATGCGTCACTCCCGTTTGCGCCTTGGCCTGAAAAAGTCTTGCAGGAACTCGCGAATAATTCTCGCCCTTAATCGCGCAGTTTATCGAGCGGGCTCGCCGCGTTTTTCGAGGATGTAATCGTGGATTGTGTTTACGGTCTGCAGCGCTTTGCCGGCGACTTCGGAATTTGGAACGCCCACGCCAAAAGTTTTCTCCATGCTCACGACCAGCTCGAGCGCGTCGATTGAATCGAGCCCGAGCCCGTTTGCGCCAAAAAGCGGCAGATCGTCATCGATCTGATCGACCGTAGTTTGGAGCATAAGATTCTTTACCAGCATCTCCTTGATGCGTGTGCGCAGGTCGGGTTCGGACATAGAGCGAGGCGGAGACTGTCTTATTACGCGCCCTGCGTCAATCGCGGGCTTGCCGAAGTGCCTGGGCTAAGCTTCGGTGGCTGCGACAACCACCGCTACAACTCAAACCTGATCCGCCCTGTCTCCGGGAGGGATAACCCGGTTGGGATCAGGGTGGGTCTGGCTGGCGGCCGGCGATGCGTTGTCGCTTCGCACAACCGTCGCGGGCGGCGGCGCCAATTCCGGGCGCGCCGTTGCCGGCGCGTCGGTTTTGCCGGCCTTGTTCAGCTCGTCACTGAATTCGTCTTTTGCTTTTTGAAACTCCTTTACCGCCTGGCCCATTCCACGGGCGAGTTCAGGTAGTTTTTTCGCGCCGAACAGCACCAGAACGATCAGCAGGATGACGATCAAGTCCGGACCTGCCAAATTCATCAAGCTCGCGATGAGAATCATAGGCTCAGGAAAGATCAGACTGTTTGCCAAACTTGCAAGGCAATTAATCGGCGGGAGGGACGACCTCGCTTCGTCCTATTATGCGTTGAAGGGCGAGACGAGCTCGCCCCTCCCGGGTCGATGCTCAAACTGACGTCGTTAGACGTCGTAATACATCACGAATTCGTAGGGATGCGGCCGGAGACGAAGGGTGTCGTAATCCTTTTGTTTCATGTCGATCCAGTTCGCAATGAAGTCGGCGTTGAACACGTCGCCGCGCAGGAGAAACGCATGGTCGGCTTGCAAGGCTTCAATTGCGCCACGCAACGAATCGGGCACGCTTGCCACCTGGGCCAGTTCTTCCGGCGGAAGCTCGTAGAGATTTTTATCCAAGGGATCGCCCGGGTCGATGCGGTTCTGGATTCCGTCGAGTCCAGCGAGAAGAAGAGCCGAGAACGCGATGTAGGGATTGGCCGCCGCGTCCGGCGTCCGGAACTCGACCCGTTTCGTCTTCGGATTGGCTGAATAGGTCGGGATGCGAATGGCGGCGGAGCGATTTCGGGCGGAGTAGGCGAGGTTGACCGGCGCTTCGAAACCAGGCACGAGCCGTTTGTAACTATTCGTCGTCGGATTGGTGATGCAGGTGAGCGCGGACGCGTGTTTCAGAATTCCGCCGATGAAAAAGAGCGCCATCTCGCTCAGGCCCGCGTAACCGTTGCCGGCAAAGAGCGGTTTATCGTCTTTCCACAACGACATGTGAGTATGCATACCCGAGCCGTTGTCGGCGAAGAGTGGTTTGGGCATGAACGTGACCGTTTTGTGGTGTCGCTTGGCCACATTGCGCACGATGTATTTGTAATATTGCATGCTGTCGCCCATCCGTTTGAGCGGCGCAAAGCGGATATCGATTTCGGCCTGCCCGGCGGTCGCGACCTCATGATGCTGGCGTTCGATTGGGATCCCGGCCTTTTCCAGTTCTAGGCACATCTCATTGCGAATGTCCTGGAGCGAATCCATCGGCGAGACCGGGAAGTAGCCTTCTTTCGCCCGGATCTTGTAGCCGAGGTTGGGAGCTTCTTCACGGCCGGAGTTCCAATGTCCTTCAATGCTGTCCACGAGGTGGAATGAAGAATTAGAGTTGTAAGCAAATCGCACGTCGTCAAAGATGAAGAACTCCGCTTCGGGGCCGAAAAAAGCAGTGTCGGCGATGCCGGTGCTCTTCAGGTAAGCCTCGGCTTTTTCGGCGATGCCACGCGGGTCGCGATCGTACGGCTCGCGCGTGATGGGATCGACAATGGTGCAGATCAAACTCAGCGTCGGTTCCGCGTTAAAGATGTCGATCCAGGCCGAGGTCGGGTCGGGAATCACGAGCATGTCGGAAGCATTGATGACTTTCCAACCGCGAATGCTCGATCCGTCGAACCCGAGGCCTTCGCTGAAAATGTCTTCGTTGTATTCAGTCAACGTGGTCGTGAAGTGTTGCCACGTTCCTGGCAGATCAGTGAATTTGAAATCCACGAGTTTGACCTCGTGATCTTTGATCATCTTGCTGACGTCGGATGCGGTCTTCTCTTTGGCCATTATCTCAGATGTTGATGGTTGATGGTTGAGACTTGATAGAAATTCGAAATCTGGTCTCTAAAATTCGGAGCGCGGACGCAAGGCTGTGCTAGTCCATCAACTATCAGCTCTCAACTATCAACTTTTTTGAATCACACCGCTTTTTCGCCGATCTCTTCGGTGCGAATTCGCACAGCGTGTTCCACGGGAAGAACAAAAACTTTGCCGTCGCCTATCTTACCTGTCTTCGCCGCGCGAACCACCTCGCTGACCGCTTTCTCGACCATATCGTCGGCGAGAACGACTTCGACTTTCACTTTGGGCAGAAAATCGACCGTGTATTCACTGCCTCGATAAATCTCGGTATGACCTTTCTGGCGCCCGAAGCCTTTTACTTCAGTGACTGTCATTCCCTCGATACCAAGCTCGGCCAGAGCCTCTTTGACCTCCTCGAGTTTGAACGGTTTAATGATCGCTTCGAGCTTCTTCATGTGTGGTAAAGTTGCGCGCGCGCGGCCAATTTCAAACTAAAGCTGAGCGCGGCACGCGCTCTCATAGCAACGTCCCGCGGAACATGCAAGCACGGGTTTTTGTAATCGTCGAACAGGAACAACGGTCGCGAGGTGACAAAAGTGAAAGATACCGATTTGGCCGCCGCCCATATGTCGACCAATCGAGTCTTTTCAACGTTTTCATGCCGCTTTTCTTGAAGCCGCGATTGACAAGTCTATACTGACCGAAGATGCCCCGCGATTCCTTCGTTCATCTGCACCTGCACACGGAATATTCGCTCCTCGACGGTGCCATTCGCATGAAGGAGTTGATGAAAAGAGCGGTCGAATACCACATGCCGGCCGTGGCCATGACCGATCATGGCAATCTTTACGGTGCGATTGAGTTTTACCAGGAGGCGCAAAATGCCGGGATAAAACCGATCATTGGATGTGAGGCCTACATCGCTCCGCGTTCGCACAAGGACCGCGCCTCCACCATGCGCGAGGCGGCGTTTCACTTCACCCTGCTTGCTCAAAACGAGGAGGGTTACCGCAACCTGGTTAAACTGATTTCGACAGCTCATCTTGACGGCTTCCATTACCGGCCGCGGATCGATAAAGAATTGCTGGCGCAACATTCCGCTGGATTGATCGGACTGAGCGGCTGCCTCGCCGGAGAGATTAACTCGGCCATCCAATCGAATCGGCTCGACGCCGCCAAACAAGCCGCCGCTGAATACCGCGACATTCTCGGAGCCGGGAATTTCTTCATTGAGCTGCACGACCACGGCATGGAGGAGCAGCGTCAGTGCAATTGTTTCCTGCCGCAGATAGCGAAAGATCTCGGTCTTGGCATCGTCGCGGCCAACGACGTCCATTTCCTGCGGCGCAGCGATCACGAAGCGCATGACGTGATGCTTTGCATCGGGACGGGCAAGATGGTGCAGGACGAGCACCGGATGCGCTACAAACCCGAGCTCTATTTCAAATCGCCGGAGGAAATGCGCGAGTTGTTCAAAGACTTTCCCGAAGCAATCGCCAATACCTTGCACATTGCCGAGCGCTGCGATCTGAAAATCGAACTCGGCAAATCGAAATACCCGGAATATCCGGTGCCCGACGGAGTCACCCGCGAGCGTTATCTGCGCGACCTTTGTCGGGCGGGGATGGAACAGCGATACGCCGAGCGCGCGGGAACAGATGCCGACCTGCAGCATCGTCTCGAGTACGAGCTTGGGGTCCTCGAAACGACAGGCTTCGTCAGTTACATCCTGATCGTATGGGATTTCATCCGGTTTGCGAAGGAACGCGGTATCCCGGTCGGGCCGGGCCGGGGATCAGCCGCCGGATCGCTCGTCGCTTATGTCCTCGGCATCACGGACATCGATCCGTTGCAATACGGATTGATCTTCGAGCGGTTCCTGAATCCCGATCGGATTTCACCACCCGATATTGACGTGGACTTCTGTGAAGCTCGTCGCGGTGAGGTGCTTGAATATGTTCGGCAGAAATACGGGGAACGTCGCGTCGCGCAGATTATTACATTCGGAAAACTGAAAGCGAAAAGCGTTGTGCGCGATGTCGGCCGGGTCATGGGATTGAGTTACCAGGCGGCCGATCGTATCGCCAAAATGATTCCAAACGAGCTGAACATCACGCTCGATCTGGCGAGCGAACGAAACGCCGAGCTGAAACGGGCGATTGCGACAGAACGGGAAACAAAACAGGTTTTCGAGTACGGGAAAATTCTCGAAGGCCTGTCTCGTAACGCCGGAGTTCACGCCGCCGGCGTGGTCATCGCGGATCGCGATCTGACCGAATATATCCCGCTTTCCCGCGACCAGAAGGGCAGCGACGTCATCATCAGCCAGTATCCGATGGGGCCTCTTAATGATCTGGGCCTTCTCAAGATGGACTTCCTCGGTCTGAAGACACTGACCGTGATCGAAGACACGCTGGCCTTGATTCACAAACGCGAGCCCGGGTTTTCGCTCAAGAACATTCCGATGGACGACGCGGCGGCCTTCGGACTCTACAATCGCGGCGAAACAATCGGACTTTTCCAGATGGAGTCGGGAGGGATGACGAGCACGGCGAAGCAATTCGATGTCCGGAGAATCGACGACATCATTGCGCTGATTGCGCTATATCGGCCGGGACCGATGGACCTGATCGGCGACTACATCAAGCGCAAGAAAGGGTTGATGAAGATCCGCTACGAACACCCGCTGCTAGAGGAAATCTGCGCCGACACCTACGGCGTGATGATTTATCAGGAACAGGTCATGGCGGCAGCGAGCAAACTTGGGGGCTACTCACTGGCGCAGGGCGACCTTCTCCGGCGCGCGATGGGCAAGAAGGACAAGGAAAAGATGGCGAAAGAGCGCCAGAACTTCATCGAAGGCTGCGCCCGCACGAACAACATCGCGGAGAAGAAGGCCAATTCCATCTTCGACCTGCTCGAGAAATTCGCCGGCTACGGATTCAACAAGAGTCATAGCGCGGCCTATGGCGTTATCAGTTACCAGACCGCGTATCTCAAAGCGCATTATCCGGTGGAGTTCATGGCCGGGCTGCTCAGCAACGAAATCAATAACACCGACAAGATTTCGGTCTTCGTCGGTGAGTGCAAGCGCATGGGAATCGCGATTCTGCCGCCGGACATCAACAAGAGCGGACTCAAATTCACTCCGGAATCTGTGGCGGCGGTCTGTGAGCGCCGAACCGAGGATGTCGACGCTCATAGAACACCGCTACAGCAAAAGGCCATCCGTTACGGTCTCGCCGCGATCAAGAATGTGGGCGAGGCGGCGATGCAGGCGTCGATCCAGGAACGCGAGACCGGCGGGGACTACGCGTCCCTGGAAGATTTCTGCGGACGGCTCGGTTCGCGTGTGGCCAATCGGAAGATGCTCGAAAGTCTGATCAAAGCCGGCGCCTTCGACTTTGTCGGGCGAGGCCGCCCTGAACTTTTCGCCTGCATCGATGATGCGCTCGCCTCGGCTGCGACAGCACATCGCGATCGCGCGGCCGGCCAGGTTTCGTTGTTCGACGAAATTTCGGCTCCTGCGTTGACGGCGCGTCCGAGATTTGTGGCGCCGTGGAGCGAGCACGAGAAGTTATCCTACGAAAAGGAACTGCTCGGTTTTTATGTTAGCGGTCATCCACTCGACGCCTATGCCGGTGTTTTTACGGCGCAAAATTATCGCACGATCGCGTCGCTCAGCGAATTGGATGACAGAGCGCAAATCAAAATTGCCGGCGCCATTGTGCAGGTGGATAAAAAGTTCACCAAGAAAGAAGGCAAACCGTTTGCCGTAGTCTGGCTGGAAGATTTAAGCGGCGCGCTGGAAGTTGTGATTTGGAATGATGTGTACGTGCAGATCTCGGAGATTTTAGTGCCCGGCCGCGTCGTCGAAATCCGCATTGCCGTGGATAACCGCGGCGACACGCTTCGCGGCACGGCCCAGCGAGTCAAAGCGCTTAGCCCGAAGATCGCCAACGGCGCGACGACGGTGAATGAAGCTCCGGCCACAGTATTTGATGAACCGGCGGTGCTTTTGCAGTTTTCTCTCGCCGCCACCGGTGAGGAATTGCGTCAGGTCCGTCAACTCCTGGCGAATTCGCCCGGGCGCCGTCGGGTCCAGCTCCTCTTCGATCGCGCCGATGGCAATGCTCTGAGAGTCGACGCGGGGGCGGAATGCCGTGTGGATCTGACGAGCGATTTACAGGAAAAACTTTCTCGCTGGCTCGTTTCGACGAAGGCGCAGCGGCAGGAGGCGTGAAGGTAACGGAAGCTGATCGTCGTTAACGGCGTCTTCGTATTTTTGCCGGCTTTGGCTCCTCACGCGGCTGCACACCAAAGACCAACGGGGTACGCGCCGGCGAAGAGCTCTCACAGACAGGGAATTCACGCGTCGGAGGATCCCAATCGAGATCGTTGGCTAGCGGACCGAGGAGAGGTTCTCTTAAGAGGACCCGCCAGTCAGATTGGAAAAGGCTGCCGCGCAGTTCCAGTTCGCTGATGGCAGGCGCGTCGGCGGATCCGACCGGCATGATTTCAAATCCGCTTACGCAACGGGTTAGTCCGGGCGTGAGATCAGCGAGTGGCTTCCCCGGAAACAAATGAACGGCGATGGAACCGGTATTGGCAAAATCCATATCGCCAGAGAACGAAAGCCTGCCCTGTGGGGTTCCCGCGTCGATCCCATCGATTGCGGCTCGATGCCCCCGGAAGGCAACGCGGCCGGTTACATGAGAGACTTCGCTTGAAGATAGTTGTCCATCGGCCAACTCGAGATGGCCAAGAACGTTAGGGCTGCGGAGGGTTTCCGTAATCGATAGTTTTCCCTTTAACATCCCGCTTTGCAGACGCGCGATCGAAAAACAGCGTGGAAGCCCGGCCACAGACAAAGAGGGAAGATCGATTGCCGCTTCGATCGGCGAGTTTAGAAAGTCATTCCAATCCTTTCCGATCTGAATCGGAAAAGTAGCCGTAAAATCAATGGGACTGGACGCGGCCAGGCCGATTGTCCCCTGTGTCTTCCAAACGCTGGAAGAGACGGTCGCATGAATCTCCGCCGAGGTGGGCTTTGCATCGCGGTTTTGACAGAACTTGGAGAGATACTCGGAAAGATTCTGGAATGTGGCATCGAGCGAGCCGGAATAGTTATAGTCGCCCTGGGTGTCCATTCTGCCCTGCACTCGGAGCACATCGCTGCCCCGCTTTAGTTCGATTTGTTCCACCTCGACTTCGTTAGGCTTGAAATTGACCTGGGCATCGAACGAATCGATCGAGCTCTTAAACATTGTCAGCGCCGCGCCGCTGGCGGTGAGGTTTCCACCGATTCTGCGTTCGTGCGCGTTGACCACGCCTTCGATGGCGATCTGTCCGGCAAAATCGCCGCGGGCCCCACCGAACAAACTGGCAAAATCGCCGAGATCGTTGATCGATGCGGAAATATCTCCGCTAAACTCCGGTCGCAGCCACGCGGCGGAACTTGTGGGAAAGGAAGCCCCGCCGCTGAGGGTCAGTTGGTTTTTCCGTTGCTTCACATAGAGCTGCTGAAGCTGCAATTGCCGATTGTAAAGTGAAACACCCAGCATGATCACATCGGCCTCGCGATCACGCCATGCCGGCGCAGTCAGTTCCGCCCACACCGAACCGCTGGCGCGCAGCGGATCGGCGATGTCTCCACGGAACGTAAACTTTCCGGCATGCAGCAAGCCGCCAACACGGTTCGTGAAGCCGATAGCTTCAGCTGTTTGGGAGAGGGAAATATCGTTCGCCGATCCCGCAATATTCCAGTTGGGATGGTGTCCCCGCCATTCGTTGGAAACGCTTGCCCGGATTTTTCCACCAAAAGCATCAAGATCGGCTTCCACGCCCATTCGGCGCTTGCTCAGGTGACCAAAATCGAACGTCAGCGATTGAGCATCGAGTCCCCGCGTCAAAGCCAGCCCCGCCAGAGTGAGACGCTCATTCTGCCAGTTAGCGGATCCTTTCAGATCGGAAAAACTTTGTCGGAACAATGGCGAAGTAATCATGATTTCGCTGGCGCGAAACCGTCCCGATTCAATCGGGTTGGCTGTAACCGCAACGTTTCGGAACAACACGACGCTACTGCCATTTTCGACGCGCAAGTTTAAACGATCGAAAGTGAAACTCTCCGGCACGAGCCGTTGCAGTGTGTTCCAACCGCTGTCGGACATTGGCGTTCCGCTGTAGTTGCGATGCAATTCTGCTTGTAGATCCGCCACGGCCAAAGCATGGATGGCCCGGCCCCGTGTCCGCAGCAGGATGCTTTGCAGATTCAGGGCAATTGTCACCTGATTCGCAGTGGCGTCGAATCGGATCGCTGGATTGCCGCGCGTCCGCACGTGAAGGCCGCGGATCACCACCGGCCGAAACAGCGGGGCTTCAATTCGATCGATTTTGACGATCAGTTTTTCCGTGCGCGCTTTCCAGAAGATCCAAAGATGCAACCCGGCGGAGACGAGCAGGGGGGTAAACAAAAAGATGAGAAGGCCGGCAAAAATCAAAAAGAGGCCGGCGACGGATAATCGAAATCTCGATAGCATCGGTTAGGGTGACAATTGACCAACTCTACGATCAAAAAACGTTTTCCCGCATTCGGCGGTTGCGCGATTAGTCGTTCTTTTCCGCCACGTTGGTGAAAACAATTTGCAATGGAAGAGCGGTGTGAATTCGAGAGTCGAGTTGCTGCTGCAAGGCATGTTCCGCCTCCGCCGGCAGGTTCGTGGCCGTCGCTTTTTGGCGGGCCAGCTGTGGCAGAGCGCTCAGTTCGTTTTGCACATCGGCTGCGGAAATTCGATTCCACAATCCATTTTCAAATTCGAGCACGTCCACCTGCTCCTGCTCCACCCCGAGAATTTGTCCATGCGGAAGACGGACCACGATCGAGTCCGGCCGAATGTCTACCGACACATCCCGGCGCAAATCGAAACCGGCTTTGACGGCGAAGGTGCCGTGCAGTTTCACCCGCTTGGAACTGCCGGCCCAGGTGTGTTGATACTCGTGCTCGACTTCGACGCGGCGCGTCAGGATGGCCAGTTCGCTGGTCGGAATGGTTTGTTCCATGTAAACGCGTTCGTTGATTTTGATGCGCGGCTGCAGGTGCGCAATGTCCACGAAAGCGGAGCGTAAATCCTTGCCGAGCCGTTCGAGTTCGTCTGTGCCCTGCCGCGCCGTGCGCCCCGGCCAGCTTTCGATACGCAGAAAAATAATCACGGCAACGGCGGCCACGATGAGGACGACGAAGGCCAATGCAATCGGCCAGGAAGATCGTGCCGGGGTGGGATTGGGCGAAGTCATCGAGGTTTTATGGAACTCATGGCGCAGCGCCCGAGCGTTGGACTTTGGGCGCTGGAACGCGTGTTTGTTTCACCCCCAAAAAAGTACCGCCCCCCGCGCCCGATAGGACGCGAAGGGCGGCTGTTCCCCCCAGAACAATCTGAAAATCTGCGGTGTAGTAACCGAGCTTGCCAGCGGTAGCAACAAGATTTTACAGGAAGTTGCCGGATTCTTCGCTCGACTTTGCCATAAAATCGCGTGACAAAGCCGCGGTTTATCGCCACGCCAGGCTCTGTATTTTGCGTCGATGCTGAACGACCTGCAGCTGCAAAACTTCCGTTGTTTCGAATCGCTCTCACTCCAACTCGGGAAGGGATTCAATTTTCTCCTGGGACCGAATGGGGAAGGTAAGACATCGATCCTGGAAGGGGCTTGTGTGCTGTTGCGACTGCAATCGCAGCGCAGCGCAACCCTTGCGCCGATGATCAAGCTGGGCACGAAGTTTTTTGCCCTGGGCGGGAAACATGACGGGCATCTGCTGGAATTTCGCTACGGCGGGCTGCGCCGCAAGCTCATGTTCGATCACGTAGAGCAACGCCGCGCGACTGAATACCTGGGCACGGCCAGGGTGGTCTCCTTTGCCAATACCGATATCGAGATCGTTCGGGGCAGTTCAGAAATGCGGCGGCGCTATTTGGATTTCGTTGGATCGCAAATCGAAGCGCGTTATCGCCCGGCTTTGCGCGCATTTGAGCGGGCGCTGCGTTCCAGAAATGCGCTGCTCAAATCGATGCCTCCACGATTGCGCGAATTGGCCGCCTACGATCGACCGTTGCTCGAGCATGGCACGGAATTGAGCGTGCTGCGGAGAAGCATCGCCTCGCGCCTCGCTCCCTTCGTTGCTGACGCCCATAAAGAAATCAGCAATGCCAGGGAACGAATTGATCTCTATTTTTCGCCCGGGAACTCCGAGGATTTCGCGGCGGACCTTGCGCGTTCGCGGTCGGAGGAAGCGCGGTTGCGACAGACGGTTGTCGGTCCACATCGGGACGATATCGACCTGTTTGTCGACGGGATGAGCGCGCAATTGTACGCCTCAGAAGGGCAGCAACGCACGCTTGCTCTCGCCTTGAAAATTGGTCAGGCCCGTCTCTTCGGGGCGGAGGGAAACATGCAGTTACTCCTGATTGACGACGTCTTCGGGGAACTTGAACCAGCGCGGAGGAATTCGTTTCTGGATGCTTTGCCGCCGGATTCGCAAAAGCTCGTGACATCGACGACGCGGCAATGGCGAGAAAATCTCGATGGACCCGTGTTTCGCCTGCAGGATCGAAACGTTATTAAGTAGCCACCGGCCTGCAACGGGCGGGCACACGGCGACAGAGCGCCGTGGCTACAGTCCAATCAGCAGGGCACTTGCGAAATCGCTGCAGGCGCGTTCTAGTTTTCCATGCGCAACGCGGGAGGTGACGGGCCGCAGAATCTTGCCGGTTCATTGCTGGTGGCCCATCCCAACATGCTCGATCCGAATTTCCGGCGAACGGTGCTCTTCGTTTCTGCTCACGATCCGACCGATGGCGCGCTTGGCGTCATTATTAATCGGCCACTGGATAAGCACGTGGCTGATCTTGTGACCGAGGAGGCCCCGGCGGTTCTGGCGGATGTTCCGGTATTTTTGGGAGGGCCCGTCGGAAAAAATCAGCTCATGTTTGCGGCGTTCGAGTGGGAACATGGAAGCGGGCTTAAGCTGAATCACAACGTCGGGGTGGAGGAGGCCAGTGAACTCATCGATCAGGACCCGGAATCGATCCGGGCCTTTGTCGGCTACGCCGGTTGGGGTGCCGGTCAACTCGAAGCAGAGATGAAACAAAATGCCTGGCTTGTGCAAAAACCAAGTCGCTCAACCATGAAACCGAATCGATTGCCAAAGCTATGGTTCGAAATCATGCGCAATCTTGGTCCTTGGTACAAAATGCTCGCCGCCGCGCCCGATGATCCGTCATTAAATTAGAAGCGGTTTCAAAAGTAAAAATGATGATGCAACTCGGCGCGAACCGCCCTCATCCTAACCTTCTCCCACGGGGAAAAGGAACCGCTTCTCGCGATTTCTCTCCCGCTGGGAGAGACGGACGCGAAGCGCCAGTGAGGGCAATGGGAGTTGGCGTATGGGAGCAGGTTACGGTGAGGGAATTCGATTCTTGCATCCACTTTCTAGTGAATAATGACTGGTGACTGAGCCGTAAATTCCGCTGGTCGCGTCGCGCAGTTCCGATTATTCACTTATCACCAACCGCCATTCACGTTTTTTAAAATGATCATCGGCGTTCCCAAGGAAATTAAAGAGCAGGAACAGCGTGTTGGGTTATTGCCTGCAGTGGCGGCCCAGCTAACCAAACGGAGCCATTCCGTTCTCGTGCAGAATAATGCCGGCCTCGGCTCCGGTTATGCCAACGAAGATTACGTCAAAGCCGGTGCGGAAATCGTCGAAACCGCGCAGGATGTCTTTGGACGTGCGGACATGATCGTTAAAGTGAAGGAGCCGTTGCCGGCGGAGTATGGCCTTTTGCGCAAAGGACAAATTCTTTTCACCTATCTGCATCTGGCGGCGAGCAAGCCGTTGACGGAAGCTTTACTGAAGTCCGGGGTGACCGGCATCGCTTACGAAACGATTCAGATCGGCAATCGTCTTCCGCTGTTGGAACCCATGAGCGAGATTGCCGGACGGATGTCGGTGGTGATGGGCGCATATTATCTCGCCAAACACAATGGCGGGAGCGGCGTTTTGCTCGGCGGCGTTCCGGGAGTGTTGCCGGGCCGCGTCGTCGTGGTGGGCGGCGGAACTTCCGGAGTCAATGCGGCGCGGATGGCGACCGGTCTCGGGGCCGATGTCACGATTTTGGATGTGGATCTGGAACGGCTTCGATTCCTCGACCTGGCCATGTCGAGCACGAACACTCTCTATTCCAGCGAGGCCAATCTCGATGAGCTGATGACCGGCTGCGATTTGCTAATCGGAGCTGTGCTGTTGCCGGGGGCGAAGGCGCCCAGGCTGATTACGCGGGCGATGTTACGAAAAATGAAACGCGGGAGCGTTTTGGTGGATATTTCTATCGATCAGGGCGGCTGCGCCGAAACCTCGCATGCCACCACGCATGTCGACCCGGTGTATGTGGAGGAAGGCGTGACCCATTATTGTGTCGCCAACATGCCCGCCGCTTACGCGCGCACGGCTACGCAGGCTCTGACCAACGTGACCTTTCGTTACGTTCAGCTTCTGGCCGATTTCGGCCTCGAAGAAGCGTGCAAGCGCCAGCCGGCTTTGACCGGCGGAATCAACACGCGTGACGGCAAACTGACCTGTCAGGCAGTGGCCGACGCACACGGGATGAAATTTGAGGCTCCCTTTTCCGTGGCGTAAACTGGTAAGGCCGAAAAGGATACTTGCTCCGATTCATCATTGACTCAATATTGCGTCCTCAATCAAAACCTATGAAGAAATATATCTGCATTTTAGCTGGCGCCGCGTTGCTCGCGGCATGTGAGAAGAAAGAAGAAACCGTAGCGCCGGCCGCGAGTCCCAGTGGCACGACATCGGAATCGACGAGTACGACCACGACTTCCAGCCCAGCTACCACAACCGAATCAACGACCACGACGACTTCGCCGGCTCCCACACCGTAACAGCCAGCGAGCCGTTTGATTTCGAAAGACATCATATGATTAAATATATCTGCATCCTGGCAACGGTGGCATTTCTCACCGGATGTGAACAAAAGGAAACGACCGTTACTCCAGCGGCCGAGAAGACGAAGGAAAACAACACGACTGTCGTGAAGGACAAGGAGCCGTCAGGTTCGTCGAGCTCGAGTAGCACGACGAATACGACAACGGCTTCGTCGCCCGGAACAAACAGCTCATCGTCGACCACGACGACCTCGGGGTCGCCTCCGAATCGGTAACAGCCGCGAGGATTTCAAAAAAATCTTCCCTGCCGCAAACAGGGAAGATTTTTTTTGTCCAGGTGGGATCGATGCCCGGTTCGGGTATCGCCAGCCGATTAGCTTGCTTTGGGGAGGCGCATTTGCGACAAGCATGCTTATGAACTGGCTGGCGATTCTGTGCGCGGGTGTGGCCTACTGGGTGTTAGGTTATGTCTGGTATTCACTTCTTTTCGGCAAGACGTTGGTTGCCGAGATGAGCCGGCACCGCGGCGAACAGGAAAGACCGAGTGGAAGTCAGATGGGCGCAAAGCTGTTAGGCACGTTCATCTCCAACCTGGTCGCGGCCGCGGCGATGGCGTATCTATTGAAGCGAACGGCGATCTCAGACATCAATCATGTGCTGAAGCTGGCCGCCGCGAGCGGAATCGGATTTGCCGGCACCGCCATCACCATGTCTTCCATTTGGGATTCGAAGCCGACCAAAGTCTGGATGATCGATGTAGCGTACTATTTTCTTGGCCCGGTTTTGATGGCCATGATTTTGGTCAACTGGCCCT
Organism: Verrucomicrobiota bacterium; assembly: GCA_041167085.1. Lineage (GTDB taxonomy): Bacteria > Verrucomicrobiota > Verrucomicrobiia > Chthoniobacterales > UBA10450 > DATFCK01. The sequence goes on from JBEEGV010000026.1 coordinate 125,100, forward strand.
GGTGAGTGACGGATCGCCGATGCCGCGCGATCTCTCATTTCCAAAGCAGAGTCGTTTGACGCGTCCGACCGAGTTCCAACGCGTCCGCCAAGAAGGAGCGGTTTGGCGCGGCTCACTCATGACTGTGGCCATTCTTCGCGACGAACCTGCCGAGAAAATGCGTGCCGGGTTCATTACGTCGAGAAAAGTAGGAGGCGCGGTCATACGGAATCGGGTGCGGCGGCGTTTGCGAGAGATCGTGAGATGTCATCAGCATGAAGCGATTGATGGAATCTGGATGGTAGTCATCGCGTCCTCGCGCAGCGCTGCGGCGAGCTATCGTGCGCTGGAAGATGAGTGGTTGCGTCTAAGCAAGCGCGCTTCTATCCTAACGCCCTGATGGCCCGTTTGCTTCGCGTTTTCATTCGCGTTTATCAAATAACTCTTTCCCCGCTCTTGAAGTGGATCGGTGGACCCGCCTCCGGTTGCCGCTTTGAACCGACCTGTTCGCAATATTTTATGGAGGCGCTGGAGAGTTTTGGCGTTCTGCACGGCACCTGGCTCGGTCTGAAACGGCTGGCCCGTTGCCATCCCTGGGGTGGCAGCGGATGCGATCCCGTGCCGCGCAACGCCCAGCGCCGTATGGTTGCGCCCATCGTCTGTGAATAACCGGCCCGATAACTATTATGGATCGAACCGCATGGATTGCCGTTACGCTTTGTGTGATTGGACTTGTTCTCTGGGAAGTTTACTCGGTGAAGCAAATTCAGCCGAGACCGAGGGTAACAACTGAACAGACCGGTTCGCCTGCTCCTGATATCACTCCTCCTCCGGCGACCACTCCGGAAATAGCGGCTTCCGCCAGTCCTGAGGCCGCGGCACCTCCTCAGCCGACGCCGATCGCGCCGGCCTTTCCGGAAAAGACAGAGATTCTGCGCAATTCCGATCTCGAGCTTTACCTCAGCAATCGAGGTGGTGGCATCACTAAAGCAGTCCTGCTCAACCATGTCGCAGAAGAAAATAAGCGGGTCACATTAAATTCGGAGCAGCGTTTGCCGATCGGCGCGATGGTGGAGAATCCGGCGACGGCCGTTTTGCCCGAATACAAAATGACGCGCGACGGTGATGGCGTCGCTTGTGAATTCGTCACCCCGGAACAACTGACGATCCGAAAGAAATTCTTTTTTCCCCCGTCGACGGAAAAGAAAGATAATTATCTCGCCGAACTGGACATTGACCTTCGCAATGGCGGTTCGGCCGCATATACGAAGCCGGGCTACTTTGTGACGCTCGGATCTGCTGCTCCGATTCATACCAAGGATTATCCCTCCTATACGCGTCTGGTTTGGTGCGTCGATGGCAAGGCCAAGGGGATCGACGTGAGCTGGTTCGCCGGCGGAGGCGGTATTCTTGGTGTGGGCGCGCGTGCGCCGCAGCCATTCTACCAGGAAAATGTTGCCGGCGCCGATTGGGTCGCGGTCGCGGATCAATTTTTTACCACACTGGTTGCCCCGTTGAACGGCAAGGCGACAAGTGTGTGGGGACGTCGCTTCGAGGTAACGCGCGCTCCTGAGGTAAAGATGGCCGGAATCGAAGGCGCTCTCGGCATGCCCGCTCTCAAAATCGAACCGGGTCAAACGTACTCCGCGCGTTTCGAGATCTATGCCGGGCCAAAACTTTACCATCGCCTCGCCACCCTTTCGCACAACGAAGCGGAGGTGATGGAATTCGGCATCTTCAAAATTGTCTGCCAGGCGCTATTGAACGCGCTCAACAGCTTGCACAGTATTCTCGGGAACTACGCCGCCGCCATTCTCGCCCTCACCGTCATCGTCAAAGCAATCCTCTGGCCGATCCAGAACAAGGCGAATCGTTCCATGCGTCAGATGGCGGCGTTGTCGCCCAAGATTCAGGAACTGCGCGACAAGTACAAGGACGATCCAACGAAAATGAACCAGGAGGTGATGAAGCTCTACAAGCAATACGGCATCAACCCCGTGGGAGGATGTCTGCCGATGGTAATCCAGATTCCAATTTTCTTCGGCCTCTTCACCATGCTTCGTCAGGCCGTGGAATTGCGGAATTCGAGTTTTCTTTGGATTAAGGACCTTTCCCAACCCGACACGGTCGCGCATCTGCCCGGTTTCGGTTTTCCGATTAACGTCCTGCCCATCCTCATGGCCGGCACCAACATCTGGATGATGCGGCTGACGCCCAAGAGCGGCGATCCCACTCAGCAGCGCATGATGATGTTTATGCCGATCATCTTCGTTGTTTTTTGCTACAACTTTGCAGCGGCTCTGGCTTTATATTATACAACTCAGAACCTCCTGACCATTTTGCAGCTCTACCACAACCGAAAGCAACCGATGCCAACCCTCGAGAAAGTACCGGTGGACAAGCGTAAACGATAATGACCCCGAAGGAATTACTCGATACGATGCTGGGTTATCTTGGTTTCGTGGTCGAAATCCAGGAAATGCAAAACGAGGCCGGCAACCTGGTCCTGCAACTTTACACCGAGGAGAGTCGGCGTTTGGTCGGGCGTGATGGCGAAACTCTGGAAGCGATTCAATTTCTTTTAAACCGACTGATTCAGGCGAAGGACAAAGACGCCGCAAAGGTGATCGTCGATTGCGAACATTATCGCTCCATGCGCGAGGACCGGATCGTGCAGCGCGTGCGCGAGTTGGCCGAGCGCGTCCGTATTACCGGCCGTTCGCTTCAACTCGAGCCCATGAATTCCTATGAGCGGCGCATTGTCCATAACGCCTTCAAGGACGATCCCGATGTCGCGACCTGGAGCCCGGACGACTCCGCCCGCATCAAGCAGATCACGTTGCTTAAACGTCAGCCGAAAAAAGAAGCCGCCCAAAAGGAACTGTAGCGGCGCTCTATGAGCGCCGAAACTGATTCAAATCGGCGGTCATAGACCGCCGCTACAATTCGCTCTCTCTTTGTCCCTACCTTGCCTCCGGCAAATACCGCGCTGCTTCCTTCTCCTGTCCCGGCCGGACTTCCGGTCGCCAGCGAAACTTCTGCAGCGACGGGTTCTCCTTTCCTTCCGCGGCGTCTGCGATAATTCCGCCGAGGACCGGTGCGAATTTGAAGGCATGACCGCTATCGCCGGCCGCGATGACTAATCCGCGGCGTTCCGGGTCGGGCGCAATCCAGAAGTGGCCATCGTGCGTGTCGCAGTACAAACAAATTCGAGTGTAAACGATCTGCGCTCCGGCCAGGGCCGGGAATGTCTGTGATAAAAACTGGCGCAGCGCCGCTTCTTCTTCCGGCGTTACGGCCCGGTCCGCTGATTCGGGAGACATTTCGCGGCCCGGTCCGTGATTCGCAATTTTCACTACCCCATCCCGGTTTAGCGGAAAACCGTAATAACCCGTGGATGAAATATCCGCGCCGAAAACGGGGAAACATTCCGGGACAAACGATTCCGGTTTCGCGGGGCGAAGGTGAAAGACCGGCTGTCCGTTGGCGCGGAAGAAAGTGCGGGTAAAGGGCAACAGGTACGGCGTCCACGCTCCGGCGGCGAAAATTACGGAATCGGCGGCGATTCGTTCGCCGTTCTGAAGTACGACGCCTTTTACGCGATTGTCGTCTTCATCCAGATCGGCAAAGGAGACACCTTCGCGCAATTCGACCGCGAGCGACTGGGCCTGCTTCAAAAGCATGACGATAACGCGGCCGCTTTCCACATAGCCGGCTTGGCGCTCGAAGATGCCGTCCGAATACGTCTGGCCGCTCCAGGCCGGAAAACGCTCACGAATGACTTCGGCCGTGATCCGTTCCAGCGCGCGCCCGCGCTGTTTTGAAACCTGCCAACTGTCATATTCGAAATCGCCAGGCCGCATCGCTGTCTGCCGCACAAACAGCATCCCGACTTCGTGATATAGCGTGAGGCCGGATTCTTCATTCCATCGGCGCCATAGCGGAATCGAACGCTCGGCCAGCGCGGTGTAATCTTCATCGGGGCCGTAAGCCGTTCGGATTGCTTTGCTAATATCGGTGGAAGCGGCCAGCGGATGTGGCAGCGGCCCCGGATCAAGCAAAGTGACGCTGTGCCCGCGACGCTTCAGCTCGATCGCGGCCGTGACGCCGGTGATGCCCGCGCCGACAATGACAACCTTCCGCCCTGAGACCACCGCGCTCTGTCGCCGCGCTTCGCTTACTAATCAAGACCGCGGTTTGATTTTTTGATACCTTACACCTCGGGCAATCCGAGGCGGCTACACTTCAAACTCGAAAATGATTTTGCCGCTTCGTTTTGGTTGTGCTGCGTGCGCGACCGCTTCTTTGAACGCGCTCAGCGGATACGCTTTCTCAACCTTCGTCTTTAACAGACCGCGCTTGGCCATATCAAAAAGGGAATGAAAGGCTGCCATCCGCTCTTCCGGCGTCGCGTTATCGTACCATTTATTGATCCAGATGCCGCGAAAGCGCAGATCCTTGAAAATAAGCAGCCCGTTCGGAATTTTCAAAGGCTGCAGGCTCATCGCGCCATAAGTCACCATCGTCGATTCTGGCGCGAGGGTGTTGGCCAGATGCAAAGCGTTGTCGCCACCAACGGCGTTGAGTCCAAGCCGTATCGGAGCTCCGCCCGTAGCTTGCTTCACCTCTTCACGCAGCGATTCGCCGTCGATCGCGATAACGTCCCCACCAAGCGCGCGTAACTCCTCGACCACATCCGCCCGCCGTACGACATTGACCGTTTTATATCCGAGCTCGTTTGCGATTTGGATGACCGCGCGACCGGCGGCCGAATTGGCTGCATTTTGAATGAGCCAGTCGCCGCGCTTGAGCTCGACATAATCGTGCAACAATCGCCATGCGGTTAGCGGATTGATTTTTAACATTGCCGCCTGAACAGAATCGATTTCTTCCGGCACGCTGATCAACTTCTCGGCTTTGACCGCGACCGCCTCGCGCCAGGTGCCGAGGTTATGCGGCAGAATTACCTGTGTGCCGACGGGGAGATTCCGCACATCATCACCAACCTCCACCACAATTCCGGCGCCTTCCATTCCCGGAACGGCCGGTACTTCGCGACGCCCCGGATACTTTCCTTCGATCGCATTCAAATCGGCTGGATTGATCGGAGCGGCGCGCATCTGCACAACGGCTTCGTCTCGCGCCGCCGCCGGCCATGGTTGCGTATCGATCCGCAAGACGTCTGGCGGATTTCCGTGTGTTTCGTAAACAACAGCGCTTATACTTTTTTCCACGCGATGGCCTCGACGCTGCACCCTACATCGAACGTTTCCGTGAGCAATCTGCGAGCGGGTGCGCGCGTTGCGCTCCTGGGTCTCGCCTTCAATGTTGTCCTGGCCACAGTCAAAATCGTTGCCGGTGTGCTTGGCAACGCCTACGTGCTCATCGCCGATGGTATTGAGTCCGCCATCGATATTGCCGGGTCGGCCGTCATCTGGGGTGGTCTAAAATTTGCCGCGCGACCGCCGGATGCGACGCATCCATATGGCCACGGTAAGGCCGAACCAATTGCCGCGATTGCCGTTTCAGTCGGAGTTTTGGCCGCGGCCCTTGGGCTGGCCTATCAAAGTCTGCGGGAAATTCGTCTGCCCCATCACGCACCGGCGCCGTTCACCCTCGTCGTGGTCATCGTCGCCGTGGTCGTGAAAGAATTTCTTTTTCGCTACGTCATGCGGGTGGGTCGCGAAGTCGAAAGCACCGCGGTGCAAACGGATGCCTGGCATCACCGGACCGACGCCTTGACCTCCATTGCGGCGTTTATTGGCATCTCGGTCGCATTGATCGGCGGCGAAAAATGGCGAAGTGCGGATGATTGGGCGGCGCTCTTCGCCTGCGCGTTGATCGCCGCAAACGGATATCGTCTGCTCAATCCTGCTTTGCAGGAACTCATGGATACCGCGCCTCGTGGAAAAATTGTGGACCTTGTGCAAAAGGCGGCCGCCTCGGTGCCGGGCGTAATTGAAGTGGAAAAATGTTTTCTTCGCAAGATGGGCCTGAGTTTTTATGCCGATCTCCATGTCGGCGTTAACGGCAATATTTCCGTGCACGAAGGCCACCGTATTGCGCACGAGGTGAAACGAGCGATCCAGGAAAGTGATCCACGAATCGTTGGCGTGCTCGTGCATATCGAACCTGCGCGAACGCAGTAGCCACATTCTTGTCGCCGCGCCCTAGTGTCATGAAAGCACAGAAAGTGGAACAACCGCTTACGGGGCATAAGCGTTTGGCGCGCTCGGCATCGTCTGGGGAGCGCACGCGACTCGCGTGCCGGTTTTGGCGCCCACGCCGAAACCAACTTTAGGGCGGAACGGGAAAGTCAAAGTTAACCGCGGATTACGCGGATCCTTAAGACCTGCTTGTCAGGCACGCGAGGCGCGTGCGTTCCCCAGCCGGGCACAATATGCGCACGGCAATAAAACGTGGCACCATCACATGGTTTTCACCACAGCGATGATTGCCGCCGTCATTTGGTTACGAGCTTCTGCAATTCGACGGGCAAACCGAACTAATCGCCAGATAGCCGAGGGATGCTTGACCAGATAAATAAGAACCTGCCGCATCTCTGTGCTTTGCCGCTCCATATTGAAGAGAATGCGAGGAGGAATGGGAAACGATTGTCCCGGCGTATCACTGATCACCCGCAACGAAAGCATTCGAACGCCTCGAGCTGCGCAGGCCCGCGCGATGACGTCCGTCTCCATGTCGATTGCTTCCGCGCCGCTTTCTTGCGCGATGCGTCTGCGTTCTTCGGCCGAGTCGATAATCGAAGCTGCGGTGTGCAGCTTTACGCGGCGCAGGTTCCCTGCGCCTTTCACTGCTTCGGCCAGCAGGCGAGCATCAGAGAAATTTTCTGCGACGATCAGATCACCTGCCTTCAAATCATCTCCGGTGCCCCCGGCGAAACCCGAGCTGACCAGGAATTCCGGCCGAACGGCATCAAGAAAATGATCAATCTGTTGCTGGCAGGCTGCTCCTCCCACCCCCGTGTGCGAAATCGCCACCTCATTGCCGTCCAGCTTTCCGTAAATGATTTTTGCGTAGCCACCCTGGTCGATCCGTTTACCGCGGATCGAACGAACGATGTCCCGGCTTTCGGCCGGCAAGGCGAACGTGAGCGCGATCATGCGCGGAGATACTGCCATTGGAGGCGATCAGTCTTGTTTCGCGCCGGGTTCCAGAACCCGAATGATAAAAGTCTTCTTTTCCGGCGGCGAACCGGCCGGGGCCGGTGGGGCGGGGGATGTAGAAACGTTTCCGCCGAGCGTTGCCAGCGCGTTACGGAAATCGACTTCGCGGTTCGGCGGCAGATCCACCATCACACCGATCCGGCCCTGATCCGGCAATTCCTTCGTCGCGGAACCGCCGAGCCGCTGCGCGATCCCGACGACTTCGTCGGCGACAGCACCTGATTTTCCGGGCGCGGCCGGCAAATTGATCTCATCGACTCCCAGTCGAGCGGGGGTCAGATTGTTCTTTGAAGCTTGATCGAGCGATTTTGTCAATTGCTCGCGCATCTGTGCCTCCAGGAGTTGGTGGTTTGGATTTCTGGACTCGTGACGCGCAATTAGCCACAAACCCACGCCGACGTTGAGACCCAACAGCGTGATGAAAACAATCGCTATCCGGCGGACGATCCGGCGACTACGCGCTGCATCCAATGGTTCGCCTTCCAGAAGGACTTCCCGCGACTCGCTGGTCATTTGGCCATGGATTCTTCGTGCCATGGCCAGTTCGCGCTGCAATTCTCTATCGCGCGAGAGCTGTTCTTCGAGCTGTTCCCGCTCGAAGCGCGAAAGCTTTCCATCAAGGTAGTCAAATAACTTATCCGGGTTCATTGGCGGCTAGGAGAGAGTCATTGGAAAAAAAGCGCGATGCAAGCTTGCCCGATCACGCGATATCCTCAATGGCCATCGTCACTCCGGTGGATCGGCCTCTCCGAGGGCGATGCTAACCTGGCGCGGCGTAGCCGCGCATAATCCTTTATCAACACGCTCGGAGAGCGCGTTCCGCCTCACGTTGCTTTTGTAGGGCGACTGTGTCAGCCGCCGGGAAAAAGGGGAATCAATAATGCGTTACGAAATTTCATAACCGATCGGTTTAAATTTGTGATTATTCGATTTCTCTGCCGAACATGCGGTTAGGCCTACGAGCAGGTCCATTTCGGCACGCAACGTAATGCTGTCACCGGCCCCGGAGCGTGGCGGCAGGATCGTTAACTCCCCGCGGGCATCGATCTCAACGTTCATGAAAATATTGAATGTTGTTGGGATCGCGTCAGACGCGATACCGAACGGCGCGAGGTGCCTGGATAAATTCTCAAAGCAGCTTGGATGATAATTCGGATTACGGTAGATGATCTCAAACGTCTCCGGACTGCACGGCGTCAGCAGAAAATCGTGCCGGCCTACGTCATCGTCGAGAATGGTGAACATCGGATGGCTGCGATTGGAATAGAGAATGTCGCCTGTCGTCAGGTAAATCCTGTTCGCGTAATCAATGCTGCGGCCGGAGGAGAGGCATTCACACTTGTCGGCGGTGGCAAATGCGATCAGATCAGCAACTTGTTCACCGTCGATGTCGATGACTCGCAGCTGCTGATTTTGCTTCAGGGCAAAGGCGATGCCGGTTTGGGGATCTAAGCGATGCTGCATTTTATTTGGGAGGGACGCGCTCGTCGCGTCCCAAATAGTTGGGCTGGTAGAGGTGTTTGTGCGAGGCCCTTGTCTATCCAGGTCGCCGGTTGGCACAACCGTCGCCACCACAAATCAATGGCCGAAAGGGCATTTCGACACCGGCGGAGTCCAATCTTCCGGTACAGCTCGGCCCGAATATTGTCTGGCTTCGGATCTTTTTCCGAAATCGTTCAACATCGGATTGACGCTCCCTTGCAAAACCATTTCTCGCGCCCGGATTGTTCTTTGCATCCGGCGCCACTTTCCATCCGTCCGCAAACGCTCGAATTGTTTGTGTGGATTGAAAACGAGAGCCGGCCAGGGATAAGTTCTCGCCCTGCGCGAGCTTTGGTCGTGCATCCCGATGACATAAAAGGCGCGTCCAGCAAAACTGAAGGAAAACCGCGCATCCTTGGGATCGGGACTCACGCTTGTGTCCCACGAAAAATGTTTGGCCTCGGCTTCATGCAAACCTTCCAGTTGCCGCCAAAGCAGTTGTTCGAATCCGATAGGATCGATCGTGCGTGGTTCGCGAAAGACGGCGATGAACGTTGCGTATTCGTTGTCAGTCATCAGTTTCGTTTGGCTGAAGTGGCACAGGTCGCGGCAGAGGCCGGCGGTGGACTCGGCTGAGCCGAGCCGTGGATAGGCTCCGAACGCGTACGTTTCGTCATTGAACGCGGCTTTCGCGCCGACACAGGAGAAGCCGGGGCGCAAAACGAGATCGCGAAACGCGGCATGCGCTTCAACCAGGAAGGGATCATTAGTCTCGGCCGCGGTGTCGAACGGCTTTAGTTGGCCATGATCGGCCAGATGCAGGCTGCTCTGCTCCATGGCGAGCCGGTCGTCGAACGGATTCCCTTTCATTGCGTAAATAGGAACGCTGATCAGGTCGAGACTGGTCGGCAATTTGTGCGCGGCACCCACAGGCGCCAACGCCTCCAGAGGTTTTCAGGTAGGGACGCCTCTCCCCGCCGGGCCGTAGGCCCTCTGGACCGGAGGCGAGGCGTCCGGGCGAATGGGCACGTTTGATCGAGCATGAGCATGAGCATGAGCATGAGCATGAGCATGAGCATGAGCGCCATCACTCCTCTTCCATTGAGCGCTTGCCTGTTTACAGGACGGTCCCGAATGCCTTCGGGGTTGAACGTTTGGCGCTCAAAGAGCGCCCTTTCCTCTGAATTTGCTCTTTCCCCTCGTAGAAATAGAGTGGCCCGTCGTGGGCGAAGATGGTACCGGGCTGAAAAAGGAGTTAAGTTGGCGACGGCGCGCGCTGATTGCCGCCGGTGTTTTCTGCCTAGTTCTCCTCTTGTTTCATCGACCGATCATTCTTGGATTGGGTCGCCGGATCGCCCTTCATTTCGCGGCGAAAGAGAACCTTCGGCTCGATTTCAGACTCGAAGGCAACCCTTTCACGAACCTGACCGTGCGAAATCTTCACGCGGTGTCGACTGGAGCCAGTGATATCGAATCCATCGACGTCGATTTCGCGCATGTTGATTACGGACTCGTCACGTTGATCCGGAAGGGGCTCTCCAGTGCGCTGAAAAACGTGGATGTGCGTTCCGCGCGCGTCGTCCTGAATCCGGCCAAAACTTTATTGCGGCCGCGACCGCCCGATCCGAACAAGAAAATATCATTACCCGACGTCTTTCCGGAGCGGGTGCATTTGTCCGACGTCACCTTCGCCGTCAGAAATCAGCCGCACGATTTTGCCATGGAAGGCGTCGATCTCGATCTGGATCCGCATGGGCCCGGCCAGCTGAGCATAGGCAAATTGCAATTGGTCGGCGGACAACAGTGGTTGCGAATCTCCGCGCAAACGAGTTACACGAATCGCGATTTGCTCCTGCACGATGTCGTCCTGGCCAATGACGAACGCATTCGTTCGGTTGCGGTGGACGCGTCGCAAATCGCAGCTCGCAAACTTGCAATCACTTTTGATTATGCGGCGGGCGGGGGCACGATCTCCGGATCGATGGCCTTGCGGGAAGCGCAACACTCGCTCGATACCGATGTCCACATTCGCGCGGAAAAAGTGCCCGTGGGCGTAATTAATAAATACGCCGCCCTGCCCGAGAACTTCATCACCGGCGAAATTGAGACCCTGAGCGCCGACATCAAAGGGCTGCTGAGCTCCCCCCGCACCTGGAATGCAACAGGGAATGCGCACGTCACGAATTTCCGACAGGAAGCGACGGCTTTCGATAGCGGCGTCTTCAAAATATCCGCCGAGAATGGCACGGCAACATTGCAAGCGGCTGACATCATACAGGGCCAGAATCAGTTCCATCTTCGTGGTTCGTCGGAACTTCCGGCCAGCCTGGACCAATTTGGCCGGACGCCGGCGAAGTTTGAAGTTGCCGGAAGCGTTCCGGATTTGGCGCAGGCCACCGCCGGCATGCCCCGGAAGGTGAGCGGGGCGGCGCAAATCAATGGCCACGTTCAAATCAGCAATGCCAAACTCGACGGAGACTTTGCCATCGCCGGCACGAACCTTGAATTCGACGAGGGCAGGATTGAGACGGTGAGTGCAGTGGTCAAGGTGGCGAAGGTCATTCCACCTTTGGATTCAAACCAGCCCTGGTATACCGATCTCAAATCGGAAACGACCTTCAGCGCATCGAACCTGAAATTCCGCGACTATGCGGCGGATTCGCTCGAAGGAACCGTGCACGGCGTTAATGATTCCATAACTTTTGAGCGCGGGATCGTCCGCCGAAAGCAAAACGAATTTGTCGTCGGAGGCGAATATCGACTTCCGAAGAATTTTCACGACGCCCTGATTCAGCCGGCGACGATCAATCTTTCCGTGAATGCGGTTCAACTGGCCGATTATTGGATTGGTGACTCGGCGGATAAGATCAGCGGGCCGTTACAGGTCTACGGACAGGTGGAATGGAAAAACGGTGAGGCGAACGGGCAACTTTCCGCCTACGGGGCTGATCTTCACATGCGCGATCTGGTTCTGCATCAGGTCAGCATGCAATGCTCGATCGTTGATAGCGTCGTTTATCTGAACGACGCCACGGCGAGTATGAATCAGCAGGATTTCGTGACGGCCAACGCCATTGTTGATCTGCATGCACCGTTTCGTTACACCGGAAAATTGAAATTGAATCTCGCTGATCTGTCCGGTTTTCAGCCGTTGCTCCGCGCCTCCGGCAATGACACGCATATCGGCGGATCATTCGCGGTGGATTGGGAAGGAAGCGGGCAGGCGAAAACTTTCAAAAACTCGGGCAAGCTCAAGCTCACTCTCGATAAGGGAAGTTATGGCGCGTTACACGCTTTGCAGGCCAGGGTTGATGCGACCTATTCACCGGAAGGCTTCGATGTTCCCATCATCTTCCTCCAAAGTGACAAGATGGATTTCCAGGCGGTGGCCCACGCCAAAGGCGAAACCTTGGAGGTCAGCAAAATCCAGCTCGATCAGGGAACAGCCAAATACGCCGAAGGTTACGTTTCCGTCCCGTTTATTTGGAAGAATATCGGAACCGGCGCTCCACTTTTTGCCGCGAATGGAAAAGTGACCGCCAATTTTCAATCGGAGAACCTCGATTTAAAAAAGATGTTCGAAGATATCGGAATGCAACCGCCCGGCTCCGGCACGTTGAATGTAAAACTCGATGCCGGAGGAACGCTGGAAAACCTCGACGCGAAACTCGAACTGCACGGGCGCGATTTGCGCAGCACCCAGGTCCCGAAGTTGGAGCCGGCCAGTTTTGATCTCAGTGCGCTGGCCAAGGATGGGCAGCTCGGTATTACCGGCACTTTGCAGCAGGCCAAAATTCAGCCGCTGGAGCTGAAGGCAAATGTGCCCCTCCCGATGACAAGAATCCTGCGGGAGAGAAAGCTCCCCGATGACACTCCGTTGAACGCCACTCTCCGGCTGCCGCGCAGTTCGGTGAATTTCGTGCGGCAATTCGTCCCGGCGATTGAAGAGTTGGATGGCGATGCCGCTCTCGATGTCGCCGTCAAAGGAACCATGGCGCAGCCGGTATTGAGTGGCTCCGGAGACATGACCATAAACGTCGGTCGATTCACCAATGCGACGCTGCCCGCTCTGCAAAATTTCAAGGCGCGCATTGTTTTCAATCGTGACACCCTTCAACTCGAGCGTTTCGGCGGGGAACTTGCCGGAGGCCCCTTCACACTTTCAGGTCACATTGCTTTCCCAAAACTGACGGAACCCAATTTTGACCTGCAACTCAAGGCGAACAGCGTTCTGGTCGCCCGGAATGATTCGTTGACGGCGCGCGCAGACGCCGATGTTCGCGTGGCCGGGCCGCTGAAGGCGGCGAGCGTCACTGGAAACGTGGCCTTAACCAACAGCCATTTCCTGAAGAACCTGGACCTGCTCCCGATCGGTCTGCCGGGACGGCCGGCGCCCGAGCCGCCTGCGTCCCGCCCTCAGTTTTCCTTTCCGCAACCGCCCCTGCGCGATTGGAAATTTGATGTTGCGGTCAAAACCAAGGATCCATTTCTCATCCGCGGCAGTCTCGCCAATGGAGGTGCGATTATCGATCTGCACCTGAATGGGACCGGTCTGCATCCCGGGCTGGAGGGCCAGGTACGCCTGGACAATGTGGAGGCGACATTGCCCTTCAGTCGTCTTGATGTTCAGTACGGCTTCCTTTACTTCGACCCGAGCGATCCTTTGAATCCGAAGATCGACCTCCATGGAACATCCGTTATCCGGGATTACACGATCCACGTTTATGTTTATGGCCGCTCGCTTGCGCCAGAAGCGGTTTTTACCAGCGAACCACCACTGCCACAGGAGGAGATCATCTCTCTTCTCGCTACCGGAACAACGCGCCAGGAACTCACCGGAAATAACAACGTTCTGGCCGGCCGCGCCGCGATGCTTTTGTTCCAGCAGCTTTACCGTAAGGTTTTCAAAAAAGGGGAGGGTACGAATAGTAGTTCCGTGTTCGACCGGTTGGAGGTGGATGCCGGCCAGGTCGATCCGCGGACCGGCCAGCAGACGGCCACGGCACGATTCAAGATTAACCAGCAGTTCGTTTTGGTCGGTGATATTGAAGTCGGAGGAGATTTTCGCGGTATGGTCAAGTATCTCATCCGATTCCATTGAGATGAGAGGCTTTCTTGTTCTGCTAACCATCCTTGGTTTCGCCACCGATCTCTTCGGTCAGGCGGCGGTAAGTCAGCCCCGCCGGGAAGAACAGGATAAGGCCCGCCAGAAGGTCGAGAAGAAACAGGACACGCAGGCGCAAAAGACAAGCGTTATCGAATTTCGCGGACTGACTGTCTTCAAGGAAAAGGATGTGCGCACCGCTCTGAAAGAGCAGATCACCACGATTGATGATTATGGTCTGAGTCCGGCGCGTGGAGACGACGTCGCCTTCTTTCTTGAGCTCTTCTACCGGAAGCACGGTTACGCAAAAGTCGATGTCCATTACAACATCGACGGGGACCGGCTGCGGCTTGATGTCACAGAAGGACCGCAGTTTACACTTGGCACGATAAACTTCGCCGGCAACGAGCACGAGCCGATCGACAAATTATTTGATTATGCTGTCGGACCGACGCGCGAACGCTATTCGAAGTTGCAGAAGAGTCTGCCTTTTGTGGAGCAGGATCTGAAAGAAGGCGCGGATCTGGTCCAGAGATTTTACGTGGCCGAAGGTTTTCTCGAAGCGAACGTGGCGCCGCCGCAGTCCACCTACCGGCCTGACCAACCCGTGGTGGATGTGACCATCGCCATTTCCGAAAATCAGCAATATTCGTTTGGCGACGTTTCCTTCACCGGAAAGACCATCTACGACGCCGAAACGTTGCGTGGCCAGATCGAAGATCTGTTGAAACAGCCATATACTGAGGCTCGCCAGGCTGACATTCCGCGCCGGCTCCAGACTTATTTCAAGGAACGCGGCTACTATGACATTAAGGCGGAGGCGACGAGCGATCCGACAACGGCTCAGGACGGCCGCGTTCCAGTGCAGGTCGCCATTTCTCCGGGCCCTGTTTATCATTTTGGCGGAGCCACTATTAGCGGGCTAAAGCGATTACAACCAAGTTACGTAACCAAGAGATTCAGCAGCCTCCAGGGCAAAGTTTATTCGCCGGATGCGGTAGATGAGAGATTTCGCGCGCTCATGCGAACAGGTTTGTTCAATCTGTTGCAGATCCAACCGGTGCCAATTGAGGGAGAAGATCTTCTTCTGTTACAGATCTCGGCTGAGGAAGCGAAAAGCAAAGAGTTTGGCTTCTCGCTCGGTTACGGCTCGTATGTCGGAGGAATCATCGGACTCCAATTCCGCGATCGCGACCTTTTTGGATATGGTCGGCCGCTCACGACTTCAGTGGAAATCAACGAGCGCGGCTATAAGGGCGAAATTTTGTGGGAAGATCCGTATTTTTTCGATTCGGATTTTGGTTTCAAGGCACGAATCGGAGCATTGACTTTTGATTTCGACGGTTACTCGAAGTTTGAATTGGGCGAGCGCATCGAGCTTTCGCGAAAGATCACCAAGCAATATGAAGCCGGCGTCACGTTTTCCGTGCGCCATGTCGAAGTGACGAGCGCGGACATCAAACCGCAGTTTCTCGGCCCCACTTCTTATTTCGTCAATACGCTTGGCTTCACCCAGACTCTCGATCTGCGGAAAAGCCCGCTCGTCAATCCGCGCGGTTTGGTGATCGATAGCACCGTGGATGTCGCCACGAACGCCTTTGGAAGCGAAATTGAGTTTGTCCGCACTACCGGTCGCGTCAGTTATTACATACCGTTCAACGAAGAATCAAAGATTCCCGGAGTCGCTCTGGCCGAAGATCTCAGCCGCTCGTTTTGGGAACGATGGTACCGGCAAACCTTGCTCGCCTTTGGCGGTCGCGTTGGGGCGGTTCACTCGTTAGGCAGCGAAAGTAGCAGTGGCTTTGATCTTCCCATTGACGAGCGCTTTTTTAACGGTGGCAGCACCACCGTCCGTAGTTTCGGCGAGCGGGATCTCGGCCCGCGCGATCGTCACGGAAATCCGCTGGGCGGCGAATTCTTCACCGTTTTCAACGCTGAATACACTTTTCCGATTTATGGCGAACTGCAGGGAGCCGTCTTTTTCGATGCCGGCAATCTGCTGCCAAGCTCGGATAATCCGAGCCTCGACGAGATGCGTTATGCGATTGGCGGCGGTCTGCGCTACAAACTCCCAATCGGCCCCATTCGACTGGATTACGGAATTAATCCCGATCCGCGGACCCACGAAGATCAGGGAGCCTTTCATTTCAGTTTCGGCTTCGCCTTCTAGGTAGAAACGCACAGGTAGGAACGCAGACAGGTAGGGACGCCTCTCCCCGCCGGGCCGTAGGCCCTTTGGGCCGGAGGCGAGGCGTCCGGGTGAGCGGGGTGATGCGTAAGATCGATCATGAGCATGAGCATGAGCATGAGCATGAGCATGAGCATGAGCATGAGCATGAGCACGAGCATGAGCACGAGTAGGAGCACGCGCCCGATCACGATCGCCTCTTCCATTGAGCGCCTGCCAGTTTACTGGACGGCCCCGAATCCTTTTCGAGGTTGAACGTTTTCTTTTAATCTGATTTAAACGCCGTTCTCACCCAACCCCATGACAAGTTGCACCTACCTAATGCCGATCCGCCGAACCGTTTTCGATACGGCCGCTGCGACGCAACTTCGAGCCTACTTCGATCTCGTCCAGCCGAGCGTCGCCCAGATCGTTATCGTAGACGGGTCGCCCCCGGACATTTTCGCGCAGCATCAGCAGATCTGGGCCGGAACCGCTCGGCACGAACCGGTCGATCGAAGCTTTGGATTTCTCAATGACAAGGTGAACGGGATCCACACCGGCGTTCGCCTGGCCGAAACCGCCGAGATAATTTTAGCGGACGATGACATTCGTTACACGAACCGTGAGATCGAGGAAATTGCGGCCGTGCTAAAACGCTTCGATGTCGTGCGGCCGCAGAATTATCTGGGGCCCGCAGCAGGTTCCAATCACGACCCACGGGGCCCTGGCTATACCCTGCCGTGGTGGGCGAAAATGGAAGCGGCCCGCATGTTGATCAATCGGGCGACACTCCTCGCCGCCGATTATCCGGGAACCTGCGCGTTTCGCCGTGAAGCAATGCTGCGCGCCGGTCCGTATGACGGCGACGTTCTGTTCGATAACGAAGAGATTATTCGCCATTTCGCGAGATCGGGTGCGCGCATCTGTTACGCGAACGATCTTTTTGTTCGGAAATGTCCAGCGGGGTTTCAAAAATGGATTGAGCAACGACCACGGCAGGCTTTCGAAGATTTTGGATTGCGCGCCAAGACGATCCTGTTTGCCGCGATTATTCCCTGCATACTCTTTCTTGGAATCCTGGCCGGCTCCAAAGCGATGTTTGCCTTCCTGTTTCTGATCGCGCTGTTATCAACTTTACTTGCGGCGGTTGGCCGCGCGCAAGGAGAAGCGCGCCAATTTTTTCCGGCTCATCTCTGCCTTTTCGCGCCCCTCTGGATCCTCGAGCGAAGTTTAAGCACCTATTGGGCGTTTTATTGGTATCTGCGAAAGGGCGGCTACCCATTTGGCGATCGTCTGCTTCGGAAAGGCATTGGATTCGATTGGACCGAGGGCGGTCGAATTGCATCGCAGATCGTTGCGAGTTCGCGCTCAGCGGAATGAGAGAAGACGAGAAACAGAACGACGCGCTGCCTGAATTGGGAGACGTGCCCCTCGCCGAATTTCGCGTTCAAATCCACCAACTTGCCGATTGGATTGCCGATTATCGGCAAAACATCGAGCAGCGCAGGATCTCTCCGAACGATCCGCCGGGAACCGTGCTCACGCAGCTTGGATCAGCGCCCCCCGAAACAGCGACGTCGCTGGAGGAGATTTTCTCCGACATTAATCGGGTCATCGTTCCCGGTGTGGCGCATTGGGCACATCCGCAGTTCATGAGCTATTTCGGCTGCACCACCACGAATCCTGGCATTCTGGCCGAAATGCTGACCGGCGCGCTAAATGTCAATACCATGACGTGGCGGACAGCGCCGGCCGGGACCGAACTGGAAACGCTCGTGCTCGATTGGCTTCGGCAATGGCTCGGTCTGCCGGACAAATTCCAAGGTGTTGTTTACGACACGGCTTCAATCTCAACCATGCACGCGCTCGCCACCGCGCGCGAACAGGCCGCGCCAAACACGCGCAAACTTGGATTAAGCGGGCGCAACCTGCCGATTTTTCGCATTTACGCGTCCAATCAAGCGCACAGCTCGGTCGAAAAAGGCGCCATCGCCATCGGCATTGGCGAGGAAAACGTGCGACGCATTCCCGTGGACGCGGAATTTCGCATGGATGTGGCGGCGCTGCGCCAGACTATCGCGCAGGATCAACAACAGAATTTTCGGCCGATGGCTGTGGTTGCGACGGTCGGGACAACATCAACCGCGAGCATCGATCCCATTCCCGAGATAGCGCAGGTCTGTCGCGAGCATCAGATGTGGCTGCATATCGACGGCGCTTATGGCGCCGGACTTGCCCTCCTGCCGGAATACAAATCGATCACGGCTGGTTGGGAGCAGGCCGATTCGATCGTGATTAATCCACACAAGATGCTTTTTGTTCCGTTTGATTTCAGCGCGCTTTATCTGCGCGACATCGACCGTTTGCGCCGGCTCTTTACTCTCGTGCCCGAATATCTTCACCTCCGTGAGCCTGGCGGCGCGGAGATCAACTACATGGATTACGGAGTTCAGCTCGGGCGTCGTTTTCGCGCGCTGAAAGCCTGGGTCGTGTGGCGCGCGTTCGGTCGCGCAGGAATCGCCGCGCGTATCCGCGATCACCTGCGATTAGCGAAACTTTTTGCCGACTGGCTGAAGAACGACGGGAACCGCTTCGAACTTGCCGCGCCCGTGAGCATGGGCGTGGTTTGTTTTCGGTTCGTGGGAGCTGACGCCATTGAGCTCGACAAATTGAATAACGCCATGGTGGAACAGGTCAATGCCTCCGGGCGCGCCTACCTCACCCAGACAAAGTTAAATGGCAAAACGGTCATGCGCATCGGACTCGGAAATATTCTGACCACGGAAGAACACCTCAGAAACGTCTGGGAATTGATCCGGAAGACCGCCGACGAATTGTCCGGAACCTAAAAGACCAATCATCAAACTCCAATGCCCAGCTTCGCTGGCGCGATTGCTCATGCTCATGCTCATGATCGTGCTGGTGCTGGAATGGACTGATTGGATCCTATACCCCAATCGACCTGAATTTGCGGTCAGCTGCGGCTTCCAATAGAGTGCGGGTCCTAAACCCCTTTTACCCCTATGATGAGATTTTTTCGCAGGCACCGGAACACGCTCATGATCGTTATCGCGATCCTGGCCGTCCCGTTCATTTTCTACTTCAACAAAACGGACTTTAGCGCACGAGGGCAGGGTGATTTCGCCACCAACTTTTACGGTCGCAAGGTTTCGATGGTTGAAGCGCAAAGATATGGGCGCCTTCTTGGTCTGGCCATGAATCTCGGGATGATGCGTTTTATCCAGGATCTGACCGCCGGGGCGCGCGACGAGAACGAACGCACTGTGCAGTTCATTTTTAACATGCTCATCCTTGATCACGAAGCTGAGCGGCTCGGAATTGAGCCCACCTCATCCGACGTGGCTGATCTGGTCCGGACTTTTCAGCCTTTCCGTGGCCCGTCCGGCTTCGACATCAAGAAATACACCGAGTTCACGCAGGAAGTTCTTTCGCCTAACGGACTCAGCGAAGCGCAGGTCGAGCAGCTCGCGCGCGATGAGATCCGGCTCAACCGGATCAAGGAACTCGTCGCCATGAGTGTGTCCGTGCCGGAAAGCGAGACCAAATCAAATTACGAGCAGGCCTATGGTCAACTCTCCGTCAGCGTAATCCGTTTGCACGCCGGCGATTTCGTCAAAGATCTCAAGATCACGGACGAAGATATCCAGAAATATTTCGATGGGCACAAAGCAGAGATGAAGACCGACGAGAAACGTAAGGTCGATTTCGTCAATCTCTCGCTCAACGATGACCAGAAGAAACTGAAAGGCAAAGAGCACATCGACGCACTGCAAAAACTGGCGGATCGCGCAACCGATTTCACGCAAGCATTGGCCGAAAAAGGCGCCGACTTCCATCAGGTGGCAAACAAGTTTCAGACACCGGTTCAGTCGACCGGGGAGTTTACCGCGGCAAAGCCTGATCCAAAACTGAGCGGAGACGGGCAACTCGGCACAACGGCCTTCCAACTGAGCGAACAGGAGCCTAACAGCGAACCGATCCAGGTTGCCGACGGATACTACGTGCTGCATCTGGCCGGGGTCGCACCTTCGCGTCCGCTGACCCTGGATGAAGCGAAACCAAAGATCGTCGATGCGCTCAAAGCGTCGCGCTCGCGTGAAGCACTGGCCAACAAGGGCGCGCAGGCCGCGCATGATATTCGGGAAGGATTAAAAGCGGGCGAGCCGCTTTCGTTTGCTGCCGAGAAAGTAAATGTGAAAACGGAAAAGGTGCCGCCGTTCATCCTGATGGATGAGGCGGAGAAAGAGCCGGACGCCAAGGACAAACCAAAAGACCGGTCCCCGGACATGCTGGCAATCAAAAATGCCGCGGCGTCGCTTCAACAACCGGGTGACGTCAGCGAACTTTACCCGTGGGAAGATGGCGGGATCATCACCGTCCTCGAAAAGCGTGATCCGCCGGACGAAAACAAATACCGCGACAAGAAAGCGGATCTCGGGGAGCGCATCAAAAGCAACAAACGCGAGGTGGTGTTCTACGAATGGCTGCGCGAAAGGCAATTTGAAGCCGGTATCCTGAAGGAAAAAAGCGAGACGAATGCGCCGCCGCCGACCAAAAAATCCTAGATCCGGTTTAAAGCTCCAAATTCCAAGCTCCAACATCCAGAGAATCACCAAAAAAATTCAATATCCAAGACGCAGCGACGGTCCGCTTGAGGTTTCGATAATTGAAGTTTCTCTGGAGCTTGGATGTTGCGTTGTATGACTCAGCGTGACAAGGTTTTCGACGATGAATGACGGGAATTCCTGTAGGGGAAGCTGTCAGCTTACCATCTGAATGAGTTGGGACGTTAACAACGTCCCCTACAATGCAAGACCGTGACGAAATTTTCGACGATGCGAATGGCGATCTAGCGATCGGCGAACTGGAAAGTGCGGTCGACAAATACCGGCGTTGTGTGGAGCTTGATCCTGAATTCTTCGATGGCTGGCACGCCCTCGGGATGGCGTTAATGAAACTGGGCCGTTTCGTCGAAGCGATCGAAGCGGGTAAGAAGGCGACAGAACTGCGGCCGAATGATCAGATTGGCTGGACCAGCCTTTCCCTGTTCTACAATCGAAACGGCAACATCCCGGAAGCCGAGGCCGCCGGAACGAAGGCCAAGATTCTTTCCTGGGGCGGAAAAATCGCGAAGGATTCCTAGGGACCCGGGAGGGACGAGCTCGTCCCACTACTCCGTTAGGGGCGCGGCGCGACATTAATGTAGAGGTGCTTGTGCCAAGCACCTGACTTAAAGTTCGGTGGTTGACACAACCACCGCTACATTTTCTCGAGTTGTAGCGCGTCTGTGGCAGACACTAAACCGCTTTCCCTCTCTGCGAGCTCCGCATCCTCTGCGATAAAATGAATGTCCGCACCGCAGATTTCAATATCTCTGCCAAACATGTTTCTTGACATATCTGAACTTTCAGAAAATACTGAAAGTAGATGACAAACCAAGCCGCCGAGACAAAGGCGTTACGCGAAGCGCAGGACGAATTCGTGACGCAGTGGGGGGCTATCGGTAGCGCCTGGGGGATCAATCGCACGATGGCTCAGATTCATGCCTTGCTCATCACTGCCCCCGCGCCTCTCTCCACCGATCAAATCATGGAGGACCTGAAAATCAGTCGCGGTAACGCTCACGCCAATCTGCGCGACCTGGTTAGTTGGGGATTGATCCGAAGCGTCGTCCGGAAAGGAGAGCGCAAAGAGTTTTTCGAGGCCGAAAAACACGTGTGGAAAATGTTTTGCATCATCATCCGGGAACGACGGCGCCGCGAATTAAGACCGGCCATGGCTGTGCTGAACGATTGCGCGGAGCGGACCAAAAAAATGAAGGGGCGGGATGCGATCGTCTTTCATAAGCAGATCCGCGCCTTGAGCGATTTCCTCGAAGTAGCCGATGGCGTGATTACCAAGCTTTCCCGCTCCGAGCAGAGCACGGTTCTGCCCTGGGCCCTGAAGTTTCTCAAGTGAACCCGCAAACCATAGAACAGAAAGGCATATGAATATGACACCGATTGTTTGGACTTATCTAAGTTACCTCACCCTCAGCCTGGTGCTCACGATCTGGGTGGCCCGCACGTTGCACAAGAACGGGCGGATTTTCCTGGTCGATTCTTTCGACGGAAACGAGCCGCTGGCAGATTCGGTTAATCATCTGCTCGTGGTCGGCTTCTATTTGATCAACATTGGTTACGTCACTCTCGCGCTAAAAGAAGCTAATGCTCCGGTGGACATGCGCGGAAGCCTCGAACTGCTCAGCAGCAAAGTCGGTGTCGTGCTGCTCGTGCTCGGCGGGATGCATTTCTTTAATCTATTTGTTTTTTCTAAGATGCGCCGACGCGCCATGCTTCATCGCGCTCCACCGCCTCTTCCACCGCAGGGGCAAATCGCGGCTTCCGTCTAGTGAAATGCCTGTCCGTGTTATTCGACGAGGAGTGCGCGTTGTGCCGGGAATGCCGGGCCTGGCTGATGCGGCAACCGGCCTTTGTGCCTCTGTGTTTCATTTCTCTACAGTCGCCGGATATCGCGAGGCTATTT
The DNA here is from genome assembly GCA_041167085.1 of Verrucomicrobiota bacterium. Classification (GTDB taxonomy): domain Bacteria; phylum Verrucomicrobiota; class Verrucomicrobiia; order Chthoniobacterales; family UBA10450; genus DATFCK01. The sequence goes on from JBEEGV010000026.1 coordinate 147,568, forward strand.
CCAGGGATTGATAACTTTAAACCGGCGGAGCAGCTCATTGTCGTCAGTGATGATGGTTCCGTCTATCGCGGTGCGTCCGGGTGGGTGATGTGCCTTTGGGCGCTGCAAGATTATCGTGCTTTGGCTATTCGCCTGGCCAACCCACTGCTGCTTCCGTTGGCCCGGACTGTTTGCCAAATGATATCGCGCAACCGTTCCTTCATTTCGCGCTGGTCAATTCGCTGTAACCCGGAAGAGGCCGCGCGCGTTCTTTGCGAGCATGATCACTGTGAAAGTTGCTAGCTGAAGTCGACGGAACACCGTGAAAATAGTCATCGCTGGCGGAACTGGTCAGGTCGGTGCAGTCATCCGGCGCGCGTTGCGTTCGCGACATGATTTGCTCGTCCTCACGAGGAGCCACGATCTCGATAGTGTCGATCGAACGGTCTACTGGGATGGAAAAACTCCGGGCCCGTGGGCCGCGGAACTCGAGGAGGCTGATGTCATCATCAACCTTGCCGGTCGCAGCGTAAATTGCCGGTATGGATCGCGCAATCGTCGCGACATTCTTGAATCCCGGGTAAATTCCGTACGCGCCATCGGTTTTGCGCTGAAACAGGCGAAGAAACCGCCTGCCCTTTGGCTGCAGGCCAGTACCGCAACGATCTACGCCCACCGGTTCGACGTCCCAAACGACGAAGTCACAGGGATCATTGGCGGAGAAGAACCAAATGCGCCAGATACCTGGCGCTTTAGTATCGATGTGGCCAAAGCGTGGGAAGCCGCCGTTCAGAGTGTAGGGCCGTTGCCGAACACTCGTGTTGTCCTGATGCGGTCCGCCATGATCATGAGCCCCGATCAAGGTGGCATTTTTGCCATGCTCCGCCGGCTGGCCCGTCTCGGTCTTGGAGGTCGGGCTGGTAATGGTCGCCAATACGTGTCGTGGATTCACGAGCATGACTTCGTTCGCGTGATCGAAACCTTGTTCGTGGATGAAAGCTTGAGTGGTCCGATAAACGTCTGCTCGCCCAACCCGCTGCCTAATGCCGAGTTTATGAAAATACTTCGGCGGGCTTGTGGTGCACCGATCGGATTGCCGGCGACGAAATGGATGTTGGAGGTCGGCGCGTTTTTTATGCGAACAGAAACGGAACTGATTTTGAAAAGCCGAAGGGTCGTTCCGAGACGTTTGCTGGAAAGCGGCTTTGAATTTCAATTCCCGAGATGGCGCGAAGCCGCCGAAGATCTCTGTCAACGCTACTAGAATAGGTAGGGACGGCTCTCCGAGCCGTCCGCTCTCCCTCTCTGCGAACTCAGCGTCCTCCGCGGTGAAATAAAGCGGGGAGGGACGAGCTGGTCTCGTCCCATTAATCCTGTAGCCACGGCGCTCTGTCGCCGTGTCGGTAGCACGATCATGAACAGGTAGGGATGCATCTCTCCGCCGGGCCGTAGGCGCTCTGGGCCGGAGGCGAACCATCCGTTTTTCCTCTCTGCGAATTCAGCGTCCTCTGCGGTGAAATGGATGTCCGCGCCCCTTCAGATCCCAATCTCCAATTCCGCCGCGTACGAACCGTTGGCGAAGAGCACTTCCCCGTTTCCCTCGCCGTCCACGAGTATCATTTCCTTAATCTGAACGGGGCAGCCCCGCGCATAAACGAAATCCTCATGCCAGATGTTGGCGGGATCGCGAAACGCGCTCGGGCCAACCGTCCCGCCAAGATGTTCGCTGCGTCCCAGCGCGATGTGCGGCCCGGCCTTTTCATCTTCGAGCACGTTACCCCATACCTGCGCCCTCGGATTACAGCCCAGGCCGAGCTCGGCGACATTGCATCGGGCCGCATCCGTGAAAAGAAAGTTGCGAAGATCCGTCGATGCGGGCGTGTCGCCGATGACTTCCTGCACCCGGTTTTCGCTAATTCGCGCCCGCACAATTTCACCCTGCCACGGAATTGGCAGCACACCGCTTGTCTCGCTGGCAGAATCTTTCTCGCCTTCGTAGCCGGTGATAAACGCTTCGCCACTCGGCAAATTGATAAGTCGGGGTGGGGGCGCAGTGATCGGCAGATGTCCGTCATCGGTCTCAGCTTCACGAAACCGAAAGTCGAACCGGAACCGGTCGCCGGTTGAAAATTCGAAATCGGCCATGCACGCTTTCGTCAATCGATCGCGCAAACGTGCGCATGAGCGGGCGACGTGCGTGTAATCAGCGGCCAGCGCGCTCAATTCCATCTGTGGCGCCACGCGTGGCATCGATGCCACGCGCAACGCCGGAAATCGTTTTGTCCAGCCGATCAACGGCGCCGATGCGGAGAACTCCGTCATCGCGAGCAGGAGCGTGAGGCGTTGCGCAATTTGCTCGAGAACAATCGGCCGACCGGCTTGCACGCCTTCCGCCGGAAGCTGCGCGTTATTTCCTCCGCTCGCCTCGAAAGTGATCAGCGGTACAACTTGGAACTTTCGTTCTGCCGCCAGAGCGGACAGCGCCGCTTGCCAGCGTTCGGCCATGCTCCGGCGGGCACGCCATTCGTCGTCATCGGCGATAGGGCCATGCGGCAGATCGACCATGACGGCCGCGACCTCACCCGGCTGCGGATCGAACACATCAATGAAGAGCTTGCGCAAATCCATGCGCAAATCGTGCTGAAAAATCCCAATGCGCGCGAATCAAATCTTGTAGCCACGGCGCTCAGTCGCCGTGTAGGGATCCATTACGATTACGAGCACGAGTGAAGCATCAACAGGTAGGGACGCCGCGCTGCGATACTAATGTAGAGGTGCTTGTGCCAAGCACCTGAGTTAAAGTTCGGTGGTTGGTACAACCACCGCTACATTCGTTCAAAGTTGTAGGGCGTCTGTGTCAGACGCCAACCACGCCGTCTCACAGAGACGGCCTATAATTCGGATCGATCATGAACAGGTAAGGATGCATCTCCCCGCCGGGCCGTAGGCCCTCTGGGTCGGAGGCGAGGCGTCCGGGTGAATGAGGACGCGCGTTTGATCGATCACGATCATGAGCATGAAAACCTCTGCGCCCTCTGCGAACCCCGCGGTGAATTATTCTCTTACCAGATATTAACCCGTTTCTCCGTCGCGCGAAGCATCGGCGATCCGTCCGGAATGTTAAACGCCTTCTGGAACTCGCTCAGGTTCGAGAGCGGCCCGTTCACCCGATAATGTCCCGGGGAATGCGGATCGGTATTCACGCGCAGCTTCAAAGCTTCATCACGTATTTTTTCTTTCCAAATCGTTGCGTAGGATAAAAAGAAACGTTGCTCCGGCGTGAACCCGTCAATTTTCTCGCCCGGCTTGCCCGCGCGCGCTTTTTGAAACGCCGCGAAAGCGATCTTGACCCCGCCCAGGTCGGCAATGTTCTCGCCCTGAGTCAGCTCACCGTTCAAATGCAAACCGGGCAGAGGTTCGTATTCCGAATACTGGTCCACCACCGCTTTACGACGCGTGTTGTAGGCGTCGGCCGATTCTTTTGACCACCAATCGCGCAGGTTTCCCACAGCGTCGTACTGCCGGCCCTTGTCGTCGAAACCGTGGGTCATTTCGTGTCCGATCACCGTACCTATTCCGCCGTAATTGACCGCATCATCGGCTTTGGGATTGAAAAAGGGCGGCTGCAGAATTCCAGCCGGAAACACGATCTCGTTGTTTGGCGGATTGTAATAGGCGTTCACTGTCGGAGGGGTCATGCCCCATTCCGTGCGATCGACCGGTTTGCCGATTTTTTTGAGGTCGCGTTTGGACTCGAAGTTGGCCGCGCGCATCGCGTTCAAAACAAATGGACCGCGATCGATGCGCAGCAGCGAATAATCGCGCCATTTATCGGGGTAGCCGATCTTGACCGTTAACGCCGCGAGTTTCTTGAGCGCTTCCTGCTTTGTCGGCTCATCCATCCATTCGAGCGCCTTGATTCGATCGCTCAGGGCTGACTTCAAATTATCAATCAACTCCAACGCGCGCGTTTTTGCCTGCGGCGGAAAGTTTTCGGCAACGTAAAGTTTGCCGAGCGCTTCGCCCAGCGACAGGTCGGTGGAATGGACGACACGTTTCCACCGCGGTTTGAGCTGTTTGGTTCCGGCGAGCGTTGCTTCATTGAATGCGAAATCTTCGTTGACGAAATCGCTCGAGAGTTCGGACGCCGCGGCATTAATCAGGTGCCAGCGCAGATAGGTTTTCCAAGCGTCGACCGGCACATCTTTAACCGCGGAATTGACTGCCTTAAAAAAATCTGGCTGATGCACATTGATATCGCCCGGTTCGGTCAGCCCGATCTCCTTGAAGTAGTCGGCCCAATTCCAGTCCGGTGTCAGCGACTGCACTTCGCTTTGCGCCATTTTGTTGTAATTCGTCTGCGGATCCCGCAATTCCACGCGCGTGCGTGAGGCTGTGGCCAGCGAAGTTTCGAGAGCCATGATCGTTTTGGCTTCATCATTCGCTTTCTCGGCCGGATCGCCGAGCAAGGTCAGCATCTTCGCGACATGCGCGAGATATTGGTCGCGCAACTTCTGCGAAGCATCATCGGTCTTGGTATAGTAATCGCGATCGGGCATGCCGAGCCCACCTTGCACGGCGTTCGAAATTACCATGGTACTGTTCTTATCGTCCTGTCCGGCGCCAAACCCGAATAGCGCGCTTACCCCAATGGTGTGGAGATGGGCGACCTCCTTGAGCACATCCTTTTGATCGTTGATTGCGTCAATGCGTTTGATCTCATCGTTCAACGGCTTCGTTCGCGCCGCTTCGATTGTCTTCTCGTCCATCCCGCTCCCATAATAATCGCCCACTTTTTGCGCTTCCGGGCTTGTCTTGGCGTCGGCATGCGATTTCGCCGCTTTTTCGGCAATCTCATGCAGGGCGTCGTTATTCTTCTCGATTAATTCGTTGAAGTTGCCCCAGCGCGAATATTCCGGCGGAATCTCGGTCTGCTTGATCCAGCCGCCATCGGCATACATGAAAAAGTCTTGTTCCGGTTTTACCGAGGGATCCATGTTCTTCGGATCGAGCGGCAACGGATTCTTTTCGATCTTCGGTTTTGCGCCGGCATCCTTTGCTGCCGGGCTCACGTCTGCCGCGGGCGGTGGCACTTGCTCGGTCGGAGCTTTACCCGGCTCATGAACACCGGGTAGCGGCGAGTTCAGTTTGGTCGCGTCAGATTTTTGCGGCTCAGTCTGTGCGAACAACGGGAGCGCAACGACAAGGCTGATCGTGGTGAAGAGAATGCGTTTCATCATATATGTGGAGTTATGAGCAATAAGCAGGACGAGCCGGATGGCAAACGCCTCCCGAGTACTCGTCCCGTGATGCCTAACGCTTTGCACGGCGCGTGCCAATGTGCGCAATCGGCAAATCCTTCTCTCCCACTGCGACTTAGCAGCACGCTCCTTTGTCATCGGATGTTGGTTCGATTCGATTCCGGGAATTTTCCGTCCCGAATTCGCAACGAGGTTTGGTATAAACGTCGCGTTGAAGTAAAAGCGTAGCGACGCTCTGTAGGCGCCGTAGCAACGCACAGGCGGGTGTCAACCACCGAAACTTAAAGATAGGTGCTTGGCACAAGCACCTCTACATCCAGACTTCGCGCAAAATAGTAGGGCGTTTTTGTGAAACGCCGGATTAATTACATCTTCTGCTCGCCTGCCACGCCGTAGTTTTTGGATGCGAACGTAGGCGGGTGCTCCTAATCGAACTCTTGTACCGCGTCTGTGTCAGACGCCGCTCTAATGATCGATCACGATCACGATTACTCATTTCCCATTGAGCGCCTCGCTCGCGAAGGCTTTCGGAGTTGGACGTTGAGCGCCTGCCCTCGGACGGCCCCGAATAGCTTCGGGGTTGAGCGTTTGCTTTTAAGCTGATCTAAGGTCCGAGGCCTCCGAGGAAATAGGGTCGGCGGCTGATCGATTACGAGCGTGAGCATGAGCATGAGCATGAGCATGAGTATGAGAAAGAGCAGTAGGGACGCATCTCCCCGCCGGGGCGTAGGCCCTCTGGGCCGGAGGCTAGGCGTCCGGGTTTGCTGCTCGACGACCGAGAACGGGCAGGCCTAGTGTTGGTCCCAATCACCAACGAAAGGCAACTGATGAAAAAGCTGATCAATTACACAAGCATTCTTCTCTTCGCGACGGTCGCGCTGGCGATCGCCGCACCCGACAAGGAAAAAATCTCGGCCCGAGAAAACGCGGCGTGGCAGGCCTACAAAGACAAGAAAGCGGACGTGTTCCGCAAAATGGTAGCCGACGATTACCGCGCGGTCTATGCGGACGGGAATTATACCGTCGACAAGGAGATAAAATCGCTGAACGAAATGGATCTGAAATCTTTCTCGCTAAGTGATTTTGACATCGTCGCTACCGACCCGGACACGGTGATTGTCGCCTACAAAGCAACTATCCAAGGCACGTCGGGAGGAAAAGATGTGTCGGGGACTTACAACTGCGCCTCCGTGTGGCAAAAGCACAAGGATGCCTGGCATGTGATGCTTCACACGAACGTTGCCGAGCAAAAGCCGTCGGATGCCACGGCCCCGGCTACCCAATCGCCGCCCGGGTAGGAGTGCGGAGTGCGATTCTCCGTCCTTCGACATTAGTGCTTCGTCATTGGGCGTTGACCTTTGATCAACCGCCCGTACATATATATATAGTAGAGCGGGGGAGCCGGATGGCTGAGAGGTCCGATAGTGGGACGACCCCTTGAACCTGATGCGGGTAATGCCGCCGAAGGGAGCGAGGAGGATTTCAGCCATGCGTTTCCGCATGGCTTTACTTTTTTTTAGCCACAGATGAACACGGATGAACACAGATTAGGTAGGGATGGCTCTCCGCAGCCGTCCCATAAATGCTTTGTCATGTCGACCGCAGTGGAGACATCTCTCACTGCAAGTATTTGATTTATGATCGCTCCAAAAGATTCGCAAAAGAATGGAGAGACGACCTCGGCATCGCCCGATTCTTCTGTAGGGGAAGCTGCCAGCTTCCCATCTAATAATAATCAGGACGCTAACAGCGTCCCCTACAGTCTCCCCAATTCGCGCAAGGTATACGTGAATGGCGAGCAGCATTCCGACCTCCGCGTCCCCTTCCGCGAGATCAGTCTCGCGCCGACGAAAACGATGAGCGGCGAGATTGAACAGAACGAACCGGTCCGAGTTTACGATACGAGCGGTCCGTGGGGCGATTCAAGCGTGACGCTTGACCCAGTTCAAGGGCTCCCGCCCTTGCGCCGCGATTGGATTCTCGCGCGCGGCGATGTGGAAGAAACCTCCGGGCGAAAGGTTACGCCGATCGATGATGGGTTTTTGTCGGAGAAGCATCGAACGTCGAACACCGAACGCCGAACATCGAATGGCGGCAACGGAAATGGCAGGACGGTGGGGCGAGACTCTGTCGAGCCGCAACAGAGCGGCAACGGCTCGGACCTTTCAACTCTCAACCATCAACTCTCAACTTGCAGACCGCTGCGAGCGCGCAGTGGCTGCGCGATTACCCAGCTAGCCTACGCACGGCGCGGCATCATCACGCCAGAGATGGAGTTCATAGCCATTCGGGAGAATGGCAAAATCCGAAATCCGAATATCGAAGCTCGAAACAAATTCGAAATTCCGCGCAATGATCTTGCCCACCAGCATCGCGGGCACTCGTTTGGTGCCAGTATCCCTGAGGAGATAACGGCCGATTACGTGCGCGGTGAGGTCGCCCGCGGCCGCGCCATCATCCCGTCGAACATCAACCACCCGGAAAGCGAGCCGATGATCATTGGCCGCAATTTCCTGGTCAAAATCAACGCCAACATCGGCAATTCCGCCGTCGCCAGCTCGATCGAGGAGGAAGTGGAGAAGATGCGCTGGGCGACCAAGTGGGGCGCCGACACCGTGATGGACCTCAGCACCGGCAAAAACATCCACGCCACCCGGGAATGGATCATCCGGAACAGTCCGGTGCCGATCGGCACAGTCCCGATCTATCAAGCGTTGGAAAAGGTGGGGGGACGCGCTGAAGAACTGACCTGGGAGATCTATCGCGACACGTTAATCGAACAAGCTGAACAAGGTGTCGATTATTTTACGGTCCACGCGGGAGTGCTTCTGCGTTACGTCCCGATGACTGCGCGACGCGCCACCGGCATCGTTTCGCGCGGTGGAAGCATCATGGCGAAATGGATGTTGTCGCACCACCAGGAAAGCTTCCTTTACACCCATTGGGATGAGATCTGCGAGATCATGGCCGCCTACGACGTCAGCTTTTCGATCGGCGACGGCCTCCGGCCGGGCTCAATCGCCGACGCCAACGACGAAGCCCAGTTCGCGGAATTGTTTACGCAAGGCGAGCTAACCCAGCGAGCTTGGAAACAGCACGTCCAAGTGATGAACGAAGGCCCGGGGCACATCCCGATGCACATGATCAAGGAGAACATGGAGAAACAGCTCGAGTGGTGCGACGAAGCCCCGTTCTACACCCTCGGCCCGCTCACCACCGACATCGCGCCCGGCTACGATCACATCACCAGCGCGATCGGCGCCGCCATGATCGGCTGGTACGGCTGCGCCATGTTGTGCTACGTCACACCGAAAGAACATCTCGGTTTACCGAACAAGAAGGACGTAAAAGACGGCGTGATCGCTTACAAAATCGCTGCGCACGCCGCCGATCTGGCGAAGGGCCATCCCGGCGCCCAATACCGCGACAACGCCATCAGTAAGGCAAGATTCGAATTTCGCTGGGAAGATCAATTCAATCTCTCACTCGATCCCGAAACCGCGCGCGAGTTCCACGACGAGACCCTTCCGCAGGAAGGTGCTAAGACCGCACATTTTTGTTCAATGTGCGGTCCACACTTCTGTTCCATGAAAATAACTGAGGACGTGCGCAAATATGCCGCGGAACAAGGTTTGAGCGAAGAGGCCGCGGTTAAACAAGGCCTGGAAGAAAAAGCCACCGAATTCATCGAGAAGGGCGCGGAAATTTACGCGAAGACGTAACTGTAGCCGCGTTGCGCAGCTTGCCGCGCCGAAATAAATGAAGGCGGGTCGACGCGTTCCTTTGTCCGGGAAGCACAGGCTGCCAGCCTGTTGGTTTCGGCGGCTCGCCGAAACAATCTTTGAGCGAGCAAGCCCGCGACACACGCAAACTTGTGGTGGGCGAAGTCGAATCCATTGACACGAAATGTCCGGGGAGCGCACGCGCCTCGCGTGCTATGCCGGTCCGGCCCGGACTTCGGCGCCCTCGCCGAACGCTCTTTCGTCTGGGGAGCGCGCCCGTCTCGGGCGTTGGTTTCGGCGTCTCGCCGAAACATACTTCATGAACTTGCCACCACGAAAAACGCCAATCGGCGGCACACGTTGATTGATCGCAATCGCCGGCGAGTGCAGCGCCTCGCGTGTAATGCCAGTCCGGCTCGGACTTCGGCGCCCTCGCCGAACGCTCTTTCGACGCAGGAAAGTTGCACCTTGCTGCACTGATGCAGTGATTTAGCGTGTATCCGACGGGCTAGGTCTGTTGCGACATGAAAGAGGAAACAATTGATACGCATTCGAAGGCGCTGAAGATCAATCTTGATCCGCGCTGGTACGGGACGTTCGCGGAGATCGGCGCCGGACAGGAGGTGGTGCGGTGGTTTTTCCGCGTCGGCGGCGCGGCCGGGACGATTGCGAAGAGCATCTCAGCTTACGACATGAAGGTGAGCGACGCCATTTATGGACACGCGGAGCGTTATGTCTCGCGCGGGCGACTTCAAGCGATGCTCGACCGGGAGTTCGATCTGGATGTTGAGCGGCTCGGGAAGGACCGGGGTGATAACACTTCGTTTTTCGCCTTTGCCGATACGGTGGTGGCGCGAAGCTACCGCGGCGGCCATGAATTCCATGGGTGGATGGGCGTTAAATTCCAGAGCCGCGTGCACGATGAACCGAGCCAGATCGTAATGCACGTGCGGATGCTCGACGCGGAGACGTCGCTGCAACAGGAAGCGCTCGGCATCGTAGGAGTCAATCTTTGCTACGGCGCGTTTTTTTTGAACCACGTGCCGGAGGAGTTAGTCGAGTCGCTGCTCGACAAGCTGACCACTGGCCGGATCGAGATCGACATGCTCGAGTTCAGCGGGATCGAATTTCGCAACGTCGACAATCGCATTATGGCGCTGAAGCTGGTGCAGCTGGGGCTAAGCGGCGCGGCCATGTTTGGCGCGAATCGCGAGGTGCTGCAGCCGTCAGACGTGTTGCATAACAAAGCGGTCCTGGTCGAGCGCGGAAGTTTCCGTCCGACTACGAACGTCAATATCGACATGCTAAAATCCGCACTGGCGAAGTTCAAAGAGGACCCTGCCGTAGCCGATAAGCCGATCTTGCCGCTGATGGAAATCACCATGCGCAACCTGCTCGCCGGTGGCACCGACGTGGACCGTCGCGATTTTATCGCGCGCGCAGAGCTGCTCTCGTCCTGTGACATGACGGTGTTGATTTCCGATTACTTCGAATACTACCGCCTCGCCGCCTATCTCGCCTGGCGCACGAACGAGCGCATCGGCGTCGTCATGGGTCTGCCGAGCGTTTCCGAGTTATTTGACGAAAAGTACTACGCGGATTTACCCGGGGGCACCCTGGAGAATTTTGGGCGGCTGTTTAAGAACGACCTGAAAGTTTATGTCTACCCCCTCCGACGTCATGAAGGCGACGAGCTGGAAACCATTCAGACGCTCAAGGTGAAACCCGACCTGCAGGTGCTTTATAATTATCTGGTCGGCCGCGGCAGCTTCGTGCAGCTCGATAATTTCAACCCCAAATATCTGCCGATCTTTTCGCGCGACGTGTTGAAGCGGATCGCCAGCGGCGACGAGAGTTGGGATCAAATGGTACCATCAGGAGTAGCGGAGATCATCCGGCAGCGCGGCTTTTTCGGCTACACAAAAAAGGAGTAGCCTGAGTCAGAGAACAGAGAACAGAGAACAGAGGTCAGCGGTTAGCGGTCAGAGAAGGACTCGAACAGAATGGAGCGAATGGGTTGAGCGACATAGAAGGTAAAGCTGCGAGGGAAGCAGCGAAAGAGCGCGGGCAGCGAGTGAGTTTCAAGGCAACGAAGTTCAACGAAGCCGGCGCCGAGATTTACGCGAAGACATGACCCTGCTCGCCGAGCCGTAGTCCCGCCGACTGCCGGACGAAGGCTGGTCGAGGCGTTCCCTTGTCTGGGGAGCACAGGCTGCCAGCCTGTAGCGTTCGGCGTCCTCGCCGAACGACTCTCCCTCCGACGACCGCGCGACCGCGCCCGTTCCGGCCGTTGCACAACCCTTCTCCCCTGAAATTACTTCGCCGGCGAGATCAAATAGATGACATGAACCGACTGATACATTTTTACCGGTAAAAGACGATAGTGGTATGGATCCACCAGATCGTCCGGAGTTGGAACGTTCATACCCAAGACAGTAACCCGCTCGCCCGGCATAATTTCGCTGATGATTTCGGGAAACGCCCTCGGCGAGATCGCGTAGATCGAGTCGATCTTCATGCCCACAGCCTTGACAGTTTTTTCGGCCTGTTCCCGGGCATTAGTCAGCGCCTTTTGCCAGGCCTCATCGTCCATTTGAGACTTGGTGGAGAGGTCGCTTGCCACATTAGAAACTTCTATTCCGCCAAGATTGAACAAATCATCCACCAGTTTGGGGAAGATCGAAAGATTCCGAATCGTTATCTCAACTCGACGCGTGACGGTATATCCGATAATTGTTTGGCGATTTGCCTTGCCCTTTTCAACCTCCTCGTAATCCGGGTCAGATGTAATGTCCTGGGCAACCACATCGTTCTTGGGGATTTTTCTCTCGTCACATAAAGTCAGAACTTTGGTTGTTTGCGCCTGAACCTGTTGGTTTGCTTTCGCCTGGTCGGCGTTGCGCGCTATGACGTTGAAGCGAATCGTCACCATGTCGGCGAGTTTCTCGAACTCCGTTCTCCCTTCTACATACATATATGGCTGGTTAGGCAGCCCGCCGTCAGCAAACACGCAAATCGGAAAAGTGAGTAGCGCCAAGCAAATAAGCTTCATGGCGTTAGAGTGAACAAACTGCGATATCCGAGCAAGATTTTCCGGGGAGCGCACGGCCCGCCTGCCGCACCGAAATACGAGAAGGCGGGTCGAGGCGTTCTTTGTCTGGGGAGCACAGGCTGCCAGCCTGTTGGTTTTGGCGGCTCGCCGAAACGAACTTTGTCCATTGCCGCTAATCTGGTACGCTTCAGCATGCGCTTCACCCCTCTGATCCTAGCGATTCTGTCTTGCACGAGCTCAACATTCGCCGGTGACATTCGTGAGTTTGATCTCAAAACGATCGAAAGACTCGGTAACGAGTTAACACGTGTCAGTCAGACTCCAGATCGCGGAGCAACAAGTCCAGTCCGGAAGCGAGCCCAGCAGACGGCGAAAGCAGCTTTGCAAGGTAAGCTTTTCAACATTCGCTACGATTACGTTGTCCTGGACGATCCAGAGAGAACCGGATTCTTAGTCTACGCGTTAGGATCGACAACGAAGCGAGACGAAGTCGTGTTCTGCGGTCATTTTCGCGTGACCGTGTCTGCCGATGGTGAAAAGGCGCAAAGGATCGACGCTCTGTCGAAATCGTTGGTGATTGACAAGGTAGGTGAGGGCTTGCCGAAAGGCTAAAAACGCTTCCCAGCGGTCAAATGTGGGCTATCGAAAACGGAAAGATAACCCGCTACAAAGACGAGTCGGGATCGAAGTCGAAGAAGTAACAAAATGAATTCAAAAACGGCGGCAGTCATTGCAATGGTCAGCACGATGGTGTGCGCATCCGCGTTTGGCGTGATGGAATTAGTCGCTGGTTTCGACGCTAGGGATCCTGTTGTCAGATCGTTGGTCGATCGAGGGATAATTAAACTGGCTAAAGGAGACACGGCCGGGGCGCTGTCGAACTTCGACGAAGCGATTCGGCTCGAACCGACGATGTGGGCGGCTTATCACAACCGTGCGGTAATTTATTTATACCAGCGAAAGTACGATCTGGCTTTGCGTGATCTGAATACGGCGATACGCCTCAAACCGACGCATCTCCAGACGGCTATGTACCGTGCCTCGGTCAATCGCAACCTTCGCTACTATAAAGAGAGCTTAGCCGAACTGGATCATCTTATTTTAACGATCCGTCTCCACGACAAGACAGCGGGGGAAGCCTACAACGATCGCGCCTGGCTTAGGGCGACTTGTCCCGATACCTCAATCCGGAACGGACAATTGGCGGTTAAAGACGCGACGGCATCATGTAAGATTACCAACTTTAAAAACTTTTATAATGTCGATACCCTTGCGGCTGCTTACGCCGAGGCAGGTGATTTCGATTCCGCGCTCCGTTATGAAGAACAAGCGATTGCGCTCGCCAATCCTAAAGCGAAGGATGACCGGGAGGTTGCCTTTACGCTAAAGGGAATGCAAAACCGCCTCGTGTTGTACAAACAGCGGCGGCCATATCATGAATAAGATCACAACGCCGATCTTTATGTCAGTCTACCGAATCAACGAGGACAACGCGACGATAAAGCTGGAAGCCGAACGCAAAGCCGGAGTCAAAATAACCCACGTAACCATTTCATCTCCGTTGCCGGTCCCGGTGGCGGCCGCCCAGGGTGAATGAGCGTCGTCCGCGAATGTTAAATGTTTAGATTTGACCCCATTCATGACCCCTGGAATTCCATCAGATGAGAGCTACAAGCCCTGTTCATCCAGCCTCAAGATGGTTTGCAGCAAGACGCTGGCGCCGTTCGCCGTATCCGAAGCGGCCGTAAATTCCTTGGGCGAGTGGCTGATTCCGCCGACGCTGGGAACAAAAATCATTCCGATCGGAGCGATTTGCGCAATATCCTGCGCGTCATGCCCGGCGCCGCTCGGCATTAACTTCGTGGTTAAACTCAAATCGGTGGCTGCTTCTTGAATCATCTTGCGCAGCCTTGGATCTGTCGGTGCCGGAACCGCAGTGACATCGAGCGCAGCAAAAGAAATAGTCGTCCCTGAATCCGCGGCGATGTTTTTTGCAGACTCTTTTACCTTTTCAAATACCAGATCGATCTTCGATTTCTCCAGATCACGAATCTCCAGACTCATTACTACTTTGCCCGGAATGACATTCGGAGCGCCCGGCTCTGCTTGAATCTTTCCCACGGTAGCAACCTGCCGGCCGGGAATGCTCCATGCAATCTGATTGACTGACTCCACCAATTTTGCTGCCGCCACGAGCGCGTCCTTCCTCTGTTTCATGGGTGTTGTTCCGGCGTGATTGGCAAATCCAAGCACGGTCACATCCCACACGTTGATTCCGACGATTCCTTCTACCACACCGATGTTTATTTTTTCCGCCTCCAAAATTCCGCCCTGTTCGATGTGCAATTCCAGATACGCGAGAATCTCAGAAGGACTTCGTTTGGCTGCTTGGAGGTGGTCCGGATCGCCGCCGATAAAACGAATTCCTTCTCCGATCGTCTTGCCACTGTGACTCTTTAGCTGAAGCGCTTCCGGACTAAGTTCGCCGGCAACAGCGTGGCTTCCGGTAAGTCCGCCTTCTTCATCGGAAAATACGGCAACTTCCAGGGGGTGATTCGTTAGGTAGTTGTGTTGTTTCAGGACTTCGATGCATTCCAATCCGCCGAGAACTCCCACGTTTCCATCGTAGTTCCCGCCATGCGGAACAGAATCAATATGAGAACCGAACAGGATAACCGGCAGGTTCGGATCGCGTCCTTCCCTGCGGCCAATGATGTTTCCAGCGGTATCGACGCGGACTTTGAGTCCGGCCTTTTCCATCAAGGCTTTTATGTAATTGCGACCGTCAACGTCCGCCTCGCTGAAGGCAACCCGGCTCACGCCTCCTTCGGGATTTGCTCCGAATTTGGAAAGCTCGTTGACTCTTTCTTCCATTCGCTTCGCATCGGCCCGGAAATTCTTCCAGTCCGCGCCCCGACAGAAAAGCGGTAGTAAAAGGAGCAGCGAAACGATCGTTATTTCTTTCCTCATCGAGCAACCCTACAGACAGCCCAAGCCAAATGCACGGATAAGGGAAAAGAGGAAGAGTGACAAGCTCCTGCAGACACGCTGATCCCTTCCCCAATATTTCGAACGACAGGGACGGCGCCTGCGGATAGAATTTGGGAATGCGAATGCTACTGCGTAGTCTTCTGTCGCTGCCGGTTGTTTGTCTGGCTATCGGCACGTTACCGGCGGCGAACGATCCCTTCGTAGGCAAATGGAAGGTGAACCCGTCCAAGAGCAAACTCTACGACGAAATGAAGGTTGAGGCCGCAGGTGCAAACAAATACGTCCTGACCTTTGGCCCGGGCCAAGTGGACACAATCGTGGCCGATGGAACTGACCAGCCCGCTCTGAGCGGAAGCACCTTTTCCATCACGGTAAAAGGACCAAATAGCTGGGAGGTCGTTCGCAAAATGAAGGGCCGCACGATCATCAAGGCGCAGTGGACGCTTTCCGAAGACGGCAAAACGCTAGACGACGCCTTTACCCAATATCTACCCGACGGTCTGACATTGTTCTCACAACCTTTGCCTAACGGTTCGACATTGTTTTTGCCCTACGTGTACGACCGGACGGCCGGAAATTCAGGTTTTCCAGGCACGTGGGACAGCGAGAGTGCGAAAGTGAAGACGGGGATCGAGCTCCAGGTCCAGCCCGACGAGGGTGACGGCCTGTCATTTAAACGTTCCGATGAAGAAACCGTTAAGAAGATCAAGTTAGATGGGAAGGATTATCCGGAGCTCGATTCGAAAGGCGGGGACAAAGGCACTGTATATTCGGGCCGTCGCGTGAACGAGCGCAGCTTGGAAATCACATACAGATCCAAAGGCAAAATTACGGGCACCTGGCAGAGCGAGCTTGCTCCAGATCTCAAGACCTTGACGATGACCGAACGCCTGGAGGGTCAAAGCAGGCCCAAGAGCATTCTTGTGTTTGATCGGGCGTAGACGTGCACTTGAGGTCCCGGGTCGGCGCACTCCAGCCTTTAACGTCTCGGAAAGACCGAAGGAGTAACCAACTAGAATCGCAGCTGATCTTCTCCTCGTTAGGTTCAACTCTATTGATCGTGAAAAGCCAATTGCGTTGGAGTAGATGGAAAGCTCAAATACTGAGATGAGCGGCCCTTCAGGGCAGGACTTTGCCGGGCGCGTTGTCATCGTCACCGGTGCCTGGCGCGGGCTCGGGCGCGCCGCGGCGGAGCGTTTCCACGAACGCGGCGCTTCCGTGGCAGTGAATGTGCGCGACCGCGCGCGTGCCGAAAGTCTCGCTGCGTCGATTGGCGAACGCACCTTAGCCGTGCCGGGCGACATCGCCGGTCCCGGAGTGGCGGAGGAGATCGTACGAATGACACTTGAGCGCTTTGGCCGGATCGACGTGCTCGTTAACAACGCCGCGCTCGCCCTCTCCACGCGGTTGCCTGATCTCACGGCGGAGGAATGGCGCTCCGCGCTTGAAATCAATCTCACCGCGCCGTTCCTGCTCACGAAGGCCGCACTCCCGACGATGCAGACGCAGGGCTACGGCCGCATTATTAATATCTCCTCGTCCGCCGGCCGAATGGTCAGCACCCTGGGCGGCGCGCACTACACCGCATCAAAGGCGGGCCTGCTCGGTCTCACCCGCGCCGCTGCGAAAGAACTTGGTAAGTTCGGGATTACCGTGAACGCCGTTTGCCCCGGGATGATCGACACGGAGCTGACGCGCGAGAACGCCAACGACGAATTGCTGCAACGCCTCGCCGCAAGTTACCCGATCCCGCGCATCGGCAGCGCGCGCGAAGTCGCCGACTTGATTTGCTTCGCTGCCTCGGAGGCCGCCGGCTACATCACCGGCGCATCATTGGATATCAACGGCGGCGACTTGATGATGTGATGAAAGAGAGCACGCGCGTCCTTCTCGCTCTCGTCGCCGCGATCCTCATCGGCGTCCTCATCGCGGCATCGCATAACGCCTCGCTTATCCGCGCGGCCGACGTGATCGCGCCGATCGGCACGCTCTGGGTCAACGGCATTCGCATGACCGTAATCCCGCTGGTCGTTTCGCTGCTGATCACCGGAGTCGCATCGGTATCGGACATCAAATCGATCGGGCGACTCGGCGGACGGACGCTCGTTACTTTTGTCCTGCTTCTCATTGGAGTCGCCGCAATCGTCATTCCAATCGCGCTGGCGATGTTCAAGCTCCTACCGCCTCACGGTGCCCTGGAACTCCCGCCCGGCGCGGTCGAAGCGGCGAATGAAATGTCCGCGGGAGGACAGGCGCAGACGTTCTCGACGTGGCTTGTCTCGCTTCTTCCTGCGAACCCTGTCGCCGCCGCCGCGAGCGGAGCGATGATGCCACTGATCCTTTTCACACTGCTCCTCGCGCTGGCAATTGCGCGCTCTCCCGAGGTATCGCGTCAGACGCTGACTCGTTTTTTTCGCGCTCTGAGCGACGCGATGCTCGTCCTCGTCCGCTGGATCATCCTCGCTGCGCCGCTCGGCGTATTCGCGCTCGTCCTGCCACTGGCCGTCCATGCCGGCGGAACGCTGGCGGGCGCGATTGGTTTTTATGTCGCGGCCTATTCGATCGCGAGTGTCGCCGTAACGCTGCTGCTTTACCCCGTCGCGGCAATCGGAGGCCGGATTCCGCTGCGCCGCTTCGCGCGTGCTGCCCTGCCGCCACAGCTCATTGCCTTCAGCTCGAGTTCGTCGATCGCGTCGTTGCCGGCACTCGTCGAGACGGCCGAGAAGAACTTGCAATTGCCCGAACGGATTACCGGATTTGTTCTGCCTCTCGCTGTTTCGACATTTAAGATTGCGGGACCCGTCTCGTGGACGATCGGCGCGCTTTTCGTCGGCTGGTTCTACGACGTGCCGCTCCACGCCGGCAGCATTGCCACGATCGCTTTCGCGGCCGTGTTTCTTGCGTTCGCCGTGCCGGGCATTCCGCGCGGCGCGTTCATCATGCTGACACCACTCTTTCTTGCTATCGGTCTGCCAGCCAAAGGAATCGGGATCCTGATTGCAGTCGACGCGATCCCGGACGTCTTCGCTACGGTGCTGAACACAACCGGCCATCTCGTCGCAACCGTGCTCGTCGCGCGAAACTGTGAGCCTTCTTCGACGTCCGGGTAGCGCGCTCGTCTCGAGTGCTGGTTTCGGTGTCCCGCCGAAACGAACTTTGATTTACAGAATCTAACCGCGAATTGCACAGATATCACAGATAAAGTCATCTGTTCACTGTTCACCATTCACTAATCACTCTTCACCTTTTCATCCCCCCGCCGCCTTTTGACAACGCTCGAGCATCCGCGGCGCTTCCATCCGCTTTGCCCACTCCCTCGCGATGAAACATTGAGCAACCGGCAATCGCAGCCTAAGTTTGAATCTCATGCCGGAGGAATCGAAAACGAACCAGCGCCTGGAGATCGCGCACGTTCTCTTTATCGACATCGTCGGTTATTCGACGCGACCAACGGACGAGCAGCGAGGGCTGGTGGACCGGCTCAACCAGGCCGTCCGCAGTTCGGACGAGTTTAATCGTGCCGCAGCCGCCGGACGGCTCAAGAAGATCCCGACCGGCGATGGCATGGCGCTCATTTTCCATGATAGTCCCGAGCAACCGATCGAGTGCGCGGTGGAGATTAGCCGCGTTCTAAAACATCATCCCGATCTGCCGGTGCGCATGGGCGTGCACAGCGGCCCGGTGAGCGGGATCACGGACGTTAACGGACGCGTCAACGCGGCCGGAGTTGGCATCAACGTCGCTCAACGCTTGATGGATTGTGGTGATGCCGGTCATATCCTGCTCTCGAAGCGAGTCGCTGAAGATTTGCAACAAAACGGACGATGGCGTCCGCATTTACATGACTTGGGCGAAGTCGAAGTGAAACACGGCGACCACGTTCATGTTTTCAACTTCTACACCGACGATGCCGGCAATTCACATCAGCCGAAGAAATTGATTCAGGCAAAACCTGCACAAGGGTTGGCGGTGTCATCTGCCAAAAAAGTCGCGACGGAGAAAGACCGATTCTCGATCTGTGTCCTGCCATTCGCCAACATGAGCGGTGACGCCGAGCAGGAATATTTTAGTGACGGAATCAGCGAGGACATCATCACGGACTTGAGCAAGGTGTCAGCGCTGAACGTGGTGTCGCGCAACACCGCGTTCACCTTCAAAGGAAAATCGATCGATGTGCGACAAGTCGCGGGCCAACTCAACGTGACTCATGTTTTGGAAGGGAGCGTGCGGAAGGCGGCCGGTCGGGTGCGCGTCACCGCGCAGTTGATCGACGGCTCGAATGATAGCCACGTTTGGGCGGAACGTTACGACCGCGATCTCAACGATATCTTTGCTATCCAGGATGAAATTTCGCGGGCGATTGTCGATGCGCTGAAGGTGAAACTCCTTCCGGAAGAGAAGAACGCGATCGAGCGGCACGGCACCGACAATGTCGATGCCTACAATCTATACCTGTTAGCGCGCCAGAGTTTCGTCACTGGGTTTGAGGCCGATGAGCGAAGAAATGACGCCATCATCCGTTTGTGCCGACGCGCGGTGGAAATCGACCCTAACTATGCCGAAGCGTGGGCACTCATTGCCCTGGCCGAAATGGTTTTGCGTGTGACGGTCGGCCGCGCTGGAGACGGCGGCGTAGCCGCGGCTGAACGCGCTCTGTCACTCAATCCCAACCTGGCCGAAGCACACGCCGTCAAGGCGAGAATGTTTTTGGAAGAGAAACGTCACGACGAGGCAGGGCGTGAAGTCGAAATTGCTCTCCGGCTGGGCCCGGAATCTCACGAAGTGAACAAGAGTGCTGCTCTGGTGCGATTTCGACAACACCAGCTGCAGGAGGCGACACGCTATTGGGAAAAAGCGCTTGCCGTGGAGGAAACCGATTTTGCCTCCGGAGGCATGTTGATCACCTGTTATCATGCCCTGGGGAACATTGACGCGGTGAAGCGGGTTGCGGAAATTACTCTGGCTCGTGCCGAAAAGATCCTGGCGCACGACGCGAACAACGGTTCGGCGATTGGACATGGCAGTGTCGCTCTTACCGTGTTGGGTCAGCGCGAACGAGCGAAAGATTGGATGGACCGTGCGCTGTTGATAGACCCTGAAAACGTAACCATGCGCTACAACTTTGTATGCGCCCTGGCTAATTATCTGAAAGATAAAGAGGCGGCGCTGCAGATGCTCGGGCCGGTCTTTGAAAAAATGGGAACAGGTCTTGTAACCCACGCCAAAGTCGATCCCGATTTGGCGTGCATCCGTGATGATCCCCGGTTCAAAGAGATGCTGGAGATCGCCGAGCAGCGGCTCGCAGCTCAGACGAACCGCGAATAACTCTACTTCCGGGTAGCGAAAGTCGAGTCCATTGCCGCCAATGTGGGAGGGCCTTGTTAATCCTGTCTAGAACCTGATCGAGGTGTCTCGCCGCGACGAATTTTGACTAACGAGAATTCTAACCGCGGATTACACGGATCTCACGGATTGTAAAACCTAAGGCGCAGACATAACAAGTCGGGTAACGCTGCGCGGATCTTCAAGGATAGAAACCGGTGGGGCGAGACTCTGTCGAGCCGACGAATCCTCCGGGGAGCGCACGCGCCTCGCGTGCTGGCGATGGCGCCCTCGCCATCGCGAACTTTGAAATACTTTGCCGCTGGAATCCTGTTAATTCTGTAAATCTCGCCACGGCGAGTCCGTAAGCTTTCGGACCTGTCGAGAACCCGCCTTTTCACAACGCTCTAGCAGCCGCGGCGCTTCCATCCGCTTCGCCCATTTTGCGAAGGCCGGCGTCGGACCGCGCCAGCGTAACGTCTCGACCTTCTTGAAGAGTGGCGCATCGGTGCGCAGGGTCGCGAGTTTTTTGAAGAGCAGCGCGAACTCGCGCTGTTCGCCGAGAATCTTCCGCGGAAAATTCTCGATCTTTCCGTAGCGATTCAAGAGCGTGGCGGCGGTCCGGGCGCCGATCCCGGGGATGCCGGGATAGCCGTCGGCCGCATCGCCCACGAGCGCGAGCAGATCCGGAATGAGCGGGGGATCGACTCCGAACTTTTCGCGTATCCCAGCCGCATCGCGAATCGTTTTGCGCCGGCCGTCGATCTGTACGACGCGTGTGCCTCGCACGCATTGCGCCAGATCCTTGTCGGGCGTCCAGATCGCGACGCGTTCGACCTTCTTATCCTTCGACGCGAGATGCGCGGCCGAAGCGAGCGCATCATCGGCTTCGAGGTCGATCATCGGCCACACGACAACGCCCATCGCCGCGAGCGCCTCCTCGAGCGGATGGAACTGCGCGAGCAGCGCGGGCTCGATGCCGGCGCCGGTCTTGTAGTCCGCCCAAAGCCGATTGCGAAACGACTCGATCACGTGGTCGGTAGCGACGCCGATGTACGTGCCTACAAGGCCGCGTGAGGCAGAGCCTTTTACGCTGTCTTGCTCGATTATCTGGAGAACGGTCTGAAGTACGCCGACAACTGCGCCGTAGGGACGGTCTTTGCCTTTAACGAATCGGCGCAAGCCGTAAAAGTGACGAAAGAGCTCGTACGTACCGTCGATGAGATGCACTACCACACCGGCTCTTCTTAGTGCGACAGCCGCGTGGAGCGAAGCTTTTTACGCGGCCGTCAATAAGATGAACTACCACACCGCCTCAGAATAACCCGACGAGACCGCGTGAGGCGAAGCCTTTTACGCGGTGATTCAAGTTGTGCGAGTGCAGCGAATCCGTCATCATCTTTAGGCTTACCGCTGACCCCATGACTTTTCTTCGCGCGATTCCCTGGCCCGCCGTCTCGCCACGTCGTAGCTTATCAGCGAAGATGGGAGCGTTGGCGAAGGAGGATGCTCTATGTGTGGTCCGCATTTCTGTTCGATGAAAATAACAGAAGACGGTCGGAAGTACGCCGCTGAGCAAGGCATCGCGGAGGAGGAAGCGTTCGCGCGGGGAATGGCGGAAAAGTCAGCCGCATTTTCGAACACGGGCGCTGCAGTTTACGTCAAGGCGTGATGATAGTCGCGCGAGATTTCGTCCGATGGAACAAATAACCCTCGCTACTTTAAATGTCGCGGCTCCATCAAAACAAAGGGGTCGCCGCTTGTTGGATGAATGGATTCTCGGGTCATCGTACGACATCTACGTTTTCACCGAGACCTCCGAGAGTGACGGAACCGACCTGATCACTTCTTCGTTCAAGTCTGCAGGATGGAAAGTTTTCCAGCGGCCAGGGGTCCCGGGAGATCGAGGGGTCACAATTGCCACGCGCATAAAGGCTGAGTCACCGCAGTACCCAGTAGACGACCCACTTCCTGGTCGATCTATCATTATCAACTTGGAAGCCCACCCGCTCGTACAACTCGTAGCTATGTACGTTCCCAACAGAGGAAACGATGGTTTAAAGATCGAACGAAAGCGGAGCTTTTTAGATAGTTGGCTCCAGTATTTGGCTCAGAAAGCGCCCACCAATCAACAACGTGTGCTCGTGGGAGATTTGAACGTTGTGCCAACATCGCAGCATCCAGTGTTCTTGCCGCAGCATGTCTTTGAAAACAGATGGTACGAACAACTGCAGTCACATGCTGGACTTTATGACGCCGCCCTCATGCACCACCATCGCCATGAGAGCACGTGGGTGGCGCATACAGGTGAAGGTTACACCTACGATCACATCATGCCGGCCAAAGGACTGTGCGATCGCGTAGTTGCATTCGCATACGATCACTCACCACGCCTTTCTACGAACGTGAGCGATCACTCCGCCCTAATCCTAACAATGAATTTTGATTCGGTGGCGTATCTCCATAGAAACCCACCAACGGAATTGAAGCAGATGGATCTTCTTTAGGAGTTCGACTGTGATCACGCTGACTCCGCCAGAAACTCGACTCGGGGCTGGTTGGGTGAAATTGGATCTACTGGCTCACGGTGTGGAGCTAGATCCCTCGGTCTTTTGCCTTGGGCGATTGGCGCCTCGCTTTGCTGCGCGAAAAAATTTCTATAACACTCCTGTCTGGCAAACTACTGACGTCCCACTACCCCAGGAATTACGCGTCGGTGGGTTGGTCGTAGGGCTCAACTCGTACGGAAGCTCTCCGTGGTTACTGAGTCGGAACCCGGAAGACGCTTTATTCACCCTTGAACGGGTTGATACCGGGTTTCGACTGCATCCTGAGCTAATATTGGATCTTGAAGTATTTGCCTCCGATCTTGGCGTGGCCCGAGTTGCGAATCTTTACGGTGGCGCGGCCTTGGCATTCTTTTCGCCGCGTAACTGCTATTTCTTCAAAGACGGGACGCAATGCGGTTTTTGCTCTCTCGATGGAACAGCAGAAGAGACGAAAGAATTCAAAAGCGTGCTTTCAGAAGGGGACGTTCGTCAAACCGTCCGCGCCGCCCTCGCCTCTGATGGCCCACGAATCGAACAGGTGATGATTGTAGGCGGAAACATGCGGGATCTAGATCGTGGTTTTCGACATCACGTTACCCTGGCCGCCGCGGCCGCCGATGAGATCGAGCAGGCGGGTAAGGCTGAAGTCGTTTCTATCCACATCGCGACAATGCCGCCTCGCGACCTGCGACTCATCGAGCTTCTTCGCCGATTCTCCAACGTACATGTGATGTTCAATCTCGAGGTATGGGATCGTGAGACCTTCTCAAAGGTATGCCCTGGAAAGCAACGGGACTATGGACGTGACGGAATGCTTTCTGCCTTGGAGTGTCTTCGCGATACCATTGGAACATACCGTGCACATTCTGTCCTTGTGACGGGGCTTGAGCCGGCGG
The DNA here is from genome assembly GCA_041167085.1 of Verrucomicrobiota bacterium. Classification (GTDB taxonomy): domain Bacteria; phylum Verrucomicrobiota; class Verrucomicrobiia; order Chthoniobacterales; family UBA10450; genus DATFCK01. The sequence continues at coordinate 171,340 of JBEEGV010000026.1, forward strand.
AGACCACGGTTGCAGGTGCGACAGCGCTAGCCGAAATGGGGATATCTCCCATTATCAACGTCTATCACTCTGATCGCCATTCGCGGTTTGGGTTGGGAGATAGGCCCTCCTTCTTACGCTTGTGCGAGGTTGCGCGAGGGCTTCAAGGCCTTTACGGGAAATTTCCTCTGTTGCCCTATTGGAGGCGGTGCGGGAGAAATTCAATCGACGCTGAGGCTGAACGCGGCCTGTTCCGAGAGCCGATTCCTGCATTTCTCAAGTAAGTCATGGCAAGTCTTGAACAACTGACGCCTGATTTGGCAGCTAATCTATCGGCGGCTTTCCAGAGTTCGTTAGACGCGCCGTTGGGCACCGATTGGAATGAGCGAGAAGTCATAGCCAAGCGGCGATTGTCCGAGGAGCTCGAAGGCAGGCTGAACGCTGATTTCTCGCTGCAAGATGTTTACCTGGGCGGTGATTTGATCCGGCCATATTTGGCCGTACGGCTATTCGATGAAGTCCAAGTAGTGGCACGCGAGCGCATTGGCTTGTCTCAACCATTAATGCTCACGCAAGTCGATGATGGCATCTACGGGGCGTTCGAGAAAATGCCCGCGGAGGGCATGCGCCACCTGTTGCGGCGCGCTGCCTGCACCCCTGCATTGGCAGAGCGACTTCGCGTCCCTAACGTATTTCTCGTTTCATTGACGAATGTTTCTCGATATCGCTCGCGCCGTTATCCATTGAACATCTCTCGCCTCGCTCAATGGCTTAGGTTCCAGCATTCCGCTCGAGTTCGCGTCGCGGACCTAGCTTTGAACTTCTCCGGAAATTTGGACGCGATGGCTGCCGATGTGGTCTCGAGCAAACCCGACATCCTCGCCATCTCAATAAACTTCGGAGAGATGGAGGCGCTTCGCGAGTTGATTGCGATCGTTCGAGCTAATGGTCTACGACCATTTGTAAGCCTTGGGAATGTACTCGCGGCTTGGGCCACTCGCGATGTCGAGGATGCTTGCAAGGGGTTTCAGTATTTGGTCTCGCACTCATACGGCGAGTACGATCTTGAAGAAGTTTGCCTTGCAGTGAAGCAAGATGATTCCAGACGCTTCGACACATCCGCTCTTGCCGGCCTAGGAACTGGGCGTAATCCCGCTGCGATCGTAATGCCTGACGAGGCCTTGCTTGCCGAAACGCTTGCTCAGCGTGGCCAAGCCTCGATTGAGACTAGCTTTGGTTGCCAATACGGCCACTGCACATTCTGCCCCAGAGAGCACCGCGGCAAGGGTTGGTCGCGACCGGCCGCGAGGGACGCAACAGCAGTGCTCGAATGCATGGCTGCCCTAATCACTAAGGAGAATGGTGATCTAGCGCCGGTACTTTCCATCGTAGACGAGGATGCATTTGGACAGGAAGGCCGAGACCTAAAAGAAGGAGAGCCTTCCGTTGTAGCCCTCATACGTTTGGCTGCTTTGAGGAACGTACGTTGCGAGATTTACACACGCCTCGAACAGATTTTGGATCTGCGTTGGGAAAAGCGTGCATCGTTACGACGTCTCCATCAGCTTTCGGTGATACAGCCATCGCTCGCACGCGTATTCGTCGGGGTCGAATCAGGCTCGAACTCGCAACTTCGTCGGTATGGGAAGGGGCAAAGTACAGCGGATATTGTCGCGGCCCTTCGGGCTGGCGCTCTATTGCGGTTGCCGTTGGAATTTGGATTTATCACCTTCGATCCACTTCTGACCCAGGAAGAACTACTTCAGAGCCTTGAATTTCTCGCGCGACGGGACGTGTTGTTATCGCCTGAGTCAGAGCCGACGATCGACGAAATATATTCCATTGCGATCGAGGAGCGTTTGGCTCGTACACATCCAGGTGTTCCGCTGTTTAGCTGCGTTGCGTATATGGCAACTGAGTTGGAACTCTTTGTTAACAGTCCCTACGTAAAATTACTACGAGCTGCTGCTCCACACTTGATCGGCTCATACGACAGCGCTTTTGCTCGCTTTAACTACTCATACCAAGACGTTGCAATTGGCCAGATAGCCGACTGGTGTCGTGTTTGGACGGAAGGAACGTTTGCTGCGGTTTACCAAATGCGGCTTGCCGCAAGAATGGCGAAAGAAGGAGATGAGCAGTGTAACGAGATTGTTGGGCGTTATCGCGCAGCGACGTTTGCACTCTTAGCCAGCTTAGCGTCTCGCTTCTGTATTAACGTCGCGGACCGCGCAGAAAAGTTACTAGTCGAGAACGGAGCGGAACTTTGGTTAGCTCTGAAAGACGGTGATGGCTTGAAACGGATGGAAGCACTGTGGCGTTGGGTTCAAGGCCGGTCTTATGATGCCTCCGTGACTGAAAACGTGCGCTTCACACTGGAGACATACTCTCGCCGCCGTGCCACCTAATCAAACATTGTTCGAATGCGTCGGTAGTGTTTCGCTGGCATCACTCTGGACTGCAAAGAATCTATCATGCGTTCCATTCTCAACTACTGGCAACTGGGAGGGGTCACTCTTGGGAAATGATGCAGTTATAGTGGCCGCCGAATTGCAGGCAGCTGGCTTACTCGTGAACTGTCACCTTCTGAATCCCACAGACAAGGATTTTGAATTTGCGAGCGAAGCAATAGCGCGATCACGGATCTCGGCGGTTGACCAACAATCAGGTTGTATCACGCGGTCGCTTTGCATTGAGGACGCCAGCGGAGTACGTAATTGGATTCACTCGCGAGTGCCGCGACCAAAGAGCCCTCTTATACCGTTCACCGGAGATTATCTCTACTTGGACTACTACCCAGAGTTCGTGGAATTTTTTAATAAACAAATCTGGCAGCGTCTTTGTCGGGACCAAGTCACAGTTGTGAATTGCAGTGCGATCAATGATATCGGTGCGCTGCCTACGCTTAGTTTCAAACCATGTGTGGTTCAAGCCAGCGTGCCACAAAGCCTTTCGACTAATAACGCATCTATTCTTGCTCGCGAAGTCTTGAATCGAACATCTGCGCAGGAGGTATTTCTTACGAGAGGCGAGTGCGGAGCAATCCTTGCAATCCCAGAGAATACTTGGGTGCTACAGGCACCTCGCATTCACCGCGGCCCAATCCTAGGAGCCGGCGCGATATTCTCTGTCGCATTGTTGCTAGGCTTGGGAAAAGGCTTGGACCAGGAGGCTCTCTTGGACTGGTGTATAAATGAAACTGCAGAGCGCATTAGCAAGGTAAGCCGTCGTGCCGATCATCGTCCTTGAAGGTATCAATGGCGCCGGAAAGTCGACGGCAGGTAACTGCATTTGCGAAGCTCTCGGTAAGGAGGGCAAATCTTGCGTTTTGATCGATGCCGCGGGTTACGGACGCATTGGGCGGCTTTTGAGGAGGCAAATTGTTCTTCCAGAAGTGCAGTCAACGCCCGATTTTGATGCCATGTTGTTTAGCACGCTTCGAGTGGAAGGCGCACTACGAATTCCGCAAATTCTGCAGAAAGAGCCAGCAACCATAATCTTGCTTGAACGATGGTCACTTGCGCTTGGTGCATACGGCGCGGCGGATGGAGCGCGACCCGGCCTGGTCTCCGAACTTAGAGCAGTATTGGACGGTGCGTTGACAATCGACGCTACGATTCTGATGGACGTCAGCGGAAAGATCGCCTTTAAGCGTATCGAAAGCGAGGCGGGAGAGAATAGATTCGAATCCAAGGGACCGGAATTCCTCGAAAGGGTAGCTGAGGCTCATAGAAAACTCGCGCTTTCGATGGTCGGAGTCGTAGTCGTCGATGCAGCCGGGACCATCGATGCGACATTCAATCGGGTGTTGGCAACGCTACGTTCCAAGTTGAAAATGTAGTTCGCCGAAGAAAATTTGCACGAGCCCGAGTGCGTTCGCGCAGGTCTTCCGTCGCGTCGTCGGCGTTACGCCGACGGAATTTCGCGCCGGCGTTTAGGCGCCATGATCTCGGCATTCGTTTCTTCTGCCTTTCCATCGCGCGCGCCCGTATCATTGCTATGTCAAAATCCACGGGAGAGGTATGCTCCGATAAGCGTTGAGCCTCCGGAGTGGGTTCCTTTACGCGACAACATCCGGCATTCAGTTTTCGGTTAAAGCCAATCCATCGCCATGTATCTCAAGCAAGTCTTCGTTCAGAACTTCCGTTGCCTTCGTGAGCTCACGGTTTCAATGACGGCTGGTCTCAATGTAGTAGTGGGTGAGAACAACATCGGAAAGACCGCTCTGCTCGACGCAATTCGGGCTGCACTGGGCTCGGCTTCCAGTACTAGCGATTTCATTCGATTAGGTCCTGATGACCGACATCGTCAGCTCGACGGCACCTATTTGGACGCACCGATCGTTGTCCGTTTGATATTCGCGGGAATGTCGGCCGCCGAACAGGCACAGTTCATCGATATTCTAAACTTTGACGCTGTTACCCCGGCCAATTCCACAGCGCAACTCAACTTCCAATGGTCGTGGAATGCGAAGACCGAACACTATAGTGTCCGTCGGTGGGGCGGAGCCGCTGATTTTTCCGAGAATGGGGTTCCAGAAGATGTCCTTCAAACTATCCCGGTTACCCTGCTCGGCGCCCTCCGGGACGCCACGACGGCGCTGATGCCGGGCAGGAACAGCCGTCTTGCCAATTTGTTGCGTGCTCACGCGAAAGAGAATGACCGGATCGCCCTCGTGCAATTCATTCAGAAGGCCAATGACGATCTGGAAAAGGAAACCCTGATTTCCGAAACCCAGACACGCATCTGCGACACTTTAGTGAAGGTGTCCGGTCCGGTGCTGGGGCAAAAAGCTGCCATCAAAACGGCTGAACCTGAGTTCGACAGGATCGTGCAGAGTCTGCGTTTGGTGCTGAGCCGTCCGAGCCTTCAAGGAGCGCCAATGGTCCTCGATGAACTGAGCGCCAACGGGCTGGGATTCAACAATCTCCTTTTTGTGGCTACGATGGTCTTGGAACTCAACGCGCGGATCGGCGCTTTGCTGCCGTTGCTTCTTGTCGAAGAACCGGAAGCGCACCTGCACCCGCAGCTCCAGACACTCCTCGCGGAATTCTTAGCCGATCCCAACGTCAACCCCGCGAAGGTTCAAACGATAGTCACGAGCCATTCGCCAACAATCGCTTCCTACGTGCCACCTGCCGCGTTACGCGTTCTGCATCGAACTCCCGCAGGGGCATTGCGATGTGCCTCCCTAGCCGACTGCGCCATTGACGACCGAGAGATGCAGCAGCTTCGGCGAATGTTCGACGTAACCAAGGCGTCGCTGCTTTTTGCGAAGAGCGTCATTCTCGTCGAGGGAATTACGGAGGCCCTGTTAATTCCGGTTCTTGCCCGACGAATGGATCTCCAATTGGACCAGAATGCCGTTTCCGTTGTACCTGTCTGCGGCGTCGATTTTGAAACCATCACGCGGCTCTTCGGGAAAGATGGACTTCAAATCCGTGTGGCGATCGTGACCGACGGTGACGCAGGTGTGGAGCGCGCAGAAGGAGCGGAGCCGACAAGCAGGCGAAGTGGGAAGAGCGCAAGCCGAAGAGGGATAGCGCAGGAAACCTCGAACTTTGTGCACGTGTTCAAGACCTCCTTAGAAAATACAAAGGTGGCGAGTTTGTAGATATTTTTCACTCCAACGTGACGCTTGAATATTCGCTGGCGGATGCGGGACCGAACAATCCGGACGTGCTATGTACAGTTTGGGAGTCTTTGTTCAAAGCGACCCCCCGAACTTTGAATAGGAATAAATTGGGGGCATGTGGCGGCGATCACGCTGCGGAGGTGCTAGCTGTTTGGCGCGGCATCTGTCTGGCGGATTCGAATTGCTCGAAGGCGGAATTCGCCCAGGCATTAGCTGCCCATCTTGAGTCGCGCGATAAGAATGGCGATTACCTCGTTCCTACGGCTGACTTCGTGATTCCCGGATATTTACAAGAGGCTTTCCAACATGTCCTCTCGGCACCAACCCAAGCCACCAACTGACGAGCAAAAAGCGGTGCTCAATTCACCCGGCCGCGTCACGGTAGTACGGGCGTGTCCAGGTGCCGGGAAAACGGAAGTCTTCGTGGAAGCCATCCGGCAAAGGCTTTCGCGTTGGACGGACCCCGCCGCCGGTTTGGCAGCGCTCTCGTTCACCAATATTGCCCGGGAAACAATCGAAGCCCGCACTGGCGGCGCCGTCCAATCGCCGCATTTCATCGGGACGTTGGATGCTTTCGTTTTCCGCTTCATAGTGAAGCCCTTCGGACATCTCGTGGGTTTACCTGCGGGAAAAGTTCGCCTGTTTCCAGCTGTCATCAGTGACCATATGGATGACCCATCGATCTCGGTTGGAAGCGAGCCGCATCAACGGGCGTCAATTTTTTCTGTCCACTTCTCTGGACTGGTTGGTGCTCAGCCAACGATCTCCACGCGCCTTCCGAAGATCGGGCGATTCAATGTGCACTCGGATAAAGTCAGCGGAGTTCTCGCGGAAAAACGCAGATTTTGGAAGGGAACGGGAATTGTTACACACTCGGACTGCCACTTCCTCGCATCCAGCATCGTTCATCACCGAGAACACGGAGCCTATGTTCGCCAATTGCTCACGCGGCGTTTCCCGGTGCTCTGCATCGACGAACTACAGGATACCGGATGTTTTCTCGGCCGTACTTTTCTTCACCTGTTTAATGAGTCGACAGTGTCCGGTTTAGTGGTCGGAGATCCGAATCAAGCCATTTATGGGTTTGGCGGAGCCAGTCCAACCATCTTTGAAGATTTTGAGGCTCTCTCAGGCGCGGTTTCACTCCCTTTGAACGTAAGTCAGCGGTGTCCGAAAACGGTCTCTCGTCTCGCCACAGCGCTTAGCGCGTCGGGCGTTACCGTCGAATCCGTGGCCGACGCAAAAGAAGGCAGAACGACTTTACTGGTTCATGCCCTGACCGAGGGCCGGCTTACTCCCGGTCAGGTCCAACACATCGCCGGGCTGATCAGCGGAACTTCCCTAGCGGTAATTACCCGAACGAGCGCTGCGGTTAGGGCCCTGAAGGGAGACATAATTCGCGACGAATTTTGTGGCAAATCAAAATCCGCCCGGCGGATCAACATTGCTGTTCAACAAATGCTGAACGGTGCTCCACGGGAAGCAGCACAAATCATCGAACGCGAACTTTGTCGCGTCGTCTTTTGCGACGAGCATGCGAACCCGGAAGCGGTGGAAGGTCACACCGCCACAAGGGCGGAGTGGCGGGCGGCGATCTTTGGACTGCTGATGACCGCAGCCGCCACCGTCAAAGGTGAAACTTGGAATGGATGGGTTGAGAGAGTTAAAGGGGCGGTTCGGGACGCCGCAGTGTCTCTTGGCTGGGTAGAAAACGGACAGGGGCTTCGCTCCTTCGTAAAATGCAATAAGAAAGGAATCCGGGTTCGGGAAGAATTATTCCAAGTAGCCGTCACCCCGCTTTGGAAACCGACTGACGTCGTCACCACGATTCACAAAGTCAAAGGAGCCGAGTACGACACGGTTTTGATTTTCGTTCGTAAACCTCACAAAAATCAAACGCCGTGCCCTTCGACCGAGTGGTGGCCGGTCATAGGAGAAAGCGAAGAAAAACGCATTGCTTTCGTCGCCGTCACGAGAGCCAAGCATCATCTCATTCTATGTGTTCACGCAGTTACACACGAAGCGCTCAAAGCAACGCGACCAGGTTTTCTGGCGCTGTTCGACGAGATAGCCGCCCTACCATAGATAATCCCCGGGGTAACGACGATTCGGCAGGGTGGCAGAAAAGGGGTCGCACCTATATTTTTGACATTTGCCGAGCTGAATCGCTCAGGGTGATCCGTTAATCGTCACCCGCGACTGCCGCAAGCCGTGGCAGTCGTTAGGGTCACTTTTTTGGTTTCGCCTTCTTGGCGCTGCTCTTTCCCTATTCTAAAGCATCGATTTGGCGCGCATCGTGGAGACTGTGCGCGGGCAGCGCGAGCACACACGCAAATGTTCCGGCGCTCACTGCAATCATCAAGAGCAAGCCTAACCGAAAGCCGCCTACGGTTGCAGCTAGGACAAACGCGCTGACTCCAGCGCAGCGCCGAGCTGCCGAATGAATTGCTGGCTGGTGGTCGCGCTAACTATCGCCTGTTTTGACTCCTTGATCATTTTGATGGCCGGAACATACTCGGTCATGAATCTAAAATTTAGCACCGCGAGAAACGTGGGCATGTTTGTCGGGTTGAGCGCGCTTCTATTCGTGCAAGCTGCCCCGCTCACCGCGCAACAAATTCCTGCCAGCGAGCTTCCACCACCCGGCGTTGATACCGGGCTCGAAGGCAAATACGATCCGCAAAACGGTATTGCGCAATTGATCCAGGATAAGAGCGCGGAGTCGGCCGCATCCAAGATATTCGAGGACGATCGTGTGCTGGTCTTCATGCCGCTGCCCGAGGAAGAGGTGGTCGCGCCGGGCCACGTGCTGGTAGTCCCGAAACGAATGGGCGCGCGGAATCTCCTAGACCTTAAGCCGGATGAGATGTGTCACCTGCTGGCGACCGTGCAGAAAGCTGCGATCGCGCAAAAAAATGGGCTGGGAGCAACCGGTTTTCGAGTTCAACAAAATAACGGGCTCAGCAGCAGCCAAACCGTTTACCATTCCCATTTTCACGTCATACCCTCTTTCGGAGGAAAAGCGCCTGGAACTCCCGCGCCAAGGAGAAAGCTGCCGGAGGCGGAATACAAGGAGATAGCTGCGAAGCTGCGCGCGGCCTGGCCGAAATAGGACGGCTTAATAATAAGCCGCCTTTATCAGTTAGTCGTTAACGGTTCCTGGGGAAGTTATCAGAGAACTCAGAACTCAGAAGTCGGAGATAACTCTCAACCAAAGGCAGAGCCGTCCTATCAACTCTCAACTTTCCTCTGCCTGATAGAGGCTGTGCGCGGGCAGCGCGAGCACACACGCAAATGTTACGCTCCCTGTTTTAACCAAAACCGAGTCGCCGGCTTCCGTAGATCGATTCACTAATGGTTCACGACCTCCCGCCGTAAAGTTCGCGCCCTGCGAACCGCTGGCGCTACACGTTCGAAAATGTGTACCCGTGATTAGTGTGTCGCGTCGCGACGGAATTGCCGGCGCTCACTGCAATCATCAACAGCAATCCTAACCGAAATCCGCCTACGGTTGCGGCCAAGACAAACGCGCTGACGCCGAGGGCAGCACCGATCTGCCGGACGAATTGCTGGCTGGTGGTCGCGCTACCGATGCGCGCAACCGGGACGCTGTTCTGCACCACGACAGTGAGCGCGGGCGAGAGCAGTCCCATTCCGGCATTGGTCATACTTTGCAAAGTGTGGCCATAACTCCAGCCATCGCTCGCTTCAGGATGGCAACAGAAATCGCGGTCAGGCTCTTCGCATTCTTGTCGCAGAGATGCGAGCTTTCCCATGCTGACAACCCCGGATTCCACAAGCAGTTCCCCTATTCTAAAGCATCGATTTGGTGGGCATCGTGGAGGCTGTGCGCGGGCAGGGCGAGCACGCACGCAAATGTTCCGGCGCTCACTGTAATCATCAACAGCAAGCCTAACCGAAATCCGCCTACGGTCGCCGCTAGGACAAACGCGCTCACGCCGAGCGCAGCACCAATCAAGGAGAAAAGCTGACAACTGAAACACTGAAAGCTGAAATGGTCGTCGCGCTGCCAATGCGAGTCCTTTTTTCCGAGTTTGGCGCTTCGCGCCTTGTCCAGCGGCTAGATGCACAGGTCAGCGTTTCCTTCCAGGACGCGCTGAGTCAGCACTGGCTTCTCGCCTTTACGCCACAACTTCGCGTGATGCGAGACGCGGTAGTTGATCGGGCCGCCGTCGGCGCCCGGACTGCGATCGAGTGGCCTGGGAATACAGACGAACTCAGTGGTGAAAGCGTCGGAGGTCACCCGAACGGTGGCGTAGCCGTGCCCGCCGATGTCCGCGAAGGAAAGATGCGGCGACACTTCGGGGTTCGAAAGCGCGCGGGCCTTTTGCACGTCGCCGCTCTTCGCATATTCCAAACACGAACGGACGCCGTGGAGGACTAACAAGTTGAGCGTGGGCTTGGGTTTCTTATCGTCGGGAAAATCCGCGAGAAGAAGAGCACGCGTGGGAAGATCCTTCTTGACCTTGTGCTCCATGGCTTCGAGCAAACCGGGCGCCGAGATCGAACCGGTAATGAAGGCGATGCCCACCGGGTCGAAATCATCCGGCGGCAGCGCGCTGGCCGCGACTCCCGCCCAGAAACTGTGACGATCGCCGGCCACGGTGGCGAACCCCGTGATGCCGGCTTGCCGCACCGCCTCGTAAATCTCGGCGCGTTCGGTGTACGCATTGGCCCAGTCGCCACTGGGCGCGCAGGCGAATCCCGCGGCGGGCCATTTTTTGGCGAAGGAGTCAGGCAAGTTTTGCAAATCGACGCGCATGTCCAGGGTTCCAATCGAGTTGCCCCAAATCTTCCAAGTCGCCTTCGAGGCGCGCAGCTTTTGGATGAACCACTCTTTTTGTTTCGCGCCCAGGATGGTTTGCGGCGACGCATTGCGTCTCAGGTTTTCCACCTCGGTCTCGCCGAAACGAATGGACTTGGGTGCCTTGCCCTTATTGTAGGCGCGGCCGGCGTCGATGACCTTCATCACTTCCTCGGGAGCGAAATAGGGGAAGTCGTCACTGCCAAGCTTTTCCGCGCCGGGGAATCCGCCTGGATCTTCGGAGCGGTAACTGCGCTGATCGGTGATGAGGAGTTCAACATTCCGGCCCCAACGCAGCGTGCGATAACCAGTGAGGCTGTTGATCGCCGTCAGATTGTTGGGTTCCTGACCAAGTCCATGGTCATCGAAATGCTCGACCGGAGCATCCACCACTTTGGGCGGTTTAAATTCATCCAGCGCCGGTCCGCTCGGTTTCGAGATTCGGGCTGGCTGGAATTCAAACCAGGCTTGGTTCGCCGCGACCTTTTTTGTTTGCGCCGGTCGGACTTTTCCATCGAAGACCTGCAAACCCTGGTAGCCAAGCCAGCTGTATTCGTGGTTATCCCACATACAGACGAAGGGCCATCGCGCGCGCGCATCCTGCAGGTCGGGATCGTGAAGGTAGGCGCGATAAACTGCCCGGTAGTCGTCGAGCGTCGTAGGGATGTGAAAGTCCTGAATCTTCTCTCCGTTAGGATAACGAACGATGTCGCGCAACTTCCGATCGTACATGCCTTGCGGACGATCTTCCGGATACCAGACGATTTCGTAAATAAAATCGCCGAGATGAAGAACGAAATCCAGCTGCTCGTCCGCGGGCGCGCGCAGGTCTTCGAAGATCATGCGCCGATACGCGTTCTGCGCGCCCTGGTTTGCGTTCTGGCAACTGACAACGGCGAAGCGGACATCGCGCGGATCATCGTCGTCGGGCGCGGTAATGGTTCGGCCGATGCGGCTCCCGTTGCCATCACCGTCGCTGAAGCGATACCAATAGACGCGCGAGGATTTGAGTCCTCCCACCAAAACGCGACAGGTCCAATCCGCTGCGGGCGAAACCGTCACCGGCGCGCTGGCTGTGACTCGCTCAAACAACTCATCTTCCGCAACCTCCAGGGTCAGGCGGGCTCGTTTGGCGGAACCTGAATACCGCGTCCAAAACAAAACGCTATTGCTATCCGGATCGCCGGACGCGACGCCTTCAGGAAAAAGTTCGCGTCGCTCGCGCCAGAGGCCTTGCGAACGGCGCGGGACCGGCCAACCCCATACCGCTGCCGCTCCCCAGCTGGCAGCAGCCACGATGAATGCGCGCCGCTTCATGTCTTGGTCTGAATGTTTCTATCTCAAGAGGAGAAAGAAAGCAATGAAGCGCGCGTCCAGGTTTTTGGCGATTGCAGCACACTCTCAGGTTGCTAACGATCGAATCCGGGGTGGCGATCACGGCTCGCCTACCCTGCAGGTCGAGCAGCAGAGTTGCGCGGGACGATGCTCGTCGAGAGGCTGCGGCGAGAGCGATCGGTATGCCTCCATCGGCCAGATCAAGGGGTCCAAACAGGGGTCAGGAATAGAATGGGGTCGCATCTATATTTTTTAACATTTGGCGGGGCTGGCGCTCGTCGTTATCGGTTCCGCCTTCGCGCAAGGCTACGGCGCGACAGGTAATCGTTAACGGTAAAAACACTGACCAGCCTTCGCCAAGGCTACGGCTTGGCGGGCGTGTGAACGTTGACGAGGTAGGAGCGAGTGAGCATGGGCAGCGAGCTCATACAAAGTAGAAAGGCGATCAAAAGCCACGTCGCACTAAACTCGATCCCAAATTCGTTGGGCGCACTCCAATTGGCTGGACGTTGAGCGTGAAGATCGCCGAATATGGCATGGCGTTAACGGTCTTGGCGGGGAATTCAATGAACGCCTTTTCAAAATGAACTTCATCCGTGACCGCGTGCTTCGAATCGGCGGCGGGATCGTGAGAAAATTTCCATGGGTCGCCTATTATGGCTTGAGGCAACGCCACGATCATTCGTTCAGCGATATGCCGGATCGTCCCCCGCAAAATTTTGAAGACCTTTGCTGGATGTTCGAGTCGAATCAAACCAACAAAGGACTAGTGCTGCTCGAATTGGACGAAGCAGTATATCTGTTTCGCCTGGTGCGGGGTAAACCGTCCGCTCGCATACTGGAGATTGGCCGTTGGCGCGGCGGCTCGACCTTTTTGTTTGCCGTGGCCAGCGATCAAAACGCGGCCATTACTTCGATCGACATCGCCCCTGAAAACGATCGCCTCCTGCAAGACGCTTTAGAGAAAACCAATCTCGCGTACAAGGTGCGCTTATTGGTCGGACCTTCGGCGGAAGCGGATGTGGGGACCCAGCTTTACGACCTACTCTTCTTCGATGGCGATCACACTCATGAAGGAGCTCGGCGCGATTACGACCATTGGAAAAAGACGGTGAAAGCCGGCGGCCATCTGGCATTGCACAACGCGGCGTGCGGGAGGCCTTTTACGAATGTGCATTCGGGGTCACGGGATCTCGCGGAAGAAATCAGCGCGCGTGACCAGCAATTTTTCCGGCGCGACCCTGATGTTGGTTCGCTCGCGCTATTTATTCGCACAGCGAAGCCCTGGCCGTGACGAGCTGCGGGCTCGTTTGGCCGGCTAACTGTTGATAGTTCTCGTGGCTTCCGCTGTGTTGACAGTGATTGTTGATAGACGACCGCAATTAGTCATACTTTGCAAAGTATGACCGATTGGTCAATACCTGGTGAGATGAATTTATCTTAGCTATTAACCAAAGGCAGAGCCGTTCAATCAACTATGAACTGACTGTCCAACCTGTGACTAGCGAGGGAAAGGCACGTTTCCCTATTCTACAGCACCAACGTGATGTGCGTCGTGGAGACTGTGCGCGGGCAGCGCGAGCACGCACGCAAATGTTCCGGCGCTCACTGCAATCATCAAGAGCAAGCCTAACCGAAATCCGCCTACGGTTGCAGCCAGGACAAATGCGCTGACGCCGAGCGCAGCACCAATCTGCCGGATGAATTGCTGGCTAGTGGTCGCGCTACCCATGCGGGCAACCGGGACACTATTCTGCACCACCACAGTGAGCGCGGGCGAGAGCAGTCCCATCCCGGCGCCTGAGACTAACGACGCGGCGATGACCCAGCCGAGTCCATGTTCGAATGCGACCATAAAAAAGAGAAGTCCCAGAATATGCACAACAATTCCAATCACACTCGGAAGTCGTTCGCCGATTCGATGGACTAACCGCCCAGAAGCGAAGGCGAACGTGCTCCATCCAATGGTGAACGCGCCAACGACCAGGCCTACGAACGCGCGATTGTCATGAAAAGCGGCGTTGGTTGCGAGCGGCAGATAAGCGCTCAGGCCGAAGCCGCTGAAGAAGGCGAGGAATGACGAATAAATCGACGATGCGTAGCCGGCATGATGAAAGAAAGTCAACGGCAGAATCGGATGCGGCGTTCGTCCCTCATGCCAGACAAAGATGGCAAGCAGAATGATTCCGGAGCCAACGAGCGCGGCCTGCATCAGCCCGATTTGTCCTTCACCGAGATCGACAAACGCCCACATCAGGCAACTGCCGCCGGCGCCGGCGAGAAGCGCACCGGCAAAATCGAATCGGCCGACGCTCTGTCCCGTGCTCTCGTGCATTCCGGCGATGACGAGGAAACCAGCCACAACGGCAATCGGCACGTTGATCAGAAAAGCCCAGCGCCATGAAAAGTGCGTGACGATCAGCGTGCCAAGGAGCGGTCCGGCCACACTCGCGACGGCCCATGCGCTGCTGGCCGCGCCCAGCGCCCTGCCGCGTTTGTCAGGCGGATAAACAACTCCGAGCAGAACGAACGGAAGAGTGGCAACGGCTCCCGCTCCGATGCCCTGGATGGCGCGAGCGCCGATGAATTCCATCATCGTGCGCGCGATGGCGCAGAGCCCGCTCCCGACCGTGAACACGACAATGCCGATGAGATACGTGCGGCGGCGTCCCCATCGATCCGACCCCGGTCCCCAGATCGGCATCGATACCGCGGCGGCGAGCATGTAAGCGGCAAATGTCCACGCGTAGAGGTGGGCACCGCCAAGCTCAGGCAACGCCACCGGCATGACCGTGCTGACGATCGTGTTGTCGAGCCCGGCCAGAATGATCGTGAACAACACACCCAGCAGGACGAGGACGCCTGTAGCCGTTCGCCTGTGGCGAACGTGCACGTCGCCCACAGGGCGACGGCTACAACGGGAATCCATTTTGAAAAACTGAAAG
>JBEEGV010000027.1:0-2923 GCA_041167085.1 Verrucomicrobiota bacterium
GGTGCGCCGCGCCATGCGGGAAGTCGAACAAGGGATCGAGCAGCTTCGGCTGGAAGCGCAAGTGATCGAATCGCAGAAGTTAGAATTGATCAGCCAGCTCTCTAGCGGAGTGGCGCATGACTTCAACAATCTTCTGTCGGTTATTCTTGGTTACAGCGACTTGATCATGTCACAGTTTGGACAGAATAGCACACTGCGAAAATGCACAGACGAGATTCGGCACGCCTCGAATCGCGCCGCCGGTTTAACGCGTCAACTGCTGGTCTTTAGCCGCAAACAATTGGTCCGACCAGAGGTCATCAACCCTAATGACGCGGTGACGAAATGGATCAATTGCTGCGGAGCTGATTGACCAGAAAATCGAAATTACCATTCTCGCCGGAAGTAAAACCGGATTCGTCAAGGCCGATTCCGGCTACATTGGTCAAGTGCTGGTCAATCTCGTCCTTAATGCCCGGGATGCGATGCCAGATGGCGGCAAGGTGTCCCTCGAAACGGGCAATGTCACACTCGATAGAATAGATATGAAAAACGGGAATAACATGGTATTCATATTATGAGGTGTTCGCTCGCAAAGGCTAAGGCGATTCGATCTGTTCCATGATTGCCCCTCTTCCATCGAACGAAGCGGAGCGGCTCGACGCGCTAAAGCGCTACGAGATTCTTGACACCGGTCCAGAGCAGGCTTTTGACGACATCACGCTCTTGGCTTCTCAGATATGCAAGACCGAAGTCGCTACCATCACCTTCATTGATGGCGGTCGACAATGGTTCAAATCCAAGGTCGGCACGACGACGTGCGAGACTTCGCGCGACCTGGCGTTTTGCGCACACGGAATTTTGCAATCAGAGACACTTGTCGTGGAGAGTGTGCTGGAGGACCATCGTTTCTCCACGAATCCTCTGGTCACCGGCGAACCCAAGATCAGATTCTACGCTGGAGCGCCGCTCGTTACGCCCGACGGTTATTCACTGGGAATGCTCTGTGTGATTGCTCCAGTCGCGCGCAAGTTGAGTCTGGAGCAGGGCGTGGGACTGCGGGCGCTCGCCCGTCAGGTTGTAGCCCAGCTCGAACTTCGCCGGAGCGCGGTTGAGGTTCATCGGACGAACGGGGTTCTCGAACAGCGCACGAGAGAGCTTGCTCAGGCGCTCATGATCATGCGCGCGACCATGGAGTCGACAACGGACGGGATCCTTGTGACCGACGATCAACTCAAGATCATCGACTCAAATGCGAAGTACATAGATATTTGGAAGGTCCCGGCAGACGTGATGACTGCCGGCCTAGGGAACAAGGTGCGGGATCTCGCGAGCCTTAAGTTTGCGGACCCCCGAGGGTTTATTGCTCGCATCGAGGAAATTCGCGCCTCCGATCAAGACAGCTTCGACCTTCTGGAACCGAAAGACGGGCGAATTCTCGAGCGCTATTCCAAGGTCCTGACCGTTGAAGGAAATGAGGCGGGCCGCGTTTGGAGCTTCCGCGACGTGACCCAGCGTCATTTGGCCGAAATCACTTCTCGCCGCCTGGCGGCCATCGTCGCCTCGACCGACGATGCGATCATGGGAAAGGATTTGAACGGTATCATCACCGATTGGAATTTGGGGGCGGAGCGGATTTTCGGATACGCCTCCGAAGAAATGATCGACGAATCCATCATGCGATCGCTTCGGATTGATCGCCACATGGCAGATGGAGAAAAGCTGCCAATAGCCGGCGGGCTGCATGTCGTCCACATCCCCGGTCACTGCGCGGGGCAGGTCGCCTTTCTTTGGCAGGGCGAGCGACTACTAATCGCAGGCGATGTCGGCATGAACATCCTGGGGCTCGGCGATCCAGTAGGATTTGAGGATATCGAGGAAGGAAGACGCAGCCAACGCAAGGTCGCCACGCTTCGCTTCAACGCGGCCGTATTCGGACATGGCCGACCAATCCATTCGGGCGCGTCGGAACGCATCCGCAGCAAATGGGCACGCTGAACGCGGAACAATAGCCCTGTGCTACGGGGCAAATTGGTTCCAGTCATCAGCGCGGGATCGTTGGCCTTCCCGGTCGCGGGCGGAGGCAGCCAGGGTCCAAAAGGTACTCATAAGTCGTCTTAGCGGAAGTCATCATTTTGGGTGGCAAGCCGGAAAGAACCCGTCTCGCGTGGCCGCAACAGGCTTTAGCTAAAGCTCCTTTCGAGGAAGCCGGGAGGAAGGAGTCAGCTCGCCGAGCTCAGTGGGAACTGCGTTACAAGGTTGCGAGGGCGACTGAGGGAGTGGGCGGAACGAAGCTCTCGCCGTTGGTGTTACGTACCTCGATTGACGCCACCATGTCCTGGGTCAATTACGTTCGTTCCTCGGTAAAGGACTAAAAATTTTGTTGCCAAGAGCTTTGGTGAACGCTTGTGTGCGTCATGATTATTGTCACCGGTGGCAGCGGGAAGGCTGGTCGGGCCTGTATCTTTGAACTGTTGGCTCATAACTACGAGGTGGCCAGTGTCGATCTGGTCCGGCCTCCGGATTCGCCGGTACCGTTCAGCCGGGTTGAGCTCACTGATTTCGGCCAGACGATGGCGGCGTTTTCCCAGGTTGATGATCGTATCCGCAATGTGACCGGGTTGTGCACCTCGCTGCGATCCCTGCTCCTGGATTGGCGCCGAATGCTGTAACTTTCGCCACGAACACCATCAGTACTTACAATGTGTTTGAAGCGGCGCGGCAACTTGGCATTAAGAACATTGTGTGGGCTTCCAGTGAGACCGTGCTCGGCCTGCCCTTCGATACACCGCCGCCCTATGTCCCGATCGATGAAGAATATCCCGGGCGGCCGGAATCGGCCTATTCTCTTTCGAAATTGGTGGGCGAAGAAATAGCAAAACAGTTTTGCCGTTGGGATCCAGAGTTAAAGATTATCGGTCTGCGTTTTTCGAATATCATGGAA
>JBEEGV010000028.1:0-254457 GCA_041167085.1 Verrucomicrobiota bacterium
CGTTTGGCGCCGTAGCAGGCGTCCAGCTCCAAACGTCACGGTCAATTAAGCCGCGAGAGCGAGATCTTGGTGATCTGCGTTTATTTGTTTTGGCTCGGTTTTTTACGAGGCCAACGAACCATCCTCGACATGCCGCCTGTGCTTCCAACTACGAGTCGAAGCCAGTACGCCCCCTGTTCAATGCAATATATCGGAGCACGGCCCCTCGTGCAAACGCCCAGGATACGCTCCGGTTAACCGGAGCTTTAAACAGATCCATAAAATGTTATGCTCTGTTTTGTCTCGTGAGGGGTTTCTTCCATTGATGCAAACACCGGTGCAAGCCGCCACGTTGCCCGCGGTATCGCCCAAAATCGAGGCGTTGCCCTGGCGAACGCCTCTGTTCGGCCACTCTCGCATTGCGCTCATCGCCGCCTGCTCCGCTCTGGCCATTCTCCTGGGTTACCTGGACTATTGGACCGGCTACGAGCAGTCGTTGCTACTGTTTTATCTTGTTCCAATCGCCCTCGCCACGTGGTTTGGCGATATCATGTTTGGACTCGTTTTTTCCGTGATCAGCGTGGGCATCTGGGTCGCCTCGGACCTTTTTGCCGGCATTCCTACCGTGGGATTTT
The DNA here is from genome assembly GCA_041167085.1 of Verrucomicrobiota bacterium. Classification (GTDB taxonomy): domain Bacteria; phylum Verrucomicrobiota; class Verrucomicrobiia; order Chthoniobacterales; family UBA10450; genus DATFCK01. Next base: position 615 of record JBEEGV010000028.1, read on the forward strand.
GGAACCTCGGCATGGCCTTGGCGGCTTATGCCGTTTTTGCCGTGCTTTTGGCAAAGCTGCGCACCCTCCTCGGCGAGCTGGAGCATCGCGTCAACGAACGGACGAGGGACCTCCGCCGTGAAATTGCCGAACGCGAACGGCTCGACCGCGAAATCGGCCAGGTGGCTGATCGCGAACGCCGGCGGCTGGGGCAGGAATTACACGACACTTTGTGCCAGCATTTGACTGGCACAGCTTTGACCGCGCAGACGTTGCGCGAAAAATTGGCGACCAGGGCTGCGCCGGAAATACCGGAAGCGGACAAAGTCGTGCGCTATATCGAGGAAGGAATCGATCTGAGCCGAAACCTGGCGCGCGGATTTTTTTCCCCGGAATTGGAAGCGGAGGGTTTGCCTTTCGCTCTGGAAGGTCTTGCGGACAACACGTATGAGCGGTTTCAGATTCCCTGCAGTTTTGACACGGAAGGGATTGTCCGGGTGCCTGATGCCACGGTGGCGACCCAGCTTTACCGTATCGCCCAGGAAGCGGTCATGAATGCCATAAAACACGCCGAGGCTCAAAGCATTGGCATCCGCTTGCTTGGATCGGATGACACGCTAACCTTGACCATCACGGATGACGGAGTGGGCCTTCCAGAAAAACTCCCGCAACCCGAAGGCCTCGGCTTTCGTTTAATGTCACATGGAGCCGCATTGCTCGGTGCCGATTTTCAGGCCCGCAAAAATCCAGGAGGCGGGACGAGCGTGGTGTGCAAAGTAATTGTTCCAACCGAACCGGAATAACTCAATATGAACCAAACCATCGAGCAAGCAGTGTCACAGCGTCGCATTTTTCTGGTCGACGATCATCCCCTCGTCCGCGAAGGGCTCGCCAATCTGATCAACCAACAGAGTGACCTGATGATTTGCGGTCAGGCTGAAGACGCCGCCCAGGCCCTCGCGGGAATAGGGGCAGCACGGGCGGAACTCGCGTTGATCGATATATCCTTGAAAACTGCCTCCGGGTTGGAATTGGTTAAAGATCTAAAGGTACATTTCCCTTCTGTTTTTTTAATCGTGCTGTCGATGCATGACGAGATGCTCTATGCGGAACGCGCGTTACGGGCGGGTGCGCGGGGTTATGTGATGAAACGAGAAACGACCAAGGATGTTCTGACGGCGATTCGTCGTGTTCTCCAGGGTGATGTCTACGTGAGCGAAAGGGTCGTGAACCTGATGGCTCGCCGGTTTGGATCTTCTCGCAAGTCCGCCGCAGCTTCACCAGTGGAACAGTTGAGCGATCGTGAACTCGAGATCTTCCGATTGCTCGGGCAGGGATTGACTACGTCACAGATTGCAACCGACCTGCACCTTAGCCTCAAGACCGTGCAGGCTTACTGCGCGCGCGCCAAAGAAAAGTTTGGCGTCGGCTCGCTCAGCGAGCTCTTGCGCGCGGCAATTCGTTGGGAAGACGCCAGTCATGTGAAGTAGGCAGGCGTTTCCTTGCGTTTCAAGACCATTCGCCCGCCACTCGCGCATTGCTGAGTTGCCGATGAGACTTCTCTGTATCATCGAGCACGGCCGGGCGCCCAGTACGCGCCTGCGATTGGCTGATTGTCTCGATCGCTACCGGCAAGCGGGGATTGAAGCCACGATTATTTCCGCACGCCGCACCAGCATCGCGGAGCGATTGAACGTTCTGCGCCAGGCGGCGCGCCATGACGTGGTCGCTCTGTTTAAAACAGTGGGTTTCTCCAGCCTGGAACTGAAGCTACTGCAGCGGATCAATCCGCGAATCATCTTCGATTTCGACGATGCGATCATGTTCCGCAGGCAAAAATATCGGCAGCCGCTGCGCGTGAAAGATTTTCAAAAATTTTTGCGCACGGTCAGGCACTGCGAAGCAGTTGTCGCAGGAAACGATTATCTGGCCTGCTTCGCAGAAGCCTGTGGGCTCCCGGCGGTTGTTCTTCCGACCTCGGTCGATATGGCGCGCTACGATATCAAACAGCACAACGACGGCCGTGGGCTAACGGTCGGCTGGCTGGGGCTGAGCGACGGTCTCGTCTATCTTCGTCACATCCAGCCGGCATTGCGCCGTCTAGCCGAATCTTTCCCGGGCCTGAAACTGAAGGTCGTCTCGGACAAACCGCTGCAACTTGAAGGCGTAGTGGTGGAAAATGACGAATGGCGGGCGGAAACCGAGCAGAAAAATCTCATGGAATTCGATATCGGCATTATGCCGCTGTGGGACTCGGTTTGGACTCGGGGCAAATGTGGTTACAAGATTTTACAATACATGGCGGCCGGCCTACCCGCTGTGGCATCGGCCGTGGGCGCAAATACAGATATCATCACGCACGGGGAGAATGGTTTTTTGGCGCGAACCCAGGACGACTGGGTGCAGTGTATCGCAAGTCTGATCGAAGACGCATCGCTGCGAAGACGCCTGGGAGAATCGGCTCGGGCCACGGTGGAAAAGAATTATTCGTTAGAATCGTTCGCGGGAGAATACATCAAGCTTTTGCGTGCCATCGCGGAGCAAAAAAAGATCGAACCCCGGCTGCCTAACGAGATAGTGGCTTAAAGATACGTTCGCCGGTTCGAGCCAATAAGGGTTGGCTGCAGCTGAGCAGCTACGCGTTATATCCAAATGTTTTAGCGACAGGATGTCGGGAAAGCAATTCGCCCGCACCGGGAAGGTTTTTCCAAATGTCTGATGTGTCCGGTCGAATGCTGGCAGCTGCTTCCTTCATTTGTTCGTCGCTAAAAGTAAGTTCACAAAAGTTAGCCACCTCCGTTAACGATCCCGCCGGGTTCGCCTGGATATCTTCAAAACGGATGCACTGATAATGGGTAGTGTAGGCAGCCACCGCCCGCCCCGCTTCCATGTAGGCGATGGCCAGATCCAAGCAGTGATTTAGATCTTGAACCCGGCCGGTTGGCGGATCGCCCTTGGCTTGGAAACCGAGCTCGCGTTTTTGCATGCTCGCAGCAACCGCGAGGGGATGGCGAACGATCTGCAAAATGCGGGCCTCAGGAAACAGATCTACCCAGCAACTGGCGAAGAGTGTCGTGCGTGGCTCTTTCCAACCCCACGGTTTCCCCGGCCTGACCCGGCCGAGAAAGGGTAAATTCAAAGGGCCGCGAAGACCGAAAATGCGCTCGAAATTGCGCAGATGTCTCTGGAGATAATCTATGCAGTCTGCCCGACCTCGCGGCGTTTGCACCCGCTCCAGAAAGGGAGTCGGTTCATGCCACGAAGCGCCCAGACTTTGCAGGTAGTCGTTATGCAACTGTCGCATCTCCCTGGGTTCTTCGTGGCTGTCCAAGTGGCGACCGATGTGCAATCCAAGTATGCGAAGTGCCCGTGCCGTAGCCGTCGTGCCGGAACGATGCGCTCCAATGACGATAACAGGTGGGCGTTGGAGCGACCGTTTGGAGTGGCGCGATCCTTCCATCCGGCCCAACCTAGCACAACCCCGGCTCGCGCAGGCGTCCGGCACCGATAGACTCGCCGCAAAATTCGCGGGGTTGCGTTGGAGCTGTTAGCTTGCGCCAAAGGCACCTGGCGCATCACGGTCTATTCGTCTATTCCCATGAGAAGAGAGCAAAATGACAAAGGGGCCGCGCCGCCGCTTTCCGCTTTGGAGGCCATCAATCGGTCCATTCTCGACTCTGCTCTCGATTGCATCATCGCGATGGATTCTAAAGGCATCGTGCGCGAGTTTAATCCGGCGGCCGAGCGCGTTTTTGGTTATCGCCGCGCGGAAACGGTGGGCCAGGAGCTGGCCACCTTAATCATTCCGGAGCATTTGCGAGACCAGCATCGCAAGGGTCTCGCCCACTATCTCAAAACAGGTTCCGGTCCGGTGTTGAATCGCCGGATCGAAATCAACGCTCTGCGGCACGACGGGTCCGAAATCACCGTTGAGTTGGCGATTACACCGATTGATGTGGATGGATCGCCTTTTTTTACCGCCTATTTGCGCGATATCACCGAACGGAAACGCGGTGAAGATGCGCGGCGCCGCCTCGCCGCCATCGTGGAATCTTCCGAGGATGCGATTCTCAGCAGCGATTTAGACACGACGATCACGAGTTGGAATGCTGGTGCCGAGCGCTTATTTGGTTACACCCCGGCTGAAGTAATTGGGCAGTCCGTCATGATGTTGATTCCGCGTGAACGACGAGATGAGGAGCCGCGGATTCTGGAACGCATCCGGCGCGGGGAAGCCATTGAGCATTACGAAACGGTTCGCGTTCGAAAAAACGGAACGTCTTTCAACGCCTCTCTTATGGTTTCAGCAATCAAAGACGAAAACGGTGTAGTCATCGGGGCATCGAAGATTGCGCGCGACATTACTGATCGAGTGCGAAATGAGCGTCGCCGTCTCACGCAATACACGGTCGCAAGTTTGCTTGCTGGCTCGTGGACGTTGGCGGAAGCGAGTCCGCCGATTTTGCAGGCAATTGCCTCCATGGGCGATTGGGTCTACGGCGCGATCTGGTTGCTGGATCCCGAAAGTAATTCGCTCCAATGCCAGGGAGTCTGGCATCGGCAATCACCTGAGCTGGAGAAGTTCGCGGCAACATCGCGTTCGCTGCGGTTCGCAAGCGGGCGCGGACTTCCCGGTCGCGTCTACCAGTCCGGAAAGGCGACCTGGATCGAGAACGTAAAAGAAGATTCGAATTTCCCCCGGGCCGATGCCGCTGTCGGGGCAGGTTTGGTTGGAGGGTTTGCCTTTCCGCTTCTTGCCGGGACTGCGGTGAATGGTGTCATTGAGCTGTTTAGCCAGCGTCGCGTTCAACCGGACGAGGACTTGTTGAAACTGGTAGATGCGCTTGGGAGCCAGGTTGGTTTATTTCTTGAACGCCGCAGGATTGAACACGAGCTGCAACACGCCAAGGAGGCGGCCGAGGGGGCGAACGCGGCAAAGGATCGTTTTCTGGCGATGCTAAGCCACGAACTGCGAACGCCGCTCACACCTGTTTTGATCTGGGCGGCCGGAATGATGAGTGACTCCGCACTCGATCCCGAAATCCAGCAGGGACTGAAGATGGTATGCCGAAATGTCGAACTTGAAGCGCGCTTGATTGACGACTTGCTCGATCTGACCCGAATCACGCGCGGCAAATTAAAGCTACAACGGGCGCGCTCGAACGTGCACGAGCTTCTGCATCACGCGCTGGACATCGTCAGCAGCGAAATGGGCGAGCGGCAAGCGCCCGTCGCATTCGAGTTACGCGCTGCGCAGCCTGAATGCGTTATCGACGGCCCCCGGATGCAACAAGTGTTTTGGAACATTTTCCGTAATGCTTACAACTACACGCCGTCGGACGCCGCGATTTCCGTGCGCTCACGCAATGTCGACGATCAGATCATCATCGAAATCATGGATAATGGCGCTGGAATTGAATCGCAATTCCTGGAGAAGATATTCGATACCTTCGAACAGGTCGATGCCGGCCGTGAAGGCCTTGGATTAGGCCTTGCCATTAGCAAAGCGATCATTGAAATGCATGGCGGTTCCATTTGTGCGCAAAGCGACGGCGCGGGTAAAGGAGCAACCTTTGTCATCACGCTACCGTTAAGCGGCGCTGATTCAGGCGTCTTACCGAAATAGAAACATCAGTATGAACATAAAATTATTGGCCGTCATCTCTGCTCTCTTGTTCTGCGTAAACCCGGCCTGGGGCGGAGAGAAAAATGTCATTCGATTTGGCCATTTCCCTAACATCACACACGCCCAGGGTGTGATTGCTCACGCGCTTTCGCGACAAGGCAAGGGTTGGTTTGAGCAGCGCCTCGGCCCGGGCACCGAAGTGCGGTGGTACACCTACAACGCCGGGCCCTCGGCGATGGAAGGCATTTTCGCCGGTTCGATCGACGTGACCTACGTCGGGCCGGGACCAGCGCTCAATGCTCATTTCAAGTCCAACGGTGACGAAATTCGCGTGATCTCGGGCGGCGCCACCGGTGGCGCTGCTTTGGTTGTTGGGCCCGACAGTGGGATTAACAAAGCCGCCGATTTCCGGGGCAAAAAGATCGCGACGCCCCAACTCGGAAATACCCAGGATATTTCATGTCGGGCGTGGCTTAAGAAAAATGGCTTCAACGTCACGCTGACCGGCGGCGACGTTGTGGTAATACCGACAGCAAACCCCGACCAACTCGGGTTGCTCCAGTCTCGGGGTGTCAGCGCGGTTTGGACGGTCGAACCATGGGTGACCCGACTTGAACGAGAGGCGAAGGGCCGCATTTTCCTCGAAGAAAAGGATGTCATCACAACCTGGCTCGTCTCGAGCGTGAAGTTCCTTAAAGAGAAACGCGACCTGGCCAGGAAAATCGCGGAGGCAAACGCGGAGCTGACAAGGTGGATTTCAAGCAACGAAGCAGAAGCGCAAAAACTCCTCATCGAAGAACTGAAAGAGGAAACCAAATCGTCTTTTGCTCCCGACGTCGTGGCGCAAGCCTGGAAGCGGATCAATTTCACCACCGAAGTGCCGAAAGATCTGGTGAGTAAATCGGTGGAAGATGCGAAGAGCGCAGGATTTGCAAAGGGCTCGACCGATACCTCAAAACTGATCGAGATTTTCTGATGTTGCGCCACCGCCACCTGTCGTCTGTCACGGACGAACTTCAGGTCGTCCCGCCATCCAAGCTCGTCATTGACACAGTTTCGAAGAGTTTCAAAAGCGCCGCCGGAATGGTCCTGGCCCTTGATCGAGTGAGCTTGAACGTCGCGGAAGGTGAATTCGTTTGCCTGGTTGGAGCAAGCGGCTGTGGAAAATCGACCCTGCTCAATATCATCGCCGGATTGGAAAAGCCCGATAGCGGCACCGTTCTCGCGGACGGCAAACCGGTGATCGGCCCGGGCCGGGAACGTTTGGTCATGTTCCAGGAGCCGGCACTTTTTCCGTGGCTTGATGTTTTCGGCAATGTCCTTTTCGGACTGAAACTCAAGCACAACCTCACGGCAAAGGATCGTCGTGACGTGGCGCGGTATTATTTGGAGCTGGTCGGCCTTAGCCGATTTCAACATGCCCATATTCATGAGCTTTCCGGTGGGATGAAGCAGCGCGCCTCACTCGCGCGCGCCCTGGCCCCGAATCCGCGCGTGCTTTTGATGGATGAACCATTTGCCGCGCTCGATGCCCTGACGCGTGAGCAACTCTACGGAGATATTCAGGAGATCTGGCAGTCACGCCGCAAGACGATCGTATTCGTCACCCACAATGTCCGCGAAGCCGCCTGCCTTGGTGATCGGGTACTGGTTTTCTCGCCGCGTCCCGGCCGGATTGAGGAAGAATTCAGGGTCGACCTGGCCCGGCCACGTGATTTCAACAGTGTCGACCTTGCAGCTTATGCGGGCCAGATCAAGAGCAGGCTGAAGCTCGTGAGCCAGGCGGAATCCGCCGCGACTCCATGAAACGTTTTCTTTTGGCGTCGTCCTTCTTCGTTTTCCTCCTTCTGCTTTGGGAGTTGGCCTTCCGCGCGAGAATTTGGTCGCCCGTGCTTCTTCCAGCTCCGATCCAAGTGGCGAGTTATCTGAACTCCGCCATCCGGGACGGAACGCTGGTGAGTGCGACGCTGATAACCATGCGCCGCCTTCTCGTTGGCTATTTCCTGGGCCTCGTCGGCGGTCTTCCGTTGGGGCTGTTGACTGCCCGTTGGACTTTATTTCGCGACACAATCGGCACGATGGCTCTTGGTCTGCAAACTTTGCCCAGTGTTTGCTGGGTGCCGCTCGCTTTGCTTTGGTTCGGCCAGACCGAGGCCGCCATGCTCTTTGTCGTGGTGATGGGAACCCTGTGGTCGGTCGTGATCGCCACGGAAACCGGTGTTCGTAACGTGCCACCGATCTACCGGCGCGCGGCAATGACCATGGGCTCAAAACATTTGCATATGTGGTTGAAGGTCATTTTACCGGCCGCGCTTCCGTTCATCGTCAGCGGAATGAAACAAGGTTGGGCGTTTGCCTGGCGCTCGCTCATGGCGGCGGAGATCTTTGTCACGATCCTGACCGGTTTTGGCCTTGGCCAACTTCTCCACTACGGGCGCGAACTCAGCGCCATGGATCAAGTCATCGCCATCATGTTCGTCATCGTGGTCATCGGTTTGCTGGCCGACAAAATATTCTTTTCGCCCATTGAACGCTTTCTTCATCGGCGTTGGGGCACCAGCCAAGCGTGAAATTTTTTCGAGAAAAACGTGCTCCTGTTTCGGTCAGTCGAGAGATTCGCATCAGTAACGAGCTCGGACTGCACGCGCGCCCGGCCGCGGAGTTTGTCAAACGCGCCAACAGCTTTCGTTCGGAGATCTGGCTGGTCAAAGAGGGCATACGTTATTCCGCGTCCAGTCTGATAGACATTCTGCGCGCGAACCTGGACTTTGGCGCGACGGCCACGCTCGAGGCGCACGGGGTGGATGCGGAGGACGCGGTCGATCGGCTGGAAAAACTACTCGCCGAATTTCGCGGCAAGCACGACAACTAGTCGCCGGCGATTTTCGGCCGTCGGAAGCTCCAAGTTCCAAACCTCAAATTCCAATGAAGCGCTAAGCCTTAAATTTCAAACTCCAAATGGTGGGGCGAGAATCATGCCGCTCTGCGGCAAACTACAAGCCGGGCTCATTTTAGATGCACCAGCCTTCGCCAAGGCTCCGGCTCGGCGAGCTAGCGGGAGCGTACTCTGTCGAGCCGATTTTCGTTAACAGTTTGGTGGTTTGGGATTTCTTTGGAGCTTGGAACTTGGCATTTGGATTTTCTGCGCGTTAGCGCAACGGGCGCGCGACCAGAATTCCGCTGTCGGTCCGAAAGCGATTGAGATAAGTCGATAATCGCGAATCTACGACGACCCGGCCGTAATTGCTCGGTGCGGAAGCGTGCAGAAAATGCAGCACGCCATCGTCTGTTCGCAATGCCAGACCCACATGTGATGTGGAATAAAGCCCTCCCCGATCACGAGAGACGATCCCAATAATGTCGCCACTCCGAAGTTTCGATTCAATCTTGGCGACGCGATTCTTGGGAATTTGGTAGAGCGCTCGGGACGACACGTGGGCTTCCATTCCAGCGAGCGGACCGAGTAGCGATTTATTTGCCGCCAGATAGCGGTAATGCCTCCAGCCGATGGACATTTCCCGGGCGGAATGTGGCACACTCATTCCACCCAGTTTCCGGGTCAGATCATCAACCAGTCCGCGACTGTCGTTATCAGCCAGCCAATCTTCCAGATAATGCAGCCGTGAAAGATATTCGCCGGTGCATTCTCCGCCCCGATACCGGTCGAGCTCGATGTAATGCAGTAATAAGGGAGGTCCCCAATTTTCCTCCGGCTCGTTCAGCATGCGCGCAAACGCGAGGGAAATTTCAAAGAAGGTCCAGCAATCCATACCCTGAAAATTGACCGACGGCGCTTCGATGTGGTTGTCGATTTCGAGGGTAAAATGTTTGTAACGGATACCGACCAGCGCCTGGCCCACCGCCGCCGTTCGTTCGCCGATCGGCAGTCCCTTCCAATTTTCGCTGTGCGCTTTCTGGACCAGCCGATCGAATTGCTCACGGCCCCGGAAAACAGTGTTGAACGGAAGACGCGATTCACTGGCGGAAGCGAGCGAACAAAACAGCAGCAAAGGAATAACAACCCTCAAAGTCCCCATGACCCGCAACTGAATGCCGATTGGTCGTGGGATCAACCGGTTTCACGCTCTGGGATGCCGGAAAGTCCGCTCAACGTCGGAACCACGCATCACGCATCGAATAAGCGCGTGATTTTAGGAATTCCCGCGGTCGTTCGCCAGTGATCGGTTTTAGCCAGTGTCGCAGACTCCGCTTGTTTAGCCGTGGTTCGTAACCGAATTCCGGCATAAGATCCCGGCAATGCCACTCCATCCAGCCGATTTGATCTTCCGTTAACTCCTGCTCCCACCGCGTCGTCGGCTCAGTGCTAATCTTCGAAAATTCAACACCGGCCGATGAATTCCCGGCCCATGGCCGTCCAGCCTTGGTCGGTCTGAGCACGATCGCCGGGTCGAATGCAATTTCGAGATATCGACAAACCTCTTGCATGCTTGTTTCCGGTTCGCGAGCGAGTTGTTCATAGGAGACGAGCAGGCCCGGAACTTCGCCGCTTTGGATCCGTCGCGCGAGCCTAGCCGCGGCGCGCCAGTGCGCCACGACATAATACACAGAGAACTGGCCCGTTTTTCTTTTCTCCTCCAGGCGAATTTGGGCGGCCAAAAGAGCACGAGGATCGCGCATGGTCAGGAGTAATTTTGCAGAGGGAAAGCGCGAAAAAATATCGGAAACATGATTGCGGTTCGCCGGTGTTTTTTCCACCCAGCGGCTGACATGGTCGAGAGGGATACCGAGGAGTTTCGCGTACGACTCCATGAGAAGGACGAGGAGGTCTCGTTCTGAATTGGCCGGATCGAACGCGACATTTTCGAAGATCTCGAGAAATCGCTCGTGCGGAAAATCGGCATACTTTTCTTTCCGCTTTCGGGCGTATCCGAAAAGACCTTTCGACCATGATTCTTTGGTCAGGTAATCAAATTGCGCGCGGCGGCCTCGCTGTCCGTATTTTGTCAGAGCGGTGGCGAAGTAGGCCGTATCTTGCGGGAAGACGAGAAGGTCGGGATGTCCGTCGAGCAAAGCGACGAGAAGCGTCGTTCCCGATTTTGCCTGACCGGCGATGAAACAGGCGCGGTCATCGAAAGCGAGATTGTGCATCAGGACAGGTGATTGAGCGTGACTTTCTGGCAACGGATCAACAAACGTTGAAACTACAGACAGCTCGGTTGTTTGCTGTGAAATGTAAATATGGTGGCCGCGATCTACAAACCCGCGATGATGATTGATGGCTGACGAAACGGTCCTTCCTCTTCTCAGCCGAACTGCCGTTGCAGAACGGGCGCCCGCTTTATGGGCGAAGTATCAAGAGGCCATCATGGGAATTCCACCCGAAGCCGGCTTCGGCGGCATTTGGGAAAGCGAGATGTTTTTGTTTTATGCCTCAATTCATCCTTATGCGCCGAGACAGATATTGGAATCCGGTCGCGCTCGCGGAAAGAGCACCCTCACGCTGGCACGATGTTTTCCGGATGAACGGATCGTCAGCGTGGAATTTGATCGCGATTCTGACAATGCCCCTGCCGCGGAAGCCAAGTTGAAGCCATACAGGAATGTCGAGCTATTATATGGTGATTCGTGCCGGATCTTGCCCGAACGCGTGCGGACGGGCGATGCCGTGCTAATTGACGGCCCCAAGGGTTTTCGTGCGCTCTCCCTCGCCGTTGAGCTGTTGCACAAAACCGACCCGTGCGCTGTGTTCATCCACGATTTTCCAGCGAAAGCGCCATGGCGAACGTTCGTTGAGCGACATTGGCCCGGAGCTTTTTTCGGGGACGACCAGCTTTTTGAACCCTTTCGCGCCCTGGATGAAGGAAGAGATCCGCGCGAAACCGGCCCGCCTTCACCGCGCCGGCGATACGGTACCTTCGCCTGTTTACCGGCCGGGCTACCCGCTCCTTATTGGCGGCTGCGGTTAGCGCTCCTGTTCGCTCGCGTGAAAGCGAGTTTTGCAAAGCAACGGTCAGACGATTTTGCGCAGGAATGACTGGGCCGGCGAATGGCAGCGGCTTCAGAGAAATACACGCTGGTCCGTAACAATCGCGTCCATGACAACGTCCTGGGACTCTGTCGGAACTGACTCGATCATTTGAAATGAAAAACAGACGCCGAGCTTGAATGCGTTCGCAGCCGGACCAGCCAGCAGTCGATCAAAAAAGCCACCGCCGCGCCCAAGTCGATGTCGATCGGTTGAAAAAGCGACACCAGGCACAAGAATAAGATCGATGGAGGCGGGAAGCTGCAATTCCGTGTCCGTTCGCGTGCTTTGCGCAAGAGTCACGCAAGAGACTTTGCGGGCATCGCAATCCAATTTCAGCGGTGTGATGATCGGCTCACTCGGCATCGGCACAAAAAGAACGGCACTTTGCGCTTCAGCCCAGGGCGTCATTTCGAGGACACGCTCACACAATTCATCTGAAGCCGCTTCGCGATCCTCTGCGGTCATTTCGCGTAGTCGCTTCATCATTCCAGCGCGCAGGGCTGCTTTCTCAGGTGTAGTCATGACGTTAGCGACACTCTAAGCGTCGTCCTCACGTCGACGCAATGCCCGTCTGTCGCCGGCTGGCTGCAATAGGGCAAAGCTTGGGTTTGTGCTTTCGTCGCTTGAAATACGAAGAATTCTAATAGTCGTTCAAGTGGCTGTCGGTGTGCCTGTTGCAAATACGGTAAAGCCCCTCCTTCCGCGAAAAATTTGATTCAACCCAAGTAACTTATATGGTTCGGGCGCAAGTGCCGATTCCTTTTTCGAAAAAGAGCCGTCGCAACGTCGTACGCCAGCCGTCCGAGAACGGCGCACAAAATAAAAAGTCGACGCGCGTCAAGATGAGGCCGCGTCCTGATTGGCATAAACGGAATTACCTGGCCGAGGTCCTGATTCCTTCGCTTTTCGTCAAGCGCGTCGGCGATTATGCGCCGCCGGAGTTCCCCGAAATTCGGCCGGGCCAAATCTGCATTACCTGGATTGGTCACGCTTCCTTTTTGATTCAAACGCATGAGGTAAACGTGCTGATCGACCCCATTTGGTCCAAGTGGCTGAAGGTGATCAAGCGATTGAAGAAGCCCGGTTTCGAAATCCACCACCTTCCCGCAATTGATTTCGTTCTGGTCACGCACGCGCATTTCGACCATCTCGACCGGCGCACCCTGCGCAAAGTTGCGGCCAATCAGCCGATCGTGGTACCGATTGGTGTCGGCAATCTTGTGCACGATCTCGGATTCCAAATTGTGCACGAGCTCGATTACTGGCAGACGGTGAAACTCGGCCCGATCGAGGTATCGCTGACGCCATGTTACCATTGGGGCGCAAGGTTCCTGGCTGATTTGCACCGCGGGTTCGGTGGTTTCGCCGTGAACGTGGATGGCCGCACGATTTTCCATTGCGGCGATAGTGCTTTCTTCCCCGGTTTCCGAGAGATCGGCGAACATTACAACATCGATATCGCCTTGTTGCCGATTGGCGCATACGACGCTCCGACCGGTCGTGAGGTGCACATGAATCCGGAAGAAGCGGTGCGGACTTTTATCGAACTAAAAGCGAAAACTCTCGTGCCCATGCATTATGGAACCTTTCGGCTTGGCTATGAGCCGCTCGATGAACCATTGCAGCGTCTCCAGGCCGCGGCCCGGACGCATGGGATCGAAGACAAAGTGCTGGTCATGACCGAGGGGAAGCCGGTGGTCTTATGATAGGGAAAACGACCAACGCTCAACGTTCAACGCTCAACGTCCAATTCAGAACATCATTGCGCGTTGAGCTGCTTGCTCGCGAAAACTTTCGGAGTTCCACATTGAGCGTTTGGCGTTGGGCGTTGGGCGTTGAGTGTTTAATTCTTCTTTTCTCCGGCCTCCGCCGCTGAGATCGCAAGATGCCTGCGCGATCCACTCGCGTTGACGTAATCGGCGCGACAGCAGCCGGTCTCAGTGTAGTCCTCCTCTGCCTCGTCCTTCTCTGGCGCAATCCACTTTTGTTTTGGAACGACGACTATCAGTTGTCGATCCTGCCCGTGTTTGCCGATGTAGCGCGCAGCTGGAACGAGGGAAATTGGCCGATCTTATGCCCGTACTCATGGGTCTGCGGCAATCTCGCCGGCGAATTCCAGTATGGAACCTTCTCCATCTTCGTAAATGCAGCCGTCGTTCTCATCTGGAAACTGATCGGTAACTTTTCACACCAGGCCGCCGCGCTCTCCATCAGTCATCTCGCCGTGTTGGCCATGGGTGGTTTCGTCCTTGCGCGCGAGCGGAAATTCTCCGTTCCGCTATCGACAATGGTCGCATTCGTCGCAGCCCTTAACGGATGGATTATGTGCTGGGGAGCTACTGACTGGTTTGGTGCCCTGGGAGCATTCGCATGGCTGCCATGGGCGTGGTGGGGTCTTGAACGAGCAGCGGATGGACGACGAGGGCGCTGGAGGTTTCTATGGCCCGCACCATTTGTTTACCTGGTCGTTGCCGGGGGTTTTCCCTACACCGTCGTTATGCTCGCGCTGCTGATCGCATGGATTTCGATGCGGTCTTTGGTCCAAACTCGAAGCCTGGGCATGATTGGGCCAATAGTTTTGGGTGTGGCTCTCGGGCTTGGCCTTTCAGCGCCTGCCTGGCTCGCCATTTTTGATTATGTGCACGGCTCGGCGCGCCAGGCTCAGTCTGCGTCGGCTCATTGGCAATGGATTGTTCCGCCGTCTGCCTTACCCGCAATGATCCTGCCGTGCTGGACAGTGAATTGGGCTGACTTTTCAACGCGATACGTGCCGCACAGCGGCACAGAGTTATGCGCCGGTCTCGTCGCGCCGGTTGCAGTCCTCAGTGGCCTCATGCTGAATGGACGCGTTTTCATTCGCAACATGCGCTGGGAATTTGGATTGCTCCTCCTTGTGCTCGCGATCGCGATGTTGCCAAGCGCAGGAGTTTTTCGGTGGAGTTTTCGCTGGCTGCCGTTCTTTCATCTGATTCTCGCGTTGTGCGCAGTCGAAGGAATTCGCGGCCTCGACTTGCAGAAGATATCCGCCGGTCGGCTGCGTCTGCCGCTTTATCTACTGGTCGCGCTCTTTCTCACCGGCGTTAGCGCGGTCGTCATGTCGATCCTTAAGACAACCGGCGATCACGCCTTTCCGCTGACCTGGATCCTATTGGGTCTGATTGCGGTTTGGGCATTGGTGGAATCTGTTTTTTACAATTCGGAGCTGCGTAGATGGAGTCCGGCGCTGATTACACTGTCGGCGTTTCTCGCCACATATCTTTGCATTCCGCCAAACTGCGGGGTGCCGAGATACAATCTTTCGGCTGATCTGCTGCAGGCAGCGCCGCTCGACCCGGATCGCCTTTATCTCAGCATCTATCCACCGGCTGAGCACACTTATCGTGTCGAAGCAAAATCGGGTCCTGTCGGACAGATCGTCCGCCCCGGCAGTACGTCGATGTGGGCCGGATTACGTTTTGTTAATGGTTACAGTCCAATCCTTGCATCCGGAGTCGGTCGTGAATTTGGGTTTGCCATTCATGGCGAGATCGACGGTAACATGGGTAGGTACCTGTTGGCGGAGCAGGCCGGCGCCGACGGCGAACTGGCAAGACTTGGCGTCGATGGAATTACGATTGCCAGCGAGATGGATTTCGATCCCGCGCCGGCCTCGGAATGGGAATTGGTAACGTCGACGGCGGAAGGTCGGGTTTTTCATCGACGGGGCGCTGCCTACCCTCGTATTCGGGCGCTCACATCCAGTCAGGAGCGGATGAAGGTGGCTCTGAGTCCGGTGATCATTTCGCGCATCAAAGAAGCACGAAATCGAGCGGAAGCGGACGTTGAAGTGCCCAATGGAGCCGTTTCCGCAAACATCGGCTTTTCTCGCCCGTACTTTCGCGGCTATGAAGCGAGGTTAGGGGATCAGAAGTTAATGGTCCGTTCGGAACGCGGATTGTTCCCCGTTGTTGAGCTACCCAGTGGAAGCAAAGGTCACCTTACCCTGAGTTATCGGCCGTGGTGGCTCGTCTACGGCAGCGCACTGGCCATTCTCTGCGCCGGCATTTTCGTCGCAGGCGTTGCCGCGGCCGCCGTCACTGGCGGCAGAACGTGATGTTTTTTAATAAACGTCGCGCTTGTAACGTTTTTCGTTCTTAAGTTTTTCCACGTACTGGTTTGCCTGGTCGACGCTTTTGCCGCCTTCTTGCTGAACGATTTTATGAAGCGCAGCATCAACGTCTTTGGCCATGCGGCGCGCATCACCGCAGACAAAAAACTGCGCGCCCTCTGAATCCAGCCATTTCCATATTTCGCGGCCGTTTTGCAGCATACGATTCTGCACATAAACCTTGTGCGCCTGATCGCGCGACCAGGCGCAGTCCAGGCGGGTCAAAATCCCCTCGGCTGCGAATTGATCGAAATCTTCCCGGTAGGAATAGTCACAGCTCTCTCGCTGGGCGCCAAAGAAGAGCCAGTTCTTCCCTTTGGCTCCAAGCGCTTTTCGTTCCTGCAGGAAAGCCCGGAATGGCGCCACGCCGGTGCCCGGTCCAATCATGATGATTGGGACGTCAGGGTCGTCGGGCAGATGAAAATGTTTGGCCGAGCTTGGATAAACCGGCACAGGGACTCCCTCGGCGCGCTCAGCCAGGAATGTCGAGCAGACGCCTTTGCGCTCCCGCCCATGACTTTCGTAACGGACTACATCGACAATGAAGTGCACTTGCTCGGGATAGGCACGTAAACTCGAGGCCACCGAATAGAGCCGCGGTTGAAGTTTGGTCAGCAACCCGACGAATTCTTCCGGAGCAAACCTGGCCGACGGGTGATCAATCAAAAAATCAATGACTTCCATTCCCCAAAGATATGTCTCGAGATCCTGTTTACGGTCCGAAACGAGAAGATCCTTAAGCAACGGCGCAGCGGACGCGCGTTCCGCGATCGCTTTCAAAAACTTGGGCGTGGCTTGGGTGATCGAATAATCGCGGAGGAGCGCGTCGCGCAGGCTCTTTTGAGTCTTGGCCGCGGGCACTGGCTCGTCGCCTTTCGCACCGATGGCGTGAATCACCTCTTCGACCAGGCCTGAATCGTTGGTCGGATAGACCGCGACGGAATCACCGACTTCGAATTTCAATCCCCAGCCCGTGAGATCAATCTCAAAATGCCGCGTGTCTTTTTCAGATTCGGGACCACTCAAGCGCCGATTGGTCACGAGTTTTCCGGGAAAGGGATTGGCGCGGGTATAAGGCGCGCTCGGGGATGGGCTTTTCGGTGGAGCGCTGGTTTCCGGCATGTGAGCTTTTAGCGGCGATCTATCATCGTCGCAAATGTTCTGTAGCCGCGCCGCTCTGCCTGCCGCGCCGAAGCCTTGGCGAAGGAGGGTTAGGGCGTTATCAAACTCACGGCGACAGAGCACCGTGGTTACACCGCCCTAATAGACATCGCGCTTGTAACGCTTGTCGCTCTTCAGTTTTTCGATGTATTCGTTTGTCTGCTCGACAGTTTTGCCGCCTTGTTCCTGAGCGATCTGCCTCAGGGCAGCATCTACATCCTTGGCCATGCGGCGCGCATCGCCGCAAACGAAGAAGTGCGCGCCTTCGCTCTCAAGCCATTGCCAAAGTTCGGCTGCGCAACTCAGCATTTTGTGTTGCACATAGGATTTGTCAGCCTGATCGCGCGACCACGCGCAATCCAGGCGGGTAAGGGCGCCGTCAGTTTTCAATTTTTCGAGTTCGTCCTTGTAAAAATAATTGCAGTGCTCGTGTTGCGATCCGAAGAAGAGCCAATTTTTCCCCTTCGCTCCCAGCGCCTGCCGCTCTTGCAGATAAGCGCGAAACGGCGCGATGCCCGTTCCCGGTCCGACCATGATAATGGGAGTGTTGTTGTCCTCAGGGAGGCGAAACTTCGATGTATTTGGAAAAACAGGAACCGGCGTGCTCGTGGCTCGCTCAGCCAGAAAAGTTGAGCAGACACCTTTGCGGATGCGGCCCCGACTTTCATATTGCACCACGTCGATCGTGAAATGGACCTGGTTCGGATGCGCTTTCAGGCTCGAGGAAATCGAGTACAAGCGCGGCTGCAATTTCGCCAGAGTGTCGACCAATTCCTGGGCCGTCCATTTAATCGATGGATGTTCGATCAGGAAATCGATCACCTCCATTCCCCAGAGATAGGCGTCGAGCTCCTGCTTCCGCTCTGGTTTGAGAAGATCGCTTAACAAGGGCGCGGCAATGGCACGTTCCGCAATCGCCTTCAAAAATTTCGGAGTTGTTTGAGTAATCCGGCAATCGCGCAACAAAGCGTCTCCCAGGGTGGTGTCGCCCTTCGGACCCTTCACCGGCTCGTCCGGCCTGGCGCGAATGATTTTGATAATTTCATCCGCCAACGCCGAATCGTTCGTTGGCCAAACCGTCATCGAATCGCCAACTTCGTAATTTAATCCCCAACCGGTTAGGTCGAGCTCGAAATGACGCGTGTCCTTTCCCGACCCTTCTCCGCACAAGCTGCGGTTAACCTTCATCTTGGCCGGAAATGGATTTGCGCGGGTATATGGCGCTCCGGCGGCGTTTGGTGGAGCGGTAGTTTCCGGCATTTTCAGCCTGTAAGGGCGGTCTATGACCGCCCGGAAAGATGAGCTGCAGAGTTCATGGCATAATTTCGGCGGTGACAGACCGCCGCGACAAGATCAGCCATCATTTCCGATCGCGAGCGTCGGGCAGACTTCCATTGCGCGCTGTGCCGCTGCTGTCTCTTCGTCGTTCTCCGGCTGTTTGAAAAAGAAAACAGCAGTTTCGTCTTCGTTGTACTTAAGGAGATTCGGGGCTTCATCCAAACAGACACGGCATGGTGTGCACGTGGTATCGACATACCACGCTCCGGGAGCGTTTTGAGGCTGTTTGCTTGCTTTGTCGGCCATAAATTTATTTTTCTACAATGTTACGATACCGACGGCAATGCCTTTCGCTCCGTGCTGTAATGGACTTTGACTCGGTACCCGACGCACACTGACCGCGAATGGCCTTCGAAGCAAAATCAGCCTTCTTCTCTACCTTGCTTGCGAGTGTGCGCGACAACCCTCGCCGAAATGCTCTCGCGCTCGTCCGAATCAGGATGGTAGCCAGCGGCTGCTCGGCAGCCTTGGCCACGGCATCGCCGAGGTAGGGATTGCGCGGTAAATCGCGTACTTCAAAACCTGCCGCTAACCGCGCACGACGCAGATCGGGATCGATTTGCTGCTTCATGATAATGGCCACCAGAAGCTTGTTGCCTTGAACGGTTCAGGCCGCTCCACACTTTTGATCCATCGTTACGCCGAAATCCAAAAATTAAAGGCGGGGAGCGTGACCGGGAGCAATAATCTTCGCTGAATCCGTCCCGGGGGTAGTCGATAATCTTTGCTCAGAAGGGGCAGGGAGCTACCCCTCACTACCTGATAAAGCGTTTTGGACGGCTTGCCGATTGCGAAAGGTTCTTTTCCCGCTTAGAAATATTTTTGCGCAGTTCTTTGACTTGAAAGCAAACCAACCATCGAAAAGAAAAAATAGCGGGCGGCCTCCCAAGTTTCCCGAACCGAGCCGCCCGATAACATTGACACTTCCGGACAGCACTTTACGTGAATTGGAAGACATTGATCCCGACCGGGGTCACGCCATCGTGAAACTGGCAAGAAGCTCTTTGCGCAGCGGTGAAGAGGAACGGCCCCTGGTCGAAATCGTGGAAATGGCGCCGAACACCGGGCTTATTGTTGTCGGGCCCAGCAGAGCGCTACGAAAAATTCCTTTTCTGCATCTTATTGAGATTGCCCCGGCCCGATATCTGATCGCACTGGATCCGGGCGACGATTTTCACACTATGGAAATTGCTATTACGGACGCTCTCGATGATGTGCCGAAAAGCGACAAGCGAGAACGAAAATTGATGACGGATTTGCTTCAGCATATCCGTCGTCTGCGTAAAAGCGATCGCGTCAGGATCGCAAAAGTTCTTTTCGTCGACTTGCAAGGAAATGGTAAGCCGTGATCTCTGGTCCGCGAAAATTGCGGAAAAGTCGGATCGTCTTTTTCTTTTCGAACTTGCCTAACCGACCGCTCGCTTTAGCGACGCGGCTTCGCGGTCGGAGCAGTTTTCGATTCGACTCTTGGGGTTGCGCGCGCCGAACCTTCCAGAACTGGTGAAGGAGTCGGTGAAGGTAGCGAAAGCGGCGTGACCAGGGCGCCGCGCTTTGTCGTCAATACACCGCCGGAAAGAGTGACGTCTTCCACGCGGTACAACTCCGGCCTCCGTCGAACATCGAGATCTTTGGCATCGGAAAATGTCGAGCGGCGGTAAAAGCGATCCATCTCGTCCAGATGAAACGGACGAGCCCCGCGCCGGCCAAAGACCACCGTTTGTCCACCGGTTTCATCAACCACGCGATCGCGTTCAAGGCCGCGCGAAACGCAGATCGCTTCACCCTTGGTGTGATAAGTGGCAATTAATTTTGGATTGGGTCGTGGACTGAATCCCTGCGCGCCCCGAACCGTATCCGGCGAAATTAATTGAAGAACGCGCAGACCGTTTTTTCCATCGGCGACCAGCGCGAATTGCGACGCGCTTACGCTTCCAACCTGGACGGCGCGAGTATCGTTCATCGCTCCGTCCGCGTTGAACATTTGATCGAGCCGCGGCGCTTCAGGGTTCTCAATATCGACAATGGCAAGTCCCTCCGGTCCATTGGCGACATAGGCGTAGGTTCGCGCTACATAGAGACGGCCCGCGCGATTCAGCCTGACGCCAGCGCTTTTTAGTGGAACGGGATGATCCGGCTCGGTGATATCGAGAACTTTCAAGCCGTCATCATCGGTGACAAAGGCGTAACGAAATTGCACGGCAACGCATCGAGGGTTGCGCAGAAAACCGTCCACCACCTGGCCGACAATCTGCGGATGCATTGGATCGCTCACATTAACGACAAATAGACCGCGCGGAGTAGTGAGATAGAGACGATGACCCGCGGCCGCGACAAATGTGGCGCCGGTCAATGCCCCGCCCGGATTGAAAACGACATCCTTCTTCAGGAAATTATTGTCAGGGTTACCATCGACCAGCGTGGCGACATTGATGATGACAAGGCCTTCTTGTCGATCGGAGACGTAAACAAAAGCGTAGAACAGATCGATCGGTTGTTCTTCGTTTTCCGGAAGGTGTAAGCGGGCGGGATCGAGCGCGAGCGTGCTCGGCAGCGCAACCGAGGTCGCATCGGGCGTGTGCACATAAGTGCGTTGCCCGAGCGGCGAGACCGGCGAAGTGACGATGCGTTCGGAAAATCCCTTTTGGTCGATGTTCGCAACGTCGAATGCTTCGAATCCGCCGGGGCCGTTCGCGGTGTAAAGATATTCTCCGCGAAGAACGATGTCCTGAATGTCGTTCCCGGAATGTTCGTATGCCTCCTCTAACTCGGAGCCGCGCCCAAGATGCTTTTGGTAGTTTGCCGGATAAGCAATTGACTGCAGATGACTTCCAATGACCGCCTGCGGTTCGTCCGCTTCGGTCCAAACGACGGCGTGTACTCCTTCACGGCCCTCGCCGACGTAGGCATAGCGACCGAAAAAATTGACCGTGCCGGTGCCGAATCCTAACAATTGCGCCATCCACGCATTGTTGTCGTTTTCCTGCGACAGGTGGCAATCCGTGCAATTCTTGGTTGTACCGACGCTCGAAGTGGTGTGCGGAAAATGCGGATTGAACGCCTGCCCGCTGTAGCCTTCAGCTGAAAAAGTCTGTTGCTGCGAATAAACCCATTCGCGATTCGCATTTTGGGAACTCACCACCACCGCGCTCGACGATCGAATAACAGCCATTCGATGTTTCTTTACCGTCCCGTCGATGCCGAGCATGAAAACGTCGTCCCGCACGACCTGCGGATTATAAGTGGTAAAGTTGCGATCGGTTACGCCTTCAAACTTATTCTGCGGCACCCGCTGATTCGCTTTCATGGGTAAATGACACCCAAAACAGCTCGTGGCCCATGAGGTGTGACAAATCTGGCAATCCATCGCCGAATTATCGTGCGCGAGATGGACGCGGCGGTCCGATTCCGGGGAGCGCACGCCACTGGCGTGCGTGTCGCGGCGACTCGCCGCGATATCTTCGGTTGGCGAGTCGCCAACCGGGGCGCGCGAGTCGCGTGCGCTCCCAAGAACAGGAACAAGTCCACCCCAGGTCGTACCATCACGTCTCAATGTTTTCGCGTAGGCCGATTTTGGATTGTAGTGCGGCGACAGTGGATTAATCGTGTCGACCGTTTGCGGGATCTCCCAGCGCACGTCGGGCGACATGGTGGACTGTTGATAAAGAGCGCTTCCTTCCCAGGTAAACCGCGGGCCGAACGGTGTGTTGCTATTGTTGAGTAAATCAAATTCTCCGGCGTTGCCCGAAGTCATCAGGGTGGGCCTCTGGTCGATGGTGCCGTGGCAATCAACGCAAGTGATGGTCGTGGCGTTGCGGGGCTCGCCGTAAAGCATCCCGTTGCCGTGGACGTCGACGTTGAAATGGCAATCCGCGCACTGCATTCCGTGTGCGAGATGCACGTCTTTCAGGTGGACAGCTTTCGAAAATTTGTGCGGATCCTTATCGTCGATTCGATTGTCATCGAGGTCGAGCAGGTTGCCTTTGCGATCGTGCTTGAAGACCGCGCGAAAGACCCAGCCGTGTCCGTGGTAGTCGGCGAACTGGGTATGTTTCAGTTGCGGATTTAATTCGGCGACACGATCGAGAAAATCCTTGTCCCCCCAAAGTCCGCGCGCGGCCGCCGCTTCGGGATTTTCCAATGTCGATCGCACAAGTTCCGCGCTGGTCGGGTCGTGCTGCTCGGCCGGATACATTAGCTCGCCGTCGGTTTCCTGATCCCACCAGGTGTAACCGAGATAAGGATTCACAAAGAGATTTCCCTGATGCATGTGGCAGTTCATGCACTGACTCGAAGGAATCGAACGCGTGAATTGATGAACAATGGGATGCCCTCGCTCGGACTTTGGAATTGTTTGGTCGGCGGTGAAACTCAAACCCTCGTGACCATATTTGCTCCACCAGCCGGAATTCGTGGGCGATCGATCGTTGGCGTAAACGACGTGGCATGCCGAACATCCGCTTGATCGATAATCGCCCGGGTGATCGTTCGATCCCAGAAAACCCAGGAGTGGATCGTGCAGTCGCGTTTTTTGCAGTCCGAGAAAAACTGGATCTGTGCGATTCAAGGTACCCAGTCCGCGTTCAGACAGGCGCCGCTCCGGCTTTCCATTTGGTTCCGAACTGGTCGGTAATCCGAGGGATAGTTGCGGTCGTCCTCCTTTCTCGAAAATGCGCAGGATGTTGCCCGGATTACTCAGGTTGAATCGCGGCAGAGGTTCAATGAAAGGCAGAATACCGCGCAGGCGTGTGTCTTCGGCGCTAACCGGGGTGTAGCTGATCAACTTGAGTGGCGCACCATCGGCGCCGTAAGCCTGGCCAAAGCGGTAGTTCTTCTGCGGGTAGGCGCCGTTATTATATAGAGCAGCGCCCCAGAGCATGGCCCCGTGGTTCATCATGCTGTGATCGACGTTGCGGACGATCTCGCCGTGACATAGGCCGCAGGTATCCTTGGCCACGCGTAAGTCTCCGGGATTCATGAAACGGATGAATTCCGGCGATTCATGATTGAGCCAGACATTCGAGTTGGGCGGATTAGCCGACGTTTTCCAAAATTCCTTATTTCGCGGCAGAATATGGGCTTGCTCCTTCGTTAGGCCGCGTCCGGGGTTGCCCCCGTGACAATCGATGCAGCCGAGCACGACATGTTCGGCCTTGTGCATGGGCTCAACGCCTTGATGGCACTGCAGGCAGCCCGCACTTTTTGCGTTCGCTTCGGCCTGGGTTTGATCGATCCAATTACGCGGCGGGAGCGAGCCGTGGCTGATGGAAGTCTGGACGGGGACCGAGGTCGGTGGGCCGTAGCCATCTTCGGAAGCTCCAAATCCCAAGCTCCAAATCCCAAAGAAACACGAAACTCCAATGACCAAACTAAAACGCCAACCCGCGAAAACGCGTTTTGGAACTTGGGGACTGGGATTTCCTTGGTGCCTGGATTTTGGTGGTTGGGGTTTCACTTAGTAAGTGAGCGTCACCGTCACGATCCCGCTATAAAGAAAATCATCGACATGCGCGGGCGGTGGCTGGGGATATCCATGAACCGGCACGGTGTTTGCCCGATAAATATCCTTGTAGCCCTGCCGCGGAATGAGAAACCCGGCCCCGGCTGTGATGATAATGTTTTCGGTGAGCAACGGCCGCCATTCGAATCCCGCGCTGAAATCGAGCGCGAAATCGTTGCTCGCGTGATTAGTGAAAAGGACGAGTGCCGTCGGCTCGGTCGTGACGGTCCGGATGTAATTGACGTTGATGAAACTCTTCAGTTTCGGTGTCACGTCTGCATCCAGCCCGTAACCGAAGAGCAGCGTGCCCGGGTTGACGAAATTGGCCTGGCCTTCCGTCTTGCTCGTTCGAAAGTCGACCACCAAACTGTCGCGCTGCTTAAAATTGACCGCCGTGCCGGCAAGATTGAAGCCCTGATGCGAGTAATAGCTGAATGGCCCGCCGATAAAAAATGGCCGATCCAGCACGGTATCGAAACCGGTCGCATGCGAATCGGTCGGATTGGAGTCTCCGCTCGCGTAAAACACCGATAGCTTGTGGCGCAGCCAATTCTTGTCGACCGAGACTTCGAGTGCGGCCATTTGTCCGTTGATGTCAACGCGCTGCCCGGCGATGCCGTTCAGACTGTCCTCACCCAGGACCTGATAAAAGGCATGATCGATGTTGAGCCAGCCGATATGTCCATCACCGGCCCAGCCCAGGTAATAAGCCTGGACATAATGATCGGCCACTGTGCCGATCGGCTCCGGCCGCGTGATGAAACCGTTCTTGTCGTAATGCCGGCTGTTATTATCGAAGTCGCCGACAAAACTTAGTTCGCCGGTATAACCTTTCCAGATCAGATCCTGTCGAAAAACATTCGCCGCGTAAACCTGCTGGTCGCGTCGGCTGAATTCGTTCAGATCCGAATACGTGTCCTTCTCCAGCATATCGAACGCGGCGACATTGTATTGCCACCGGTTGTTGTCGTAGTTGCCGAAAATCCGCACGCCCAGATTCGTGTCGTTGAAAATGAATCCGCGAAAATCGCTGACGAACGGTTGAATACCGGCGCGCGATGAAACGAAATCGTAATTGTTCGACAGATCTCGCACGTGAATTTCGGCAAAGGCTTCCTGTAACGAGACGAATTCTTTTTCCCGCGTTGTCCCTTGTTGCGGGTTGGGATTGACGACATTCCTTTCCTCCACATCGATGTAGTTGTGGTTGTAAACCCCAAGTAATCGCACCGCCCATTCCACCGGTTTGAACGCGGTCTCGCCTTTGAAAAGATCGATACCGATGGAGAAATCGTTCGACCAAAAATCCTGTTCGCTCCGTCCGAAAAATTCCGAGCTGTTCGGTCGCTCCGAGCTGACGCCGCTTGGAGTGGGGAGGCGCCGGACTTCAAACTGGAAAAAATTCTCCGCGGTCAGATTGAGGAAAATGTCCTGGCCGTAAATCGGTGCGTCGCCTTTGAGTTCACTCTGCAGGTACGGATGCCAGAGTTTTAAATCGGATTGGTAAGGGGTCTCGGTTGAAGGATCGGCGTATCGTTTCCAGCGCCCGAAACCGATGAACCAACGATTGGGAACTGGTTGGGAAGAGGGCAGGAGACCTTCACCGTTTTCCGACTCAGGATAGGTCTCGTACTCGAGTTTTCTGCGGCGCGGTACTGTTTGGCGAACGCCTTTGCGCGGCAGTGCCAGCGAACGCGGCAACGCTTCTTCACCATAATCCGGAAGTTGTGGCAGAATCGGCGGGAACAATTCCGGCGGTGGCGCTTCCTCTTCGATGTCGCGCGTAGAAGCGCCGGGATCCGGATTAAACTCGGCCGGCGGCAAGGGCGGTTGTGCGACATCGTTTTGATTGGCCTCGGTCACGACGGTGACCTGTGCGACCGAGACATTCTGCGGTCTGGCAGCCGCGCGCGAAATCTCGACTGTTTGTCCGCGCACGCACGTTGCGCTTCCCACGAGCAGGAGTGCCGTCGTGAGCATTCGACGCAAACTCGCGCCAGCGGGCGAGCGAGCAAACCAGCGCATGGGAGGGCGAGGATGCCGGAAAAGGACGGTTATTGGCAAGCTTCCCTGTAGAAAGAGGGCAGCCGGTGGCTACCCCGCCAGCGATCGACCCTGGTTCCGCGAGTCACAGGTGGATCGAGTTCTCCGCAGCTCGATGCTAATAATGGCGGCGAAGCCGCTAAAATTTACCAACGCGCTCGGAGATCGCGTTCCACCTTGAAGGGACATGCGCCCTGGCCACAGGCCCGGTTGCTACAGAACTCAAGAACTGATAAGAGACATTCCCGGCATGAAGCTTCGCGCAACGCTGTTTCCTCTCGCCTTCTACGCGGTCGTTTCCTCCGCGCACGCCCAGCTTACCGTCACGGACGTTCAGAATATAATCAATCACGCGGTGACACGTGCGGTCAAGGTTTCGCCAAACAGCGTGATCGCAGTAACCGATCGCGAAGGGTATGTGCTCGGAGTTTGGGTTGTTCGCGGTGGCTCGGCAACGGCGGCCGAGATTGCCACAGCCGTCAGCAAGGCCGGGACGTCTGCGTTCTTGAGTAGCAATCAGAACGCGTTCACCTCGCGCACGGCCGGTTTCATTATCCAGCAGCATTTTCCACCGGGTGTTAACAACACCGCAACCGGTCCGCTGGTCGGTGTCGGACTTTCCAATCTTTTTATCTCGGATGTGAATCGGTTTAAGAAGACCGATCTGATTCCCTGCCCGCCGGGAAGTACATCGCCTGGTGTATTTGGATCGCCCATTGCCTTTACGTCGCTGGACGGTTCTCCCGGCGGAGTTCCCCTTTATAAGAATGGCGTCCTGGTGGGAGGGGTTGGCGTGACGGGCGATGGCACCCCGCAACCGGCCATTCCGTTTGTTCCATCAGCGACCTTACCTCCGCTGCCCGCCTGCACGCTGGCTTCTATTCCACTCGTGCCCATAGCGCGCGACGAGAATCCCTTCATTTATATAAGCGGCTACGACAAGGACGAAGATGTCGCGCTCGCCGGTCAGAAGGGATTCGCGCCTTCGGCCGGCATCACGGCCAACAATGTCTTCATCAACGGCATTCGACTGGCCTACGTGGCCTCAACCACCAAGAACGCAAAGAACATTGCTTTGCAGGGAAATGCTGACCCGGGATTTCCTATTGTCGGTGCGCCGCCGCCATTTCCCTACGTGGTTGCGACATTCGGTGGCGTCACGGGCCAGATTCGGCAACCGATCATGGGCGACCCGTTAGTCGCGTCGATCAACGGACAGCCGCGTCTCAATGCGACAGAAGTAGCAAGCATCATTGATTTCGCGGCTCAGCGGGTGAAAATCACGCGCGCCGGGATTCGCCTACCGATTGGAACACAGATGCAGGTTTTCATCACGGTCGTGAACAATCCGGACATGGACAACGCGGCTCCGACCGTCCTTGGGACATTTCGGACCGGCGAAGCTACTCTGTTTAGCTGGGACGTAGCCGTGCAAAAGGCGCGGACTACGCTTTTTTACACGCGGCACGATTTTCTGGGGTTCGGCTTGAATGTCGCGATGTCGACCCGGGCGGTTGGTTTTCTGGCCCAACGTTTTTATCCACCCGGCATCGACGGGAACCCTCCCGGACCATTCTTCACCGACCAGGATAAGTTATCCGGCTTTGCCGGCACGGAGCCTAACGTCACTTTCACCGGAATGGCCGGGACCACGCCGATGCGCAATGGCATCATTCCCGATCTGCCTAACGGCATTACGATTTTTCCCGGCGGCTTTCCACTCTATCGCAACGGCGCGTTGATCGGTGCAATAGGGGTCAGCGGTGACGGCGTCGACCAGGACGACATCGTCGGCGCTTCCGGCACGCATGATTTTCTCGCACCCGACGCGATCCGTTCCGACCAGTTCTCCTTCCGCAGCACGCGCCTTCCCTACGCAAAATTTCCACGCGACCCCGGCCGATAAGATCAGCCAGTCGACATAATGGCTTGTCAGCCAAGGTATAACCTGATACGACTGAGCCCTTGTTGCGCGCTGCCTTGGTCGTAGTGCTCTCGACCGGAAACCTGATTTTCCTGATCTCTCCCGCACAACCTGCGGATGGCCCGGGGGCAGTGCTTCTTACCAAAGAAAACATTGTTGATGTGAAGGCCCAAAAGGCCGCGTGGCTTTCGGCGACCGTCGGCCAGACGCTTACCGTCCATGATGGGATCCGCACCGGCGAAGATAGCCGCGCAACCGTGCGGCTGAGTGATTTGAGCGTTCTTCGAATAGACGAGCTGACCGAGACCGAAATCCTGCCACCGCAGGAAACGAACGCCACGCCGACGCTGAATCTCAAACAAGGTTCCGCTTACTTTTTCAGTCGTGAGAAGTCACGTGAGCTTCAAATCAAAACTCCGGCAGCAAATGGCGCCATTCGGGGGACGGAGTTCGTGGCGACCGTCGCGTCAAATGGCAATACGACCGTGACCATGCTCGATGGCGAGCTGGAGCTTTCAAATGCGCACGGTTCCGTCGTCGTCCGAAGCGGTGAGCAGGCAAACGCGGAGCCTGGTGGCAGGCCGACGAAGACGGCTGTTATCGAAGCAATCAATTCCGTCCAATGGTGCCTTTATTATCCCGGCGTTCTGGATCTGAATGACCTCGCCTTTTCCACAGGGGAAAAACAGGCATTGGAGCAGTCGCTCTCCGCTTATCGCGCAGGCGATCTGCTCGTCGCGCTGAAAGCATATTCGCATGGTCGGGCTTCAGGTTCGAACGCAGACAAGATTTATCATGCGGGTTTGTTTCTTGTCGTCGGCCAGGTCGCGAAAGCGGAACGTTTGTTGCGCGAAGTGAAACAGGATAGTCCGGGCCGCGAAGCTCTCGCGACATTGATTGCAGCTGTAACATTGAAGGCCCATGAAAGTCGCGCCGGGCCGAGCACTGCCAGCGGCTGGATCGCAGAATCTTACTATCGCCAATCGAAAGCGGATCTGGCCGGCGCGCTAGATGCGGCGCAGCGGGCAACTCAAATCGATCCTTCATTTGGATTCGCGTGGACGCGACTGGCCGAATTACAATTTAGTTTCGGCCGTGTGCCTCAGTCGATCCAGGCGCTCGAGAAAGGGTTCGAGCTGTCACCTCGAAATGCTGCTGCCCACTCGCTTCGCGGTTTCCTGGCGAGCGCCGAAAACAAAATTAACGACGCGAAAGAAGCTTTTGAAAAGGCGATGGAGATCGATGGCGCGCTGGGCAATGCCTGGCTCGGTCGCGGGTTGTGTTTTATCCGGCAAGGCAAAGACGAACTCGGCCGGCTTGATCTCCAAACGGCGGCGGTGCTTGAACCCAACCGCTCCATGTTCCACAGCTATCTCGGAAAGGCCTTCAGCAATGTCGGCAACGAGCAAAAGGCACGGCTCGAGTTGGACCGCGCCAAAGAATTGGATCCGGGAGATCCAACGCCCTGGATTTATTCCGCGCTCGAAAACAAACAGGACAATCGGATCAACGAAGCGGTGCGCGATTTGGAAAAATCGCTCGCATTAAACGACAACCGTCGCGTTTATCGCTCGCAATTTCTTCTCGACCAGGATCGCGCAGTCCGCAGCGCAAATCTGGCTGCCATTTATCAGGATGATGGGATGGACGAGGTCAGCGTCCGTGAAGCGACACGAGGCGTGGACTATGACTATGCCAGCGCTTCCTCGCACTTGTTCCTCGCCAATAGCTACAATGCTTTGCGCGATCCGACCCGGATCAATCTGCGATACGAAACGCCCTGGTTTAACGAACTCCTCCTGGCCAATTTGCTCTCGCCGGTCGGCGGCGGCCCGTTGTCTCAGTACGTATCCGAGGAGGAATATTCGAAACTGTTTGAAGCCAATCGCTTCGGGATCACGTCCACCTCCAGCTACTTCACTACCGGCGAAATTCGTGAGACTGCATCGCAGTACGGCATTTTTGGAAATGTCAGCTATTCGTTCGATACGGATTTTCAGTACAACAACGGCCTTCGACCGAATAACGAAATCACCCGTTCGGAGTCCTACGGTCAGGCGAAGGTGCAGCTGTCGCTTCAGGATACCGTATTTGTGCAGACGAAATATCAGGACACGCGCGAAGGCGATCTCCTCCAATATTACAATCAGGACAATGCCGCGCCAGGGGCGCATTTCCGCGAGCTGCAACAGCCCGCGATAATCCTGGCTGGTTATCACCACGAATGGGCGCCGGGGATTCATACCCTTCTCCTGGTCGGGCGCCTGGCGGACGAAGTGTTCTATTCCAATCTCAATACCGGAGCGGACGTGAATGGGTTCTCCCAATCCGGGCTGCTTCCGAATATCAGTCGATCGCTGGTTTTCGTGCGCGATCCGAGTGGAAAAGTGGCGGACATTTTTCCCCTGCCGGTGGACGTTCGCTACCACAACACATTCGCCACATACACAGGCGAACTAAATCAGATTTGGGAGGCGGAAAGTAACAGACTCATTGTCGGCGCCCGATTTCAGTCGGGCGAGTTTCACACGAGTGATCATTTTGACAATGTGCCAGCTCTCGTCGCCCCCTTCTTCATGAACCCACCTGCCGCGCAGGATTTTGAAACGTCCCTGGAGCGGGAGAGCTTTTATGCTTATGACACGTGGCGGCCGTTCCGAACTTTATCGATCACCGCGGCAGTCAGCTACGATCGATTGAGCTATCCGACCAATCATGGAAATCCGCCGATTGTGGATGCGGAAAGTTCACGAGCTCGTGTTTCGCCAAAAGTCGGTTTGATCTGGAATCCAATGGGCAATCTCGTCTTTCGCGGAGCCTACGCGCGGGCCCTGGCAGGAGTGAGCTTTGACGAAAGTGTTCAGCTTGAGCCAACTGAGGTCGCTGGTTTCAATCAGGTTTTTCGAACGATAATTTCAGAATCTCTGATCGGTTCCGTTGCAGCTCCCACCTACGAGAGCGGAGGCCTGCTGATTGAAAATAAGTTTAGTTCGGGGACCTATGCTGGTGTTCAGGCAACAATTCTTCGGTCAGACGTAGACCGCCGGGCCGGTATTTTCGAGGGCTCAGTTGATTCTTTGCACAACTTCAACTCGCCAATTGTCGCATCGTCGACCCCGCAGAGTTTCCGGTATGAGGAAGATAATTTATTGCTCACGTTGAATCAGTTGGTCGGCGACGAATGGTCGTTCGGCGCGCGATACCAGGTTTCGTTTTCCGATCTGGAAACGATTTTTGGCGGTGTTCCGCAATCTGTTGTCGTCGCCTCTCTCCCTCCAGGTCCCAATCAACTGTTTTTCCATTCGCCAAGTTTCGCCGACAGCCGCCTGAAAGCGACGCTGCACCAGGCTCAGATCTTTGCGCTCTACAACCATCCCTCAGGTTTTTTCGGCCGAGTGGAAGAATATTGGGCGCGGCAGAGCAATGTGGGTTACGCCCCTGACATTCCGGGCGATGAAATCTTGCAACTAAACGCTTACATCGGCTACCGCTTCCGGCGCAATTACGGCGACATCACCCTAGGATTTCTGAATCTGACGGATCAAAATTACAAACTCAATCCGCTGAACTATTACAGCGAGCTTCCCCGAGATCGAACTCTCCAGGTTCGCGTCCGTCTTAATTTCTGATGCGGATTCCGAAAATCAGGCACCTCAGCCGCGGATTAGCGATTATATTTGGCAGTCTTCTCGCGGTAACGATAGGGCTGGCGTGCCTGCGTTTTTCTTTTGCCGAACCTTTGGCCCGGCGCAGCTATGATCTGCCTTTCATCGTGCGGTCAACTCTTGACACCCACGAAGCCGTTCTTGTCTACCTGGACGACGAATCGGCGAAGCAACTACAGCAGCCGCTCGATAATCTTTGGAATCGGGCGTTGCACGTCCCTCTTTTGGATCGACTGGCCCGGGACAATGCGCGGTTGGTTTTTTACGACATCGTCTTTGATCAGCCAGCAGCGGAACCCAGCGTCGATGCAGCTTTTGCGGAGTCCATTCGACGCCACGGGAAAGTGATACTCGGCGCGGCGCTGGATAAAATCGAACGGATGGGCGGGGTGAATAAAAAAAGTGTAGCCGCCCCGATCAATCCCCTTCGCAAAGCTGCTGCCGGATGGGGAATTCTGGCATTTGATCCGGTCGATGCAGACTATGGAGTCCGCGAGATATTCCTCGGGACGAGCCTCGTTCCGACCGCGACGTGGAAAGCAGCCCAGGTGCTGGGAGCAAAGGTTACGCGCGAGTCTCGCGAGAACCCGATCAAGCGATGGGTCAATTATTATGGTCCGCGAAATACTTTCTCGTCGGTGAATTTTGCACAGGCACTCGATCCGCAGGGTGTGCCGCCCGGGTACTTCAAAGACAAAATCGTGTTAGTGGGTGGCCGATCGGCGGTCGGCTCCTTATCGGTTGGAAGGGACGAGTTCGCGACGCCTTATTCGACCTCGAATCACCAGTTTTCCCCCGGCTTGGAGATTCACGCGACCATTCTGCTCAACCTGCTGCGCGGGGAATGGCTTACCCGAATGTCTGAGAATTGGGAGACAACTCTTATTGTCGTGATAGGGCTCGTGGCAGGCGGCCTCTCGGTTTTGCGTCCGCCGCTAGCCGCGGTCCTGGCGCTGCTAGGATCGATCGTCCTGGCGAGCTTTGCTTGTTGGTTGGTTTGGAATCAACGGATTTGGTTCGATTGGCTGGTTCCAGCCGGCATTCAGATGCCGTTAGGCCTGGTTTGGTCCGTTGGTTCGCAATACCTGCTGGAATCGCGCCGCCGGAAAGAATTGCGCAAAGCGTTCGGGTTTTATTTGTCGCCGCAGATGGCCGACAAGATCGCCAACTCGGACTTTGATCTAACACCTGGGGGTAAGGTGGTTGATGCAACCATCATCTTTACCGACCTCGAGAATTTCACGACGCTGTCAGAAGACCTCGATCCGTCCGAAGTCTCACAAATTCTGATCGCATATTTCGAACAGACGACGCACTGCATTCTCGAAAACAAGGGCACCATCATCAAATATGTCGGGGACGCAGTCATGGCCGGTTGGGGCGCTCCGATCGATGAGCCTGAGCACGCCATCCGCGCAGCCGAGGCCGCGTGCGATCTGCGCTGTCTCACGGAACTCGAAGTTCGCGGAAAGAAACTGCGCACCCGGATAGGGGTTAATAGTGGCAAAGTACTCGCCGGAAATCTGGGTTCATCCTTCCGCTTCGACTACACGATGATTGGTGACACGACGAACTTTGCGTCACGCCTTGAGTCATTGAACAAATACCTCAATACCCAGGTCTTGATTTCCGAGGCCGTCAGAGAACAGCTTGGGGATAAATTCATCACCCGGCGCCTCGGCGAATTTCGCGTAGCCGGCAAAACGCGCAGTGTGATTATCCACGAACTGCTCTGCCGCTGCGGCGACGCTCAATCCGGAGAAGAGAGCTGGATCAGGGTCTTTGAGGAAGGACTGGGCGGATTCCGGGCGGGCGAATTTTCGAAGGCGTGCGACCTGATGAATCAAACCCGTCACCTGCGCGGAGGGTCTGATGGCCCGGCCGAGTTCTACTTAAGAAAGATTGCCGCAATGAAGGGGAACGGAAATCCGGCAGACTGGACGGGGATCGTTGAGTTGACCGAAAAATAGGTCTCGAAGTTGCTTCAGTGAAAGCCGTCGCGGAACGAACTGCAATCGGGCCGAAGTCTTTGGGACAGATTAGGTTGGCCTCGTTGGTTTCAGAGTTCCCGAAGGTCGTAGCCAGATTCCGTCCTACGTAAAACAAGTAAAACAAAGCCTCGACATCTTGTTCCTTATGCCTAACAATCAACGTCGATTACGTCATCGGACGTTTCAGCATACGTTCCCAGAAATACGAAACCAAACCTCGAAGTCGTTCTCGATATGCGTCACCTTTCGGTGGCTTTAGTTCCGAAGGCCCCGGCCGAGTCTTCCCTTAAAGCAGTGTGAAAATAAAATATATAGCCTGCAGTGTTTTCATGGTTCTGATGGGCCTGGTTTCAGCGGGCTTTGCCGCCTCGGTAAGTATCAGTCCGAACGCAGTCAATACCGACTATGTCGGCAAAGTATCCCTAAGCATCGCTGGCCTGACTGTCGGTAAGACGGTGTTGGTGGAGCGATTCGTTGATTTCAATGGCAACGGCGCGGTGGATGCGAGCCAGGACACGCTCACTTTCAGTTTCAAAGTAACAGACGGCCAGGTGCCGCTCATCGGCGGTGTGCGTAACGCGAATGTTCCCGGCGACGATGACGGCGTAGCCGACGGTGCCATCCGGATTGATTTGCCGTTCCCAAATGTCGATGGCGTATTTACCAGTGCAGAGGCCAAGTTCATTTTCCGCGTCTCGGACCCGCAGAATAGCTTCACCCCGGTCACCGCGGTTTTCCAGGTGACGCAGAGTGCCAAGCCGCAGGGCGTCTCTGGTCAAATCACGGCGGCGTCCGGTGGGACGCCGTTGTCAGGAGCGTTCGTTGTGGTCGCCCCGCCTAACGGATCGCCATTCGCCGCGACGGTCACAGACGTTAATGGCAACTATTCCTTCTTCACTCCACCAGGCTCCTTCGTCGTGTTCGTCGTGCAAAACGGTTTTGTTTCCGATCAAAACGCTGGTGCTGTGACCGTGGTAGCAAACCAGTTTGCGACCAGAAACCTGGCGCTGACGAGCGCCGGCTTCACCCTGTCCGGCAAGGTCAGCGATAGCTCCAGCACCGCTGGCATAGCTGGCGTCTTCGTCACGGCCAACTCCTCGGCCAACAATCTTTTCTCCGGCGGATTCGCGGACGCTAACGGCAACTACAGTTTAAAGTTAACGCCGGGTCAGTGGCAAGTTAGGCCAGACAAGGCCGGGCCGGCCGCGGTCGGCTATCTGACCTCCTCAAAGCAGACGACTAATGCGACAGCGAGCGGATCGGCCACGCTTAATTTTGCTCTGTCGAAGGCGACCGCATTGATTTACGGCACGGTGAACGACGGCGCTAATCCAGTGAATGGACTGCAAATCAAAACCAATGACCAAGGCAATCTTCACAACACCCAGGGAGTTACATTCGCGCCGAACGGAAAATATGTCCTGGGGGTGGTAGCCGGAACCTGGGGGGTTGCCCCGGACAGCGACAGCCTTAACGAGAGAGGTTATAGCGGGGGGACCGGGTCCGACGTTACATTGAACGCAGGGGAGACGTCACAGGTTGATTTCGTCGTCCAAGCTATCACGGCCCACTTGCGCGGACAGATCATAGACGACGTGGGCGCACCTATCCCCAACATGCAAATGTCAGTGCAGGACTCCTCGAGTCCCAGCGGGACGGGATCCCTTACTCCTCAGTCCGATAGTAATGGAAACTTCGACGCCGGTGTGCGGGGTGGCACTTGGGAGATTTCGTTGAACTGCAGCAAGGCGCAAGGCCAGGGTTATATCAACGTTTTTGGAGACGACTTCAACGTCACCGACGGCGTGGATCAAAACAATATCGTTCTCACATTTCCGCGCTTCACCGCGACTATTAGCGGCTCGGTCAAAGACAATCTTGGCCATCCTATTCCCGGTGTGCAAATGGATGCCGACCAGCCGATCAACGGCAGCATGGATTATGGTCCTGGCTGCGTTTCCACCGACAGCAATGGCAATTACACGCTCAAAGTGCTCGGCGGCAGCTGGACCGTGTCGGCGAGCAGTGACGATCTAAACGCGCGCGGCTTCAACAGTGTCACCGGTCAGGATGTCAACATCTCCAACGGCACCGGCACGGCCAATTTTGTCGCGACCCAAATGCCTCCGATAATTACCGGACCATTGATGGCCACGGCAACCGTCGGCCAGCTCTTCGTCTATCAAGTGACCGCTACCGGTCTACCCAATAGCTACGGCGCCACACCCATTCCGCCAAACCTCAGCTTCAACGACGTTCAAGGAATCATCGGAGGAGTACCAACAACTCCAGGCACAACTCAAGTGCAGCTGAGCGCCACAAATTCGATGGGCACCGGCTCAGCGACCTTGACGATCACGGTTCAGCCTGCGCCGTCTTCGGGTCCGGTTATCATCAGCGGCACCAGTATTACTGCCCGAACGGGGCAGCCTTTCAGTTTTCAGGTATTAACAAAAAACGCGAGCTCATCGGCGCGATTGGATGCGAGTGGCCTTCCTCCTGGATTGAGCGCCGATCCCGCGAGCGGAATTATCTCGGGGACGCCGACCTCCGATGGTGGCTTTGGAGTCGCATTGACAGTTACGGACGGGGCCGCGACAACACAGGGCATTCTCCAAATGACTTGCGTCTCCGATCCTGCCTTCCCGGTTATCACCAGCCCCGGCGCGGCCACTCTCACAGTAGGGAAGTTTTTCTCGTACACGATAACCGCGCCCGGGGATTCAGATCCATCTGATCCGACAACCTTCAGTATCATCGGAGCGCTCCCTGCAGGTCTAAGCTTTAATCCTCAGACGGCCACCATTTCGGGTACCCCTACTGCCACTGCCAGCCAATTTACCAACGACGCCATACGCCAAACCAGCGTCGAGAGTGGAGAGGAAGACGGACCGCGCTCAGAGGGCGCGGTGCCTTTACTCAACAATACGCCCCCGGTTAGTATTAACCAGCTCGTCACTCACAACAAGCAGGGCACGGGAACCAAACCGCTCAATTATTTTCCCGCGACAGCCACTCCGGCAATCGCCCTTACGTCGTCGTCAACCAGTGTCAATGAAGGAGACAGTTTAACATTTATATTTTCGGCTTCGATAGTTGACCCGGTCAATGCGAAGACGGTTCACTATCAAATGAGTGGTAAAGCGAAGTCTGGGACAGATTACACGCTCAGTGGAAGTTCCGGACAAATCGACATTCCCGCCGGTGCCGCCTCAGCCACCGTTACGCTCACAGCACTGACGGACATGGTGGCGAAGGAGAAGAACGAGACTGTAACAATGACTCTGACCAAAGTGGCCAAAAAAGGAGCAAGTTACTCGCTCTCCTCTGCGAAGAAGGCCACCGTGACCATCGTTAACGTCCCGTAAGGGGAACCTGGTCCAGCGCGAAACGCCTAACGGCGTCGCAATTGGTTTTTCAGCCGGTTCATCCACGTACGCTGCAATCAGATGGGGACGTCGTTCACCTCGATGGGAGGGACGACCTGGTGTCGTCCCCATATGACCGACGAGACAAGCTCGTCCCTCCCCGATGACGGGCGAGGGTCAACCACGGCAATCTGATGTAGAGATTTCTGGCACTGTGTGATGGCGATTGAGGTCAATCGCCGCTACCTCTACGTTGGCCGGAAGCTAAAGACTTCCGCGATGTACCATGGCCGAACCGAACCCGCCAACAACTGACGGTTACGACTCACCCACCGGACAACGTCCGCAGATGACCGGCGCTTTCGTGCCGACGGCAGCGAAACATGACCCTTACGCGGCGTTTCGGTCCCGCGGATATGCATTTTTCACGATTGGGAATCTGCTCTCCATCATCGGCCGGCAAATGCTTGCGGTCGCGGTTGAATGGGAAATCTATGCGCGGACTCATTCTGCCACCGCCCTTGGACTTGTGGGTCTGGTGATTGCCGTCCCGGTGGTGGGTCTTTCGTTACCCGCTGGTCATCTGGCTGACCGATTCAGTCGAAAACGGATCATCATGGTTTCGCAAATTCTAAGTGCAATTGCCTCTGTCGTCCTGGCGCTTATCTCCTGGAAACATCTCGCCATTCCTAACGTGTCGATTTTGCGTGCCGGCAACAGAGGATTGCATGCCATCGCAGCTCTCTTTGAGCGACATCAATCCGCGTATCATTTCGATGATGGCTCCGTTCCGTTGATTTATTTTCTGCTCTTCATCTACGGAGCAGTGCGGACATTTGGCTGGGCGGCGCGAAGCGCATTTTTTCCGAACCTGGTCCCGCGTAACGCCTTTTCTAATGCCGTGACTTGGAACAACAGCATTTTCCAGATTGGATCAGTAGTGGGACCGGCCATTGGTGGCTTTCTCGTCGTTCACGCCGGTTTTCCAGTGGTTTATATTATTGATGCCCTGACGGCGTTTTCATTTTTTCTGCTTATCCTTCCCATTCCGCGCGGCAAACGCGTGGCTGATGAGAGTGGCCAGAGCACCTGGCATAGCCTGGTTGAGGGCATGCGCTTCGTCTTGGGCAAGCAGGTGATTCTGGCAACGATCACGCTCGACTTATTTGCGGTCTTGTTGGGAGGCGCGACGGCGTTGCTCCCAATTTTTGCCGATCAAATTCTACATTGTGGCGCGATCGGGCTCGGTTGGATGCGGGCCGCGCCGGCCATCGGCGCGTTCGTCATGGCGCTGATGATTGCTTATCTGCCACCAATGCGACATGCTGGGAAGGCATTGCTGTGGTGTGTCACCGGTTTCGGAATTGCCATCGTCATCTTTGGGTTATCGAAGGCTCTTTGGTTGTCGCTGGGCATGCTGTTTCTGGCCGGTGCGCTCGATAGTGTGAGTGTGATCATCCGTGGCTCAATTATTCAGCTGGTTACACCCGACAACATGCGAGGGCGCGTTTCCGCCGTGAACAACATCTTTATCGGCACATCCAACGAATTCGGCGCGCTCGAGTCAGGCCTGACCGCCGCTCTCTTCGGACCGGTCGTTTCCGTCGTCGGCGGTGGTATTGGCACCATCGTTACGGTATTGGCCGCGGCCTGGCGCTGGCCTGAAATCCGCAAGATCGGCGCGCTTGATAAGACCCTAAAGTAAAGATTTTGAATTGTAGGGCGTCTGTGTCAGAGGCCAATAATTGATGTAGCCACGCCGCTCTGTCGCCGTGCCGGTTGAACGCCCCGACCCACCTTCGCGTCGCTCCGGCGCGGCGGGCAGAGCGGGGCGGCTACACGAACCCGCGTCGGCCTTCCAGGTAGGGACGGTTCTCCGAACCGTCCGGGCGAGTAGGCCCAATTAAATCGATTATGAGCCGGATCAGCAGCAACAGCACGAGCACGAGCAGAAGCATTCCCTTTCCATTGGACGTTGAGCGTTGAGCGTTGAGCGTTTGCTTTTAGGCGGGAGAGGCAGCGTCTCCCAAACTATAGGGTCTCTGTGTCAGCCCCGAATGCTTTCGGGGGTTACAGAAACGGCCTGCAAATCAAAAAGCGCCGTGCAACGAAAGCATGCCGTAAGGTGCGCTGCCATCTTCGTGAAATCGAATATTCGCGCGATAAAAATCAAAATTCCGATAGGGCTGATAACCGGCCTCGGCCGTTAGGATCACGTTGGGCGTGATTTTCCAGTCGGCGCCCAGGCCGGTGCGAACTTCACTGTAGGTAAGGACGGCATGGTTCAGGACTGGGTTTCCGTGCGAGTCGCCAAAGTGTTCGTCCACGCGAAAGTTGGTCTCTTTGACATTCGCGCCGAGATACAATGTCAGGCTTTTCGTCCCTTCGAATTCAATCCGCGGCTCCGGCAGCACAGCATTGACGACCCATTGCCGGGCAATCTTCCAGCGGACGCCCGCGGCGGGGAGCACAGGATACTTGCGCTCGATGTCGACGCTGACGCCGACAATGAACTGCAAGTTTGGATTATAGATATACGTGCCGCCTACGATGAAGGGCATGTTCACCTCATCAAAGCTGAGATGATTTGTGCCATAGAAACCGGGTTGAGCTTCGAGTCGGACAAGGATCGAATCGGAAAACTGCGTATCCAGTCCAACAATCAGGCTGGCGGATTGCAACGTATCGGGAAGAGGAGCGTTATTCGGCATGCCGAAATCGAAGCGCTCCCATTCCATCCCTATGCGTAAGACGCCGATTTTGATTCGCGGCGTCAGGACAAACCGCAAAATGATATCACTTTCCGAAAAATCCCGAACAATCGTCCTTCCGCGTTCGACATCAGCGTCACCAATGTAAGTTGCTTCCGCGACGTATTCTCCGGTTAGGGAGAATATCGGCTTGAACGAACTGTCCGTTGTGTTTTCGTTCGCCTCCTCGCCCTGTGTGCCAGCCGAAATCGAGCCAAGAGCCACCACCATTCCCAGCAGTTGAACGAACCATTTCATATCGTCAACGACCTCCGGAATCGCGTCGAAACGTTGTGATGGCCCTGGCGATGTCTTTGACCATGACGGATTCGGAGGCCAGGCGTTCTACTCCATGTAGTGATTCAAGCGCGGCTGACGAAATCATATCTCCTCGCCATACCAGGGTAGAAGCTTTGCCCTCCACAGTCACCGGCCACATTTGATAAAGCGTGAGTGCAACATAATAACCGCCGCTCGCGTAGTAAAGCACATCAGCTGCTTGTCCGCTGTCGCTGCGCTTGTAAAAAGCGCCCAGGGTCAACACTCCCTGATCGTCCACGTCCATTAGTTCCCAATAAAGTTCGGGATTGATCCCACCGGGGCCGCGGCCAATTCCCGTCCCGTTGAGAAAGCCAGAAAAATGCTGGCGAATCTTGTCTTGCTGCTTCAATAGAGCCTTCAGTTCTTCATTCGGACGAATGGCGTTGCCCGTGTGATCGTATGGAGGCTGGGCTGCGCTTCCACCCGAAACAAACAATTTCGCGCGCGCCGCGAGCAGGTCACTCCAAAAGGAGGCAACGGAGCCGCCCTTGAATTTCTTTGCTTCCGCCTCACTGATTTGGAGATCTCGGCTCATTTTTTTCGTAGCTTCAGTCAATGCCTGGCTCGGGCCATTGGCTAGAGCTCTATCCAATTTTGCGAAGAGATTCGCAGCGGTCGGAGAGGATGGGAGATCGCCGTGCAAAAAGACTTTTAATTCCCGGTGTTGCGTTGGGTTCCATTGCCGGAGCGCCTCGAGCTGACGGGCAGGGGCACCGGGCGCGACGTAGCAGCTTTGCACGGAAAGATATCGGCCGCTCGAGGGGGGACCATGCAGCGTTTTTACGTCGCTCTTGGCCAGCTCCGCCAGATCGATTCCGTCGAAGATGGAGAAGGATGCAAGCTCCGCGGCTGGATCGGCCGCCCGAATACGCGCAGCAAAGGAGGGGAGCAAAAGAATGAGCGCGAGGAATCTCGTGTATTGTCTCCGGCGCATAAATTGGAATCTCATAAGGCTAGTTAACTGCCCGCAGGCGATGGTTGCAAATTCGCAGGCATCAACGCAATTACGTTTTGAAAATGAATCAACCGGTGATCGTGTTCAACCATCTCGGCAAGAGCTTCGGCAAACTGGAAGCCGTTCGCGATCTCTCATTCAGCATCGATTCGGCGGCGATTTTTGGTTTCCTGGGTGCTAACGGTGCGGGCAAAACGACCACGATTCGTATGCTGTGCGGACTGACGCACCCGACAAGTGGAACGGCCACCATCGCTGGGCACGACGTTTGGAAAGATCGACACCGTGTGCGAGCGAAGTTTGGTTACGTCGCCCAACGCTTTAGTCTCTACCCCGACCTGACCGTGGAAGAGAATTTTCGTTTTTTCGGCGGCGCCTGCCGTGTGCCGGCCGCGGAACTGACGAGAAGAATCGCCGGTTTGCTTCGCCTGACCGATTTGGAAGGCAAGCGAGCGGTCCCGGCTGGAAGTTTATCCGGGGGAATGCGGCAGTTGCTCGCGCTGGGATGCGCCCTGGTTCACGATCCACCCCTGCTTTTTTTGGACGAGCCCACCTCGGGCCTGGATCCAGTACATCGGCAGCAAATCTGGAATTTGCTCTACGATTTGAGCAACGAGGGAAAAACGATCTTTGTCACAACCCATTACATGGATGAAGCGGAGCGCTGCACCGAAGTTGGCTTTCTGGAGAGCGGTCAACTTTTGGCCAAAGCACCGCCCCGGGAGCTTAAATCAAGCTTTCGCACCAAGTTGTTGGAAATCGAGGTCGAACCGGTCATGCCGGCATTGGTCCAGCTGCGAAATTTACCGGACGTGCTCGGGGTTTCCCTGCGCAGCGGCCGACTGCGGATTTTTGCGCAGGATCCGGAGGCTCTTCTGGCAAGTTGGCGTGATCGCTGGCCGCTTCACGACGCTCGACTGCTGAGCGACCGGTGGGTGGCCCCTGACATGGAAGACGTTTTCACCGCCTATTCGCAGCGTTACGACGCGTTATTAAACAAGCCATGATCAGGACGTCCTTCGGTGCGATTGCCAGCGTCGCTTACAAAGAGTTTTTGCATATCTACCGAGACCGACGGGTTCTGGCTTTGCTGCTCGTTCTTCCACCGTTGTTTACGTTGCTCTTTGGCCACGCCTTCGAGAACACCGAACTCACCAACGTTCCGTCCCTGCTGATCAATCGTGATCTCGTGTCGCGGACCGATCGGTTCGTGGAAATTATCTCGAAGAACCCAACCTTTCGCTGGCATCAAGGATCCGCTGACACCAAACAGGAAGCGGATTTGATCGGCCACGGTGTCAAAGCAGTATTAATCATTCCCGCCGGCTGGAGCGACAGCCTGACGAATGGCAATCCTATGCCGCTGCCCCTTTATCTGGACGGGAGCGATACGAATACGGCGTCCGCCGTAGAGGGAGCAGTGCAAAAAAGTTTGGCGGAGTTTCAGGTCAAAGAACGCGATGCCATCGTGGAATCCCTGCCGGATGAAGTCATCGAGCTCGGCAAGAAACTGCCGGTGCAGGTCCGAAAACAATTCGTGTCGCTGATGGAAGCCTGGACGACGCGGAGCAAGATTCTTTACAATCCGACGTCGCGTTACATCGAGTACGTTATTCCCGGCATCATCGGTCTGATCCTGCAATTGCTCACTGTTACCTTGACGGCTTGCACGATCGCGCGGGAGCGGGAATCGGGCACCCTTTATCAATTGATGGTGACATCGCTGAAGCGCGGCGAAATCGTTATCGGCAAGATTCTGCCTTACCTTGCTGTCTCGATTTTTCTCATCGTGGTGATCACGGCAGTGGCCGGTTTGCATTTCCATGTTCAGTTTCATGAGCCGGCGATGCTGGCGTTGATCTGTCTGCTTTTCCTGCTCTGCTCACTCGGCCTTGGCCTGCTGATCTCGGCTTTTTCGCGCACGCAAACCCAGGCGATTCAATTCTCCGTTTTCTTTCTCTTACCCGTTTTTGTCCTCTCTGGCGCGTTCGCTCCCTTGGAGCAACTTCCAACTGCGGTTCGCTACGTCGCCGAAACTTTTCCACTGACGCATTTTTGCCGGGCTTTTCGGTTGGTGAACATGTATCGCGCGAGCCCCGGATTTTACGTTGTCGACCTGGTTGTGCTTTTCCTTGGAGCTCTCATCACGTTTTTGGGCGCGGCCTATTTGCTGAAGCGAATCGAAGAATAGCTGGGCCAGCGGCGCCTCGTTATCGTTCAGGTAGTCAGGGAGGTCGTATGATGATACAATGTTCTCTGCCCATCAGACGACTGGATGGGTTGTGAGTTTCCGATCCCTTTTTGATACTCACCGCCGTGAGCTTCCGCCGAAGCGGCCACATCGAGTAGAACGTGCGCGGAAAAGACGTGCAAAGTGAAGTTTTTATGTGTAAAACGAAAACTCTGTTCCTTACCGGATGAAAAATTGTCTTCGCGCGCTTCGGCGTTCTGCTCCTCTCCAACTTGCTGTTGGAGTGTTTCTTCTCGTCGTTCTGCCCCGGGCGGGACTCGCCGCCGATCGGCCACAATCTCCTGCAAGCATAGGCGCCAAGCTGGTAATCCACGCCGGAGCTGAGCCTCTTCACGGCGATCGGGATAGTCTTGTCCGGATGAGTCAGGCAACAGGTACAACCGAGCGCGCCACAGCAAACACGACAGCAGCGCCTGTAGCATCCCGATTTGTGCCAGCAACTCCAGGCCCTCAGCCGTTTTGGTATTACGCTGCTTTCGGCTCCGGCATTGGCGCGAGTAACATTGTCATTGGACCCATTTCTGCGGGTGGAGGAGCGCCGGAAATTCTCGTTGGCGGCAATTCCAATCACGATTCCGGCCTGGACGATTTTTGGCAGGCATTACGATATAACCCCACAACGGGCAATTATGACCAAATTTTCGTCAGCCCGATCTATCCCCAAAGTTATTATAACGCGGCCGTTATACGAATCGGGATCGCGAATATTATTGGCGATTCAAATCCGGAAATTGTCGCGATGTACAATGACGGACGCATTCATATCTATGATTTCGCGACGAAAAAAGAACTCGGTTATATCGACACCGGGCATACCGACGTACAGGGACTGGCCTTGAGCGATCTCGATGGTGACGGCCGCGCGGAGTTGCTCGTGACGACGCTAAACACCCTGCTCGTTTACAACGGCTCGGGTGACCTGCTTTGGCAAGTCGCAGGCGCGGGTGGCTCCGACGTAGTCGTGGGACAAATGGATAACGATCCCGCCTTGGAGATTGCCACGACGAATGGGGCGGTGGTTGATGTCGGTACTCATGCCGTGCAATGGACTCGTAGTGGCGGATTCGGGGCGCACCTGCGGCTGGCTCCGCTTCCGGGCGAAAACTACCAGCAACTAATTGGGGCTGTAACCGAGCAAGCGGCCAATGGATATCCCGCCTACTATGTCTATGCCTACGATATCGCCCGGCAGCTGCTTCGGTGGTCGATACCTTCTACATATC
Organism: Verrucomicrobiota bacterium; assembly: GCA_041167085.1. Classification (GTDB taxonomy): domain Bacteria; phylum Verrucomicrobiota; class Verrucomicrobiia; order Chthoniobacterales; family UBA10450; genus DATFCK01. The sequence continues at coordinate 44,843 of JBEEGV010000028.1, forward strand.
GTATCGACGCCGTTGAGGTAGCGGATGTGGACAACGATGGCACGCCGGAGGTGATACTCGGCGATGGGACCTTTAACAATAACCAATCCAGCACGGTGCATGTGCACGATCTGATTACGCAGGCGCAAAAGTGGGCGATCAATAATCCCGAACACGGGGTTACGAATATCGCCGTCGCCGACGTTAATGGAGATGGCGTTGTCGATCTCCTTTGGGGTGCTGGCGGGGATTTGGACAAGACAGCTCATCTTTACGTGGCAGACACAAACAACAGGCACGTTATTAACTGGCAAGACCTCGATCTGCGGGGGCCTTTTGTCGGGCCAGCAATTGGCGACCTCGACGGCGACGGTCAACCCGAGCTAGTAGTCTGCGCGTACACACAGGCGTCGAACGACTATAGCCAGAGCGGTGTCATTCTCGTATTCGACCTCGCAACTCTGACTCTACGGGCGGTGTCGCCGCCGGTGGTTGACGGTGGAGCAACTGCGATTCATGATCTGAAATTGCGCGATGTCAATGGCGACGGACGCATGGAGATCGTGATCGCTTCGGAGTTCGGGTACGGGAATGCCGGTGTGATCGAGATTTATTCTTTCGACTCATCCAACGCATTTACGCGCATCTGGACAAACCCGACGCGGCCTCAGTATTCGCCTTTTAGCTTCGTAGAAGTGGCGGATCTCGACGGCAATGGGACTCAGGAAATCATCGCTGGAAGCACGGTTACAAGCAGCGCCGCGCCGGGTAGTTTCGTTTATATCTACGATTACCCTTCTACTACTCCCTGGACTTCGGTGAACTTCGGCGCATTTACCGGAGTCACCGGCTTGCTCGTTGACGATCTGGATGGAAATGGCAGCAAAGAGATCGTCGCGCTCATTTCCGGCCGTGACCTCTACACCTTCGATGGTCCGAGCCGCCAGTTACGGAATCTGCGGCAGGGTACCGGCTTCACGACGCTGGGCAATCGAGTTAGCGCGGCTGGCTTGGTCACGGGAGATAATGCAGCCGTGGGACATTTTCTGCGGTATGCCAGCAATAATTACACTGAAAATTTCCTACGTCAGTTCGGTCCGGTCGGAAGTGGCAACATCACTGGTATTAATGCGTTTCCGGACGGCACGCTTTGGACCGCCAGCGCAGGTGTTCTGAATTTGCGTCTGCCGCCATCCTACAGTGGCGGGGCATGGACAAGCCCATTCATGGGCGATGGTTTCGGCCGCTTCGTCGCCACGGATATTCGCGACGGCCAGAACCGCGTTTTCAGCTCAGGAGGTCACATGGTAGCGGGCCTGGCTTACACGGTGAATGCAAATCCAACGCCTACTCCGGTTCCAACTCCGATTCCAATTCTCCTGCCAAAAGCGACTCTCCTGTCACCTGATGCGAATGCTGTTGTAACCTGCCCGCAAGACTTCAGTTGGCTCCTAAGTGATAACAGCAGCGTGCTAATCTATTTTGCCGCGTCGGCCAACCGCCCCGCGGGCTCAGTCGGGACAGCTGAATCGAATGCCGTCTATTCGGGCGGCGGTGTATTTTCCCTTACGCCCGACATATTCAGCGAGCTCGTTACAGATCTGGGAAGCAGCCCGACCTACTACTGGACGGTAGGCAACCCCAATTACACGCTGAAGCAACAATACGCCGATTGGCGGCCCTTCACTACGGCCCCTCCCACCTCGGCGCCGGTTATTTCTCCGAAAGGGCGTTCTTTTAAGCAAAAGACTTCCGTGAAGCTAACCGCTGCGCCTGGGGCAACAATTTACTATACTCTCGATAGCCACGTTCCAACCAGGTCCTCCTTGATTTACACTTCCCCAATTACCCTCACCGCCACGACGCCTATTTTCGCGAAGGCGGTTCAAACCGGGTACAATGACAGTGCCATCGTCTCGGCGCTGTTTGTGAAAAAGCGCGGCCACTAGCAAATAGTCAGGCTTTACTTGCATCAGTCTTTTGGTGCTGCCGCTGCCCGGCGCGCTGGTCACTTTTTGGGCGCGGCCTATTTGCTAAAGCGAATCGAAGAATAAGTTAATCGAAGGCATCGAGAAATGATTCGACTGGAATCTCCCGAAGCAGGCGACAGATCGATGGCCCGAGAATAATTTTGGATCAGTAATGAAAACGAAAGTGCTCAGTTTACTCTGCGGACTCCTGTTTGTGGGTGCCTGCTCATTGCCTGCCGCGCCGATAAGACCGCGGGAGGCCGCCAATTCAACCCCACAACAGGTGTTCGAGGGCATGCGCGGGAGCTTCCTGCCGGACAAAGCCAAAGGAGTCCAAGCATGCTACCAATTCGATCTGAGCGGACCGAACGGCGGACGATGGTGGATCGAAGTGAATGACGGAAAATGCCGGATCGAACGGGGAACAATTCACAATCCCGGCGTCACCTTTCTGGCGAGCGATCGCGATTGGGTGGCGCTTTCGAACGGAAAACTCCCGGGTTTTTGGGCGTATCTTACCGGCCGGTTAAAGATACACGGCGATCAAAAGCTGGCGCGGAAACTGGATGAAATGTTCCGCTAGAACCTCGCCTTGATCTCGAGGCGCACGTACGGGGAAGGGTCCGTGCGGTAATTCTCCCCCGCGCGATGGAACAAGAAGGCGCGCTCAATGGAATAGCCGGCGCCTAGATCGATGTCGATCTCGTTCCTCGGTGACCAGACAATCCCACCACCGGCGCGATAATCTTCAAAATCGACCTGCGTGCCGCTCAATTTTCCTACGTGCGGAATTCCCAGGAATGAATCGTGATGATCGGTCCGGAAGGAGCCGCCCTCGATCTCTCCACCAAGATAGAGGTCGATCTGCCGGTTGAGGGAATAAATTGCCCTCGGTTCCGACGGGACGGCCATGATGCGGAATTGTTTGTTAGGCACCCAAACAAAGCCGGCGACCGGCACGATACCTATCCCGCCCCGGAGAAAGCTATAATTGGCCCCGGTCAATATGTAGAGTTTGTTCGGCTGCAGAACCCAGAAGCGAATCAGCGTGATGGGACAATCAAACGAGGCCAGGCCGAGATGTTCTTCCGTGTAGAATCCGGGCCGCACCTCAAGCATCGCGCCAATATCCTGCCCATGCATGTAATCAACGCTGAAGACGGCGGCGCCGCTTTGCAGATGCACCGGCACTGGCGCGGTCGTGTTGCTAAAATCAAAGCGGTCGTAAGCGGCACCGGCGCGTGCGTACCAGTTCCCGGTAATCTCAAACCGATGGGCGTAGTAGAAGTGGTTCTGGATCTCGTCTTGCTGGCCGAAGCTGCCGCCGTGATTAAGGTCGCTTCCGAAAACGTAGGTATTCTCTGTATCGAAAATATCGATCGGGACCGACTTGGTCGTTTCGCTCGTCGTTATTTCGGGTTCCGTTCCACCCCGCGCGATTGCCGCGAGAAAAAGTGCCAGTACGATCCCGAATTGCGCGCCTGATAATTTCATGTTGGAAAGCTGTCTAGTGTATTCGGGCGAATTGCACAACCGAGATGTTTACTTGTGACCAATTTTGCGCAAACAGCGAGATTGCCAAAGCCGCTTATCCAGCGTAGGCCGCGCGCTTACTCGGGGTAAAGAGGCTGGAAGCGGTTGCACAATAAAGTTCGCGATGCAACCATCCCGCCATTGCCCTCATCCTAACCTTCTCCCTGGGGGAGAAGGAACCACGTCTCCCGTTTCTCTCCCACTGGGAGAGACGGACGCGAAGCGCCAGTGCGGGCACCGGAGCGGGTATAGCAGAGGGCTGCGCTGAGGGTTCCTCGAATTTTGCCACCACATCTAAAACGAAATCGGCTCGCCAATTTTCGCAACGCGCTGTTCCGCCTGGACCTCACGCTTTTTTAGTTCGCGCTCAAATTGCTCCGGCGTACCGGTCAGGACTGGAAACGTCCCGTAATGCATTGGAATGACAATCGCCGGATTCACAAGTTTGACTGCATCGGCCGCGCGGTCCGGTCCCATCGTGAAATGGTCACCAATGCAAACCATCATCACATCAATCTTGTTGTAGCTGGCGACGAGCGCCATGTCGGAGAAAAGATCTGTATCTCCCGTGTGATAAAATGTTGGTCCGCCGCGGAGCGCAATGACCATTCCGCTCGGATTCCCCCCGTAGATCGGCGGCGCGTTGTCGTCCTTCGTCACGCCGGCGCCATGCCATGCCGGAACAAATGTGATCCGTACCTCACCGTCCAAAAGGTGTAATGTTCCACCGAAGTGGCCGGTCGTGTCGGAATCGGCCAGCTCACTTGGATAACCAAGCGCGCTCGTCATCGCGGCGGATAAATCGAACGTGGCGACAAGCTTCGCCTGGGTGCGCTTCCCGATCTCGACCGCATCGCCCACATGGTCTGAGTGTCCATGCGTGATCAGAATCAAATCGACGCGCTTCAGATTCGCCAGATCGCTTTTGCCGGACGGATTCTTTGGATTGGTTATCCAGGGATCGATCAGAAGCACGTTTCCAGCAGGTGTGACGATTTTGAAGGCGGATTGCCCATACCAGGTCAGATGAGTTTGAGCCATGGTGACCACGGAATCGAAAATCCGTCTTCAATCAAGGCTAATGACGAAGCACGAATGTCGAAGCACGAAGGAATGTCAAAATCCGAATGATTCGAGCTTCGGCATTGTTTCGTCATTCGACATTCGAGCTTCGGCATTTTATTAAGCTTGAGAAATGGATCATGAACATGCCCATCGGCATATCGCTGGCAGCGATGCGCGCCTGGCTCACCTGATCGCTCGATCGCGCCGTTACGATATCACGCCCGCGTTGAGCGTCCGGCCTTTCGATGCGTTGGCTGAGTCGATCGCTTATCAGCAGCTAAGCGGCAAGGCCGCCGCCACCATCTGGGGTCGGGTGCGTGCACTTTATCCGCGGAAAAAATTTCTCGATCCGAAGCTTGTTCTGGCCACGCCCGACGCGAAACTGCGCGGCGCTGGTTTGTCCGGCAGTAAGGTCGCCGCGCTGAAGGATCTCGCCGCGAAAACCATCGACGGAACCGTGCCCACTGGTCGTGCGTTGGCGAAAATGACCGATGACGAGATCGTTGAGCGTCTGATTGCCGTTCGCGGCATCGGTCGTTGGACGGTCGAGATGCTGTTGCTCTTTGATCTTGGTCGCCCGGATGTCTGGCCGGTTCATGACTACGGCGTCCGCAAAGGGTTCGCCAAGATCTTCGGTAAAAGAAAACTCCCCACACCGAAACAGCTGATGAAGCTCGGCGAAAAATGGCGGCCGTATCGCTCCGTCGCGGCATGGTACTGTTGGCGGGCGCTGGATAAGGCGGAAGAAGGCAAGAAGCTTAAGCGTTGAAGCGTTGAAGGGGTTGAAGCGTTGAGAGACGGAGCGCACGCCCATTGTAACGATGTGTAGCCACGGCGCTCTCTGTCGCCGTGTCTGGGTAGAAACGCCCCCGACCCACCTTCGCGTCGCTCCGGCGCGGCGGGCAGAGCGGGGCGGCTACACCACCAGCGCTTATGAGACAGCCTGTGATCCCATGTAATTCCCTCGCCTGTTTAATACGCGCGAAAAGCGCGGAATTGACTTTCCGGTCAGCGCTAACTAAAACGCGGTCTTATGGCTATGATCCATGTTAATCGCAGTGGCACGAGCCTTGGGACATTTTCAGAAGAGGATGTGCGCGAAGGTCTCCGCGCTGGACGGTTTGTTTCTACCGACCTCGGCTGGCGCGAAGGGATGCCGCAATGGCTGCCATTGTCGCAGTTTCCGGAATTTGGGACCGCAGCGACAGGGTCGCCGCCGCCGGCACCGGCTGACGGATCGCCAAGTCCGGCGGGACCGCCCAGTATTCCTTCAGTCGTCGTGCAACCGCGCAGCGGTCTGCCGTGGGAACATCGCGAGCAGCGGGGCTTTTTCAATGCCTTTGCCGAGACGTTATCAATGGTTCTGACCCGGCCGGGCACGGCTTTTTCGGTGATGCGCACGGAAGGCGGTTTTGGAGAACCGCTGCTTTATGCCGTGATCGGTGGCGGCATCGGCGTCATCGTATGGTTCTGTCTTTCGCTGGTGCTCAACTCGCTCGGTGTTCTCGGCAATCGCGAGGATGCGTTGGGTTCAATGATGGGAATGACAGCGAGCTCGATGATCTTCGTCTGGCGTTTGGTCGCGATCGCGCTCATCCCGTTTATTTTTGGTGGATTAGTCCATGGCAGCTTGATGCTGCTGGGCGGCGCCCGGAAAGGTTTTGAAACGACATTTCGCGTCATCGCATTTTCACAAGGCTCGACTGCGCCCCTGCAATTGGTGCCCTGTTGCGGTGGACTTGCGTATCTCGTTTGGAATCTTGTCGCCAATTGCATCGGAATCGCGCGCGCGCATGAGATCGATTCCGGGCGCGCCACGTTGGCGGTGTTGCTGCCATTGATCCTCTGTTGCGGCGGAGGTTTGTTTCTTCTCTTCATGTTCGGCGGATTGGCCGCGCTGAGCCACAATTGGAATAATTGATACCGTGCACATCGTCGCGCGCCCGCTCGCGCCGGATGAAACTGACTACGAATTGATTACACTGAGCGTTTCGCTTGGTTTTCTTTTTCTTGCGGTTGGCTGGTTCGCCATGCATTTGCCCTGGCCGATCTGCGCATTCCATGCGCTCACCGGGCATCCGTGCGCAACCTGCGGAGCGACACGGTCAGCCATCGCTTTCTTCCACGCTCAATTCCTCACGGCATGGAAGTGGAATCCACTAGCGTTCCTTGCCTACTGCGCGCTGTCGGTTTTCAACGCGTATGCATTCTTCGTGCTGGTTCTGCGCAGGCGGCGTCTCCGCGTGACAAATCTTACCGAAAACCAAAGGAACGTTACCCGTATCGCCATCCTGGCCTCGATCGCTCTCAACTGGCTTTACTTGCTCTTCGCAAATCCAAGTCTCTGAATTCAGGTAGGGACGGCTCTCCAAGCCGTCCGACGTTCGGCGTTCGATGTTTGGATGCCTGCCGTTTACGGGCGGCCCCGAAGACCTTCGGGGCTGAGCGTTGAGCGTTGAACCCCTTACCGCCCCGCTTCTCTCCCCACATCATCATCCGGCGCGCCGCGATGCGCCCGGATAAACACACTTGGATCCAACCATCCACGCGGGTCCTCCCGATAACCCGGTCCGATAAAGGGCGTCGTGAACTCCCGCATTTCGAAATGAAGATGGGCCAAATAGCGGCCATTCGCCGTGCCAACCGCGGCGATCTGCTGCCCGCGTTGCACCATGTCACCGGCGTGGACGAACATTTTCTGCACATGAGCGTAGTACGACTGGATGTATTTTCGCCGCTCATGTTCGACGTAGGCATGCAGCACGATAATCACATTTCCCCAGCCTGGTCCCCCATCACGAGCCAGCAACACCTGGCCGTCGGCCACGGCGTAGATCGGATCGCCTAAGTCGCTGTTCTCGCCGCCAATTCCGTTCAAGTCGTCACCGAGGTGATGATTTTCGCCGAATTGCTGGGCGTTATAGGCGAGTGCGCCATGTTCGCTTCCGAGCGGAAAATCAAACCGCGACACAGTTGGTAAAGCAGCTAACTGCAAAGGCGAAGGGAGCCGAAACGCCGGGTCGACGCTCCTTGGCCGGGTCAATTCCGGCCACAAATTAAAAAGAATGGTCCCAACACAGGCGACACCGAAAACTACAATGAACAAAACGGCGGTCCTGAGCCACGCCAGGTAAGACTTCATTCAGCCCACAGATTAACACGGATGAACCACCGATCAGAAGGCAGACGTCGGCGAGTTTCAAACACAGATAAGATCAGATGAAAAGACGTGTAGCCACGACGCTGCTCGCCGCGCTGTAGCGTTGCGGCTAAAAAAAGCGACGGGACGTCGCTTCTACAGAATCTTAAGCAACAAAGATCGACATCAAACAGAAGATAACGAAGGTAACTAAGAGGCAAAAATTTACCCGGCTTAAAACGAATCTTCGTTATCTTGGTTTGCTTCTGTTTAATTTACATTCTTCGCCGTTCTTCAGATCTGTGGAAATCTGCCTGCCGCGCCGTAGTCCCGCGACTGCGGGACGAGGGCGGGTGTTCATGGATTCGGCCTTGCTCGCCACAGCGTCTGTGGCTCTTCCCCGTTTAACGAAAAATTTTCTTCGTGCACTTCGTGTCCTTCGTGGTTGAACTTCTAAACAGATGAAGATTTTGGTAACTGGCGGCGCGGGATTCATCGGGTCGCACCTGGTGGAGCGATTGCTCGGTGAAGGCCACAGCGTCGCCATCGCCGATGATTTCAACGATTTCTACGATCCAAAGATCAAGTGGGAGAATATTGCGGGTGTGCAGAAAGATGTGCCGGTCCATCGCGTGGATCTTCGCGACAGCGCCGGCGTAAGAAATTTGTTTCACGTGCAAAAATTCGACACTGTCGTGCATCTGGCCGCGCGAGCAGGAGTTCGTCCATCCATTCTTCAGCCGCAGCTTTATTACGACACGAACGTCAACGGCACATTGCACGTTCTCGAAGCCGCGCGGGTGACCGGCGTTGAACGTTTTATTTTCGCGTCCAGTTCGTCCGTTTACGGAATCTGTCCTTCCGTCTCTTTTTCCGAAAGTTTCCACCTCACCCAAACAATCAGTCCTTATGCCGCGACCAAGATCGCCGGCGAATTTCTCTGTTCGACCTATTCGCACCTCTACGGGATACGGGTCGTGGCGTTGCGCTATTTTACGGTGTACGGACCGCGGCAACGACCGGACCTGGCGATCCACCAATTTGCCCGCCGCATTCATGAAGGGCTGCCGATCGATCAGTTCGGCGATGGGACCACCCGTCGCGACTACACATATATCGACGACATCATCCAGGGGACAGTGGCCGCCCTTAAATACGGCGGCCCCATGTTCGACATCTTCAATCTCGGCGAAAGCGAAACGATTCAGCTGAAAGACCTGATCGCCGCGATCGAGAAAGCGCTCGGCAAAAAAGCAAAGATCAATCGTCTGCCCGAGCAGCCCGGTGACGTACCCCTGACCTGCGCCGATATTTCGAAAGCAAAAAAAATGCTGGGATACAATCCGAAGACTTCTTTGGCAGAAGGGTTGCCGCGATTCGTCGATTGGTTTCTGAGCCGTTCTGCGAAGTAGGTGGATCGTGCTCTCCGAGCGCGATGGCAAAAACCTCAGCGCCAAAGGCGCTCAAACTGAACGGCTTCGCCATTTTCATTTGTAATATCGCGCTCGGAGAGCACGATCCACCTCGCTTTGGAGCTATGTCATTCACAGCTATGCCGTTCGCGGTAAAACGAGAAAGTGATCGGGCGGAAGCGGAGCTTCGAAGCCGCGCCAGGTCAACCGTTGAGTGCGCGAATTCGTCCTCTTCTGAATTCAACCGAGCGCTTCCCAGCGATGATGGGAAAAGAAGATAATCGGAGGTCGGAGAAGCCCTGTAGGACATTGTCCGACAGTCATTCCCGTAGCTTCTCGTGAATTTGTTGCTTTGTTCAGGTGTATGCTGCTTTCGTTTTATCCTTCCCGTGTTCTCGCTGCCGCGTCCTGTTTGTTAGGCCTGACATTACTAACTGCCACGTTGGATGCGGCCGATCCTGAAACCGCCGCTTCGCCGACGGTCTCGCCCGCGCTGAGCTTGCAGGTCCCACCTCCTTCAACCAAGCCCCTAACGACGGCAGCGCCGAGCTCCGCTTCTGAAACGCCTTCCAGCGCCGTCGAAAACTCGGTTGTCAAAATATTCGCGGCCACGCGTTATCCTGATCTTTACAAGCCCTGGACGAAAACGGCTCCGGCCGACCTGAGCGCGTCGGGAGTGGTTATCGAAGGAAAGCGAATCCTGACCAATGCACATGCCGTGTTGTACGCGAGCGAAGTGCAGGTGCAGCCAAATCAGGGCGGGGACAAGATTTCCGCAACGGTTGAGGCGGTGGCGCCCGGTATCGACCTTGCCGTGCTCAAGCTCGATGACGACAAGTTTTTCGATTCACATCGGCCACTGCCGCGAGCACAAAGTCTTCCTCAAATAAGAGATGCCGTAACCGTTTACGGATATCCCACTGGTGGAACAAGTCTGTCGGTTACCAAAGGTATTGTATCGCGAATTGAATTCACGCCGTACGACTTCGCTGTTTCCGGGCTTCGTATTCAGATCGATGCCGCTATTAATCCGGGCAACAGCGGTGGGCCAGCTGTCGTTGAAGATAAGATGGTCGGGCTGGCCTTTAGTCATCTCGGCGGCGCCGAAAATATTGGCTACATCATCCCCACGGAAGAGATCGACCTGTTTCTCCAGGATATTGCCGACGGCCATTACGATGGTAAACCGGCGATGCACGATCATCTGCAAACGCTGGAGAACCCGGCTCTGCGTTCATTCCTCAAGTTGAATAGTTCGGTTCAGGGAATCGTGGTGCATCAACCGGCCAGCGATGACAGTTCCTATCCGCTCAAGGAATGGGATGTGATTACGAAAATTGGCGACACGGCAGTCGATGACCAGGGAATGATTCCCTTCGGACCGAACCTTCGCGTTCGCTTCGCATATTTAGTGCAAAAACTGGCGAAGAACGGGCGCGTCCCACTTAAAGTGGTGAGGGCGGGCCAGGAAAAATCGATCGACCTGCCGGTGCCGCCGGAGCTGCCGCTCGCCATTCCGGATTGGAAAGGCACATATCCATCTTATTTCATTTTGGGGCCGGTGGTCTTTTCCGAGGCTACGTCTCAGCTCATCACGGCATTTGCCAAAATAAACAGAGGCGCAGATTGGCTGCTCGGCTTCGGCTATTCCGGCAGCCCGCTCATTACGCGATACGGCGACAAGGCGGCTTTTCCCGGCGAACGAATCGTGTTTGTTTCGTCGCCGTTCTTTCCGCACAAGCTTTCGAAAGGCTATGGCAACCCGTCGCCGCAGGCGGTGAAAAGTGTTAACGGGCACGTCATTAAGAACTTGGCGAACCTGGTCGAAACCTTGCGCGATTCGAAAGACGAGTTCATTACTATCGAATTTTATCGCCGAGGTGGTGGAGAAACTCTTGTCTTTCCCCGGGCAGAAATGGTGGCCGCGACGGATGCGATTTTGACTGACAACGGGGTCAGAAGCCAGGGCTCACCGGACATGGTTGCGATTTGGACAGCCAAGCACAAGTGAGGACAGAAGACAGAGATCAGAGGTCAAAAGGCGAATAGGGGACAGAAAACATCCGATCCCATTTTTCCTCCAACGCAATCATCCAATCGCTGCCCGCGACTGCTATAACGATTCTATGCGTATCAAAGTATTTCGGCATTTCGCAACTGGTGTACGCGCGCTTGACGCGGCAGTGGACGTATCAAGAGATGTTTGACAAGGCTGACTTCGTCGTCATTGCGAATGCTGCTTCAAGTAAGGACGCTGGAGAACGAACTACGCCCCCGTCAAAGAAAGATGATAGTTGATGGTTGATCGAAAACCAAATCCGACCGGAAAAGGATTGGAGATGGGGAAGGGCAGAATGCAATCTGGGGAGCACAGGCTGCCAGCCTGTAGTTGCCAGCAGCCTGCCGGCAACATCTTCGAGCAACTTCCCGCGCGGGGAAAGATATCCCGGCAAGCCGCCGAGATGAACAGGCTGGCAGCCTGTGCTCCCCAATCCGAGAATTCTTGCTATCCGCGATCTCTGTGGTGAAAATTCGCGTGACTTATCCGCTTCCCAGATTACAGCCCGCCTCTAAAGGTAATCGGCGTTACCACCGACTGCGATACCAGCATTATTTTCAAAGGATCCAAGGCTATTAAGAAATTCCAGTTGCACCATTATCGATATGAATCTGCTGCCGATGAGGGCGCAGTCGCTAATACCCCGTGCCTAGTCAAAATTCCTTCAGGTCAGTATCCGAGTTTTTTACTATTCCTGGTTAAGGAAGCTGATGGCAGATACGCTCCAGTCACAGGTCAAACTGATCCTGGAATACTTTCAGTGCTCGATCTGAGGGGTGCGGCTGACTGACGCCATATCGGTTAACGAGGGCAAGATCAGCCGTAGCAAGGATCGCGAGTCTATGAGGCAGATCTTGGAGACACCAGAGGAGGCAAAGAAGATTGTTTTGGCGAGGCGCCAAAACCAACACGCGAGGCGCGTGTGCTCCCCGGCGTTAGAGCGGCTGCGCCGAAGTGATTAAGTCGAACAGGGGACTGCTCCATCCACTCAGCGCATCATGGTATTTGCTAGTTGGAGACGGCAAGCGAGGGCTTGCCCGACAAGCCACTTGCAAAGAGGCGTCGAACCCCCCATAATGCGTCCAGATGTCGGGAATCTTCGATGGATCCGGACGTTCGCATTTCACGACGATTAGATAGTGTTTATTCTATGCGAGGTTTTTCATCTTCGCTGCTTCGTTGGGTGACTGTGGCGGCTTGCGGTTCGAGACGAATTTATTTCCGGCCCAAAGAGACGGAGTTTCCAATGGCGTGGCAAAATGCTTGCAGTTTGCTTGAAAGGCCCGATCGGGGTCACCGCGCCGCTGGCTGTGCATCGATTGATGCGCTCCGTCTGTGTTACAATTCGGCAACAATTAAGGACCAACATGAAATCTCATCCATCCGGGAGACGGCCGCGACGTTCGCGCGGCGGCTCTCAGCGAAGAGGCGATCGCCCTTCGCGTTCTCACGATACGCGAGCGCAAGCTCCCAAAAAGACATTCTGGCAGCGAATCGCGGCCTTTTTCGCTAACGGCAAAAGCGAAAAGAAGCCGGCGACTGCGCCATCACGTAACGGCGTGGTTCAGCAGGCGCGTCCATCATCGCGCAAGCCGGAAGCAGTCGAAGTCTCCTCTCCGCGTCTTTACGTCGGCAATCTTTCGTTCGACGCGACGGAGAGTGATTTGTTTGAACTCTTTAACGGCGTTGGCCATGTTCAAAATGCGGAGGTAGTGAGTTACCGCCATAATCAACGCTCCAAAGGCTTCGCATTTGTCCAAATGCAGACGATCGACGAGGCAAAGCGTGCCGTGGAGGAGTTGCACGACAAGGAATTTCTCGGCCGAAAATTGGTGGTCAGTGGCGCCAAGACGACGGAGCACCGTCCGCCCGAATAAGAACTGTTGTTGTTGGTTTGTGAACCGGGAGATCAGTGTTTCTGATCTCCCGGTTTTTTTTGGTGGATCGACTTCTCCGAAGGCGATGTTAATTATGGCGGCGAAGCCGGCTATGTTTTTAGCAACGCGCTCGGAGATCGCGTTCCACCTTTCAGGTAGGGACGCCTCTCCCCGCTGGGGCGTAGGCCCCTCTGGGCCGGAGGCGAGGCGTCCTGCTTTGTTTGAACTTTGCGATTAAGCTGGCGGACATCTCGCCTCCCCGCCCAAAGGGGCCTACGTCCAGGCGGGGAGAGATGTCCCTACCTATGAAAGGCGTGTTTTTTATTGTCGGCCCGACCGCTGTCGGCAAGTCCGGGCTGGCTGCTGACGTCGGTTCGGAAGTGGATGGAGAAATTGTCAACGCGGATGCCTTCCAGATTTATGAAGGCTTCGGCATTCTGAGCGCGAAGCCGGACAGGCACACGCTGACGAAAGTTCCTCATCACCTGATCGGCAGCGTGCCGCCAAGTGAGGAAATGAATGCGGCGAAATTTCGTTCCGCGGCGCTCCGCGCGATAGAAGAGATTCAATCGCGCGGGAGACTGGCGATCGTGGTCGGGGGCAGCGGACTTTATGTCAAGGCGCTGACGCACGGACTGTCGGATGTGCCTGCGGCAGACGCACAATTACGCGATCAACTAAACACGCTCAGTTTGGGCGAACTTCGAAATCGCCTGGTGCAACTGGACCCGAAGGCGGCTGAGCAAATCGATCTGAAAAATCGTCGCCGCGTGATCCGCGCGCTCGAAATTTGTTTGCTGACCGGGCGTCCGGTTTCGATCCAACGTGCGAACTGGGTAGATGTGCCGGGGAGCCCAGCGCCTTCTACCACTGACGGCGTATTTGTTTTTCGTGACCGCGAGGATCTTCATGCGCGAATTGAACAGCGCGTGGAATCAATGTTCGAAGAGGGTGCCGTTGCCGAAGTGGCGAAAGAGAAAGCAATTAGCTCCACGGCGGAAAAGATGATTGGCGTTCGCCAGATTAGAGACCATCTGGAAGGCAAACTGCCGCTGGCCGAATGTGTGGCCGCGATCAAACGAGCGACTCGACGGTATGCCAAAAGACAGTTGACCTGGTTCCGCCGCCAACCTAATTTTGAACCACTGAATTTAACGGGTCTAAGTCACAAGGAAGCCGGGGAATGGGTTTCGCGCCGGGCACTCGCTCGTCGCGCCAAGGGATGATCGAAACGCGCCCGAAAGACCAACAAGAGCGTGCCCTGTTAATCGGCCTCGAAAAGAAAGGCGTGTCAAAATGGGATTTGCGCGATTCCATGGACGAATTGCGCGAACTGGCCAGCTCGGCCGGCGCGGAAGTGGTCGACACTGTAACCCAGAAGCTGCAGAAGCCGACGGCTCCCTACTACATTGGCAAGGGTAAGGCGGAATCGATCAAAGACTCAATCCAGGAGCGACGCGTAACTTCGATTATTTTCGATGACGAACTTTCTCCCGCGCAAGGGCGCAATCTCGAGAACCTGCTTGCGCGCAAGGTGCTTGATCGCACCCAGCTGATACTCGACATCTTTGCCCAGCGCGCGCGAAGTCGTGAAGGCCGGCTGCAGATCGAGCTGGCGCAGTTGCAATATCTGTTGCCGCGCCTGACGCGAATGTGGCACCACCTTTCCCGCCAGACCGGCGGAATCGGGACGCGCGGCCCCGGTGAAACGCAATTGGAAGTGGATCGCCGTCGGGTGCAGGAACGGATTGCGCGTCTGGAACGCGAATTAAAGGCGGTGCGCAAAACGCGGGCTGTCCAGCGACAGGGAAGAAAGCGTCATCAATGGCCGGTTGCAGCCGTGGTCGGTTACACCAATGCCGGTAAATCCACGCTGTTGAACCTGCTCACCGGAGCGGATGTTGTGACGGAAAACAGACTATTCGCCACGCTGGACCCCACGACTCGCAGTTTCACGCTGCCGAACAAGCAACGATTACTCCTCACTGATACGGTCGGATTCCTGCGAAAACTTCCTCACACCCTGATCGAATCATTCAAAGCTACTTTGGAGGAAGTGAATGAAGCCGATTTGCTGATTCACGTGGTCGATTTGACTCATCCTCGAATCGACGAGCACATGGCGGCGGTGGACTCGGTCATCAAGGAGTTGGATGCTTTCGGCAAACAAACGCTGATCGTGTTCAACAAGGTCGACGCTTTGCAGAATCGCGAACTGAGCGAATCATATACCAGGAGATTCCTGGGAAGCGTCGCAATCTCCGCGCATTCCGGCGAGGGCGTTAATAATCTGGTTGTGGCGCTCCAGGAAGCGCTCGGTTCCTGGCGGTTGCGTTCACGTTTTTGCATTCCGCAGAACGAATCGGCGCTCATCGCCGAAATTCATCGCGTGGGGCATATTCTCGAGCTGCATTACGAGGGCGACGATGTCCTCATCGTGGCGAATGTTCCTCCGCATCTTGAAGCCAAGCTGGGGCAGTATTCCCAGGAGCGAACACGCGAGTAAAGCGTCTGGCGGGCGCCGTATCACTGAATGACACGATGGCAACGAATTTTGCGTCGGACCGGTCTCGATCAGGTCAGTCCGGTGATTCGCAAAACGGTAGTCGGCGTCATCGGAATAACCGTCGTCCTCCTGGGTTTGGTGTTAATCTTCCTGCCCGGGCCCGGCTTACTCGTCATCGTGATTGGCCTTGGTATCCTGGCGACGGAATTTGTCTGGGCTCGCCGGTTGATCACACGTGGGCGCGAGGTCGCGAAGAAGGTCGGACGCAGCATGAAAGGTACGGTCAAACAATGACCGTTCGCCGTCGCCCACGCCGTAAGGTTGATTGCGCCGTTTCGCGGACGTTTCGGGGAACGTCCCTACTTGAAATTATCAACGATTGGCGATCTTGTCTGGTTGCGGCAAGATTGAGTGATGACGACTCGTGAACGCGCCGCCGAACTCGTCCGGTTGCTTCCGGATGTCTATCCGGGCGCGCATTGCGAACTGGATTTCAAGAATCCACTTCAGCTCCTGATCGCAACCATTCTTTCCGCGCAATGCACCGATAAACGGGTCAACATGGTGACGCCGGCTCTGTTCAAGAAGTACCCGCGCGCGGTTGATTACGCTAAAGCGTCGCCGGCGGACTTGGAAAAGGCGATCCAATCGACCGGTTTTTTTCGAAACAAAGCGAAGAGCATTCGCGGTGCGGCATCGGTCATAGTGGAAAAGTTTGGCGGCCACGTGCCGGATACGATGGAACAATTGCGGGAGCTGCCGGGCGTTGGCCGAAAAACTGCGAACGTCGTTCTGGGTAATGCTTTTCATAAGGACGAAGGCATTGTCGTGGACACGCACGTGATGCGAGTGTCGCAACGTCTTCGTCTTACCCGCCAGGACGACCCGGAAAAGATCGAACAGGATTTAATGAAGCTGGTGCCGAGAAAGCATTGGACGAACTGGAGTCACTGGCTGATCTGGCACGGCCGCCGCCGCTGTTTCGCACGCAAACCCGATTGCTCGCAGTGCGAGATTTTCCGGCTGTGTCCCAGCGGGAAGATTTTCCTTCGCACCGGAGAAGCACGAACACCGGCGGAAGTGCAGGCTTAACGAGTACTGGCGGATTCGACGTCCGGTAAGGAGCCGGCGACGCGCTTCGCTTTTTTGTGGATGCGAGTGAATTCGTTCTCGAGTTTGTTCAGTTCATCATCAGACAGCTTCTCAAGATCAACCAGGTGGTCGCGTGCTCCTTTAAGGGCGCGAATGAGCTCGTCGAGCTTCAGATGAACGGCTTTCGCGTCCCGGTTTTGAGTGTTCTGAATCAGGAACACCATTAAAAATGTCACGATGGTCGTGCCCGTGTTGATGATCAGCTGCCAGGTATCGGAAAAATGAAACATCGGCCCGGTGAGTCCCCACACGAGGATAACGAGCAACGCGAGAATGAACGCCCACGGCGTCCCAAGCACACTGGAAGATTGTCGCGAGAAAACATGAAACGCCTCCCGGATGCGACAAAAGAACGTTGGAGATGTCTCCTTGTTGTTTGGCATAATTAAAAAATAATATCCGCTTTTTGTAGTTTTTCGCAGCCGGGGCTCAAACTGCGTGCATCCAATCGCTTAAGCCACGCTTACGCGATATGAGACCCGGATTGATTTTTTCGACGATTTAAGGAAGACTGCCCAGTTCATGCAGCTCGTTTCTGCCTTTTCACGTCCACAAACTGTCCCGGCTGTACCGATCGCGGCGCCAAAGAAAACCTTGTGGATTCTCAGCAGCTGGCGCGACCTGATTCTCTACGTCGGTACCCCGCTCTTAATCATCCCGCTCTTCGCGGTCGCCCAGTCACGATGGAGCGCACAGGACATTTATCTCTTCGTCGCCGCCTTCGGCGCCACCGGGCATCATTTGCCCGGAATGATCCGGGCCTACGGGGATCGCGCTCTGTTCGAGCGATTTCGCTGGCGATTTATTCTCGCGCCGATTTTTCTGGCAGGGGTCTGTATCGCTTTTACCTGGTGGGACCTGAAGGGCATCGTTCTCGTCGTGTTCTTTTGGGGCGTCTGGCACGGCATGATGCAGACCTATGGGTTCTGCCGGATTTACGACGCGAAAGCCGGCTCGTTTGCGGCGCTCACTCGCCGGCTCGACTTCGCTACCTGCGCAACGTGGTTTGCGGCCGCAGTGCTTCTCTCCTCGCAGCGAATGACGGACACGCTCGAGACCTATTACGCCAGTGGCGGCCCTTTCATTCCTCCGTGGGTTTTGCAAAATGGCCAGCAAATCGTTCTCGTCGTGGCGGTCGGGATTACCATTTTATTCCTCGCGAATTTTGCCCGGCTCTGGCTGGCCGGAAAGCGCCCCAATCCGGTGAAGCTGGCGCTGCTTGGGACGAGCATCTGTTTCTGGTGGTACTGCAACAACTGGGTCACAAACGTTCTTGCTGGAATCGCGCTCTTCGAAGTCTTTCATGACGTGCAGTACCTTTCTTTGGTTTGGATTTACAATCGGAATCGGGTTGAGAAAGACAGCTCGATCGGTGGATTCATGCGCTTCGTCTTCCGGCGCAGCGGTGCGCTGGTGGGCCTCTATATCGGGCTGGTCTTTGCCTACGGTTCGCTCGGCTACCTCAAGGACGTGCAAATTGAGACCGTTAAGCGCGCCCTAACCGGCCTGGTCGCCGCCTCCGGCCTGCTGCACTTTTACTATGACGGGTTTATTTGGAAGGTGCGCGAACGGGCCACTCGCGAAAGTCTTGGACTAACCGGCGGAAGTGCTGCTGCCGCAACGACGATGCAGTTTCTTCCGAGCTGGGCTTTGCACGGACTCAAATGGGTCGCGATCTTTGTCATCCCTCTGGGTGCGTTGTTCCTCGGCCAAACGCGGAGCAAGACGCCCGAGTCAGAACGCCAGGCGCTGGTGGTCTCTGATCTGCCCAATAGTGCGCGCGCCCGCGTGAAATATGGCGTGACGTTGCAGGAGGCCAATCGCCTGGATGCGGCCGCTGATCAGGCCCGAGCAGCGCTCCTTCTCGACCGCAATGTCGACGGAGCGCACTACCTGCTCGGAGCAGTTCTCGTCGATCAATCCAAATTCGAAGAAGCCACTCCGCATTTGGAAGAGGCTCTGCGCCAGGAACAGCGCAACGCGGATCTGCATTTTGATTACGGCTTTGCCCTCGAGCATCTGGGGCGGAAAGAGGAAGCGACAGCCGAGTTCGAGACGGCCAAGCGCCTGGGCGCGAAATCAGGGCGGTTCCATTTCAACATGGCCAAGACCCTGATGGAGAACGGCAAGATCGATCAGGCGATCTCAGAATTTCAGACCGCGATAAAGTACAGACCGAATTCTCCGGAGGCGCATTACTATTTAGGCAGGGCATTCTTCACCAAAGGAGACCTGGAAGGCGCCAAGACACAATATCTGGAGACTGCGCGCCTCGATCCAGCAGCGCCGGTACACAATAGTTTGGGTGTGATTTACATGCGGCTGGGGCAGGTTCCTGAAGCAATTGCTCAGTTCAACGAAGCGCTTCACCAGAATCCGCAGGACCAGGCTGCTGCGGAGAATCTCCGTTTTGTTCGTGCCGGTGGCAGGCCGGGAATCTCGACGCCGCGCTGAAATTGTTGCCGCCTGCGCTGCATATCGATCTCGACGGCGCCTGGAATAGCCAGGCTCTTCCTTTTGCCACGCTGGACGCAACGAGGTGGGGCCCGGCGTTGCGATTTTCCGCGCCGTCGCCGTTGATCGAAAAATTCGATAGCGAATTTCGCTCGCGGCTCGCGCCGTTCTTACTTTACGGCTCAGGAGACTTTCATCATCTGACTGCGATCTGGCTCCGTCGGATAACCGAACCTTGCATGGTAGTTTCTTTCGATAACCATCCGGACTGGGCCGTGACACCGCCCAAATGGTGCTGTGGAGGATGGGTGAACCGGGCACTCGATCTCGCGCCGGTTCAGCGGATCAGCGTCTGGGGCTGCGGGAATTCCGAATGCTGGTGGCCGCAACAAATCTTCGGGAATCGCCGCGCCGAACGGCAAGGACGCCTCGAGGTCCATCCCTGGGCGGATGAACGCTCAGTAAAGGATCACGGACGGCGCGGCGCGATCGTGAGGGATAATTGGAGAACTCGTTTCGAGCAGTTCGTCGACGGTATCCGCGGCACACCCGTCTACGTGACAATCGATCTCGATTGCCTGGAGAACTCTGAGGCGATCACAAATTGGGAAAGCGGCCGATTTCACGCGGCCGATTTGGTCTGGGCTTTAAACATTCTGCGCGCGGCCTGCCCCATCATCGCGGGAGATATTTGCGGGGCCTTTTCCACGCCGTCTTACGCACGTTGGCAACAGCGATTCGCTTCCGAAATGGACCATCCAAAAATGGTGCCGCCTTCCCATGACGAAGTTGAACGAACTAATTTCGCTGCGCTGGAGCGACTTTGGCCTGCCCTAGCTCAGTGAGACTAACGCCACTCCGGCGCTGATCAAAAGCGCGCCGGCGATTAATTGCAGGGTCAGCTTTTCTTTGAGCAGAATACCACCCATCACCGCGATGATGATGACGCTTAATCCCTGGAATGGATAAATGTAGCTCAGATCAAAGCGTTGCAGAAGACCGAGGGTAAGAAAAAAGGATACGGTCATCGAGGCGATGCCCAGTCCGAAGAACGTGGCGAATTTTCGGCCGAATCCCGACCGGTGCGAAGTTTCCATCGCATGTTTGAATAAAAGCTGGCCGAAGACGAACGTGATCAGAGAGCACAGAATGAGCAGCAACGGAAACGTGTTCATAGCTTCTCTTCGATGCGCGCAAACGGCTTTGCGACCATAACCAGGCCGATGAGGACAAGTGCAATGCCGCACCAGCGCCTCGTTGAGATCAGTTCACCCAGAAAAATCCGCGACCCCAGTGGCACAAGCACGTGCACCACATTGGAGAGAGGGAACGCAATCGAAAGTGGCACCTGACGTAAAATATGAAGCCAGCTGAACAGGCTGAGAATAACGCAGGCGATTCCGACCCATGTCCAGCCGGAATGCAATCCAGTCAGCCCCGTCCAGTTCCAGGAAGTGCTTAGATGGGCCGTGTCGCGCGCTCCCAGTTTTAGAAAAATCTCCGAAGCGGTGACGACAAGAGCGTTAAGGCCAATCTGCAGCAATGGATTATTCAGCCAGCGTGCTAGAGGCATTCAGCTTTTTGCATGCGGAGCGTGATCGCGCAAGATCCACCATCCGGTTGAATCCAAGGACTATTGCTTGGCCAGACGGACGTCACGATCAATTTAACATCGCGTCGGCATTATGGAACTGGCGCAGAACCGGATCGTGGCGCGTCGGTTCCAGAAACTTAACGGCGCGACCAAAGATCGGATTGATGAAGGAGGCCGTATGCCGCACATACAAATCGAGCGGCACCAAATCACATCCCAGATGCAGTTTCGGATCGTAATTTAACGGACTGCTGCAGTACTGCTTGAAGCCATTTGCGATGGCCCAGGAAATGACATCGCGGATGGTGTAAAAGTAGAGATGCAAATCGAGTGCGACGTTGTAGTCCAAACCGAGGCATTCATCGTAGATTGTGTCGCCATGCACGAGGCAAAGACCAAAGGCGATGATTTTTCCTGTTTGTCTCCAAATGAAAAATCGCGTTCGTTCCGGCATCAGCCGTCCCAAACTGCAGAAATAATCTTTCGTTAACGTCTCGAACTTCAGACGAGAGCGTTCGTGGACCTGCAGATACAGAGGGTAAGCCTCATCGATGCAGGGTGCGATATCGGTCACGACTTCAACCTCGATTTTGGGCGCGCGCTCGGCGTCGCGGAATTTTCGGCGCAGATTTTTGCGCGTGGCCTTCCCCAGGGTGGCGAGGTATTCGTCGAAGTTGGCGTAATTCAATTGAAGCCGTGTTACCGGCATGCTCGGGACGCGTGTGTAACCGTTGCCGGAGAATGTTTTCAGCGTTTCGCGGTACTGGGACGGGAAGTCTTTCAAGACCACGAGCGAGGCTTTCTCGCGCCGGGCAAAGGTTTCGAGCGAAGCGTGGAGAGCTTCGGACACCCAGCGTTCATCTTCCGGGGAACAACTGCCGAGATGACCTTCACCGGCAGCACAGCCAACCATCAGCACGCGCATGGTCAGGAAACGCGGGAATTTTTTTCGGATGACATCGACGAGAGAACGAAGTTTTCCGCGCAATCCTTCAATCAGGTTTTGCTGCACGAAAAACAAAGGCTGGATTGCCCGAATGACACCTGAGGTGTTTTTGAGCAAGAGATAATGGTATTCAAATCCGCCCTCCAGCGTCCGCTCGATAATTTCGTAGTAGCGATAATCCTTAACCTGCCGGGCGAAAACGCTCTTCCAGGTCGCGCAAGTTTCCAGTTCCTGGCGTGACACCAGTTCGGCCGTGCCGGACGGGATCGGAATTGCGCGAGCACCTTGCATAATCAGCAGACGAGGGGAGGCGGTGGGTAAAGCCGTGGGGAACAACTGAGTAGCAGGCATCGTGATTTTCTCAAGCTTTACCGGGAACTCCCCGGTGCATGATTGTCTCGTCCTGCGCCTTGCCTTTCCGATTCTGCAGCGGCGTTTTCCACTCTCAAAACGCCACTTCGGATATGCAGGTCACGTTGCGGAAAGGCGATTTCGATTCCAGCGGTGCGAAGTTTGTGTTCAATAGCAAAATTCAGGTCGCTGCGATATCGCCGGGGACGATAACTCATCTCGCTGCTCCAGACGACTAACTCAAAGTCGATCGAGCTTTCCCCGAACTTGTCGAGAAAGACACTCGGAGCCGGTTCTGCGAGCGTATTCGGGTTTTCCCGTCCGACCGTCAGAAGCGCTTCCTGAACCTTTGCGATGTCGCTGCCATAGGCAACCCCTACCGGAATGCGGAAACGGACCCGCGGATCGCCGTAGGTCCAGTTTGTCACCGGGGAATCGATGAATTTCGTGTTCGGCACGATCATCGAGATATTGTCATTGGTCAGAATAACGGTGCTCCGCGCCCGAATTTGTTGAACCTGGCCGGCGATTCCTGCCACTTCCACCCGGTCCCCAATTGTGATCGGCCGTTCCGCAAGAATCACGAGACCGCTGATGAAGTTGCTGGCAATATTTTGTAAACCAAACCCCACTCCAACACCGACTGCACCAGCGAAGACGGTCAATGCTCCCAGGTGAATGCCGGTGTTTTCGAGGACGATAAAAATACCGACCACCAGCACGACGTTGCTGACGATTTGAGAAATGGCGTATTGCAGTGAGCGGTCGATTCCGGTGTTCGCGAGGAACCGGTTGAAAAGGAAGCGCTTGGTCCGGGAGGAAATCCAGAACACCGCCATCAGCATGGCAATGAGCAGGAAAATCTGAATCAGGCTTACATTAAGTCCGGGCAAAGGCGCGCTCCAGGCCAGGGGAATCCCGGCCGCGTTCACCGCGGCAACACCGAAGAAAAACACGGCCGCGAAGCTCAGGACCGTGCTGGCGATAGCGGTGAACTTGTTGTCGAGTTTGAAACGACTGAAAAAGCGCCGGACAACGTTGCTCTGTAAAGCTTGAGCGATAATCACGCCCGCTCCAAGCCAGAGGACGAAGGCGATCAGGCCCAGCACGGAAACGTCATGTCCGGCGACGTGGAGGATCGGACGCTCTAGCAACGTCAAATTCATTACCTTAGTCTGGGTGTATCGCAGCAATGCGCAAGGAGCGGCGGCTTCCCAGCCGCCGAATTAACCAAAAACGGCGGCCAGAGGCCGCCGCTCCTTGACGGTGGCAGTTACGCCACCAAATCTTCATCAGCCCTACTGCTGTTTGGCCCGTTCCTCGATGTATTTGATGACGTCGCCGACGGTCTGCAATTTTTCCGCATCTTCGTCCGGCACTTCCACCGAGAATTCTTCCTCAAATGCCATGACGAGTTCGACAATGTCCAAAGAATCGGCTCCCAAATCTTCGATGAAAGACGCGGTCGGCGTTACTTGCTCAGGGTTAACGCCCAGTTGCTCAACGATGATGTCCTTTACCTTCTCTTCAATTGATTTGTCGGCCATAAAAAGTCTCTTGGGTTGGTTGAGCGGGGACAAGGTTTAAACCAGCTCCCGGCAAGGATGGCAAGTAAATGAATTAGGCAGCTTGTCAATCAATTTTCAGGTTTACCGGCTTTAATCCAAAAGGAGTCGACCCGCCACGGGGATAGAGCCGTTTGTCCTCAACGTTGTCGGCGCGATCATCTTCCGCTCCGGTTTACTTCTCGCGGGGTTGAGTTAAGAGAGCATCATGTCGTCTTCTCCTGCAGGTCCGGTCGATCTGCTCGATCTGAAGCTGGTGCCGGCATGGGTCAAAGAACCCGGCGACCCTGGTGCCTATGCTCATTACAAAGGGGAAGAAGAGTCAGAGCGCTCTGGGGATAGGAACCGGGCCAGAGGCCGGCGGGAGCGGCCGCCCGGTCGCAGCGAACCGGGCCGGAACAAACAGGGAAACAGGCGCGGAGCGGGGCCGCGCGAGCCGCGTCGCGTCCCGGCTGAGCGCCCACCGATGCAGGCGCCCGAAGTGGCCCTCGATATATCAGTCCGGTTTACCCCTCAACCGCCGGTATTACAGAGCGTTGTTTCACAAATCCAATCCGATCACTGTGCCTATTCGCTCTTCTTTCTCGCGCGGCTATTCCTGGAGAAACCTCAGCGCTATGACGTCACTCTCCAGGCCAAGGACGGGGTGCCATTGCATCAACTGGGAGAGGATGGACCAATTTCCGTGGATCGTTCGTTTCTCGAGACGAACGCGTTCCGATTTGCCCGGGAAAAGTTTTACAATATTGAGGTTACGCAATCAGAACCGCTCAAAGGCAATTTCTCGACGGTGGCCCGGTGTCGACTCAGTGGAAACGTGCTCGGCCCGACGAATCATCACGGTTATCAGCCACGCCTGCGCAGTCTTTACGAACAACGGTTCAGTCGTCGCATGAGCTTTGCCGAATATCAGCGACAAATTGAAATTGTGAATGATCCCGCAGTGGTTGAGCAGTGGAAAGAGGAAGCGCGTAACGTCACGACTTTTACAACTCTCCATTCGGATCCGCCCGAAACCTTCAATAACGCGGCGGACGCGGAACGGCATTTCCGGCAGCATCATTTATCCGGTTTAGTACGCGTTGCCGGAGAAGTAACACTCAGCGGGGTCGACAGCCGTCAACTTGGAGACCGAAGGCTGCATCGTCATATCGAACAGGCCTGGTCCAATGAATCGCGATCGCCCACGACAATGATGCAGGAGCTTTCCCGGAGTTTCCGCGAAACGGCTCTCCACATTTTTCGTCATCGCCGCGGGATGCTGTTTGTTTCAGCTATTCGGCCGCGGACACTTGTTCGCGAAGGAAACAATCTGTCGTTTCAGGTGAAGACCATACTCGAGACTATCGTTGCCGTTCCGCGGATTCATCGGAAGGATCTTGCCGAAAAGTTGTTCGCCGAAAAAAGCGAGGAAGACCCGGAGACGCGCAAATTGAGTCTCGCTTCGGATTTGCGTTGGTTAATCAATGAAGGCTACGTCATTGAATTTAACGATGGGTCGCTTGATTTGCCGCGTGTGAAAGCAAAACCGGCTGAAAAAAGCCGCGTCGAAGGCGCAGACCCGGTCCCGTCAGATGCCGAACCGATCGAGGCGTCCGGGGCCGGTGCACCTGCCGCAAATGATGAGATTGCGAGGTCCGAAGAAACAATAATCAGCCCGCCAGAATCTCGCCCCGACTCTAATCACTCCGGCGACGACCGCGTCGAGCCGGTTAGTTAAACCAGTCCGGCCTTTTTAAGCGCCCGATAGGCGCCGTTTTTATTGATCGTCTTCAGGCCACGCGCCGTGACACGAACGCGGACGAATTTCTTCAGCTCAGGCACCCAGATACGGTGTTGGTGCAGATTGGGACCGAAAACACGCGGCACATTTTTCGTGACATGCCGGCCGACACCGCCTTTTTTCTTGGCCATGCCTCGTCGATGGATCACGCTGCCACGTGTCACTCTGGAACCAGTTATGCTGCAAACCTTAGACATAATAAAGGGGCGCAAGGTGCCGCGCGTCACGCGACTGGTCAAGCGAATGTTGAACGAGGCGCGGCTCGCGTGGTCAAACGTAACTCGCGCAGCACACTACGCCTGGTGGGACGAACAATATTTTTCCTAGACGATGACGCAGAAGCATAACCACAAACTGCGAATTGGTATTGTTGGAGCGGGCAAGATTGTGCAGGAACGCCATCTCCCGGCGCTGAAAAAGCATCCGGACGCGGAGATTGTCGCTGTTTCCAACTCCACCTACGAAAGCTCCGAGAAGTTTTGTCAGGAACATTGTTCGCAGGCGACTCCGATGCGAAATTGGGCGGACCTTCTCGCCATACCGGACCTGGATATTATCTGGATTGGCACGCCGCCCTACATGCATTCGGCCGTGACCGTCTCTGCGCTTGAGGCCGGCAAACATGTTTTCTGTCAGGCACGGATGGCGATGGATTTGGCGGAGGCGGAAGAGATGCTGGCAGCTTCAAAGCGTTATCCGGAGTTGGTTACGATGCTTTGTCCTCCGCCGTATGGATTGCGCGGCGATCTGCTGGTGAAAAAGCTTTTGGCGGAAAACTTCATCGGCCGGCCTCACGACATACGACTGCAAAGTTTCAACTCCAACTTTCTCAACCCTGACGCTCCGGCGCATTGGCGGCAAAAGATTGAGATCAGCGGCTTGAATGTGCTGACCCTCGGAATTTACGTGGAAGTGCTGCAGCGCTGGCTCGGCGATATCACGGGCGTCTTTGCCCGCGGAAAAATTCTGCAGCCGAACCGGCAAGGTTATGAGGTCATCATTCCCGATCTGCTCAATGTCCTGTGCCGTTTTGAAAACGGCGCCGAAGGAGTGCTTGAATTCAGCGGAGTCAATGCGCTGGCGCCGGGCGATCGGCTCGAGATTTACGGCGACCAGGGGACTCTCACCTACGATTTCAGCAACGACACGGTGCAAGCCGCTCAAATCGGTGAGAAAAAGTTGAAGCCGCTTGAAATTCCGAAGGAGCTCGAGGGCGGCTGGCGGGTGGAAGAAGACTTTCTCGCTGCGGTGAAGTCAAAGGGCCGGGTGCGTCCGCATCCGGACTTTGAGGAAGGGATGCGTTACATGCGCGTGGTCCAGGCAGTGGCCGACTCCCGCGCGCACAACGCCTGGGTCGATCTGAAGCGCTGATTCGCGACTGGTAACCAGGTTTAGATCAGCCGCGCTCAGCGCGCGGCGCCAGCCGGTCGATCCCGATCTGATCGGCTCGCGGCCGTAATATCTCTGTGGCAGCGCCTTTGCCATCTGTATTACTATTGGACTCGAGTTCGAGGGTTGGGTTCGGGGTCGAGCTGAGGCAGGCAGCATGAACAAACTTCAACGAATTATCGACGACCGTCCTGACTTTCACCGCAATGAAACGGAAATCAGTCGCCACTTCTCTCCTGCGGAAAGCCTGCTGCCGCCCGAAACGGCGGCACAATTAGCATCCGAGGGCCGAACCTGTTATGGCATTGAATCGGAGGTTCTGAGGTTCATCGCCGATACAGTGAGTCAAGGTGATCGAACGCTGGAAACGGGCGCTGGTTGTTCGACTATGGTTTTTGCTGTTTGCGGCGCCACTCACACCGCGGTGACGCCGGCACAATCTGAGATTGATTTGATTAAGCAATACGCCACGCGACACGAGATTTCCCTGCAAAGCGTTCATTTTGTTCCGGAATCCTCGGAGACCTACCTGCCCCGTTGTGACAAAGGGGAGCTCGATCTTGTTTTGCTTGACGGCAAGCACGCGTTTCCATGGCCAACCCTCGATTGGTTCTACACAGCGGATAGACTTCGCAGGGGAGGCTTAATGATTATCGACGATGCCTGTTTGCCTTCGGTTGGATTGCTGGCTGACTTCATGAAGGCTGATCCAGCCTGGGATTTGGTTCGCGATTTTGAGGGGAAGACGCTGGCATTCAGGAAGACGCGCGACTCAGTCCACGATGTCGCGTGGCACATGCAACCTTTCACCGTTCGCCGCTCCGGAAATAGCGAGCGCCAAAATTTTGGGCGTCGCATTGCCAGGCGAATCAAGCGGGCTCTAAAGCAGTAACTTCGTTCGACAACTGTCCATTTTACGTCACTGAATCGTGCCGTGGCTGTGTGCCATCCAGGCGGCGAAGACCTGCAATTTCCCGAAGATCGCGATCTGAAGCGCTGATTTTAATAACGGCCCCGTTCGAGTCACGGGAGTGGCGGGATTAGCCACCGAACAGATGCATGGCCAGAAAAAGCAGATACGCCAGGCCTGCGGTGCACGGAATCGTGAAAATCCACGCCCAGATGATGCGTTCGGCTGTGACCTTATCGAGAGCGCCCCAGCGTTTCGCTGTCCCGACTCCCATGATGGAGGTCGTGATTGCGTGAGTTGTTGAAACCGGCATGCCGAGGTTGCCGGCAACCAACAAGATAGTTGCGCCGGTTGCCTCCGCGGCAAATCCGTGGACGGGTTTCATGGTGACAAGTTTATGACCGAGAGTGCGGATGATCCGCCAGCCTCCGGCCCATGTCCCCAATCCCATGACGGCGGCACACGCTATTTTGATCCAGAGGTGAATCTCGAATTTCGGTGTGTAGAGAAATTGGAAGAGCGGTGGAACATGTTCCAGTTGCCCGGCCTTGGTCGCGGCAAAACAGGCCAGGGCGATGATACCCATGGTTTTTTGAGCATCGGCGAATCCGTGGCCCCAAGCCATGTATCCGGCGCTCAAGAGTTGGAGCTTGCCGAAGACTCTGTTGACCGTACGCGGCCGCCAGTTGTGGATGAGGACGAATAAGAGAGTCATCAAAACAAAACCCCCGACAAAACCTGCGACCGGCGAGGTGAGCATCGGTAAAATTACTTTCGGCAGCAATCCGTCCCATGCCGCTTTTCCGGTATGCGCATCGACTTTGGTCAGCGACCATTTGATCACACTCCAGTGGGTATGAGCTGATGCCAGCGCGGCACCGCAAAGTCCGCCGATCAACGCGTGGCTTGAGCTGGTCGGCAGCCCCGACCACCAGGTCAAAAGGTTCCAGCAAATGCCGGCCAGCATCGCAGCCAGGATGGTGAGCGAAGTGACATACGCGGTATCGACAAGTCCGGCTCCAACAGTTTTGGCAACGGCCGTTCCTGACAGGGCTCCGAGCAGATTGAAAAAAGCAGCCATGACGACGGCAACGCGCGGAGTGAGCACGCGCGTAGAGACCACGGTCGCGATCGCGTTTGCCGCATCGTGAAAGCCGTTGATGTACTCGAAAACAAAAACGCTAAAGATGACGATCAGCAGGAAGAACATCCCTCGGGTGCGCTGTTGAGTTGTTTAAATCCGAGCCGCGCTGCGCGTGATCAGGAATATTTCAAAACCGTTTGCAGGACAATGTTCCCCGTGTCCCGACAGCGATCGATCACTTTCTCAAGCAAATCGTAGAGATCTCGCAAAAAAATAATGTGCTTTGCGTCGTAATTACCCTGATACAAATCGCGCAGCAGCTCTAACTCGAGATCGTCCGCGTCCCCCTCAATCGTTTGTAGCTTTGCGTTCATTTCGCGCGCGGTTCGTAGTTCCGTGCCTTTGCGTAATTGCTTTACCATCGCTAGAACCGCTTCTGCTGCCTGATCGAGTAACTCGATTTGTTTGCGGAAGCTTAGCTTCGGTAAATCCTGGGGCGAAATCAGCATACGCTCACCGATTTTCTCGACCGTCTTTGGTATTTTGTAGAGGGCGGCTGCCAATGCCTGAATATCTTCGCGTTCGAGCGGGGTGATAAAAGTTTTCGAAAGCTCCTCAGTCAGTTGTTGAGTGATGCGCTTGTCCTCGCGGCGGCTTTCGGCAAAGGCGGCCAGATCCTGCAGGGAATCGCCGCTTTCCAATTTGCTCAGGAGATCGACCAGGTGGTGAACGCTGCTGTCCGCCTGCTGGGCGCTCGCCTCCAGCAGATCAAAGAATTTTTCATCGTGTCCCAGTAGCTTTCGAATGGAGAACATAAGATCGGTTGGGCTATAGCATTGCGCCGCGCATAATGAAAAACGCAATGCTGAAATAGATAATTAAGCCGGTCACGTCAACCAGCGTGGCCACGAAAGGAGCGGAAGAAGTCGCCGGGTCGGCTCCGAGTCGCCGCAAAAGAAACGGAAGCATCGACCCGGAGAGCGATCCCCAGAGCACGACGCCGATCAGAGAAAGGCCGACGGTGAGGGCGACCAGGGGCCAATGCGGTCCGTAAATTTCTCGATGAAAATACTCGTGTCCGATCCACGACCAGGCCGCAACTCTAATGGCTCCGATGACACCGAGAATAACGCCCAACGAAAAGCCGGCGAAAATCTCCCGGCTGGCGACCCGCCACCAGTCGCGCAGGGTCACTTCTCCAAGCGCCATGGCGCGGATGATTAATGTTGAAGCCTGCGAGCCGGAATTTCCGCCGCTGGAAATAATCAGGGGCAGAAATAACGCCAGGACGACGGCCTTGGCGATTTCATCCTGATAATTCGACATCGCGGTGGCGGTCAACATTTCGCCAAGGAACAAAATGACCAGCCAGCCGGCCCGCTTCCGCACCATGCGCCAAAGCGCTATGCGCATGTAGGGCTCATCCAAGGCTTCCAAGCCGCCGAATTTCTGGATGTCTTCGGTCGCTTCCTCCTCGGCCACATCGAGCATGTCGTCGATCGTGACGATACCGACGAGGACGTTGTTGGAATCGACCACCGGCAGTGCTGTCCGGTCGTACTTGCGGAAAACGTTGAGCGCCTCCTCCTGCGAATCGTTCACCTTCAAGGAGATGTAGGTCTTCTCCATCAAATCGCGCACCTTGTGTGTCAGGGGCTTCAGCAGAAACTCGCGAATCCGAATGTCGTCGATCAGGTGCCCGGCATCGTCTACGACGTAGATGACATTGAGCGTCTCGCTGTCGCGTCCAAATTCGCGCACGTAATCCAGAACGTCTTTTACCGTCCATTCTTCGTCGACGGCAATGAAGTCCGGCGTCATCAGACGGCCAACACTTCCTTCCGGATAACCAAGCAGTGCTTGCGCGACGTGCCGTTCTTCCGGGGTCAGCAGTTTGATCAGCTGCCGGGCGGCCGCACTGGGCAGTTCCTCGAGGAGAGCGGTGCGATCATCCGGCGACATTTCGTTCAGAATCCCGACCACCTGTTCATGTGCCATCGCCCGCAGCAGTTTTTGCTGCTCTTCGATGCCGATGTACTCGAAAACGTCCGCGGCCAGGGCGGCGGGCAGGACGCGAAAGATGATGACCTGTTCGTCTTCGGGCAGATCGAGAATGACTTCCGCCACGTCAGCGGGCGGCCATTCCTTGAAAAGCTCACGCAGCCCGTTGAAATTACGGGCATCGATCAAGCCTCTGATCTCAGGTGCTAAAAGGTTGCCGACCATAACCGAACTCGCCGCGAGCGCCGTCGAGTTTTAACACTGCGCTCTGGGTTGCGCAATCGCGCTCTCACGGGTGCGGCACCTCGACCGCTCGTTGCAGGACACGCGGCACCTCCGTGCTTGGAATTTACCGGAAAGAGGGGCAAGATAATCCTCCCATGCCTGCTACCGCGACGACCTCAATGATTCAGCGTGAAGTTGGTGATGACGGCATCTGCGTTCTCACCTTCGATCGGCCGGAATCAGGCGCCAATATTTTCGACAGCGCGACCCTGGCGGACCTCAGCGATCATATCGATTTTGTCGAATCTGATTCCTCACTCCGTGGCGTGATCGTCACTTCTGCCAAGAAGAACATCTTTATCGCGGGCGCAGATTTGAAAACGCTTCTACGCCAGGCTGAAACTGGCGAGTTGCGCGGTTTTATTGCGCATGGGCAACGAATTTTCAATCGGATCGCGGCGCTGAAGGTACCGACGTGTGCCGCAATTCACGGTGCCTGCGCCGGCGGCGGTTATGAGGTTACTCTCACCTTTGATTGGCGTATCGGGTCCGATGACCCTGCCACGCGAATTGGTCTCCCGGAAACTACCCTGGGACTTGTTCCAGCCTGGGGCGGATGCACGCGTTTACCGCGTTTGATTGGCGAGCAGCGCGCTGTTGAGGTGATTTCGAAAGGCAAGCTCTACACCGCGCAGGAAGCGTTGAAATTGGGCATGATCGATGAGGTCGTGTCGCGCGAGCAACTACTGGACGCCGCGCGGAAAAAGATCGGGCAGGGAAAACGCAAGGCGGCTGATTTGACTTCAGGCAACACGGCCGCGCCGAAGGGGGGCGCGCACGAAGTCGGCGCGCCGTCCCGGCAGGGCAACTCAGCGCCGGCACGAGCTCTCGAAGTGGTGCGGCAAGGCTTCGGTGCCTCGGTTGAAAAATCGCTCGCTTTGGAATTGGATGCGATCGTCGCGCTCGGTGAGACTGAATCCACCCGCAACCTGATTCGCAATTTCTTCCTGGCTGAAAAGTACAAGCGAGGCGCGTCGAAAACGCCGGCTGAAAAGGTGGTTCACGCGGCAGTGATTGGCGCAGGAGTCATGGGCGCGGGGATTGCGCAATGGCTCAGTTCGCGCGGTGTGACCGTGATCCTCAAGGATGTGGGCCGGGAACAGCTTGATCGCGGTCTGGCCAGTATCGAAAAAACATACTCGGATGCAGTAAAGCGCGGATTGATGAGTGAGGAAAAAGCGAAACAAGGCCGTGCTCGAATCGTTGCTTCCACCGCGCCGATCGAGCTGCGGGATGTCCAGATCGTCATCGAAGCGGCCTCGGAAAAGCTCGCGATCAAGAAACAAATTTTTGCCGATCTGGCGGTGAAGGTTAAACCGACCACGATTCTCGCAACCAACACGTCAGCTCTCCCGATTGGAGAACTGGCCGCTGAAACAAGATGCGCCGCGCGTGTCGTTGGTTTGCACTTCTTCAACCCGGTCAGTCGGATGAAACTCGTGGAAGTCGTCGTTGGGGATGAGACCTCTACGGAAACGCGAGAACGCAGTTTGGGGTTTGCGCGCCAAATTGGCAAATTACCGGTCGTTGTTCGCGATCGCCCGGGGTTTCTGGTCAATCGAGTTTTGTTCCCGTATCTCCTCGACGCTGCGCAATTATTCGAAGGGGGCGTTGAAATCGGGAAGATCGATGAAGCACTTGTCGAATGGGGAATGCCAATGGGTCCGTTACGATTGATCGACGAGATTGGCGTTGATGTGACGGTCGATATTTCCGCTACCCTGGAGAAAGCGTTCGGCCGGCGTGATCATGCTTCGGCCGTGCTGCATTGGCTTCGCGAAAAGAACATGCTCGGACGTAAAACCGGGAGCGGATTCTACCGCTACGAAGGAAAGGCACAAATGCCTAACGAATCACTCGAGAATTGGAGAGAGGCGTTACCTGGCGACCAGGGATCGGCTGAGCGGCGCGATGTATTTGCGCAACTTGGGCCCGAAGAAATCACGCGCCGCCTTGTCTTTCTCATGGTCAACGAAGCAGCGCGTTGCGTAGAGGAAAATGTCGTCGAATCACCCGAGGACGCGGATTACGGCATGATTCTAGGAACCGGCTTTGCCCCACATCGCGGCGGACCTTTGCGTTTTGCAGAACACACTGGCCTGAAAAGCGTGGTCGACGAATTGGAACAGTTGGCGCGCCAGGATGAAAAGTTTGCGCCATGCGAGTTGTTAAAGGAGCACGCAGCGAAAGGAACGAAATTCTATAAGTCATGAAATCACCGCTCGAAGCTCCGGAAAAACAGATTGGCGAGGAAACGAGTGCCAAACCCGAAAAGGCCGCGGCATCCGTGATCGACACCTCCAAGATGTCGAAGGGACAGCGCGAAGCCCTCGAGCTGGCGGAGGCGTCTCGCGATCCGCTGGACGACCGCGGCAGTTTCGCCAGCAACCTTTTTGTCGGTCGCTACGATTTCGACCGGATTCATCCCTTTCCGAGCCAGAGCCTGGAAGATCGGGCTGCGGGCGAAGGTTTCCTACAGAAACTGGAGAGTTATCTACGAGAACATGTCGATCCGGATGAGATCGATCGCACGGGCGAGATTCCAGCTGAAAATTTTGAGGGCCTTGCCGCGATCGGAGCTTTTGGAATCAAGGTGCCTCCCAAGTACGGTGGTCTCGGTCTGTCGCAATACAATTATGGGCGCGCCGCCGTTTTGCTTGGGAGCTGGGATGGAAACGTAGCCGCCTTGGTGTCGGCGCATCAGTCGATCGGAGTTGCCCAACCGCTTTTGCTCTTTGGCACCGAGGAACAGAAGCAAAAATATCTTCCCCGCGTCGCGCACGGCGAAATTTCGGCATTTGCCCTGACCGAGACGCACGCCGGTTCGGATCCGGCGACGATGAGTCTGCGGGCCGAGCCGAATTCGGACGGCTCCGAATTTGTCCTGAACGGCGAAAAGCTTTGGTGCACGAACGGCGTCAAGGCCGGGATTCTCGTCGTCATGGCACGCACTCCATCCAAGATGGTCAATGGCAAGGAACGCAAACAGATCACCGCGTTTATCGTCGAAGTGGCAACGCCCGGGCTCCAGATCACGTATCGCTGCCGTTTCATGGGATTGCGTGCGCTTTATAACGCCGTGGTTCGATTTACCGATGTTCGGGTGCCGCGCGAAAACATTATTTCCAAGGAGGGTGCGGGGCTAAAGGTCGCGCTCACCACGCTAAACACCGGACGCCTGACTTTGCCGGCCGCATGTGTCGGTGTTTCGAAACGATTGCTCGAGATTTCACGCCAATGGTCGGGCGAACGAATTCAGTGGGGTGTTCCGATCGGCAAACATGGGGCCATCGCCGGGAAAATTGCCGAGATGGCCGGCAACGTTTTCGCCATGGAAGCGATGACTTTTCTCACTTCATCGCTGCTGGATCGTAAAGTAGGGGACCTGCGTATCGAAACTGCGATGTGCAAAATGTGGGCTACGGAAATGACCTGGCGAATTGCCGACGAAGCCATGCAGGTGCGGGGTGGCCGCGGCTATGAAACGGCACATTCCCTCGCCGGGCGGGGCGAACCGCCGATTTCGGTGGAAAGATTTCTGCGTGACTGCCGCGTGAATACCATTTTCGAAGGCTCCAGCGAAATTATGCGCCTGTTCATCGCGCGCGAGGCATTGGATCCGCATTTGAAGGTCGGCGGCGCAATATTTAACACGCAATTACCGATGTCAGAACGTGCCAAAGCAGTCTTAACCTCCGGGAAGTTTTACGCCGGATGGTATCCGCGACAATGGCTGCCCGGCGGTGCCGGGCGGATCGACAATTTGCATTCAGATCTCTCCCGGCACGTTGATTATGCGGCGCGGACGAGCAAGCGGCTGGCGCGCGAGTTATTTCATGCGATGGCTCGTTTCGGCCCCAAGCTTGATCGCGAACAACTTTTGCTTTCGCGCTTTGTCGGCGTCGCGACCGAACTCTTCGCCATCAGCGCGACATGTTCGTTTGCGCAAGGCAAACTCGATCACGGCGGCGCTCCGGAGGAGGTTCTTTCCCTGGCCGGCTATTTTTGCCGGTCGGCCCGACTGCGGATTGATCATCATTTCGCCGGTACCTCGCGCAATGTCGACCGGCGCGGCTACGAGTTAACGCAGCAGTTGCTGGCCGGTAAACACGAGAGCCTTCGCAGCGGAATGGTTTAGTTAGGCGAGCCGATCAATCTCTGGCACTTGGGCTGCTCAAGTTCCGGTTGTGGTTGCTCTGCTTTGTCTGATCGCAGGACTTCTTTGCGGCGTTGTTTCTCGCATTCTGCTCACTACCGCGGCGTTTCGAATCAGCCTCTGGTGGGGTGTCGGCGTCTTTCTTCCCTTTGGACCCCTGTTCTTTCGGTTGTCTTACCCGGTGGAAGCGGCCAACTCACGGATATTTCGGCTCGCCACGCTGGCATGTATTTTTTTCTTTGTCGCGTTTGGCGGCATCAAACCGGGTTTATATCCCCACAAAATGTCGGGGCGCCACCAGCCGGTGACCAGATCACCGCCTGGCTACGCATCGGAAAGACCTGTTCCGATCACGCCCATGGCAATTTCCACCCCAATGGTTCGACTGACGCCCAGTCTCAATGAGCGCTACGCGGCAAACGCGAGGCAACTCGAACAGTTGCGCGTTTGGGGTGAACAGTTGCGCCTGCGTAAGAAGGACCTCCGGCCCAACGATGCCGAAGGCAATCGCGTTTATGCGATCGATTTTTCGATGTATAACAATGCCCTCGCCAGGGCTACCGCCGAGCGGAACTCATTAAGTGTCGAGAGATAGTTTTTTTCTCTTAGGGAACCCCACGGGAGTAAGAATTAAGAATCCGTCATCTCTGCGAGCTCCGTGATCTCTGCGGTGAATTCGATTCCCGTGTAGATGTGCCGTCGAGGTCCTACTGTTCGAATTCTCGGAGGACGAGGGAGACATTTGCGCCGCCAAACGCGCTGGAATTGGAGAGGACCGTGCGCGGCGCGTGCTCGACCGACTCAGTCACGATACGCAATCCTTCACATTCCGGATCAAGCTCCGTGATGTTCATGGAAACGGGCGTGAATCTTTCGCGGATCGACAACGAGCAAATCGCCGCTTCGAGTGCGCCGGCCATGGACAAGGCATGGCCGATCTGACTTTTCGTGCTGCTGATCAGCGGCGACCTTTTGTCCCCGAATACTTTTTTGAGTGCCCGGCATTCCGCTGCATCCCCGGAAGGAGTCGAAGTGGCATGCGCGTTAATATAATCGATCTCGCTAACGTCGACACCGGCATCGCGGAGCGCATCCTGCATGGCGCGTTGTAAACCCTGGCCGCTCGGTTCCGGGGCCATCACGTCATAGCCATCCGAGGTTTGGCCCCAGCCCAGCGCTTCCGCGTAAATCTTCGCGCCGCGGCGCTGCGCATGACTCAATTCTTCAAGGACCAAAGCCGCGGCCCCGCCGGTGGCGGCAAATCCATCACGTTTCACATCGAATGCGCACGGATAACGCGTCGGATCGGTGCCAGTGGTCAACGCGCGACAACTCCCGAACGGCAGAATGCTGAAAAGGTCGCAATCTTCCGCGCCGGCGACGAACACCACCTGTTGTCGATCCTGCCGAATGAGGTCGAGGGCATGACCGAAAGCGACAGCGGAGGACGAGCAGGCGCTGACAAATCCCGTGGCCGGGCCGCGAATCTTAAAAGCCGACACAAGATTGAAATTGAGCGTGCCGGCGATGCTGGCCGCGACACTCAACGGATGACAACGCAAAATTCCTTCCTTCAACATTTTATCTACGTTGCGATAGAGCATTCGGGTCGAGCCGGCCGATGCGCACATCATTCCTGTTCCTGGATCGGAGATTTGTTTTTCGTTTAACGCGGCATCAACAATCGCCTCTTGCATCGCGGCATAGGCGAAGACTGCATGGGGCGACATGCCGCGCAGAACCGTTCGCGGGATCGAGATACCTTCCGGAAATTTCCACGTCTCGCGATTTTCCGTTGGGAAGTGGAAACCTTTAATCGTGCCGGCGAGTTTTACCGGAATTTCGGGCAGGTCGAGTTCGGGATGAATCTCGATGCCGCGGCGTTGGTTCCGCAAACTATCGAGAACATCCCCGCGACTGTTCCCGATGCTCGTGATGAGTCCGAGGCCGGTGACAACAGCTCGCCGCAACATCGAGAATCAACTCTGCGCGGATGGACCGGCGCGCAACGCTGTGACTTTGTCGGAAAGCAATTTGGTTGCTTGATCGAAATTGGTCAGACCGCGTAACTCGGCGTCGGTAATGACAAGGTCGAGCGCGTCCTGAATATCGAGGATGATTTCCATGAGCGTGACCGATTCGATGCCGAACGCGTTGAGCGATGTCATCGCTTCCGGCGCGCGCTCGCGCATCTCCGGCGGCAAATATTTTTCAACAATACCCTGCACGATGGTCGAAACGAGTTGCGCGTCGCGGCTGCGACGATACTCGCGGATCACCTCGAGGGTTTGCGGACTAAAATTGAGAAAGCGTTCTTCGATTTCGGATTCGTTCATCTCGATCTTAGGGCGTGGCGCGGTACTCGGCCTGAAGGCGAATTCCGCGGCGTGGCCAATAAAGGAGTTGGGGAGTCCAGCCTGGGTCATGTTCGCCGGGCAGGTCGCGGAATTTCCATCTTCCTGCGATGGAAGCAAGCACGAGGACTGATTCCATCATTGCGAAATGTTCGCCGAGACAATTTCTCGATCCGGTTGAAAACGGCAGATAACTACAACGCGGCAACCGTGCGCGCGCGTCGTTGCGCCAGCGCTCGGGATCGAATGATTCCGGTTCTGGAAAGACGCGCGGATTGCGATGAAGCAGCCACGAGCAAATGACGAGTTCACTGCCGGCCGGCAGAGTGAAACCATCGAGATTCACATCGCGCAGGGCCTCGCGACCGAACACCCAAACCGGCGGATAGAGTCGCAGAGTTTCGAGCATGATCATTTCGCAAAAGGAAAGCCGCGGAAGGTCCTCCATACGAGGCCGGCGTCCGGCGAGAACTGCATCCACTTCTTCATGAAGTGTTTTTTCCGAAACCGGATCGCGCGCCAGCAACCAACAGGCGCAGGCCAGACTCTGCGCGGTCGTAACGTGACCGGCGAGAAGGAATGTCCGCATTTCTTCGCGCAACTGATCTTTCGAGAGCGCGTTCTCGTCGCGAGCGTGCGCGGCCAGTAAATGCGAGAGCAAGTTTCCCTCGCCGCCGGCGGAAGCGCCCTCCTCGAGCAATTCGTCCGCGATCGCGCTGACCGTTGCATTTGCTTCGGCAAAAGCGCGAACATCTTCGGGTGCGCCGCCGAGCTTCGTGCTCAGGCGCATGAGAGTGCGCGTCGCTTCGAGAATTCTTCTGGCGCGATTACCTAACGAAGTGGAAAAGAGGACACGCACGATCACCTCGACCGTCAGCAAGGTCATTTCGCTGCTGAGATCGATTTCGCCTTCGCGCCACTCGGTCTGCTGGCGCTCGGCTAGATCGACAATCGTCTCCGCATAACCTGACACCCGGTTTTGCTGAAGAGACGGCTGCGCTACCTTTCGCACTTTTCGGTGCAATTCGCCGTAACTTCCGATCAGTCCATCGCCAAAAATGAGGCGAAAGCTGTCGTTGAAGGCCCACTTTCGAAAACTGTCTTCGTGCGCGACAAGAACTTCGCGGACTAATTTCGGTTCGTTAACGAAATAAACGACGCGGTCGTTGAGGGCGTAGTGAGCAAAATCTCCAGCCTCGCGGGCGAGCCGTTCAAAAAAAACGAGAGGCTCACGGGTGAGGGCCATGCCATTGGCCACCGGCGACGTGTCGCGGAGGGTGGGTGGAAGAGAATGGGCCAGGGTCGACATGGACGAATGAAGATACGCTGCGATTAATTTCTGTTATTTAGATCGAAGTCGAGGAATCTCTTCTTCCGTATGGCCGTCGAAGTTCGCCTGCCGTGGCCCGATGAAATGCCGCGCCTGCATCATTTTCTGCCGGCCGCGTTTTTGTTCGATGCGAATCCATATTTGCTGGTGGCGGTAAGCGGTCGGGTCGAGCGTTTCGTCGCCGCGCTTGGGATGACGTTGCGGCCGTTGCAGAAAATTAAGGCGACCTGGCTTTGCCTGCGCGTGGAAAATGAAGGCGCGAGCGGCGCGGAGTTGCTGCGGCGCGGGCTCGATGAAGCGTGGAAGCGCGGAGCGCTGAGCGTTTACTTCGGTCAAACGATCGATGAAGAATCGCCGGCCGCGAGCGGATTGCAACAAGCGGGTTTCGCGGCGTCGGCCGTCCACGAAGTTTATGAAGTAAAATCGGGGGAGGTATGGCAACGGATAGATCGGATTTACGAGCGGTTGCGCGCGCGCAATCTGATTCCAC
The DNA here is from genome assembly GCA_041167085.1 of Verrucomicrobiota bacterium. Taxonomy (GTDB): domain Bacteria; phylum Verrucomicrobiota; class Verrucomicrobiia; order Chthoniobacterales; family UBA10450; genus DATFCK01. Next base: position 84,227 of record JBEEGV010000028.1, read on the forward strand.
CGGATGTCCAGCTGACAACTTTGCAGCCGAGCGTGATTCCAAAAGCGCGACAATTTCTCTTGAACAACCTCCCAAGCAGCGCGTCGGCGCTGGCTCTCGAAACGGCTGGTTACAAATCCGAGCATTCACTCGCATTAACACAAAACGGCGAGGTCAAAGGTGTCTTGCTCTGCCGGCGCACGGGCAAGGTCGCTTACACCGGGTTGCGCGTGGTAGCCGAGGAATTGCGCGGCGGTTTTGGCTGGGCGAATTTGCTCTTGCTGCACGCATCCCTCTTGTCCGGCTTGCAGACCGGGCTCGAGATCAGCCGTTTCGAATTTGACCCGCAGCAACATCACGACACAAAGCAATTCGCCGAGCTCAGTGGCGCACGGCTCGTTACCCGCCGTCTGCTGTTTAAGATCGACAATCCCACGAAAAACGATTGACCAAAGCGGTGGAGAGGAATTAACTCGCGATTATGAAGACATCGCCCCGAAATTTACCGCAACGTCTGGTCCTTTACGGTCTGGGCGCAGGCGCCGTTTCTGTCGCATCACAAGCTGACGCGGTTATCAAATCCGGCTCCGTTGAGTTTGGCGGCGACACGATCCACTTCGATTTGCAGAACATGACCCCGCCCTCATCATCGTCCATGGCGAACGATGATTTTGTGATGAAATCGGATTGCGCCAAATCGAAGGCGAAAATCAAAGGCGAAGGCACCTTGTGCCCGGCCATTGGTGCTTCCATTCGCTACAGCCGGCCGTACGCCTACAGGTTGTCGGGCAATGAAGTGATCGGACCGCAGAGTTTTTATAGCGTCGCTTATTTTAACGATACTGATGCAGGATCGCCCGACACCTTCGGAAATGATGCCGGCGATTGGAAGGCGGGAGACCGCGGTTTTCTCGCCCTCCGAATCATCATCAACGGGGACGCTTTTTACGGGTGGGCGGATGTGACGTTGAACAATTTAGACTGCGATGGACCGGTCTTCACTTTGCACCGCTACGCTTTGAATACTGATCCGAACGAAACCATCCTTGCCGGCGAAATGCGGATACGCAACAGAAAGCATCGAGAACACATCCCTCCCCCTGCTAACCCTTGTGGGAGTCCAACCGCCTCTACTCCGACCTCAGCGCCGAGTCATGTTCCGGCAGCCGCGATTGGATTGCTGATTGCGGGAGCGGCTGGAGTTACTGCGCTGAAGAAGCGGGGCAAAAACTCATTGTCGAGCTAACAACGTCAAGTTGCCGCCGTTGTGACTCAACTCGGCCGCAAAGTCCTCCTCGTTGGCTGGGATGGAGCTGACTGGAAAATCATTCAGCCCTTGCTCGATCGCGGTGAGTTACCCGTTCTCGAACACATCATAAACGGGGGCGTGATGGGGAATCTGGCGAGCATTCGCCCGATGCTCTCCCCCATGCTGTGGACTTCCATCGCCACGGGCAAACGTCCGTTTAAGCACGGCGTCTGCGGCTTCACGGAAGTCGATTACGAGCTCAACCAGGTCGTGCCGGTTTCATCGACGACGCGCCAGGGCAAGGCGATCTGGAATATTTTGAATGAGCGGGGACTTAAAACGCAGGTCGTCGGTTGGTTCGCCACACATCCGGCAGAACCGCTTGATGGCGCGTGCGTCAGCGATCGTTTCGCCCAGCCTGCGCCGACGCAACTCGATCAGGAATGGAAATTAGCGAAGGATACGGTCCATCCTAGGCGGCTGGAAGAGTCATTGTCGAGCTTGCGCGTCCGGCCCGAGGAAATCCCCGGCGACGTGTTGTCGATGTTTGTGCGCACGGCCGAGAAAATTGATCAGGACCACGACAAACGTTTGCATCAAATCGCGATCCGTTTGTCCGAATGTTTCTCCACTCACGCCGCCGCCACTTATTTGCTCGAGCACGAACCGTGGGACTTCGCCACGGTATATTACCATTCCATCGATCTAATCTGCCACGACTTCATGCCATTTCATCCGCCGCGGCGGGCCGGAGTTTACCAACCCGAATTCGAACATTACTCCGACGTCGTCAATAGCATCTACCGGTTACAGGACGCGATGCTCGGTCGGCTGCTCTATCTGGCGGGCGACGATGTCACTGCCATCATCGTTTCCGATCACGGATTTAAAAGCGATCACACCCGGCCCTTTGAGGTACCGAATATTCCGACCGGCATCGCGGCTTGGCATCGGAATAGCGGAATTGTCGCGATGCGTGGTGCAGGGTTGCGCGAGGATGAGCTCATTCATGGCGCAAGCCTTCTCGACATCACGCCGACCATTCTCACACTCTTTGGATTGCCGATTGGCGCGGACATGGATGGTCGTGTGCTTGTGGAAGCGTTTTCCCCGCCGCCGCGCATCGAGCGCATCGAAAGCTGGGACAAGTCCGCTAGTCGGACGGACTCGTCCGGCGGCGGGATTGAGCAGGAGCAAACGCGCCAGGCGCCGAGAGCGCGACGGTCCGCTGACGAAGAGAAGGAAGTAATCCGGCAGTTTGTCGAGATGGGCTACATTCAGGATCCCGGTGACGATCCGAACGAAGCCATCAAATCCACCGAACGCGAAAATCGCTGGGCGCTGGCGGAATCGTACCTTAGCGCCGGGCGGTATGCCGATGCGCTCCCGCTCCTCGAGGCCGTTTACGAAGAATGGCCGGAGCGCTGGGATTTTTGCTGCGAGCTCGCGCTTTGTCAGCTCCACCTCGGCTTGATCGAGGAGGCGCGAGAGACAATCAGCGACGTGATCGAAAACAGAAAAAGTTCCGGCGTGTTGCTCCTGCGCGCCAATCTCGAATATCGAAGGAGAAACTTTGAAGCCGGTCTGAAATATCTGGAGCAAGCCGAAGCGCTCGACTCCGCTTCGGCCGCGCTGCAAGACCAACTCGGACTCACGCGATTGCGTTTGCGCCAGCCAGAGCTCGCCGAGATCGCTTTCCGTAAAGCGATCTCGATTGATCCAGAGGATGCGCAGGCCCATCTCGGTGTTGCCATTTGTCGGTTGCGTGCGCGCGAATACGAAGAAGCCGCGGACTTTGCTTTGCGCTCAATTGGGTTGCGCTTCGATCTTGCACTTGCGCATCATTACCTCGGCGTCGCGCTTGCCCGCCTCGGCGAAGACGCGCGCGCGATGCAGGCTTTCGAAACCTGTCTGCGCTACCGTCCGGCTTGGAATCCAGCACACCGCTATCTGGTTGTTCTTTACCAGCGACGGCCGAATGGTGCTGCGGATGCCCAGCGTCACCGCGAGTATCTGCGAGGTCGTGTCGCGCGTCGGAAAGGATCGCGGGCGTTCCGGCAAAACATGCGCCGCGACGTCGTCGAGCGCGCCCGCCAACGCGCCGAAGCGAGCCGCCGAATGCGCGAAAGCGGGCGCAAGTCCGCCAGTCGGACGGAGTCGCCCCGTGGAGAGAGCGACGCGCAACCGTCGCGCGTGTCCGAAGCGATGGAATTTATCGTTGTTTCCGGTCTACCGCGTTCTGGCACGTCGTTGATGATGCAGATGCTGGACGCCGCCGGCCTCCCGGTAATGTCCGACAACAAACGCCGTGCCGACGAAAACAATGTTCTGGGTTATTTCGAATGGGAGGAAATAAAACAGTTGCCGCGCAATCCGTTCATCATCGAAAAAGCGCACGGGCACGCCGTAAAAATCATCTCGATGTTGCTGCCGTCACTGCCGCGCAAGCACAGGTTCCGCATCATCTTTATGCAACGCGCAATCGCTGAAGTCGCCGCCTCGCAACAGAAACTGCGTCGGCGCCTCTCCGGAACTTCATCGACTGATCCGGCCAGGATGACGGAGTGGTTACGCGAACATCGAGATCGCATCGTCGGTCTTTTGCGCGAAGCTCCGAATGTCGATCTTCTCGAAATCGATTACTCGCATTTGCTGGAGAATCCGCGAGAAGAGTCGGAACGCATCGCTGAGTTTGCCAAAATCGATCCGGAAAAGATCGAGGTCATGGCTGCGGTTATCGATCCGAGCCTGCGGCATTTCGGCGCCGCGGCACAAGCGGTGTAGCTGCCAAGACCTCCCCGAGCGTATTCGAATGGGTTTCTGGCTGCAGAAATTCCGGGTTGCCGCCGAGGGGAGCGGTAACTACAACACGCACCCTGGTTGACCGAAATTCGGGCACGGATTACGATCAAGGGATGAGTATGCCGCCCATGCTCACCGAGGCGCTCGCTGCGCGGAGCCGCTCCGGAGCAAAAAAAGAAAACCAAAGAATGGATGCTTCACACGTCCTGGAAAGCCTCGAGCAACACATATTGCTCGACGGCTTCCGTATTGTCATCGATCTCGAAAAAAGCCGGGGATCTTACCTCTACGATTCCGCGACGGGGCACCGATTGATCGATCTTTACGGATTCTTCGGCTCGATGGCAGTCGGTTTTAATCACCCGTACTTCGAGGAGGCCGAGGTTCAGCACGATCTTCTTCGGGCCGCCAAAGTTAAAGTGGCGAACTCGGATGTTTACTCGGAAGCGTATGCCCAGTTCGTCGAAACGTTTTCGCGCGTGTGCGGCATGCCTCCGCTGGACCGTTATCTCTTCATTGAAGGGGGAGCAATGGCGGTCGAAAATTGTTTGAAGGCGGCGATGGACTGGAAGGTCCGCCGCAACATGGCAGCCGGCCGCGGTGAACGTGGAACCCAGGTTTTGCATTTTCGCCACGCCTTTCACGGCCGCAGCGGCTACACCATGAGTCTGACCAACACCGATCCGCGTAAAACGGATTTATTTGCCAAGTTCGATTGGCCGCGCGTTTCCTGCCCCTACATTAACTTTTCTCTGCCGGAGTCCGAACGAGAGCGCGATGTCGCTGAACGCGAAAACAAATCGGAAGCCGAGATTCGAAATCTGTTGCGAGATCGCTCAAACGATATTTGCGCGATCATTGTCGAGCCGATCCAAGGTGAAGGCGGAGACAATCATTTCCGCGGCGAATGGTTGAAGAAGCTCCGCCAAATTTGTGATGAGACCGAAGTCCTGCTCATTTTCGACGAGGTGCAATGCGGTATGGGCGTAACCGGCCGCGTCTGGTGTTGCCAGAATTTTGGGGTCTTTCCCGATCTGCTTGCTTTTGGAAAAAAAGCACAAGTCTGCGGCGTAATGGGCGGTCCACGGCTCGACGAAGTAAAAGATAATGCATTTCGTCTGCCGAGCCGTTTGAACTCGACATGGGGCGGCAATTTCACCGACATGGTGCGCTCGACTCATCTGATGCGGATCATCGAACGGGAAAATCTGGTGACAAACGCTGGTAAAGTCGGCGAGCATTTCCTGAAGCAGCTTCAACAACTGCAGGGAGAAGAACCGATGATAACCGGCGCGCGCGGGCGCGGTTTATTTCTCGCCTTTGACCTGCCTGACGCGAAGACCCGCGAGGAAATGTGGAAAGGTCTTTTCGATCTGGGAGTGCTCACCCTTCGCTCGGGCGAACAATCGATCCGGTTCCGGCCGGCGCTCGACGTTTCCGCCGAAGTAATCGACGAGGCGATTGACTTGATGCGCAAGCAATGTCGCCAAATGCGAAAATGAAACAAGGTTTCTTGCGGCGATGTCGGTGGATCGCGCTCTCCGAGCGCGATGCTAAAAAATTTATGGCGGCGACGCCGCTCACTTTTCCATCGCGCTCGGAGAGCGCGATCCACCTATGCAATCCGTCTTAGAGAAGCTCGGCATTACTGACGAAAATCCCGGCGTCTTTTGCGGGGATTGGCGTGGCGGCGGTGCGAAGATCGACAAGATCTCGCCAATTAATGGACAGAAGCTGGCCAGCGTTCGCACTGCTTCCGGCGACGATTACGACACGGCCATCGCTCGCGCGCACGAAGCATTTTTGAAGTGGCGTATCACGCCGGGGCCGGTCCGCGGTGAAACAGTTCGACGTTTAGGCAACGCGTTGCGCGAATTCAAACACGATCTCGGCCAGCTCGTGACGATGGAATCGGGCAAGATCGTTGCGGAGGGCGAAGGCGAAGTGCAGGAGATGATCGACATCTGTGATCTGGCCGTGGGCCAATCGCGCATGTTGTATGGCCTGACCATTCAATCGGAACGGCCTAACCATCGCTTGATGGAACAATGGCATCCACTTGGCATTGTTGCGATCATCTCCGCGTTTAATTTTCCGGTCGCAGTCTGGTCGTGGAACGCGGCACTGGCCGCGGTGTGCGGCGACGCCAGCGTTTGGAAGCCGTCGGAAAAAACCCCACTGACCGCGATCGCAGTCACGAAAATTGCAGAACGCGTTTGTCGCGAGACCGGCGCAGATCCGGCGATTTTTACTTTGCTGATTGGTGACCGCAAGACAGTCGGTCAAAAACTAGCGGACGATCGTCGGATTCCGTTGGTTTCTGCAACCGGCTCAGTGGTCATGGGCTTGAATGTGGCAAAGGCGGTCCACGGACGTCTCGGCAGGACGATCATGGAACTTGGCGGCAACAATGCGTTGGTCGTCGCGCCGAGCGCTGACCTCGAAATGGCAACGCAATCGATTTTCTTTGGCGCGGTGGGCACAGCGGGCCAGCGTTGTACCTCCACACGGCGCGTGATCATGCACGAATCGGTTGCGGACAAGGTGCGCAAAAAATTGTTGGCGGCTTACAAAACGGTGCCGATCGGTAATCCGCTCGAGAAGAAAACGTTGATGGGTCCGCTCATCGACAGCGGCGCGGTTGACATGGTGCAGCATTCCATCCAGCGACTAAAAACTGAAGGCGGCGAAGTTCTTTACGGCGGCGAACGGCTGGAAGGCGGGAAATACCCAGGTGGTTGTTACATGACGCCGTGTCTGGCAAACGCGAAGCCGGATTTCGACATCGTGTGTCATGAAACCTTCGGTCCGCTGCTTTACTTGATGACCTACCGCCATTTCGACGAAGCGATCGCGATGAACAATGGTGTGCCACAAGGTTTGACCTCCGCGGTTTTCACGAACGACGTGCGGGAGGCCGAAAAATTCGTTAGCGCTATTGGGAGCGATTGCGGCATCGCCAATATCAACACCGGCACGAGCGGCGCGGAGATTGGAGGCGCATTCGGCGGCGAGAAAGAGACCGGCGGTGGCCGCGAAAGCGGGAGCGATTCCTGGAAGAGCTACATGCGGCGCCAAACGAATACGATCAATTTTTCGACAGAACTGCCATTGGCCCAAGGCATCCAATTCGGCAGCGACGATGCCGGCAGCGCGAACGCGTAGGTGGATCGCGACCTTCGAGCGCGATGCTACAATAATGGCGGCGAAGCCGCATAATCTTTGTAGGGGACGCTGCTAGCGTCCCGACTACTTTGGATTGGGAAGCTAGCAGCTTCCCCTACAACCGAACGGCTACGGGGCCGTGGTTAGGTCGAAGAGTCCGCCAAGATCTTTGGCGGTTTCAATGCTCATGATGTAGTTCTGCAACTTTTTGCATTGATCCTTGCCGATCACGTCGCCGCCGAGCGCCGTGAATTTGACCGCGATTTCTTCCTCAGTCATTGGATCGCGCGGATCACCCTTCGGAACATCAACCCGGGTGGAGTGTGACTTGCCGTCATTAGTCGTGATGGTCACGCGGCTCGGCTGGAACTTGGGAAAGAGCGCTTCGAACTCATCGTTAGGGACCACTTTCACCTTGTCCATGATCGGAATGAGCGCCTTGTCGAGGACGCGCTCTTCTTTGAATTGTAGCGGCGTTACCATGCCGTCGACCAAACCGGCCGCCATGCAATAAGGCAGCGAATGATCGGCGGTTTCTTTGGAGTCCGGTCGATACTTGTGAGGATCGCCCAAAATGTCCGCGGCGCGAGCGATCACCTCCACTTTGATTTCCTTCACATCGTCGGCCTTGATGTTGTGTTCCTTCACCGTCTTCATCATGGCGGTGAGGGGCGCGTGACTGAGCGCCTCGATCGGGAAACTCTTCATGCCGCAATCCAGAATGCGATAGTGAGATTTCGTTGAGGAGGGAAGGTCCGCAACCAGCGCTTCGCCGTCGAATGTGGCCGGTTCCCCCTTGTATTGCACATGATGGAACACGGCGAACAAACCTTCTTTGCCATCAATGATGTGCTCGGGCCCGGAAAATCCGTCGCGCGCAAGAAGCGCGCTCTCGGCCCCCATCCGCCCCGCCCACGGATCAACTGTGTTCTTCATGTTGGTCAACTTGCCCGCCGTCACCGCACCCGGACAAAATGTGCGCGACGCGCTGATCCCCATTGCGGAAACCATTTGCGCCGGTGTCAAATTCAGCACTCGACCGGCCGCGATCGGCGCGGCGAATGCGCTCAATGTGGCATGATGCCAGCCGTATTCGCGCACGCCCGGGCGACCCACTTCGCAAAGGCGCATTTCAATTTCGTAGGCGATGATAGTGGCCAGAATCAGATCCTGGCCACCCAGACCTTCGCTTTCGCAGAGGGCCAGCGGGGCGGCGATGAGATCGCTCGGATGACACGGATCGGCTTTCCAATAAATGTCGTTGTAATCCATCGCGCGAATCATGTGGCCATTCAAGAACGACGCATCCACCGGATTGGTCTTGAAGCCGGATACGAACGAGGTAGCGCCGCCGTTGCCACCACCCATCGCGCGGTAATGCTTGAGCAAGATTTTGGCGTCGTCCTGTTGGCTGCCGCCTAGAGCGCAGCCGATGGTATCGAACCAAAATAACTTGGCCGCTTGAATCGCGGCCGGCGAAAGGTCCTCGTACTTCAGGGCACAAGCCCACTCGGCGATGGTGTAGGACAGTAGTTTCTTCGACTCAGTTGGATTCTGTGACATGACGATCTTGGTTTCGCGGGCTTATGAGGTGGCGTGATCGGCAATGGCTTTGGCCACATCGAGGGTAGAATCTTTGCCGCCCATGTCGTAGGTGCGCACCTTACCTTCCGCGATAACGCGGGCAACGGCGGATTCAAGGCGCGTGGCCTTTTCGGTTTCTTTCAGCCAGTCCAACATCAATTTGGCGGTGAGGAGCATGGCGATTGGGTTGACCTTGTATTGGCCGGCGTATTTTGGCGCAGATCCGTGCGTCGGTTCGAACACTGCGTACTTGTCACCAAGGTTGGCGCTGGGCGCGAAGCCGAGTCCGCCCACCAGGCCGGCGCACAAATCGCTGACGATGTCGCCAAACATATTTTCCGCCACCAGCACGGAGTAATCCTGCGGATTCTTGAACATCCACATGCAGATGGCGTCGATGTTCGCGTCGTCGGCGCGAATGTCCGGGTAATTCTTGGCCACTTCTTTGAAGCAACGCATCATCAAGCCGCCGGTTTCGCGCAGCACATTCGGTTTCTCAATCAGTGTAACGCGCTTGCGCCCGGTTTTTTTGGCGAATTCAAAGGCTTGCTTGCAAATGTTCGTGCAACCCTGCTTGCTCATGATGCGCGTGGAAAGCGCGATATTTTCCAGGCCTGCCTTGTCTTTCCACGGCTTCATCTTCGGATTGGCGCATAGCGCCGTGTAAACCGGCTCTGGCAGCGGGAAGAACTCGACGCCGCCGTACATGCCTTCGGTATTTTCACGGAACACGACTTGATCGATAGCGATGTCTTCGCCGCTGGGATTGGCGATCTTGGTGCCGCGATAATTTAGCGGGTTACCAGGATAGCTTTTGCAAGGCCGCATGTTGGTGTGCAGGTTGAACATCTGGCGCAGCTTGACGATGGGAGAGAAGTAGACCAGCCCATTGTCTTTCAGCTCCGGACTCAATTCCTCCTTCGCTTCGCTTTGCGGCTTGCTCGTGATGGCGCCGAAGAGACCGCAGGTGGTTTCCTTAAGGGCTTTCACGGTGCGGTCCGGAAGCGCATTCCCTTCCTTGCACCAAAAATCCCAGCCGATGTCGCAAGGCACGTACTCGGCATCAAGTTTCATGCGATCCAGCACGATGCGCGCCGCCTCCATGACATCATTGCCAACTCCGTCACCAGGCATCCACGCGATTTTGTATTTAGCCATATTTTTCTCGACTTTATCGGGGAGCGTTTCGGCTGGCAAGTGGTGGACGTCCAAATTACCGCGGATTACGCAGATTTAGACGGATGAGTTTGGGGAGCACAGGCCGCTTTGGCCTGTTGCATTCGGCGGCTCGCCGAATGATCCGCCCTTCGGCCCCACCTTCGCAGATTGCCACGAAGATCCGGCCAAAGAGCCAAATTTTAAACGCGAAAAGTCCGCGACGGCTGGCAGCCGTCGCCAACAGGCCAGCGGCCTGTGCTCCCCAGATTCGAGCGAAGCCGAGCGCGCGAGAAAGTCCAAACTTACGCGGTCTCTCGCGACTTCGCCCGAAGCCGGGCGGCCACCAGATTTTCGGCGCCGCCCGCCACGATCAATTCCTGAGCTGCGGGACTTAGCGGCGGAAAAACGAAGGATTTCCCATCGATGGTAAGGATGGATTTGCCGTAATCGATCATGATCTCCGCCGCCACCGTCGTGGGCGCGCGATTGGCGAGCGTGGCGCGCAAGTGCGAGACCAACTCGGGGCACTCGAACACGACGAAGCCGTTGTTGAAGGCGTTGCGCTTGTAAGTTTCAGAAAAGCTGCTGGCGATGACGCAGGGAATGCCTTTGAACTTCAGCGCGGTGGCCGCCTGTTCGCGACTGGACCCGGTTCCAAAGTTCAGTCCGCCGACCACAATGTCGCCGGCGCGATAGATGGTGTTGAAGTTCGCATCGAAATTTTCAAAAGTCACGGCCGCCATCTGTTCCGGCGTCATATCGTCGCGATACGTGTGCTTGCCGGCGTAAATGCCGTCGGTGTTTAAATTGTCTTTATCAACAAAGAGAACGCGACCGCGCACGCTTGGTGGAAAACCCGCAATAATCTCGACTGAGGCGGGCGCCTGCGTTTTGCTCGGCGGGCGTCGAACAGCGGTTCCGGCCGCGCGATCCGTGAATGTTTGTGGCGCGCAAATAAATCCAGCTAACGCACTGGCCGCCACGACAGCGGGCGAACCCAGATAGACCTGTGCATCGGGATCACCCATGCGCCCTTTGAAATTTCGATTCGTGGCGCTGATCGCGATTTCGCCTTTGCCCACCAGACCGCGACCCAAACCGATGCAGGTTCCGCAACCGGGCGGCAGCGCGATGGCGCCCGCGTCCACCAGAGTTTGCCAGTCACCAACGGTCTCGGCCTCGGCTTGCACTTCGGCGCTGGCCGCGGCCAAATAAAATTCGACACCGGCGGCCACGCGCCCGCCGCGGTTGCGCACCACTTCCGCGGCGTCATGCAAATCCTCGACGCGCGCATTCACGCAAGACATTAAATACGCTTTCTGAATGGGCACATGTTTCCGCTCCATTTCCGCGAGCGAGACCATGGTCTTCACCTCATTGGGACCGGACACATGCGGAACCACGGTCGACAGATCTAGTTCAAGTTCGATGGCGTAATCGGCGTCTGTATCGGCGCTCAACTCGCTTCGATTCTGCCACCAGGCATCGATGTCGGCGTTGGTATAGCCGGAGCGACTCTCTCGGCTGCGCGTTCCCGGGCGTTTGTCATTCGTAAACTCGCCAACGCGCGAGCGCAAATAATTCACCGTCACCTGATCAAATGGAAACACGCCCGCCAGCGCGCCCCACTCGGTGGTCATGTTCGCGATGGTCATCCGCGCACCCATGGAAAGATGCGCCACTCCATCGCCCATGAATTCAACGGCGTGATTGAGCACCTCATCCTTATTGAAGAGTCCGCACAAAGCGATGATGACATCCTTGCCGGTGACGCCCGCGGAAAGATTTCCCTTAAGCACTGCTTTGGCCACCTTGGGAACCTGCCACCATGTCACTCCGGTGGCCCAAATACTGGCGGCGTCGGTTCGCACCACAGGCGTACCTAGCGCCGCCATGGCGCCGTACAAATTGGAGTGTGAATCGCTGGCCACGACCAACGCTCCGGGAACCACATAGCCCTGCTCCACCATCACCTGATGCGAAATGCCGGTGCCCGGCGGGTAAAAATCGACACCCTGCTCGCGCGCGAACGCCTCGATCTTGGCATACTTCTCCAGATTCTTTGGCGTGACATTCTGAATGTCATGATCGATGGCAAATACAGGTTGCGCCGGATCCGCGATCGTGGTGGCGCCGATCTGCTTGAACTTTGGAATTACGGCGCCGGTGTTGTCATGCGTCATGACATGACGCGGACGGATCGAAACGAAATCTCCGGCGTGCACGACGGTGCCAGGAGCAAGTCCATCAGCATGTCGCGCGGCAATCTTCTCGACGAGCGTAAGGCCCATATTAATTAACCTAAGGTAATTTCCTTCCCGTATAGGCGTTTGAACAATTGCCGTCGCTGTTCAGCCTTCGATAAATCACGCGGGAGTGACGCTTTTACCATTTCGCGGGCGCTATCGAACATTTGCGCGCCCATCACAAAACGTTCCTCGCCCGAGCGCGCCATCAGTTTGTCGCGCATCAGTCGTTCGATTTCCGGCGGCGTATCAGTCATTCGAGACACTTCGCCAATAAGTTATCCAACCCCGGTTCGCGCGTCCAGCGCCGCAAATAGGCGGCGTCATATCCGGTAGCGAGCAGATTCTTTACATCGCCCAGTTGAACCTCGGAATGCGAATCCTTCGCCCAAAAAAGTTTTGAAATGATAAGATCTTCTTTGCTCACGATGAACGTGGTGAAGTCGAGAATCGAGATCTTCTGGCGCCGCTCAAACTCTACTTGTCGGTATTCAGTGCTTTTACGAATGATGCAATCCACTTTGATCACGCTCTCTTGATGAATGAGGTTGAAAATCGATTGGTGGGCGAGCGACTCTCGAATATTTTCCTCGCTCACGTAATAGTCCGGCCGAAATAAGGCAGCTACGCTGTCAACGTCCTCCGGCTCAATCGCAATCACGACGTCGATATCGCGAGTCATGCGCGGTTGTGCGTAATAGTTCATCGCCATGGAACCGGTGAGCATGTACGGGATGCCCGCCTGCTCGAACTTGCGGGAGATATCGCGCACGATGTCGATCTCGTTCATAGCCGGCCGGCATTTTCAGACTCTCAACAGTCAACTTTCAACCATTAACTGCTCTGCAATTACTTCTTGGCGGCACGCTTGCCAAGAAGCTTGGCAATATCGAAGTCCACGAAGTCGGCGTGATGGAAGATAATCGACTCGATCGATCGCTCCATCTTGTCGCCCTCATGACTGTGCGTCGCGATCATGTGCATGACTTCGCCGGGAATGCCGTGCTTGTAGGCCAGCGCGACGCCGGTGAAAGGATGGCGCACTTGCTGTCCAAATGTTCCTTGAATCACCTTGCCTGACGCGTCCTTATCAAACTCCAGCGGTTTGCCCACGTCGGCCAGGAGCGCGCCGGCGATAAGATAGTCGCGCTGAACAGGAATGCCGCAGCGGAACGAACTCTCCAGCACGTCCGCAATGGCGATGCATTGCAGCGCGCAGGAATTGAGATGCTCGACGAAAGTCATGTCGATGTCGCCGGCCAGCAGAGTGAACTTGACCGCGCGAAGTTCGTCGAAGGTCCAGCCCTTTCCGCCACAGCCCGTCGTGATGGCTTCGCTCCACACTGTGGCCACCTTTTCGCGCAGCGACGTGTCTTTGATTTTCATCAAGCTGGGAAAGAGTTCCGCGATTTCGTTGACGCCATAGGTCGTTTTTTTGTTCGTCGTCATAATGATGATATCACATGCGGTTCGGTCACTTTGTCCGATTCACAACTGCAAATTCCAAATCCCAAGCACCAAATCCCAGGGAATCTCCAAGCTTCAACATCCGTCGCTTTTTCAACAGCGAAAACTCCAAGTTCCAACATCCAAGCACCAATGAAATTCCAAGCACCAACTTCCAAAAAAGAACACGCGGTGCATTTTGGATATTGAAGTTTGAAGTTTCTTTGGAGCTTGGATGTTGGTATTTGGAGCTTCATTCGGGAACGCGTCTCGGCGCGGGGCCATCATAACCATGGTTCACGGGATCGATTCGACGCATCGGTTTCTCGCGGGTTTGCTCTTCGATGACATGTGCCACCAGTCCTGGCGTTCGCGCAATCATGAAGATGCCGTTGAAGGCTGCGGGATTCATTCCTAAGTCGGCGAGGATTGCGCCGATCGCGCCGTCCACATTGATAGGCAGCGGTTTTTTGGCGTCAGCGAAGGATTTTTCAACGGCTCGCGCCGCTTTCATGTGTGCGCCGTCGATGCCGGCCTCGCGCGCGAGTTCGAACAGTCGCGCCGTGCGCGGATCCTTTGTGTGATAGCGATGACCAAATCCCGGCATTCGATCGCCCGCTTCCTTCATGGCAGCGAGCGTGCGCGTCGCGGCTTCATCGATCGGAATGGACTCACTCGTGGCGCGATCGGCAATCTTTTTCAATTGTCGGGCGCAATCTTCGATGGCGCCGCCATGATGACGATTGATCGACATGATGCCGGCGGCAACCGACGTGCTCAACGAGGCGCCGGTGGATGCGACGGTTCGCGCGGCCAACGCGCTCGGTGGTGTGGCGCCATGATCGATCGATGCCACTAACACCGCATCCATCAAGCGCGCGATGGGGGGCGCCGGCAACTCGCCGGTCAAAATCAAATGGACCGCGGCGCCAAAAGAGGCGCGCCCCATGAGATCGGCGATGTCGTATCCACGCACTGCGACCCGGTTGGGCTCAATGCGAGTTACCGCGGTGTTCCAGACTGCGTTTTTGTCGGTTTCACTCATGAGACTCTTTCCGTTTATGCGTTTGAGAATATCGACTACCGCGCTTGGCAACTCGCCAAAAGCATCGACCACGGTGACGCCGGCTTCGCGCAATGCTTTCACTTTTCCGGCGTGCGTGCCTCGACCGCCTTCAATGATCGCGCCCGCGTGACTGAAGCGCGTACCTTCGCGGGCCGCCTTGCCGCCAATGTAGGCGATCACCGGCTTGGTGATTTTTCGGTCGCGAATGAGTTGCGCTAATTCCTCCTCCTGCGACGAACCAATTTCGCCAAAGATCACAATGGCTTCGGTGAGCGGATCGGCTTCAAACATCAGCGCGGCATCGGGAATGCGAATTCCAAGAACCGCGTCGCCGCCAATGTGGGCGATGGTTGAGATGCGCACGCCCGCCTGTCCCAGGTAGTAGCCGGTGCTCGAAGCCATGCCGCCAGAGCGACTGATCACTCCAACGCCGGTCGGAAGGCCGGGCTTGAACCATTGTCGCGCACTTTCAGCACGACCGCCGATCATGCCGACCACGCCCTTTCCAGGACTCAACACTCCAAGTGTGTTGGGTCCGACAAACATCGCGCCGTTCGCTTTGGCTGCCGCGGCGATCTCCATGGCGTCCCATACGGGCACGCGATCGGGCACCAGCACCGTGAGTTTGATGCCCGCATCAATGGCCGAAATGGCCGCGTCCTTCACGCCCGCCGCCGGAACGAAAAGGACCGAGATGTCGATCCCGCCCAGAGCTTTTACCGCGTCCTGCGGCGTGTTGAACACGGGAACGCCCAGGACGGTCTGCCCGCCTTTGCCGGGCGTCACACCCGCCATCACATTGGTCCCGTACTCGCGCATCAGACGCGTGCGCGCCTGACCTTCGCGGCCAGTAATGCCTTGCACCAAAACGCGCTTGGTCTCGTCGATTAAGATTGCCATTTAGCGCGCGCCTCCAATCAGTTCGTCCAGTCCGGGAATATCGAGTTCCAAGTAGAAGCCTTCGACTCCGGCGAGTCGACACTCGACATCGCACGCGAGCAACTCGGAGTCCTTGTTGGCGAACTCTTCACTCGCCAGCGCCGCCACCGGCGCACTTCCGCGATCCGCGATCAATCCGCAAGAGTGCGTATCGACGGTGCGGCTAATCTGCGGCCATTGCGCGGTGTCAATCCAGACGCGACCACCTTTCACGGGAAGCATGGTGGCCGATGGATCTTTCACAAACTCTGGCACACGCGGACGGCGCGGCTTCCATTTGGTGCCACCCGCGCCTGCGACAAGTTCCGCGAAGCGCCCGGCGATCATGGCCGGCGGGTCGGTCTTACGATAGCCCTCGACCGGCGCGCGCAACAGCTCGGACATGCGCCGCAAGATATCCACCGCGCGATCTTCGGTGTTGCCGCCCAAACGAATCACGGCCGGGATATCCAGATCAAGTTCCCAAAATGCTTTGGCCAATCCATACGCGGACCAGTATTGTTCCTGGCTCGCGACGCCCGACCCGGAACCGAAATATCCGACCAGGCCAGGCTGGGCCAAAATAATCCGGCTGGCGCGATACACCTTGGACGCGGATGGATTGCCACTGGTGTCGGTAAAATTGGCGATAGTGAATCCCGCGTTTACGATCGCGTCCATCGACATCATGGATCCGCCGCCGCCCGCTCCGTGAAAACCAACCAGACCTTTAGAATCTTTGGCGGCTATGGTGGCCAACTGTGCGAAATAAAACGTACCGCGATGATCACTTTGTTCGACGGCGTAGGCCACGCGTTCCAGAGCGGTGGGCGGATGATCGAATTCTCTCGCAATTTCAATCCCAAGCTCAGGGTGTCGCGCCACGGCGTAATCATCAATCGTGATACGGCAATCGGCGGCGACGAACTGGCCATCTTTGGTCAGCACCAGCGGATTGATTTCAAGCGACCGGGCTTCAACGCTGCGCGCGGCGGTAAATAATTTTTGAATGGACTCGGCGAGTTGCGTCGCATGCGCCGGCGAGAGTCCACAGGAAGCCGCGGCTTCGCCAACGGCTGAATCCAGGGGCCCGCGCTTCACATCGCAGGGGATGCGCCGCGTCGAATCGGCGCGCTCTTCGATTCCACTGCCGCCGCCGCCGGCGAAAATGATGACCGGGGCGCGGGCGGCGTCATCAATGGCGAACGAAAGAAAAAACTCCCGTTCGATCGCGATCTTTTCTTCCACCAAGACGGCTTCGACTGGGAACTGTCCCACTTTCATCGCCAGCATGCGCGCCGCGTGGCCACGAACATCATCTGGCCTCTTGGCAAACATCACTCCGCCGATGCCGGCTCGCCCGGTAGTCCAGGCTTGAATCTTCACGACCACTTCGCTGCCTTTCTTGCCGCCGGCGAGTTCCTTGGCCACCATCACGGCTTCATCGGCGGTGGAGACGGCACGGCCACGCGGAATTTTGAAACCGTTGGCGGCAAGAATGGCTTTACCTTGATATTCGTGAAGTCGCGCCATGACTGGGTAATAATTCCATGATCCTAACTAACTCGCTCTTTGCGGATCAGAACCTTAAAAAGATATAGCACTGTTGAAAAGCTTAGGCATTAATCTGCCGCAGGACATGACCTTGCTGGATTACTACGCTATCGAAGACTTACTTGCCGACGACGAGCGCGCGGCACGCGATCGGGCGCGGCGTTTTGTGGAGGAGGAAGTGATGCCGGAGATCGTGCCTTGCCATCGCGCGGGCCATTTTCCGGAACACCTCACCGCGCGCATGGGCGCGCTGGGTTTTTTTGCTCCCCATCTGAAAGAGCACGGCTGTGCGGGACTTAGCTACACGGCGTATGGCCTCATCATGCAAGAGCTGGAACGGGCCGACTCGGGCCTGCGCTCGCAGGCGTCCGTGCAAGGTGCGCTTGCCATATACGCGATTCATTCTTTCGGCACGCCCGAGCAGCACGCGCGCTGGCTGCCGGGATTGGTATCGGGCGAACGTGTAGGTTGTTTCGCACTGACGGAACACGGGCACGGTTCAGATCCGGGCGGGATGGAAACTCGTGCCACACGCGACGGCGACCATTATGTTTTGAATGGCAGCAAGTGCTGGATCGGCAACGCGTCCATCGCGGACGTAAAGGTCGTGTGGGCGAAGGACGACGACGGAACTGTTGGCGGATTCGTCGTCGAGAAGAATACTCCCGGATTCCGCGCACAGGATATCGAGGGGAAGTTTAGCCTTCGCATGTCGCGCACGTCGGAATGCTGGTTCGAAAACTGCCGTATACCGGCGGGAAATCGTCTGGCCAAGGCGTCAGGGCTGCGTGCCCCGCTCTCGTGTCTTTCGCAGGCGCGCGTGGGCGTTGCCTGGGGTGTAATTGGCGCGGCCATCGATTGTTACGAGACGGCGCTCGCCTACGCCAAATCGCGAGTACAATTTGGCCGCCCGATTGCCGGCTTCCAACTGGTGCAGCAAAAACTCGTCTGGATGGTGCAGGAGATTACGAAAGCGCAATTGCTGGCGTTGCGTCTCACCCGCATGATGGAGGGGGGCACGGCGCTCCCCGCGCAGATTTCGCTGGCGAAGCGGAACAACGTGTGGATGGCGCTCGAATGTGCGCGTAAGGCGCGTGACATCCTGGGCGCTGTGGGCATCATAGATCGCTATTCCGTGATACGGCACCTCATGAACCTCGAGGCCGTCTACACCTACGAAGGCACGCATGACATCCACACCCTGGTCGTCGGCCACGACATCACGGGGATCAACGCCTTCGGAGGTTGAATTCGTTTCTGTGGAACCCGTGGACCGCGGATCAATCGATGCAAGATTCTGGGGAGCGCACGCGCCTCGCGTGCAATTTTCGCCGCCCTCGCCGAAAATTCTGGAGAAAAGTTCGCGATTGCGAGGCGCAATCGCCAGGACGCGAGGCGCGTGCGCTCCCCCAAAATCTGCGCTCAGCGGAGGAAAGAATCTGGAGGGACGTGCTCGTCACGTCCCATTATTTTAGGGACGACACAAGGTCGTCCCTCCCAAAAGACGCCTCGACAGAGCGAGGCGGCTCCATGCGTTCGGGATGACAGAGCACGAAGATTGGCTAAACTAATTAACGTTATGAACGAAGTTTATATTCTCGGCGGCGGCCGCACCGATTTTAAGCGGAACCTAAAAAAGGAAGGCAAAACCATCCGGCATTTGATTATCGAAGGCGGTAAGAAGGCCATCGATGATGCCAGGATCGATCCGGGCGAGATCGAGGCCGGCGCCGTGGGTAATTTCAATGCCGGCCAATTCACCAAGCAGTTGCAGCTGGGAGCGTTTCTTCCCGAGATCGATCCGAAACTGCGTGGAATCCCGACGATGCACACCGAGGCCGCCTGTGCGTCAGGCGCCCTTTCCGTTTTGCTCGGCGCGCAGTGGATCATGGGTGGATTTCACGATGTTGTCCTGGTCGTTGGTGCGGAACAGCAAAAGACCATGTCGTCCCTCGATGGCTCGGACGTTCTCGGTGCCGCAGCGGATTATCACAACGAAAAACCGGAATACGGCGATTTTATGTTCCCGAAGTTATTCGGCCGGATCGCGCAGATTTATCTTGAGAAGTATGGGGCAAGTGAAAACGATCTGGCCCAGGTGGCCTGGAAGAATTATGCGCATGCCAAGTTGAATCCGCTGGCCCAAATGCGCGATGCGGATCTGACCCTGGATTGCGCGTCTCAAGTCTCGGACAAAAATCCAAGCGTCGCGCCCCCACTCAAGGTGTCCGATTGCTCGCAGATCACGGACGGCGCGGCCGGGTTGGTTCTCGTTTCCGGCAAATACATGGACAAAATCGGGCGGGACAAATCGAAAGCCGCGCGCCTGCTTGGTTTCGGCCACACGACGGATTATCTACCGCTCAATAAAAAAGACGTGCCAACATTCTCCACCGCGCGAAAGGCGGCCGAAAAAGCCTTTGGCATGTCGAATCTGAAGCCACGGGATATGCAAGGCGCGGAGGTGCATGACTGCTTTTCGATCACCGAAGTAATCGTCTATGAGATCCTCGGTCTGGCCGATCCCGGCAAGGGTGCGGAGCTTGCAAAAAGCGGTGCGACATCGTTGCCGCAGGTACGGAATCAGAAAAGCGGTTCGTTGCCGTTCGAGATTCCAGTCAACACCGGCGGTGGTTTAATCGCTGATGGTCATCCGGTCGGGGCCACTGGCGTGCGGCAGGTGTTCGACGCCTACCAGCAGTTGACGTCCCAGGCGGGTGCGCGTCAGATCGAAAACGTGAAACGATTCCTTACTTTCAACATGGGCGGAAGTCTGACGACTTCCGTCGCGATGATTTGGGGACGGGAATAAATTAGGGCGCGTCGCCGATTCCGATTTATCGGCCGTCGATTACTCCTGGCCGTTTGTGCCGACCAACTCATCTACGACTGCCAAAAACGGGTCGATATCGAATGGTTTAGTCAGATAATTGGATGCCCCTGCCGTGAGCAGACGCTCAATTTGGCTCGGTGTGGCGTTCGCGCTCAGGACGACGACCGGAATATCGGCTGTGTCGGGTGTGCTGCGTAGCAGCCGCAATACTTCTGCGCCATTGATATCGGGCAGATTTAGGTCGAGTAGAATCAATTTAGGACGGTTGAGAAGAGCGCTCTCAACTCCCATTTGGCCCGTTGTGGCGTGGCGCACCGTTATGGAGGGGCGAAAATCGAGGATACGTTCGACAAGAGTGAAATTGGCCATGTCGTCTTCGATGTAGAGAACAAGAGAAGTCTCTTCCTGTGCTTTATGCGGCCGGTGCGCGGCCTTGTCGGTCGACCCGGTAATTTCTTGATCAACGATGGCCAAAAGATCACGGGCAGCTTTTAGAATCTGTTTCACGTCGCTCCTCGCCTGGGCCGAGACCGGTTGCAACGCGAGCAATTCGGAAAAACCGATGATGGCATTTAAAGGTGTGCGCAAGCGTTCGCTCAGGCGTTCACGGTCGATGTTGTCCAGTTTTTCGTGAGCCACTGGCGTGTGCCCGTTCGATGGAAACTGTGTTGTAGTTGTCTCTTCCATTCTGATAATCTCTTCTTTTGTAATTTTTCTAGCGTTAGGCGACCGCGGCCAGTGCCGGTTCCATCTGTAAACCGGAAGGTTCTTCCAATGTCTGATATCGAAGCTTTTGCACCATTTCGATGTCGCGCCGCATCTTGTTCTTGTGCGCGCAAAAATTGGTTGCGGTTTCGTCCGTGATGACGCCGTCTTTGTAGGCTTCCAGCAGGGACTGGTCGAAAGTTTTCCACCCCATGGTACTGCCAGCTTCGATGATTTCCTGAAATGTCCGGTTTTCACCTTCGCCGTAGATCAGCGCTTCACGCGTGCGCAGGCTGCTCCCCATGATCTCCATGACAAGGAGACGTCCGCCGTCGATTTTGCCTACCAATCGTTGACTAATAACGTAGCGCACAGTCTCGGCCAGACGTTGCCGAAGCAAAGGTTCGTCATCCTTGTCAAACATGCCCAGGATTCGTTTGATTGTCTGCCCGGCACTGATCGTGTGCAGAGTTGTATAGACGATGTGACCAGTCTCCGACGCGGTTAGTGCAACTTCCATGGTGGCACGGTCTCGAATTTCCCCGACAAGAATTGCTTTGGGCGCCTGGCGCAGGGCTGCCCTCAATCCGTGCGCAAAATCAGGAAAGTCCTTTCCTAACTCGCGTTGATTCAAGAGGGCCTGCTGATGGGGGTGAACGAACTCGATGGGGTCCTCCAGTGTGACAATGTGAATTGGCTGCGTTCGATTCAACTCATTGATCATTGCGGCGAGAGTCGTCGTCTTGCCACTGCCGGTTGCGCCGGTGACGAAGACGATTCCGTTTTTCTCCTTCACGATCTCATGGAAGACGGGAGGCAAGCCGACGCCCTCGAGAGTTGGAACTTCGGTCTGTAGCCTGCGCATGACGATCGCGTTGCGTCCTCGTTGACGAAAAATATTGACGCGAAAACGAGCGATGTCGGCGAGCGAATAACTGCAATCGCAGGAACCCAATTCGCGCAGATCACGGAGTAATCGCTCATCGTCTCCGATTAAATGAACAACAATCTGATCGATCTGGGTGGATTCAAAGACTCCGCCTGGTGTTTCCACCGGAAATTCCTGGAGAACGCCGTATTCTTCGACGGTGGGGGGTTTGCCCACGGCAAAGAGAAGGTCCGAGACGCCGGGGCCGCTCTGCACCATTGCGGTAAGGAGTGCATCTAGGATGTCGTTTGTCACAAATTCTATAATTAAAAGAACAAAGAACAATTAGCCAGAAACGTGCCGGCGTCGCTCCCGGCCCCGACGAACTCTACCGGTTTACAACGAAACGAGCCGCGTAAAGACCCTCTTTGCCGAAGGCGCGCGCGAGGGACGCGCTAGGCTTGTTGTCGGAGAGTTGCGATGCGCGATTTAATGTCGCGGCAACGCTGTCTCTCCTGTTTTGCATCTCCCTCGGGAAGGGATTGTAGCTCATACGGAGCACGCGACGGAGTAAGGCACGCGTCGACAAAATCATTAGCGATGGTCAAGCTATCGAGTTTCGAAGAAGTCGCGGTTTCTTCGGCTTCCAGAAGCAGTTCGTCACGGATTGCGATGTAGGCGTTGATTTCTCCAATCGCGTAGGGCGACGGGACAGTTGTGCTTCGTTGGCTTTGGATTTTTGCCGTCGAATGAGTTTTGGCCGTGTCGATCGTGGACTGCATGGCCCTGCTAACGAGCAGCTTTCGTGCTGACCGAGGGATTCCATAAATGGCTCGCAGAGAGGAGTTTTTGATGTACTGCGAACCGCTGACGCTCGCTGCCTTTCCGCACTGCCGCTCGCGTAAAGCCAGGGGAAACGCTGGGCTGAAGCGAAACAATTGACCTCCACTCACGAACAACCGTTTTAAGGAGTGAGCGCGAATGTTGTGTAAGATCGATGAAAGTCCCGTTTAAACTTGGAGCCGTCGGCCATTTCGGTTTGTCCGTCCGCGACCCCAAAAAAAGCGCGCGTTGGTTCGAACGCGCTCTTGGATTAAAGAAGCAATTCGATTTCGACGGCGGAGTCGCAATCGGCAATGAGAGCGTCACGATTGCCCTGTACCGTGGCAAACCGAGTCCGAAGACGATCGATCACATGTCGTTTCATCTGCCAAACATGGCGACACTAAAAAAGGCGCTCGCGCATTTGAAAAGACACAAAGTGGAAATCGAGGATCCAGGCGATGAGATCGGACCCGAATCACCCGATTCGCCAAACATGGGTTTGTGGCTTCATGATCCGGATGGGTATCGATGGGAATTGAGTGTTCAGGGCGGCAGACGAACTGCTCGATAAACGGAACGCGCGGATTTGGTCCGACGACAGACCTGAACCAGACAAAACCGGCTCTGGGCGGCGCGGTCAGAACGTGGAGAAGCCTGATCGTTATTCCGTTCTTCGCCGTGCCAGTTCGAAACTGCTGAATCTGAGCTTGCTTCGAACCTGCCGACCTATTTCGGAGGTACTCCCGCACGGTTGCACGACGAGGTCCTTGCTGCCGCCTCCTGTTTTGTGCCCGCGCGCCGGGCAACGCGACTGAATCCGATCGTCGCCCTCCGAGCGGAGTGATCGCCTGGGCCAATGCGGCGCTGCCGCTGAAGACCTATTGAGATCGGGCCGCAATAGTATTAGAATTCAGGGGCATGCTGATCATAGGGTGTTTGAAGTGGGCGGTCGTCGGCTTCATCGTGGCGTCCATCCTCATGATATTATACGAGGCGACTCATATCCACGATGACATCCCCAAGCCGGAATTTAAACGACGACAGTCGAAGCGCGCCCGCGCTATCCTGTCGACATTCGCCGCGCTCTTCTCGGCCCTGGTTTGGCTGTTAGTTCAGAAACT
Source organism: Verrucomicrobiota bacterium (assembly GCA_041167085.1). Classification (GTDB taxonomy): domain Bacteria; phylum Verrucomicrobiota; class Verrucomicrobiia; order Chthoniobacterales; family UBA10450; genus DATFCK01. The sequence continues at coordinate 107,746 of JBEEGV010000028.1, forward strand.
GGACTAAGTCAGGTTCGAATTTCCACGGACAGGCCGACGCTCAAAGCTCTTTGAGAACTGCTGCGGCCAGCTCGAATGAATGCAGGCGTGCGCTATGGTCAAAAATTTGACTGGTCAGGATGATCTCGTCGGCCTGCGTTTCGAGCAGCATCTCGCTTAGACGATCTCGAACGGTCGCCGGCGATCCCACTGCCGCATATCGAGTGCGGTGTTCAATCGCAGCACGTTCCTGCGGGCTCCAAAGGCTGTCGATCTTTTCGGTAGGGGGCGGAAGCTTACTTGGACGGCCCCGAATCAGGTTCAATGTTTGGAGCTGAGCTGAACTGAAAAGGTGGCGCGCCTGTCGATCGTCGTCAGCGGCACAAATACCGGCGCCAACGATTACATATGGTCGTGCCAGCTGCGTTGAAGGCTGAAATTCGCCGCGGTAGATGTCGAGAGCGACTTGCAGATAATCCGGGGCAAAGTGTGATGCGAAAGCGAATGGAAGGCCCAGCTCAGCGGCCAGACGCGCGCTGAAGTCACTCGAACCGAGAAGATAAAGCGGGATGTGCAATCCCGCACCGGGAATGGCGCTAACACGTTGCTTCGGAGCGGCAGCAACAAAATAGGACATTAACTCGCGCAGATCGTTCGGAAAACTGTCCGCGTTTTCGGAGTAGCGGCGTAATGCCCGAGCCGTCGCCTGATCGGAGCCGGGCGCGCGCCCCAAAGCAAGGTCGATTCGTCCGGGATGGAGTGATTCGAGCGTGCCGAATTGTTCTGCTATGACCAGGGGCGAGTGATTGGGAAGCATGATTCCACCGGCGCCGACCCGGATTTGTTCGGTTCCGTTGGCAACGTGATTGATGACAATCGATGTCGCCGCGCTGGCGATGCCTGGGAGATTATGATGCTCGGCCAGCCAGAACCGATGATACCCCCACTTCTCGGCGTGCCGGGCTAAATCGAGGGTATGGCGAAAGGCTTCTGCGGCATCGGCCCCTTCGCGGATGGGTGACAGATCAAGCAGGGAGAAAAGAGCCATGGCGATGAAGATGCCCCGGTGGAGGCGTGGGGAGGGGAGCGATCGGGCTGGCACCGCGCCTGCTTATAATTACCATAATGAAGTTTCTCCCTCTCTCGTGTTTTCTTTTTTGCCTGCTGCCAACGCTCGCTTTTTCATCGTCCGAGACCGGTTCGGTCACTGCAAACGAGTTGGTCCGCGAGATGAATGTGGCACGTCAAAACCCTGCCCTCTATGCGACTTATGTGGAAGCGTTGCGTTCTCATTTTGTTGGCAACCGCCTTGTCCTGCCCGGCGGTACCCAGATTTGCACGAAAGAAGGTATTCATGCAATTGACGATACGCTGCGCTTTCTTCGCCATGTCCGTCCGCAGTCCGCATTAATGCTTTCGACGGGAATGTGTCGTGCGGCCGCGGACCATTGCAGTGATCAAGCAGCGGGTGGCCGAGGACATGAGGGGACCGATCGAAGTTCGCCCGACAACCGAATCAGCCGATACGGCGAATGGGGCGGAGCGTGGGGCGAGAACATTGCCTACGGAAAGAACAACGCTCGAGATATCATTCTTGCTTTGATTATCGATGACGGTTTGCCGGCGCGGAAGCACCGCAAGAATATCTTTAATCCAAAATTCAACTATGCCGGTGCCGCCTCCGGTCCGCATGCGGTTTACCGAACTGTCTGCAGCATCGACTTTGCCGGCGCCTACGCCGATCGCGGCTCATTACATTCGGAACCTTTGGTGGCGCGAAATTTCTAATTTCCCCAAGCAGGATTCGCTGGAAGCAACCACACGTCTTTAACGACCGTCGATTGCGCACTGGCATTTTCGTTTGTTGCGCTTAATTGTTGCGCGTCCGCGACGCAACAATGGAAGCCCAGGCATCTACCAAATCGGCCATCTCACCGCGCCGAGAAGAAGATTTTCCGGAATGGTATCAGCAGGTCATCCGCGCCGCCGAGCTGGCCGAACCCTCCGACGTGCGGGGCTGTATGGTCATTCGGCCGTGGGGTTACGGTATTTGGGAGAACATGCAGCGACAGTTAGACGCCATGTTTCGCGCGACTGGGCATCGCAACGCGTATTTCCCCCTTTTCATACCGCTTAGCTTTTTCGCAAAAGAAGCGGAACACGTCGAAGGCTTCGCCAAAGAATGCGCGGTGGTAACGCATAGCCGTCTGGAAGTGGGCGCGGACGGGAAAATGAAACCGGCGAGCCCTTTGTCGGAGCCGCTTGTGGTGCGTCCAACCTCCGAGACAATTATTGGCGCGAGCTATGCAAAATGGGTGCAATCGTACCGGGATCTCCCGATTTTGATTAACCAATGGGCGAATGTCGTGCGATGGGAGATGCGGCCGCGTTTATTTTTGCGCACAACCGAGTTCCTCTGGCAAGAGGGGCACACTGTGCACGAGACCGAAGCGGAAGCGCGCGCAGAGACGAAACAAATGCTGGAGGTCTACGAGACATTTGTACGGGATCACCTCGCGATTCCGGTGGAGAGCGGAGAGAAATCGGAGAGCGAACGTTTCCCCGGCGCGGTTCAGACGCTTTCCATTGAAGCAATGGTGCAGGACAGAAAAGCGATCCAGGCGGGCACCTCGCATTTTCTTGGTCAGAATTTCGCCCGGGCCAGCGGCATTCAATTTCAAAACCGCGAGGGCAAACAAGAGTTCGGATGGACGACGAGCTGGGGAATGAGCACACGAATGGTCGGAACGTTAGTGATGACTCACGGCGACGATGACGGGCTGGTCCTGCCGCCTCGGATCGCGCCGACGCAGATTGTTATTCTGCCGATTACGACGAAGGAAGAGACGCGAGCGGCTGTCCTCACCGCAGCAGATCAACTTGCGCAGAATCTGCGGACGAAACGTTATGCCGACCTCCCGCTCGAAGTAGAAGTCGACCGCCGGGATTTAGGTGGAGGAACAAAAAATTGGGAATGGATCAAGAAAGGTGTTCCTCTGCGTGTGGAAATTGGACCGCGCGATCTCGGAACCGCTTCGGTAACAGTGAGCCGCCGGGACCAGCCAGCCAAAACGAAGGAGTCTGTTTCGATGGAGGAATTCCCGACGCGCGCCCCGGAGATACTCGATTCTATTCAAAAGAATCTTTACGAGCGTGCGAAACGATTTCGCGACGAGAACACGTGCTCGATCGAATCCAAGGAAGAATTCTATCGTTTTTTTACGCCGAAAAACACGGCTCGACCGGAGATTCACGGGGGATTCGCGCTGGCCCACTGGAATGGTTCGCGCGAAGTGGAAGAACAAATCAAGAGTGATTTGAAAGTGACAATCCGGGTAATCCCATTTGAAAACGCGGGCGAATCGAGTCGCTGCATTTTCACGGGAGAGCCGAGCAGGGGGCGCGCGATCTGGGCGAAATCCTATTAGGGGAACCGGCAATGTCGAAACCGCTGGCACGCTGCGGGCTGTTGACGGCGCAGTCGCTCCTCGGTTTATTTCCGCAATGTCTATGGAATTGAAGTTGTATAGCCGTGAATGGTGCTCCTGGTGCATTGACGCCAAGGAGTATTTGAGCACACGGGGTTACAGCTTTTCCGAAATCGACGTGGGGGAAGATCGACAGGCGTATGAGGAGATGAAGGAACTCTCGGACCAGACCTACGTGCCAACGTTTGTCGCCGGGGACAAAGTGCTGGCGAATTTCGACACCGATCAACTCGAGAAATTTCTTCGCGAAAACGACATTCTCCCGTAATGCTTTTTGGCCTTTTTCTCACCCTCGGGGTGGCCGTGTTCAGTGTTGCATTGCGCAGCTTTCAAAGCTCGTTTTCGCAAAAAGCCGGCGCCCTCGGCATCCTCCTTTCGTCCTATCTGGCGGTTTATTTTGTTACCGGCAGCTGGCTTCTCGGCCTCGCCGCGGCGGCGAGCTGGCTCTTTCTCCCCTGGCTGGAAATTTTGACCAGGATCCGGGCTTTGCGGTTGCCCCGGGAAAAACAACTCCGGCCGAAAAGCCCGCCTTCCACGGATGTTTTCCCGACGTTGAATGAAATCACGCGGGAGATTGAGAACGCCGGTTTCGTCCACATCAACGATGCGGGTTGGGATTGGGAAGATTATCGTCAATTCTTCCGTTTGTTTTACAAGGAGGACGACCGTGCGCAGGCCACGATTTGCCTGAACGAACAACATGATCTGTCGTTTTATTATCTGCGAATCTCTTCGCGGGCAAAGACCGGCATCATTTGGACAACATGGAATTATCCGCTGTCCTACGGATTGAAACTCACGCCGCACTTTCGGATTAACCGCCAGCGACCGGATCAATCATTCTGGCAACTTTATCAAAGCCATCGTGAATTCCTGCGCGATAACAGTGTGGAAGTGAACACGATCGATGCCTTGGACGACGACCGGATCCAGTCGGAGATTGAGAAGGACTTACGCGACCAGATCGCGCACAACATCGACAAAGGGGTACTGAAGCAAACCTCCGATGGCGAGGTGAGATATTCCTGGCGGGGCATGGTTTATCTTTGGTGCCAGTTCCTGATCGACCTGGTGCGATTGTAGTCGCGTCGCGCCCCGGGCGATAGGAGCTGTCGTTCCGGCGGCTGTCTGCTGCTGAGGCCGGCAGCTTTACCAATCAGACTTTCATGATCTCCCCCTCTTTTCGGGAGAGGTGATCGTCCACCGATTTGACGAAACGGTCTGTCAGCTTCTGAACTTCAGTTTCCAAATCACGCAGACCATCCTCGGTCAACTCGCCGGACGCCTTCAACTTCTTCGCCTCATCGAGTGCCGTCCGCCGATTTGCCCGAACACGAACGCGGGCTTCCTCGGCCATTTTGCTTAATGATCGAGCGAGATCCTTGCGGCGTTCTTCGGAGAGTTCTGGAATTGGCAGTCGAATGATTTTCCCATCGACCGCAGGCATGATTCCTATCTTTGATTCTTTGAGCGCGCGCTCGATGTCCTGCACTGTGCTCGCGTCGAATGGCTGCACGACCAGCAAACGCGGTTCCGGAGTCGTGATCAACGCGAGCTGTTTTAATTTCATGCTCGAACCGTAGGCCTGCACGTCCACATTCTCGACAAGGGCCGGCGAAGCTTTGCCGGTGCGGACGGAGGAAAACTCATGCACCATGTAATCAACGCTTTTTTCCATCGTCATCTCGGCTTCGAGAAGAATGTCGTCTTTGCTCATACTGATTTCTATTTGGGCTCGCTCTCTCCGGTGACCAATGTGCCGATTTTTCGACCAAGCACTGCATCGCGGATGTTACTGGGTTGGTTCATATCAAACACGATAACCGGAATTTTGTTATCCATACAGAGGCTGAATGCGGTAGAGTCCATCACCTGCAGTCGCTTAGTCAATGCCTCGGTATAAGTAACACGTTCATAACGTTTCGCGTTCGGATCCTTCGTCGGGTCGCGATCGTAAACTCCATCGACTTTCGTCGCTTTGAGAATAACGTCAGCTCGAATTTCGCTCGCCCGCAGCGCAGCGGTCGTGTCCGTGGAGAAATAGGGATTCCCTGTGCCGGCGACGAAGATAACAACCCGGCCGACTTCCAGATGCCGAATGGCGCGACCGAGGATGAACGGTTCGGCCACGTTCTTCATTTCGATGGCACTCTGGACCCGGGTTTGGATGCCAAGCTGGGATAGCGCACTTTTCAAAGCCATTCCATTGATGACGGTAGCGAGCATGCCCATGTAATCAGCGGTCGTGCGATCCATTCCGCGACCCGCCGCCGTTAACCCTCGCCAGATATTGCCTCCACCGATAACGACAGCGATTTGAACACCAAGATCGTGGACCTCTTTGATCCGCTCTGCGATGGCGCGGACGACCGGTGGCGATATGTTGTCACGACCGCCGCGCTCCTGCAGTGCCTCGCCGCTTAGTTTCAGGACAATTCGCTGATAAGCGGGCGTTTCCGTGTTCATGACGAATGAGATGAAACAAGACGCGGCGAAGTTTTGAAAGCAAATTGAAAAGCGGGAAAGGGAGTCTTTGTCAGCGGGGCCCGAACGCCTGGCTGATCCAGAAGCTTCCTTGTCGCGCCTTATTCCATCTGCTGACCAATGAGGCCGGCATGTCCGCGAACGAAGTCCTGCGAACTCATGGGCGACTTTCCTTCGAGCTGAACTCGTCGCAGTGCGAGCGCCTTGTCACCGGCAGCGATGATAAAGTCACGATTATCGGCCTGCAAAACCTGGCCCGGTGTTCCTTTTCCATCGACAACGTCGGTTCTGAAGATTTTCAACTTCAATAAGCGTCCGGAGTTCTGCGCTAATGACGCAAAAGCCCCTGGCCATGGATCGAATGCCCGTATTTTTCTCTCGATCGTTTCGGCTGTTTCGTGCCAATCAATTCGGCCATCTTCCCGCATCAGTTTTGGCGCATAACTGGCGCCATCATTCTCCTGCGGAACCCGCGGCGCCTTTCCAGTCGCCAGTAATCGTAACGATTCTCGCGCGGCTTCCGGACCCACTTGCGCAAGTCGGTCGTGCAATGATCCACCTGTCTCACCCGGTTCGATCTTGATCCTGTGGCGCAACAGTATGTCTCCGGCATCCAGAGTTTCGTTCATGTAAATCACCGTTATCCCAGTTTCGTGATCGCCCGCGGCGATTGCCGCCTGGACGGGCGAAGCGCCGCGGTGACGTGGCAACAACGATGCATGCAGGTTTAGACAGGCGACCCGCGGAATTTCCAGAATGTCACGTGGCAAAATTTGCCCGTAGGCCATGACAACGATGACATCGGGCGTGAGCGCACGGATTTCTAAGATCGATTGTGCCTCCTTGATCCGCGGTGGTTGCAGGACAGGCACCTTCGCATCGACAAGGGATTTTTTGATCGCCGAAGACTCAATCCGCTGATCGCGTCCAACCGGTTTATCTTCTCCGGTGACGACTCCGACAATTTCGTGCTCTCCGGATGTGCGGAGCGCGAGCAAGGTCGGCACACCGATCTCGCCAGTGCCGATGTAAACGACGCGCATCGCGACTTATGGCATCAATCGGTGCGCAGCTCGCGCCGACTTCGGACGCCGCGTCGTCGCTCGTGTCATCATTTTCTCGCCGGCAGTCACTTCGCGTTGGCCCACGGATGAGCCACAGTCGGTACAGAGATAATCAAAGATTTCCTTGTCCGGCAGAATCAATAACAACCGCTCGCGCACGGGCATTGCGGCCTTGCATTTATCGCAATAAAGGCTCGAAGCGGTTAAAGATTCAAACTGCTGTTGGCTCATACGCGCCGTCGTTCACGCTCTCCAGAATGTGGAGCAAAACCTTGGCCGGCGGCTGAGTCGCATCAACGACGGTAATCTTCTCTTTTGGATAATGGGACAGAACCGGTTTTGATTCCATCTCGTACGTCTCGAGCCGCCGCTGAATGACCTGCTCGTTGGCATCATCCAGCCGGTTGTCCTTCAGAGCGCGCTTTTTTAAACGAGAGAACAGGGTCTCGCGGTTTGGACAGGAAAGATGAAAGACTTTTTCGACGTCGATCATCTCTTCCATGATTTTGGCCTGACCGACGTTCCGAGGAATCCCATCGAGCACAAGAATATCGATGTCCGGCTTGAACTTATGTGCGTCGACCGCGGCCTCAATTGCCTCTTTCCACAATTCGACCGTGATATCGTCCGGCACCAAATGTCCCTTGCTGGAAAATTCGAGAAATGCCTTGCCGACTTTGGTGCGGGTATCGATGGAGCGGAAGACATCGCCGCACGGGCAATGATAAAACCGAGGGATACTACCGAGCGTTTTGCCTTGTGTGCCTTTGCCGCTGCCCGGAGCACCGAAAAGAAGGAAGGTCTTATATTTCATGGACACACTGGTTATACTGCAAATGGCGCTGTGTTAACAACCGTCGAATGAAGGAGGGCGCGGAGAGCCCGCTTCACTCGCGGGCGACCGGAGGATCCACGTTGACGCGCCGGCCGGCGCGATCAAATCGCACCTGACCATCGATGAGCGCGAAAATCGTATAATCGCGTCCGAGACCGACGTTCTTGCCGGGCGTAAACTTTGTCCCGCGCTGACGAATGATGATATTACCAGCGACCACCGCCTCACTGCCAAACCGTTTTACACCGAGCCGTTTGCTTACGCTGTCGCGGCCGTTTTTTACGCTGCCTTGTCCTTTTTTATGTGCCATGGGGAAGGTAGTTAAGGGTTAAAAAACGTCGATCTATTCGGAACTCTTTTTGGCTGCGCTTTTCTTCCCGCCAAGGCTGATCGCCTTGATTTTGACGCGGGTCAGCTTGCGGCGGTGACCGACCGTGCGGTGATAGCCTTTGCGGCGCCTGAATTTGAAGGCGATGACTTTCTTGTCCTTGCGTTGTTCCACGACCTCGGCCGTAACCTTGGCGCCCGAGATCGACGGCTCGCCATGAGTAAGTTTGTCCCCATCCGCATGGAGAAGGACATCTTCAAAGGTCACGGTTTTTCCCGGCTCACTCTGCAGAAGGTCCACGTCGACAGTGTCACCCTCTGCAACGCGGTATTGCCGGCCACCTGATGTAATAATTGCGTAAGCCATGAGGAATTGCTTTAAGGGGGAAAAGCCGCGCAAAGTTCCACATAACCGGGGATTTGACAAGGGAAAAGGAAAACGCGGCTCAGCGCGCGTGCGTGACATCCGGAGCCAGGCAAAAGACATCAGTCGGCCTTCTGATTTGAAATCAACAGGACGATCTCCCCCTTCGGCTTATGTTGCTCATAGTGAGCCAATAGCTCCGCCGGAAAGCCGCGGCGAAATTCCTCAAATTTTTTGGTAAGCTCTCGCGCCACACAAAGCCGTCTTTCCGGCATGAGATTGGCACACACCGCGAGTGTTTTCGTCAGCCGATACGGCGACTCAAAAAAAATCATCGTCTGCTCGCACTGCGCCGCCGTCCGCAATTCTCGTTCGCGCTGGCCGTTCTTGACCGGAAGAAATCCCCGAAAGCAAAAATTCGCCATGGAAAACCCTGAGCCTGCGAGTGCGGTTAACACTGAGGAGGCCCCCGGAATGATCGTCATTTGTAACCCTCGTTTGATGCATTCACCGATCAATCGGCGGCCAGGGTCGGAAATGCCGGGCATTCCCGCATCCGTAATCAAGGCGATGTTTTTACCGGCGGCGATTTCCTCAATGAGTTGCGCGGTGCGCATGGCCTCATTGTGCTCATGGTAACTAATCAGGGGCTTGTGGATCTCGTAGTGCTTCAGAAGAATGCCGGAGTGACGCGTATCCTCCGCGGCGATGAGATCTACAGACCTGAGTGTGTCGAGCGCCCTTAAGGTGATGTCGGCAAGATTTCCAATCGGGGTGGCGACGACATAGAGCATGAGGGAATCATCGGATCAGAATGTGTTTTCCGCTATTTGCTTTCTGAGCTGCTCCATCACTCGGCAGCGGCTGCTCGATGGCAGCTTCATCTCATGTTATGATGTGGAATGATCCAAGCTTTGGTTTGGACGGTATGAAGCCAGCAGGCCCGTTGAGTCGAGTCGGAGCAGCGTTTCCGAAAACGGACTGTTGTTTTCATGCACGGATCCCTGACTGGGGCGGCTATTCGTCACCCTACGATGGAGAGGAACGATCGGACATCCGCCGGTTTCACCAACTTAACCGCGACTGCCTGCTCGAATCGGCCAAGGAACGATCCCGGGAAATGATCGTGTTCGGTCTTGTCGTTTTAACGTCCTCCTGGCCTGTCATCTACATGGTAGTGACGGTCGTGAAGTTACTTCTCAAAGGCCGTCCGCTTCAGTGATTTGTTCGAAGTCGGATTAGTAACTACGAGCGGCGGGGTGGCCACACGAATTCGTCGCGATAGGGAGCAGTGTCTTCCGGGGCAAACCCATGACGCATGATGTTTTCCGTAACGACGCGGGGAATGAGGAAATTTAGAAGATAATCTTTGCCACCCGCCTTCGTCCCGCCGCCGCTCATTTTGAATCCACCGAATGGATGGCGGCCCACCACTGCGCCGGTACATGACCGGTTGATGTAAACATTGCCGGCCACGATCTCCGCTTTGACGCGCTCTATGTTGGCGGGACTGCGCGAAAAGAATCCAGCGGTCAGGGCGAAGTCGGTATTGTTAGCCACCTCGATCGCTTCGGTAAGGTCGCGCACCTTGATAACGCTGAGAACCGGTCCAAAGATCTCCTCGCAGGCAACTCGGAAATCGGGCCGCACGCCCGCAAAAATCGTAGGGGGAACAAAGTAACCTTTTTCCGGTAGATCGCCTTTTTGGAAAGCGAGCGTGGCCTCGGATTTTCCAATCTCGATATAATCCAGGATGCGCCTGTAAGCGGTTTCATCAATGACCGGGCCTACCGTTATGCCAGGTTCTTCCGGATTCCCGACGCGCAAACTCGCCGCTGCCGAAAGCAACCGATCCATGACGCGGCCATAATTTTCCTCGAAGACAATGAGACGTGAACAGGCAGAACATTTCTGGCCCTGATAACCAAAGGCCGAGTAAACCGAATCGACAATCGCCTCGTCCAGATCGGCATCGGAATCGATGATAATGGCGTTCTTGCCGCCCATTTCGCAAATGACGCGTTTAAGCTCCCGTTGGCCGGGGCGAGTTTCGCCCGCGCTTTTCCAGATACGAAGTCCCACTTCGCGCGAACCGGTGAAAGCGATGAGATCGACATCCTTATGATCAACGAGGTGAGCGCCCATGACTGAGCCCTTGCCGGTGAGGAAATTCAGCACGCCGGGCGGAACGCCGGCCTCCTCGAACATTTCCATCAGCATCGCACCCATAACCGCCGATTGTTCGGCCGGTTTCATGATGACGGTGTTGCCGGTGACGAGCGCAGCCGAGACCATGCCGCCTAAAATAGCCAGCGGGAAATTCCACGGCGCGATGACGAGGGCGATTCCGCGCGGCCAATAATGATGGTAACTCTCCTCGCCCGGAACATGTTGGGTCAGTTGCGGTCGTCCAATCAGCCGCATCTGATGCGCGTAAAAGAGGCAGAAGTCCATTGCTTCACGGATATCGCCATCCGCTTCGGCCCATGCTTTTCCTACCTCGAAAACTTCGAGCGCAGCCAGTTCAAACCGCCGCCGGTCCATGATGGCAGCGCAACGCTCAAGAATGCGTGCTCGCTGTTCAATTGAAGTGCGACTCCATTTGTCGAATGCCTTTTTCGCGGCAACGATGGCGCGTTCTGCCTCGGCAATGCCCGCTTCCGACTGATAACCGACCACTTCGTCCGGCCTGCTCGGATTGATTGAAGCAATCGTCCTCTCGGTCCAAACCTTGTCGCCTCCAATAGTGAGCGGATATTTCCGGCCCAGGGTTTGCCGCACCTCAGTCAACGCCGCGCGCATTTTTTCCTGGTTTGCCCGGTGCACGAAATTCGTCAGCGGCGCGTTCCTGTAGGTGTCGACCGGCGACGTTTCCTGCCACGCTCCGTTCCGGGAAGGTTTCTCTGCCACCTCGCTACCGGCCATGGATCGCGGTGCCGACGCGCCGTTTAGGAGCTCGACCGGATCGCGCAATAAGGCTTGCTCGGAGACGTTATCGGAAAATTTCGCGCGCAGAAATCCCTCGTTTGAAGTGTTCTCGAGCAATCGTCTAACGAGATAGGACATCCCGGGCAGCAGATCACCCACCGGCGAGTACTCACGCACGCGATAGCCCATCTCGACCAGGGCGCGTTTGATCGGACCAGCCATGCCGTACAGTAATTGGAACTCGAAGCGGCTTCGATCGATCCCGAGTTGGTCCGCAAGCGCCTGCGCATGCGCGATGCTGCGGACATTATGCGAACCGAATGCTGCCGTCACAATCCCTTCGTTTTCGAGCAGGACGCGCGTGAGTCGCTCGAAATTCGCGTCGCTCTCCGGTTTTTGCAGCAAAACCGGAACCTCCCAGCCATTTTGATTGGACTTAACTTTTTCGTAATCCCAGTAGGCCCCTTTAACCAAACGCACGGTGAAGCGCGTTCCGCGGGCGCGGCCCCAATCGATCAGATCGAATAAATCATTCTCGGCGTCGCGCAGGTAAGCTTGGATGACAATTCCGGCATGTGGCCAATTGCGGAACTCCGGTTCGCTGAAAAGCCGCCGGAAAAGTTCGAGAGTAGTTTCCTTATGGGCGTAACTCTCCATGTCGAAATTCACAAAAGCGCCCAGCTCGCGCGCCCGGCGCAGGATCGGACGTAACTTTGGGGCAAAATGCGCAATCGCGTCCTCTGGATCCGCCGGATTCATCTGCGAATACAGCGCGGATATTTTCACCGATACGTTCACGACCGGGAATAACTCGGAATTTTCGCCCAGGGGGTCGGTCCATCCTTCGGTCTCGCGCGCGAGATATTCGAGCAGCTCGGTGCAGCGCGCCGCGTATTCCGTCGCCTCTTTCTCGCTGACAACGGCTTCGCCCAGGAGATCAACGGTAAAGCCGATGCCCTGTTTCCGTCGTTTACGCAGCGTCTTCATGACGTCCCGCGGGTTCTTTCCGGCGATGAATTGCCGCGCCATCCCGGAAACATTCCAACGCAGGAATTGACCACTAATAAAAGGGGCCACCTTCGCCAGTTGCACTCCGGTCCGGATCATCGGCGCATAGCCGTTGCGCAGATCCTGAAAATACTCGTCCAGATGCCGAACGATCTCGCCGCCTCGGTGGAGTGATGCCAGGACGTCGACGAAGCGGAACATTTGGACCTTGAAATGTTCGTCGCGCATGGAAAGGGCCATCATGCGCTGGTAAAACCCGGCTTTGCTAAAGAACGATTCGGGGCGTCGGTTCACCAGCTCAAAAATCCGTCCTCCGCGCTGCTCGATCTCATCTTGGAGGGGATTCATGCTCAAAATTTTAGTCTGGTGGCGCCACTAAGGCAAAGCAAACCAACCTCAATCGTCCTATCGCGACGGACGGAAAGCGCGTGGCCGGCTCCATGGAAGCCTTTGATCGACCGTCGCGCGTACCGCTCTCGCCGATACGCACCATGGAAGATTCCTGGTGAAAATTCCCCGTAACACCCGACACACTCAGTTTATGGCCGTCGCGCGAACTATACTAAAAACGGAATTGTCTTATGAAACTAATGAACAAATGGAAGGAAAAGGGAGCTGCCGGATACATATTATTGTGGCTGCTTGGGATTCCCATACCGGTTCTGTTCCTTATTTTCCTGTTGCGTGGTTGCTCGTAAATTTGGGGAGCAAGTAGAGGTGAGCCTGGCGGACATCAGCAGCGAACTGTTCACGTCCGTCAGGCAAACCCTCGTTTCATTGCGGCGCTGCCGCGCGTCGTGATTGGCGGTTGCCCGGCGCCCCGAACTCGATTAGCAGAGCGGGATGCAGTGGGACCGTCAGCGGCACGGATTCGCCAGCGATAACACCGCTGGAATTTGCCCGGAAGCATGGACTGCGTTGGAGCAGGCTAATGCGGATTACTATCCTTCGTACGGTGAGGACCGGTGGACGCAGCAGTTGACCAAGGCGGTGGGCGAATTGTTTGAGACGGAATGTTTAGTTCAAGTCGTCTTCAATGGAACAGCCGCGAATGCGCTTGCCCTGGCGGCCCTTTGCCAATCTTTTCACAGCGTCATTTGTCACCAACTTTCGCATATCCAGACGGATGAATGCGGAGCGCCGGAGTTTTTTAGCAAAGGCGGAAGGCTTGTTGGAATTGGCGGAGAGGCCGGGAAAATCGATCTCGACCAGGCAGCGGCGATCATCACGGAGCAACACGGGGTGCATTCTCATAAACCGCGCGCGATCAGTATCACACAGGCGACCGAACTGGGAACGGTGTATCAGAGAGAAGAGATCGAAAGAGTATGTGAGTTTGCGCGCTCTCGAAATATGTTCGTTCACATGGATGGAGCCCGTTTCGCTAATGCGATCGCTTCTTTAAGGTGTGCTCCCAAAAGCGTTACCTGGGAGCTCGGAGTAGACGCTCTCTGTTTCGGCGGAACAAAGAACGGATTGGCCGCCGGTGAATTGGTCATTTTTTTTAAGAGAGAGCTTGCTCACGAATTTGACTACCGCGCCAAACAGGGCGGTCAGTTGGCATCTAAAACACGTTTCCTGGCCGCGCCATGGATCGCGCTTTTGACCGACAACCTTTGGGTGCGCAACGCGGAGTTCGCAAATAATGCGGCCGCCACGCTGTCGAAACGACTGCAGGTCGAGGCTGGCCTCCACCCGATATTTCCAGTAGAAGCGAATGCCGTTTTTTTGCGTCTGAGCAACGAACTTGTGGCCGGCATCCAAACCGGGGGCTGGCAGTTTTACAAATTTGTCGAACCGGACGTTTATCGCCTGATGTGTTCTTGGGCGACCACGGAAAAGGATATCGAAGAATTCGTTACCGACGTGACCAGCATCGTTCGGCAGTAGTTGATCTCCTGCTTGTCGCAGTTGCGTGGTCCGTGGGACGCCGTATAGAAAGGCGATGGACGCGACGCTGCGAGCATTGGTCATAGCCGCGGTAATACTACCGGCATGCCGCTCCGCGCATGAGGTAGCCGTTAGTTCCTACCAAACCGCGACTACTGTCACGACGACCACTACGACGCCGCCGGCATCCTCCGAGGTTCAGACCGCGGCCCGCAGGTCCTCGACTAATGCGTCGCGAGAGAGTTCATCGAGCAGCGCCTCGCGGACCACTGCTAACCAGACGACGCCAACAAAACCGGAACCGTCACCATCTCCGCATGTTACGGCAACAACAGCTCAGTTTCCAACGGCCAAGCCGGTTGAAGGTAAGCCCGGTTATGTCTACAGCCCTTCTGATTCATCAAAATATGTCGATGTGAGTGGTTACTCGCCGGGAAGCAAAGTGAAAGACCCTTACTCCGGCAAAATTTTTCTGGTGCCCTGACTTTTTTCGTCACCGAAGCTTTCAAACAAAAAATGCGCTTCTGAACCGCTTGACTGGCGGTCTTTTTTTTGTCACTGATGGCACCGATCATTCCCCCAACCCCCTAAGCGAAGTCAGAAAAATGGGCTGCCCGCGTTCGCGGATGAGTTTCACACGGAAACCACCCCTTGAGAGGTGAAATGCCGCGATTTTTCCAACCTTTGCGCCTGAATCCTGCTTAAGAGTTATGGTAATTATGAACCCTCCGGTCCGGCTTACGCCCCAAAGCTCCCGAAACCCCTCCCGGGTCTCTTTTTTCACAGCCACGGCCTTTGCCGTTTTCTGCGGATTTGGCGCAGTCTCGAGCGCTCCCAGCCTTCTCGCCTACACCTACCTAGCAGGCTCTCCCAGTTGGGCCTCTGGAAATGTCACATTCCAAGTCGCGTTGGGAAATGCAGGTCGGACTCTGTCCGACGGTAATACCTCATGGGATACAGCGGCGATGGCCGCGTTTGACACTTGGAACCAGTACCTGGGGTCGATCCATTTAATTTACCTGATCAACGATAATGCACCGGTAAATCAATACGACCGCATCAATGTGGTCGCCTTCTCCGGTAGCTATTTTGGGAGCTCGTTTGGCTCTAACACCCTCGCTATGACCGGCTGGTCCTCCCAAGACGGACCTCACGGGATGATCGAAACGAATGTGTTGGTTAACAAGAACATGCAATGGGATTCCTATCGCGGGCCACTGCGATTTGGCTCGAACCGTTTCGCCATCGGAGACATCCGCCGCGTTTTGATCCATGAACTTGGGCACGCACTCGGACTCGACCATCCAGACCAAGCCGGCCAGCAGGTCGCCGCGGTCATGAATTCGATGATGAGCGGCACTGACACAGCGGTCCAGGACGATATCAATGGGATTGAATCTATCTATGGCGCTCCAAGCGGTGGAGGTGCGACGCCAACTCCGACACCGCCTCCGAGTCCCACCCCGAGCCCAAGCCCGACACCGACACCGACTCCGACGCCTCTACCTACGGCAACTCCCAGCGTGAGTTCGGTTGTTGTTTCGGCCGCTACCAGCATCGCGCAGACCGGCCAGACCGCGACTTACACCATCTCGGTGGCGTCGGCGAATCCAACCGCGGCGTTAACGATCAATTACGTCATGGGTGGCACAGCAAGAATGGGCATCCACTACAGTCTCAATGGCACAATCGGTAAAGTAACGATCCCACCGGGAGCCACTTCTGCCAACGTCACTTTAACAGTTCTAACGCCAGCCCGAAGAGCCAAGACGGCAACCATGTTCCTGACTAACGGAGCCGGCTATGGTTTGTCTTTCCCGAAAACTGCGTCGGTCAAGATCACGCGGTAACCGCTTTTGAGCGCATATCAACTCTTTATGAAAAAAGCCAATTATCTCCTCGCACTCGCCGGGCTCATCGTGGGTTTCACCTCGGCTGAAGCCACCACCGTCATTCCCCCGACATTCGATCAACTCGTCGGTCAGGCTGAATTCATTTTTCAGGGTAATGTGACAAAGCTAAATGCTCAGTGGATTGGGGAAGGGGCCGATCGTCACATTGTCAGCTACGTCACTTTCAATGTGAAAGAGGCGCTCAAAGGAACTCCGGGACAGACCTACACCATCCGCATGTTTGGCGGCACAGTCGAGGGCGAATCAATGGGAATAGCCGATGCGCCTACGTTCCAGGTTGGCGACGAAGACATTCTCTTTGTTGAAAATAATGGTAGTCAGGTGATTCCGCTGGTCGGCATCATGCATGGCCGCTTTCACGTGCGGCGCGACAGTTCAGGCGGCGAGCTTGTGACCACGAATGAAGAGGAGCCGCTTAGAAATATTTCTAGCCTTGGCGGACCAAGGACGGCTTCCTACGCAGAGGCGATTTTGACTCCGGCCGGGTTCAAAGCAGCTATTCGCAGCAAACTGCAGGGCGGACATCCCCAGAACTAAAACAAGGGACCGTTACGGATTCTGGCCTTCCTTGGTGCGCGTACGCGCTTCGTCCCTGACATCACGCGCCCGGTCGAGCGATCGCTTCATCCAGTTGTGTTCCGATACTTCACGTACCGGAGTTGATGCCAGCGTCGGCATTGTCGGTTTTGCCGGTGTTGAGGAAACGGCATGCGTTAATGATTCCTGTTGCGCTACCGGAGTTATCTCATGGTGTTTTTGCCACGCGTAGAGCAATCCCAATCCGGCGATCACGACAAAGGCGAGAAAAGTTCGCATGTCTGCCTGGCAGCATCTGCCGAGCCAGCATCCGGTCTGCCCATTGCCGCACGTCCAACCACGGTGTTAATTCCTGCATGAGATTGACCGGGCCAGCTGCTTTCAGCGCAGGTTTGGCCTTCATGCTGTTGATCATGCGCGATCCGTGCGCCGCACAGACCTATGAGGGCCGCGAACTGGTCAAAGCGCAGCTTATTGCCGACGCGACGGCAGTGGTTGAGGGCAAACCGTTTACGGTCGGCCTTCTCTTACACATGGTTCCCGGATGGCATACCTATTGGAAGTTTCCGGGCGATGCCGGGATCCCTACGGAACTAAAATGGAAACTTCCGAATGGCTGGAAGGTGGGCGAGATCCAGTGGCCGATCCCGCTCAAGTTGGCCGATCCCGGCGATATCCAGACCTACGGTTACGCCGACGAGGTCCTGCTGATGCAGCAGATCACGCCGCCCGCTTCCATTGCCGGGTCTACCGTGCGCCTCGCGGCAAATGCAAATTGGCTGGTATGCGAGAAAATCTGCATCCCAGGATCTGCCGAAGTTGCGTTGGAACTCCCGATAGGATCGCAAGCCGGTCCGGCTAACCAGGAACAATTCGCCCGTTTCCGGCGTTTGCTGCCGCAGGAGTGGCCGGGTCCTGAAGCCGCGCACGCGAAGTGGAGCCGATCGGGCTCAAACCTCCGTCTCATCGTGGACAGCTCAGCCCTGAGCAAACAGCCGGCGGTCGATTTCTATCCGCTGCCGGACGCGAATGTGGTGGTGGGACATCCGTCGGTCGACGGAAGGCACGGCACCGAGGTCACTTTTCGCATCCCGCTCGAGTCGGCCGACAAAAGCGTAACCCAAATCCAGGGGTTGGTCGTATTTGCTTCGCAACCAAACTCCAACGACCGCGCGGCCTGGAGTACTCCGAAAATTTCCGGGGTCGCTGCAGCCAGTCCGCCATCACAGGGACTTCTGACCTTGTTTTTTTTCGGATTCATCGGCGGCGCGATCTTAAATCTGATGCCGTGTGTGTTGCCGGTGATTTCATTAAAGATTTTCGGATTCGTCCAACAGGCCGGCCAGAGCCGCCGTAGGATTTTACGTAGTGGACTCGCCTTCGCCGCCGGGATTTTTGCGTGGTTTATTGCGTTAGGCGCTCTGCTCATCGGATTAAAATCCGCCGGCCATCAAATCACCTGGGCATTTCAATTCACCAACGCTTATTTCGTGTTCGGCATGGGCGTGATTGTGCTCGTCTTCGCATTAAATCTTTTCGGAGTATTCGAAATCTCACTGCCGCAAAGCGCATCTCGTGGCATGCTCGGTGTGGTCGAGAGCAAAGGGGACACGGGGTCGTTTTTCCAGGGTGTATTCGCGACGCTCCTGGCTACTCCGTGCACTGCGCCCTATCTCGGCACCGCGCTCGGTTTTGCGTTCGCCCAGTCCGCCATAATTATCATGGGAATGTTTCTTTCCATCGCGGCCGGGATGGCTTTCCCCTACGTTCTGCTTTGTGCGCAACCGGCCTGGCTGCGTTTTCTGCCCAAGCCCGGGCCATGGATGGTGCACGTGAAGCAATTCATGGGCTTTCTGCTGCTTGGAACCCTCCTATTCCTGCTTTATGTGCTGGGTGCGCAGCGCGGTCTCGATGGTCTGATCTGGGCCTCATGTTTTCTGCTGGTGGTCAGCATTGCTTGCTGGATGAAAGGTACATTCCTTATCCCGACAGCTTCCATGCGAACGCGCGTGATCGCTCTGTTGTTGATCGCGATAATGCTGGGTGCAAGCGGCGCTTATTTTATCGGCGACAAGTTTCGCTCGTCGAAGCTCGCCGCCACTGGCTCACAGATGGAGGGCGATTGGCACGCTTTTTCGGCGGAACTGTTGCAAAGCGAGCTGGATCAGGGCCACGCCGTGTTTGTTGATTTTACGGCCGCCTGGTGTTTGAACTGTAAGTTCAACGAGCGACAGGTTCTGGAAAACGCAACTGTGCGCGAGGCATTTCAGCGTCACGGCGTGACCAAGTTGAAGGCCGATTGGACCAACGGCGACCCTGTCATCACGAGTTTTTTACAACGTTTTGGGCGGGTAGGTGTCCCATTCTATGTCCTGTATTCCGGGAAATCGGAAGATCCGATAGTGTTCCCGGAATTACTGACCAAAAATATGGTTCTCGAGAAACTTGAAAGCATCTCGCGGCTGTTGCTTCTGAATAATCCATGAAAACAAAATCACTTCTAATCGGACTAAGTTCATTTGTTGCTGCAACTCTTCTCGCGGTTGACTCGCCGCCGGTGGGCAGTACTGCGCCGGACTTTTCGTTGACCGACGCGAAAGGAAAATCGCACTCGCTCTCCGAATACAAGGGTAAATACGTTGTCCTCGAATGGTTCAATCCCGAATGTCCATTCGTTAAAAAACACTACGGCAGTGGCAACATGCAGAAATTGCAAAAGGAATTTACCGGCAAAGGCGTCGTGTGGTTGAGCATTGATTCCTCGGCCCCGGGTTTGGAAGGCAGTCTTACAACCGAGCAGGCCACGAAGACCATGAATGATTGGAAAACGCAACAGACCGCATTGCTGCTCGATCCCGAGGGTAAGGCCGGACGCGCTTACGGCGCAAAGAACACACCGCACATGTTCGTGATCAGTCCGGAAGGCAAAATTGTCTATGAAGGTGCCATCGACAGCAAAGCTTCGCCCAATCCAAACGATATTCCTGAATCCACGAATTACGTGAAAGTGGCCCTGGACGAGTCGCTGGCCGGCAAGCCGGTTTCGAATCCGAACACGAAACCGTACGGCTGCTCGGTCAAATATAAGTAATCCGCCGCGCTTAGACGCGCTTTGCCGAGAATCGAGAGGCTAATCGCAGGATCGCCAGCGGGGTGATCCGGGCGAGAAACATTGCCACCTTCATCGCGAGGCCGGGGATGACGAGCGCGCGATCGTGCTTAATCGCGGCGAGGCCGGCGCGCGCGACATCTTCGGCTGCGACGTGAACGAACGAAGGGCCTGTTGCCGGGTGATCACCCGGCCGATAGGCGACCTCGGTAAATTCCGTGTCCACTGGTCCGGGACAAAGGGCGCTGACACTTACGCCGGTGCCGCGGAGCTCCGCGCGAAGCCCCTCCGAGAAACTCGTCAAGTATGCTTTGCTTGCCGCATAGACGGAGAAGCCTGCGATCGGCAGAAAACCCGCCGAAGAGCTTACATTTAATATTCCACCATTCTTTTTCGCAATCATCACCGGCACCAGGCTTCGGGCAAGAAAGGTGGGAGCGAAAATATTGACGAGAATGATCTTCTCGATTCGCTCCGGATCGCTCGTGGCAAACGATCCGAGATCGCCGAGACCGGCGTTGTTGACCAGTAAATCGATCACGATTTTCTCCCATTCAAGCCACTTCACCAATTCGTGAAGCTGCGATCGCTCGGCGAGATCGACCGCACGAATATGGACATTGAGATTGGGTCGCCTTCGCTTCAGCTCGTCGCGGAGCTCTTCGAGTCGCTCCAGCCGGCGGGCGATCAAGACGATCGTGCGGGCGCTTCCGGCCAGCTGCCGCGCGAACTCACGGCCGATCCCGGCGGACGCGCCGGTGACGAGGGCGGTGCAACCTTCGAGTTTCATCGAGCCTTTAGCGACGCAATTTCCGTCCTGGTCAGGGCCCGCCAATGAGCGGGTGGTAAATCGCCAAGGTGAAGGATTCCAACACGAGTGCGCACGAGATGCTTCACCCCGAAGCCGACAGCTTCGAACATGCGGCGGATTTGGCGATTGATTCCCTGTCGCAGCACCACTCGCAGACGCGTGGGTGTCTTGGCATGCAACTGCGCAAGCTTGGCCTGCTGACCATCGAGGACAATGCCGCGCAATAACTTTGGAGCGAGCGCTGCGTCCCAGGGTCGATCGAGCGTGACCTCGTATTCCTTGTCGATTTTATAACGCGGATGGGTAAGACGCTGCGCCAAATCGCCGTCGTTAGTCAAAAGGAGCAATCCCGCACTTTGCGCATCGAGACGCCCGACGTGGAACAGGCGCGAAAATTTGGGAGGTAGGAGATCGAAGATTGTGTCTTTTGCATGCGGATCTTTCCGTGTGCAAACAAAGCCGGCCGGCTTGTGAAACAAAATGGTGGACGGTGCGGCCGAATGGATGAGCCGCCCGTCGACCTTCACGTGATCGCGTTCAGTCGGCTGGGTGCTGAAGTCGGTGCAGATCTGTCCGTTTATCGTCACGCGTCCGGATGCGACAAGCTCGTCGCAAGCACGCCGTGAGCCCACTCCGGCCGCGGCAAGGAAACGATTTAGACGCAAGGAAAGTTACAAGGTTAACAATGTAACTCTTTTAATAAAATCATCCGTCTGCGATCAGGCGTCGGGCTTGGTCTTGGGAAGCCCCATAACCTTACTACCCTGCTTCCACTGTCCGCGTTTCTTGAGCAGCTCGACGCGCTCAAAACGCTTCAGAACGTTCCGTTTCGCGGCAATGGTACTGGCTCCTTTTAAACTGCGATGTTGCGACATATCCGATCGGTTCCTTGAAAGTGAGCCGGCACGTTACGCTCAGATGACGGTTTTTCAACTCCGGGGAAGGAAAACTCTGGCGCCGCGCCGCAGAGGGAGAGTTCCCCCGGAAACGGCCGGATTTAGAGTTGGTTGCTCAAGACGACATATCCACCGCAAACGGTGAGGTGATGAAAAATGTGGAATCGCTCGGTCAGGACGTTGCGCCAGTAACCGAGTCGCGATTGCTCAACGATCAAAAACACCGGGTCAGGTCCAGCCCATCTTTCCAGGACATCGTTCTCCGTCAAAATGACGCTGGTCGGCTGGATGCCTGGAAACGAGTCGTCAGTCGCCGGCGGATTAACGATGAAAAATTTCCGATTAAGGTAAAAAACCAGGCTGCTGCCGCGATGCAGGGCCCCTTCGTAAATTACTTCTCCTTTTTCGCCGAGCCGTGCATTGAGGAAACGGGCGGCGCCGGCGAGGGAAAAAAATGGAGCCATTCGTGCGACGCCGTCGATCATACTGAGGCCAGTCGGAATCATGGCCGCGGCAATGGCGATGGCAGCGAGCCTGGGTCGATCCTTTTTGCTCAGGTAGGCGGCAACAACACCAAAGATGATGAGCGATGCGCCGACAATGCACGCCATCGGAAACATCGACTTCCAAATTGAGACTGGAATGTCTTGTAAAATTTCCCAGGCCGAAAAAGTGTTGTCATTGCCGGCCCAATTGCTCTCCATCAGTGCGTTGCGCGAGGAAAGGATGGCTAACGCAGAAACAAGAATTCCGCCGACGGCCACGGCGGCCGTCCCGGCAACCCGCAAATGGCGCGGCATTCGATCCCAAACTGTCGCTGACCATAAAGCGAAGGCCGGCCACATGCTCATCGAGTAGTAATCCTGCCGCCGGCCAATGAGCAGCAACGGCAACAACACAACGATCATCCAAATCATCGGGTAGGCATCGGCGAATTCGATCTCACGCGGGCGCATGACCCGCCGCCAGGCGAACAGCACTCCCGGCAGAACGACGATCAACCACGGGAACCACCAGGCGAAGTGCAGACCAATAAACTGAAGCCGTGGGACATCATCATGATTCGGTAGAAACCTTACCATCCAATCGAAGCGGACTAATCGGAGAAACAGGCCTGGAAAAGTTCGCTCGGCCCAGATGTACCAGGGCAAAACAAGGAGCAAGAACACGAGCAAATACGACCAGTGCAGCAGCAATTTGAAGCGAATGCGCGCTTCCCGGTAAAAAATGGCGAGCACGAACAGGACCGCGATCAAATAGACGAGGCCGAGGACGTTTTTGGTTAAACAGGCGAGCGCCGCACAGATCCACATTCCGCCAAACCAGAGAAACCGGTGTTGTCGCAGTTGATAGCCGCCAAGCGCGCAAAGGAAACCGCCGGTTAGGAACGCGGTGAAGACAGGCTCGGGCATGATGATTCTTCCAAGCAGGAACGTACCGGCCGAGGAGAGATAAATGAGCCCGGCCAGGAAACCATGCCAGTAACCGCGTAAACGCTCGCCGATCAGAAAAGTCAGGGCCGTAGTCGCCACGATTGCCAAGGCAACTGGCAAGCGCGCTGCGGTCGCATTAACGCCGAAACCTTTGTAACAAATGACGATCAGCCAATAGAGCAGCGGCGGTTTTTGCAGTCGCGGAACGCCGTCATTCGTGGGCAGCAACCATTGCCGGGACTCGATCATCTCACGCGCTGCGCCGGCGTATTGACCATCCGTTTCGTTGTAAAGATCGCCCCAGCCGGTCGTCCCAACCTGCACTAAAGCCGCCAGTGCGATCAGGAACACGAAGAGGGCATGTCGCGTCGGCGGCGGATTGATGGCCGGCGGATCGATCAGCGTCTCTTCGATTCGAAAAGTTCGAGTACCAGCGTCCATGGAGTTTTACGTCCCGCTGCGATGGATGTAGGCCGCTTCAGCGTTAGGCTGTGCATCGCGATACTTCTCCCACTCCTCAGGCAATCTGAGCAGTTTCCCGGCGGGCATTTCGATCAGAGCCAGCATTTGTCTGCAGTCTGCAATCCGTGCGTCATCCTGCGGTCGGGTAATGCGAAAGCCACACCAGAATCGGACGCGCTCGGTCTGATCCAGCCATCCGTCGATCAACAATCGGTCGCCAAGTTTCGCCGGGCGCCGGTAGTCAATCTCAGTCCGGACGACGACAGGATAACGTTGAGTCTGCGCCATTTCGGAGAGGGGCAGGCCGAGTTGTTCGGCCAGAAGAATGCGCGCTATTTCGACAAAGCGCAGGTAGGCGATGTTGTGCACAACGCCGCCGCAGTCGGTATCAAAAAACATCACCTGTAATTCCGTTTGAACTCGCGGCATTCCGGCAGTCATCGGTGAAAGCTACCACGAAGAGCGCGCAGGAGACGAAGGCATAACGAAGCTCATCCCTCCACCTTCTGCCCGGGGCTCGTCGCCGCATCGTGGCCGGTTAGCAGGATGGAACGTACCGCATCGACGACCTCCTGCACGCTGACCGCTTTCATACACCGAAAATCGATCGGACATTCGCGTAAAAAGCAGGGACTGCACTCGACGTGATGGCGCAGAATGATGTGCCGGACTCCCATCGGACCGGTTAGGCGCGGCTCGGTCGAGCCAAAAATTGCCACGATCGGAATACCAAGCAGCGCTGCGAGATGCATGGTGCCGGTGTCGTTGGTCACGAGCAGATGGCACGTGCGCAATTCATCGATTAATTGCTGCAGGTCGGTCTGGCCGATGCGATTGATGCAATTATCGCCAAGAGCCTTCACAATCGCTTCGCCGGTTGAGCTGTCTTTTGCCGTCCCGAACAGGATCCAGCGCGCCGAAGTTTCGGTTGTGATGGCCGCGGCTGCCTCAGCAAAGCGTTCCGGCAGCCATCGTTTCGCCGGTCCATATTCCGCCCCGGCACACAGGCCAAGGAGGCCGTGTTTCCTGTTTGCCGGCGGTTCAGATATCGAAGGTTGGACGTTGAGAGGAGAAAGTTGAGTGTTGAGAGATTCTTCGGCATCAGATTGCACATCGGCCCCCAGTTCGCGAGCTATGCGGAGGTAACGCAACGATTGATGTTCCGGTGGTCGCGCTCTTTTTGGTTCTCGGACAATTTGATTGAGTAGCCAAGCGCGAAGATGCCCGCGATAACCAACCCGACGTGGGATACCTGCCAGCCACGCTTCCAGAGCCGAGCGTAATGAGTTTGGAAAAAGAATCGCCGCGTCGAATTTTGGTCGATCTCGAATCCAGCGCACTGCGGAAAAGAGCGATTTGCCGCGAACGGAAATGATTTCGTCAACGTCGGGAACCAGTTTCCAGAGAGGCGCAAGATTTTCCGTAGTGAGAACGGTGACGTGCGTGTCCGGTCGACCTCGTTTGATCGCCCGTACGGCCGGAACGCTCATGACGGCGTCCCCCAGCCAATTATTCGCGCGAATCAGAACGCGGAAGGGTTGTAGATCATCCGATGACATGGCTTTGGGCAGATAAAATCCACGCTTGTATTTGTTGAGCAAGAAATTGGGACGTGGAGTTTTCCACCGATCATGCACCCAAAACCAATCTTCCGGCGCCCGCCGAATCTGCACTGCGATCAATTCGTTGGCCTTGGAAGTCAGAGACTGAATGGATTCATCGTTTGTTTCCAGGGCCGGGCCGATATCAATCCGCCACCGCGCCGGTCCCACGGTATAAACCGCCACCCCCACGAGTATGGCTCCAGTCCGTTTGGCCAGCAGCGCGGGCAAGGATGTCGTGGAAGCAAGCCTGCCGAAGAACGGAACCCACAAACCCTGGTCGCCGGCGTGCTGATCGCTCAGGACACCAATGACGCCACCGCCGCGCAGGAGTTGTATTGGTTTGGCGAATCCTTCTCGCCGATCAAACAATTCCACCTTGGCCCGTTCCCGGAGTCCCCTGACATGTGCGTCGATCAATGGATTTCCCAGCCTTTGGTAAATCGTGCCGTTCCTGGCGTGGCCGATGAAGGCGGGCAAAACGTGCGCGGTCAGTTCCCAATTGCCGAGATGGCTCAGAATCACAACAACTGGCCGGCCCGCTCGCAACGGTCCATCGATTACATCCAGATTCTCGATCTGAACGTAGCGGTTAATTTCGGCGAGAGGAACCATCGCCATCTTTACCCCGCATAAAAGGTTCGCTCCGAGCTGTCGAAAATGGTGCCGAACGAGACAACGCAATTCTTTTTTGGATTTTTCTTTTCCGAGAGCAATGGTCGCGTTGTGCAAAGCAAGGCGCCGGTAACGAGGCAGAAGCAGCCAGGCAAAAAGGCCGGCTACCCGGCCCAGATGAAAGAGGAACGCCGGAGGCAACGCGTTGATGATTGCGACGCCGAACCGGTAGAAAACATAAACAAGGCGATCGCGCATCGAAATCAGTGGCTTACTCGTGTCCGGCCGCGGGCAGCGTAAAATTGGCTGCGCTCGCGTTCAATTAATATAATGTCCCAATGCAAACGCATGTTATGCCAAAGCTCTTATCTTCGCATCTCTTCGTTAGGCATGTAAGCGGCTCTGTCTATCGCCCATGAGTAAGCGCGCAAAAGATTCGTGGATTGGCCTGGATGACAAGGCTCGTGCCGCGCTGGTGGATCGAGATTACAGCCGAGGGTCTTTGGCCGAACGGCTTTCCGGCAACGGCGTCGATGCCGCCGAGGCGGCGGGAGCCGATCGCGCCAATCCCGAGAACCACAAGGTGTGGATACCGGGCGTGGAAGTTTTTTTGCGAATCATTCATGCACAACGGCATCGTGGATTGTTTGGCGAGTTTGTCAGGAAGGAAGAGGGTGTTCTGGCCAGGATCGGTCTCTGGCCAAAACAATGGGCGGCGGCGCGAATGTTTGCCAGCAGCGCCAAAGGTTTTCACATTCATCCACCAAGTATCCCGGAGGAGACGCCGCCGCAAAATTGGCATCGTCGCCTTTATCTGGATGAGCCGGACAATTATTCTCTGCGCCCGTACGATCGCGAACAATGGGACGTGATGTTTTTTGTGCAGGGCCGTGCGGAAATGATCCTCCGCGATGTGCGCGCTGGGTTACCTTCCCGCGTCATGCACTTTTTTGTCGATGGCGATAATCATCGGAGCGCAAACAACGTCGGTGTCGTTATTCCGCCTGGCGTGGCCCACGCCATCCGGGTCGAAGGTTCGGAAGATGTGATCATGGTTTACGGCACGAGCACGTCGTTTCAGGCCGAGAGCGAAGGCCGGATTGCGAGCGAGATTGAAACGGCCGAGTTGCCCGAATCGTGGCAAAAATTTCTCTCATTGTAATATTGAGAGCCGACGCGTTTTGCGAACCGCATCCCTGACCCGCTAAAGTTCCATCTCATATTGTTGCGCGGCGGCCCGGCCACTAGATTGATTGGGTGAAGAGGAAGTTTGATCCCGCGGAGCCTGAATTGATGGACCGTCCGCAACCGGTCTCGGCTGTCCTTGACCGTGATCTCCGGAATTTGCGGGAATTAAATCGATGGTTTGGCAGCTACGCGATGATCCGCTTTTTTCTTCAGCGTTGGCTTGAGCCGCGTACTCACTACCGCATCGCCGATCTGGCCACGGGTTCAGGCGATATTCCGCGGCTGATTGTGGATCAGGCGCGAACCCTGGGAGCGCGTGTTTCGGTCGATGCGCTCGACCAGCAATCGTCGACGCTTGAGATCGCAAAGAACCTAAGCGGGGCTTACCCGGAAATTTCCTACATGAGCGCAAACATCCTCGATTGGGAGCCATCCGAGCCGTATGACATCGTGCTCTGCTCGCTCGCACTTCATCATTTTAGCGAAGACGACGCCGTCCAATTGCTGCGACGCTGCCGGCAATTATCGAAGAAGTTCGTTCTCATTTCTGATTTGCGCCGGGGACTGCTCGCCAGCGTCGGCGTCTATCTCTTGACCGCGACAATTTTTCGCGAACCGATGACGCGCATGGACGGTCGTCTCTCAGCTGCGCGTGCTTTTTCCTTTAGCGAACTTCACCTGCTCGCAGAACGTGCCGGCTGGAAAAATTTCGCCCATCGAAAATTTCGCTTCGCGCGACAGGCGATTTGGTTGGAGAACACGGACAGGTAATTGGTCCTGGACTGTCTGACAGGTCGCTTATCGCGGTCCACACGATCACGACGGCTTGTGGAGAGTTATTACCGAGCGATCTCAGAATTGCTCTCGGTTTGTAGGGCGTTTCTGTGAAACGCCATCTTCGCAGGCGACAATTCGAGACACCTGGCGCTATTTAGAGAAGGCTGCTGAGTAGGGACCGGGCCATGGTCCGAGAAAGGCGCTCAAAAGCTCTTGTAGGCTATTTCCGAAGTCGCGTTAGATGGGCGGCTGAGCGATGGTCGGGCCGTGAAAATCGCCCGCACCGCGCCGGAAGTATCCCCGCCCACGCACAAAAGAGTTCTCGTGCCGACAATGGGCGCTTTGCACCGGGCTCACGGCGAATTGATGAAGGTGGCGCGCGAACTGGCCGGCCGTGAAGGCGAGGTGGCGGTGAGCATTTTCGTGAATCCGCTCCAGTTCGAGCCCGGATCGGATTTTGAGCGGTATCCGCGCCCGGAAAAGGCGGACGAGGATTTTTGTCGGGACGGAGGGGTCGATCTTCTTTTCCGGCCTTCGCAGGAGGAGATCTACGCGCAAGATTCGTCGGTGTTCGTGGACGAAAATGCGTTATCGAAGATCCTGGAGGGCAAGTCTCGTCCGGGACATTTCCGGGGCGTTTGCACGGTGGTCGCGAAACTGTTCAACATTCTTTCGCCTAACGTCGCTATCTTTGGCGAAAAGGATTTCCAACAACTGGCGATCATTCGCCGGATGGTACGCGATCTTAATTTCAAGACGGAGATCGTGGGTGTGCCGACGGTACGAGAGGAGGACGGGCTGGCGTTCAGTTCGCGCAATCAATATCTCACCGCTGAGGAACGAAAACAGGCGCCGATTCTGCGCGCTGCATTACTGAAAGGGGCGGAGCTTGCGTGCGACGGGGAGCGTTCAGGCGTCCACATTGTTGCGGCTGCGCGAGCGGTCATCGATCAGGCGCCGCTCGCTCGAATTGATTACCTTGACCTGGTCAATGCCGAGACGCTCAAGCCTGTCGAAACGGCCCGACCCGATTCACTTCTCGCGCTCGCCGTTTTTTTCGGCAAGACGCGGCTCATCGATAACATTCGTCTTGGATGAAAGAATACGATTTCGTCGTTATCGGCAGCGGTATTGCGGGCCTGACCTTCGCCTTGAAGGCGGCCAGGCATGGGTCAGTGGCGGTTGTGACCAAGCGCAAAGGAGCCGACACCAATACGGCCTGGGCCCAGGGCGGGGTCGCCTGTGTGGTTA
Organism: Verrucomicrobiota bacterium; assembly: GCA_041167085.1. Lineage (GTDB taxonomy): Bacteria > Verrucomicrobiota > Verrucomicrobiia > Chthoniobacterales > UBA10450 > DATFCK01. Next base: position 136,706 of record JBEEGV010000028.1, read on the forward strand.
GCGACGAGGATTCGTTCGAACTGCATGTGCGCGACACGCTGGAGGCGGGAGCCGGACTTTGCGACGAGAGCGTAGTCCGCACGATCGTAATGGAGGGGCCCAATCGAACGCGCGAGTTGATGGAACTCGGATTGCATTTCGATGAGCGCGAGGTGTCCGGTCACCGCGAACTCGATCTTGGCAAGGAAGGGGGACATTCAAAGCGCCGGGTTCTGCACGTTCAGGATGTGACCGGCCAGGAGATTGAAAAGGTTCTCCTGCGGGAACTGGGTCGGCAGTCGCATGTCGATCTCCTGGAAAATCACATGGCGGTCGATTTGATTACCGCTGGAAAGCTCGGCTTTGCCACGGAAGAGCGGTGTCTGGGGGTTTACGTGCTCGATGAAAGGAGCGGCGAAGTGGAGACAATTCGCTCGGACCGGATCGTCCTCGCTACAGGTGGATGCGGCAAAGTTTACTTGTACACGACGAATCCGGCAATTGCCACGGGAGACGGTGTCGCCATGGCCTGGCGTGCGGGCGCCGTCATTTCGAACATGGAATTCATTCAGTTCCATCCAACGTGCTTGTTTCATCCGGAAGCGAGATCGTTTTTGATTTCGGAAGCTGTGCGGGGCGAAGGGGGAATCCTCCGCGACGAACGCGGAGAAGATTTCATGAAGCGATATCATCCGCGTGGATCGCTCGCGCCACGCGACATTGTCGCGCGGGCCATTGATGCCGAAATCAAACGTTCCGGGGCCCAATGTGTTTTCCTGGATATCACACATCAATCTCCGGAGTTTTTGAGAGAACGTTTCCCGAACATTTACGAGACCTGCCTGCGTTTGGGCATCGATATCTCGAAGCAGCCGATTCCGGTTGTGCCCGCAGCCCACTACCAATGTGGTGGAGTTAAGACCGACGTGAACGGCTCGACCAATTTGCCGGGCCTCTATGCGATTGGTGAAGTTGCGTGCACGGGACTGCACGGAGCCAATCGACTCGCCAGTAATTCGCTGTTGGAAGGTCTGGTGACGGCTCATCGTGCGGCAGAGACATCCCTTCGGCAACAACCTTTGGCCCGGTCGGCGGCCAAGATCTCATTGCCGGAATGGCAATCGGGAGATGTGCAAAATGTCGATGAGCTCGTCGTTATCTACCATAACTGGGACGAAATTCGGCGACTGATGTGGGACTATGTCGCGATCGTGCGCAGCGACAAACGATTGCAGCGGGCGAGCGCGCGTTTGCGTAACCTGCAGCGCGAGATCGGAGAGTTTTATTGGAATTTCAAGGTCTCGGTCGACCTGCTGGAGTTGCGCAATCTGGCGACCGTAGCCGCCCTCATTGTCGATTCAGCCTTGCTTCGCAAAGAGAGCAGGGGCCTGCATTTTACCCTCGATTACCCGGAGAGGAACGACCGTGAGTTTAAGGGGGAAACCCTGCTGCGCCGGGGCTGAATTGGAATGGATAGTGCTTATTAATCGTTATAACCGCCAGTGGCGCTGGTTTTTCCACATTGAAAAGCCTTGCCTCGAGCCCCAATATCGAATAAAAGAGCAGGTTCGGTCGTTGCCCATGAGAAAGCTTTTCGCATTTTTCCTGTCGATCGTCGCAGGAATCGCCTCAAGTTTTGCCCAGTCCGGGTCTCCTTACGAAAGCAGCGCAGACTTCGCCAAATATGCGATGAAACTGCGCGAGCAGGCATTGCTCAAAGTAGAACCTCAAGTGTTTGTGCCGACGACTTCGCGTCCGACGCTGACGCGATTTCCCTGGAAGGCGAATATTGTCACCACCGTTTTCTGGGTAGGGGAGCAAGCTGGCGGGAACAATCCCGTTCCGAACTTTAAGAGTTCCTGGGACGCAAACTGGACCTCGAACTATGGCGGGTTCGACAATCCCGAACCGTCGTCACGGCGCAACTACATCCCTGTCGCGTTTGTGCCCCGGCAAAATCCGTTTTATTGCGCACTTCCCTACAACGATGTCACGCACGGGCAAACAAAGCCGGAAGCTCCGCTCGTGATTCCATGGTTCAAGCAATATTACACAGAGCCGGGGCGATCCGTTTGCCAGCATCGCTGGATAGCGATCCGAAAGGGCAATCGGACCTGTTATGCGCAATGGGAGGATTGCGGTCCGTTTCGAACAGATCATTTTCAATATGTTTTCCAAGGGGAACGGCCGAAGCCAAATCTGAACCATGGCGCGGGATTGGATGTTTCGCCTTCCGTTCGCGATTATCTTGGCCTGCAACCAACCGACGTGACTGATTGGCAATTTGTTGAAGTTCGGGACGTGCCGCCGGGTCCGTGGCGGACTTATGGCGAGAACAATAATTTCGTTCTGGCCAAGCGTCAGCAGGAGCAGAAGCTTGCTGAACGATCAGGGAATAAGAAAAAGTAGCATCGTTCAGGCGTCGTTCTCGAAGCGACCGAGTAGACGCGGCTTTAGCCGCGTTTTTTTATACAGCGGTGGAATGCCGCTTCTCTTTTGCTGCGTTTTGCCTGGCAAAGGAAACAGGTCTATCGCAGCCGCGCTGTCAATGTGTCGAATTTCTTCTGAACCTCTTCTGCTCGATGCACGAGCGGCTCGTATTCACGTCGTCGCGCGGTGTGGAAAGCGGCGAGCGGTCGAAAGGCCGCATCAATTTGAGTGTAAAAAAGATCCACTGCGTGATCGAGTTGTTGCTGGATGAGCTGGGTCAGTTCCGAGCATTTGCCTTCCATCTGTTCCGAATAGGCCCGCAGGATTTTTTTGCGCTGGCTGAGAACGACAATCACCCCGGTTATTGCGGCTGAGGCAGCCAGGATTCCGGTTACATCGGCTACCGCGGCGCTGCTCAAGGCTGCGATGATGGTGATGAGTCCGCCCGCGGCAGCTACGCCCGCGGGTACCCGCAGACGCGCAGATGTTTCGTTGAAGAGCTTTGCCAGCTGCTCTTCGACCGCTCTGCTCGAAATCCGCTCGACCAGTGCGAGATGGATCGATTGCAGCAATTCGCGGCGCTGTTGCGCAAAATCTCTGATCGTTTTTGGCGCCTGAGATCTCAAGTCCGTGGCGAGCAGCGTATCCAGCATGTCGTTGAGTTGAGGCCAGAGACCGCGCAGATCGACCTCGAGGATTTCCAGGGCGTGTTCGACTTCCGGCTGCACCCTTTGCCGAAGCTTCAACTCAATCTCCATTTGAAATTCTCTCTGCCAACGCGTGCGGCTCCAAACCATTTTCCAGGTTCGCCAGAAAGAAATCTTATCCTCCAGAAGTTTGACACCTTGCGTGACACACTCGTGACATGCCTTCTCCACGCCCCGGACAAGACCGAGAACCTGCCGCGTCGTCTGCTCCTTCCGCGCCTGGGCAAACTGGTTGATTTGCGTGAGCCGCGTTTCGTCGCGCATGATGACATCGATAGATTCACGCAACTCATCACTAATCTCCCTGGTCAACAATTGCCCTGTCTGACTGGCGGAGCGCAGCTTGAGCGTGCTCGCGCCTTGCTCGGAGACGATTAGATTAATTTGCTCTTCCAGGCCCGCGAATTTGCTCTCGTTCCAGAGCCGTTCCTTATCGATCGCGCTGGTCCGCGCCAGCAATGCCTTCCGCGCCGAGACGGGAAAAATGGGCAGGTTAACACCGAGCCGTTGTAACGCCGTTTCCTCGAGATGCCGTCGAATGACTTCGATTTCAGCGGTGTCACGCAAATCCGCCTGTTGCAGAACGAACACCACGTTCTTCAGCCATTTTTTTTGCACGAGTTTGAGAAAGTCCCAGGCTGACTGAGTCCACGGATTAACGATGGAGAAAACAAAAAGCACCACATCAGCACGTGGTACGAAATTCTCGGTAATCGTCTGGTGCTCGGCAATCATGGTGTTGGTCCCGGGCGTATCGACGATGTTAAAATTCCGCAGGAAATCGATGGGCAGGTGGTATTCGGCCAGTCGGGGCGAGACCTCGACCTGTTTCTCGGTCGCGCCGTAGCGGAAGATGCAGACCCGATCTGTCGCAGGCAGAACATCAACCCTCGCGAATTCCTGCCCGAATAATGCGTTTACGAGCGAAGACTTGCCCGCTTTCACTTCGCCCACGACGACGATGAGCAACGGTTCCCTAACGTCGCTTAGCAATCCGTGCACAGTGTCCAGCGTCGATGCGGGCCGTCGCATTTCGGACCCGAGTCTGAGTAAATCGGCCAGCGCAGTTTCGAGTTCGCTTCGAAGCTGCAAATAATGATCGGCGATCATGCCGCTCTCGCCTCTAATCCGTCGGCGAAGGTGCCGCGGACGTTGTGGTCGATTCTGGCCGCAAAGGCGGAGGAGTCGGCGAACCTTGCGCGCGGGCGGTAGAAGGTTTGACCACTGATTCAGGTTTGGCCATGGCGATCAATTCTGAAACCGTGACGAACTTAAACCCCTTCGCTTCGAGCTGGTCGAGCGTAGCTGGCATTGCCTGGATCGTGCCCGGATGAATATCATGGGAGAGGACAATCGATCCGGGACGGGTCTCTTTTAAGATGCGGTTACACACCACCATCGGGCCCGGACGTTTCCAATCCAAAGGATCCACGTCCCAAAGAATGATTCGATAACCTAACTCCTGGTGAATCCATTGTTTCTGCCGCGAGCTAAGCGAGCCGTAGGGTGGTCGCATAAGAGTGGGCCGGCTTCCAGTCGCACGTTTGATCGCGTCATCAGTCTGGCGAAGCTGCCGGCGAACGTTCTCATCCGACATCTTTTGCAGGTTGGGGTGGGACCAGGTGTGGTTTCCGATCTCGTGCCCCTCGCGTGCCGCGCGCGCTACGACCTCGGGAAACTCACTGACGTTCTGGCCGATGACAAAAAATGTCGCCTTAATGTGATGTGCGGCCAATAGATCGAGCAATTTGGGCGTCAGCTTATCCTGCGGTCCATCGTCAAACGTCATGGCGATGTAGGGGCCGTCCACGTGGATGTAATTGAAGCTGATCCGGGTCGGTGCCGACGCAGACGGTTCCGCCAGTGGCGGGGGGGCAGAAGGTCCCGGAGCCTGAGCCGAGACGGCAGCCGGTATCAACAACACTGAAAAAAATAACCGAAAAAAACGAATGCTTGGACCGTACATACGCAAAACCGAATCCGTGTATTTAGCAGAGGCGTCCCGTAGCGCAACACGGCGCGGACGACCTCAAAGAGTGAGCTGGGAGCGGACACCGGACCGGGGAGAATCGAAAGGGGCGGGCCGCTTGGCAATTATCTTGCTGCCGAAGAGGGAGACCAGCACTAGCCCCGGTGCTTGCAAAAGGGAAAATGGCGCCAAATCCGGAGCGAATAACGCTTTCATAATGAAAATATTGCTGGTCGAAGATCACGAGGAGAGTCGTAGAAATCTGCAGCGGCTGATCGAACGCCGCGGCCACGAAGTCGTCGCGGTGGCGACTGCGGAAGAAGCCAGGGTCATCCTAGAGGACCGCGAGTTTCCTTTTTTGATTCTGGACTGGATGTTGCCGGGCCAGAGCGGTGTCGATCTTTGCCGCGAATTGCGTTCTCAACCGCGGGGCGACGAACGCTTCATCCTTCTCGTCACCGCCCGTGTCGATACCGAGGACTTACAGCAGGCTCTTGCCGCCGGCGCGAACGACTATTTAACCAAGCCTCTGGACGTTGCCCTCTTGAATGTCCGCCTTTCCGTTGCCGAACGGCAAATTCGTGAACTGGCCGAGCGCAATCATGCCCGTGCCGCCCTGCAGGAATCTGCCCGGACGATGGCGAACATTCTTGAAAACACCACGGACGGATTTTTCGCCGTCGATCGCGACTGGAAATTTACGTATGCGAACCCGCAGGCCGAAATATTGCTCGGCCGCGGCCGCGACCAGCTGCTCGGCAAAGAGCTATGGGAGGAATTCCCGCAGCTGAAAGATTCGGCATTCGAGCAAAATTATCGCCGTGTTTTGCTGGATCAGGTGGGTATGGAATTCCAAGCGAGCGATACGGCAGGAAAAATTTGGTTCGAAATGCGCGCCTACCCGAGCAATGGAGGCGTTTCAGTCTTCTTCCGCAATGTGACGGAACGAAAACGGAGCGAGGAAGAGCGCCTCACGACGAGTAAACTGGAATCGCTCGGCACTTTGGCCGGCGGAATCGCCCATGATCTCAACAACATTTTAACAGTCATTTCCGGGAACATTGGGCTGGCCCAAATCGAAGCGCCGTCCGACGAAGGGAGTTTACTCTCCTTTCTTTCCAAGGCGGGACAGGCGGCGCAGCATGCCGCCCATCTCTCGAGTCAGCTCCTCACGTTTTCAAAGGGCGGCTCGCCGCTGAAACGCGTTTCCCATCTCTCCGAATTAGTGGCGCAATCGGCTGAATTTTCGCTCTACGGATCGAATCTGCGGTCCGATATCGATATTCCGGTGGACCTCTGGAAGGCGGAAGTTGATCCGGGGCAGATCGAACAGGTTGTTAACGCGCTCATGATCAATGCACGGGAGGCGATGCCCCACGGCGGGACGGTTCGAATTTCAGCACGGAATGTGGAGTGGACGGAAAAGAGCGGGCCACTTCTTTCGGCCGGACGTTACATTAAGATCACGATTTCAGATCGCGGCTCCGGTGTTCCGGAGGATTTAACGACAAAGATATTCGATCCATATTTCACGACAAAGCCGCTCGGGAGCGGCCTGGGCCTTGCCATCAGCTACTCCATCGTAAAGAAACATGGCGGGATCCTTCATCTCGAGAATTCCTCCACCGAGGGCTCGATTTTCGCCTTCTATTTACCCGCGACTGAAGCACAGCTGGAGCCGGTCAACACTGCTCCCATCGAGCGTCTGCACGGGATGGGTGATCAGCGCATCCTCATCATGGACGATGAAGCAGCGATCCGCGACCTCACCTCGCAGCTGCTTGGGACGCTCGGTTATGAGGTGACGGCAGTCCCGGACGGCCAGGAAGCGGTCAGAACTTACGAGCGCGCTTTGCGCCGCGGAGAACATTTCCAGGCCGTTATTCTCGATGCGACGATCCGGGGCGGCATGGGTGGCGTGGCCACGATCGAACGGCTTCGCAGCCTGGATCCCGGCGTGACAGCTATCATTTGCAGCGGTTACTCCGATCAGGCAGCGCTCTCCGAATTTCTCACCTACGGATTTCGCGGCGTCCTGCCAAAACCGTTTACGCGAAGCGAATTGGCGGATGCTTTGCAGCGCGCCTTCGACAACGGTCAACCTGCCTGAGACGCCGCCGACCGGGCGTTAGCCTTTTCGAAGCTTCTCTAGCTGCGCAATAAATGCGTTTGCGCCCCCCGGCATATAGCCGAGTTCTCCCACTTTTTTACCCTCGCCGTTCAAGACGATAATCGTGGGAAAGCCCTGGATCTGATACTCCTCCGCCAGCTGTTCGTTCTGCTTCTTGATCGCATCACTTTGCGGCTTGCGCCGTGGGAAGTCGACTTCGAGCAGGACCAGATTCTTGGTCGCGTAATCCTGGAATTCTGGTTTGGAAAAGACTTCGGCCGTCAATCTCTTGCACCACCCGCACCAATCGGAGCCGGTGAAATCCACCAGCAACAGTTTATGCCCGGTTTTTGCCTGCTCCTGCGCATTCTTATAATCAGTCTGCCAGCTGCTGTCCGCGCGGGCTGAAACAACCAGCGCAAAGGAAAAAGCCAGGAGGGCGGAAAGCAAGATTCGGTAGTTTTTCACATGAAGAATGTCGGACAAAGGTGCCAGGCCTGCAAGTACAGACCGGCACCCGTGACCTTCAGGGCGCCTCCCTCGAGGGAAGGAGTATCCGGACCACCGGAGGTCCGGGATCAACAAAATCCAGAAAGAAAATCGAATTAACGAATGTGGCCGGAGACCAGTTTCGTCATTTCGAACATACTGACCTGGCTCTTCCCGTTAAAAACCGGTTTGAGCGCATCGTCGGCATTGATCTGCGTTCTCTTTTTCTTGTCCTGCAATCCGTTCTTCTTGATGTAATCCCAAAGTTTCTTGGTTAGTTCAGAACGAGGGATTGGCTTCGAGCCCACGACTGCGGAAAGCTTCTCGTCAGGTTGGACTGGTCTCATGAAGGCGGCGTTCGGCTTGCGTTTGGAAGGAGTCTTGGTTTTCGGCATAGAGGCTGATTAATCCCTGCCCTCGCACAGGGCAATACTAAATTTCGTCTAAAGGAGAGATTTTTTCACAGGGTCCGACGGACGACCACAGCCGCCAAATCGTCGGGCAGGCTGCTCTGACCGTCGGCCGGAATGATTTGCTCCACCATCCGCGTCAGGAGGGCCTCTGCTGTTGGGGCGGACGAATCGATTGTCTCGGCCACACCCGCTGGTGTCAGTCGCGCGCGTTTTTTCCCGCTCGGTCCGAATAATCCATCGGTATAGAGAATGAATCCGTCGCCGGTTGCCAGTTCGAAAGTCGTTTCCACAAATTGAGGCAGTTCGGCCAGCCCCAAGGGGGGAGTGACCGAACGGATCGATTCGGTTTTTCCGGCTTTTCGCGAAATCAAGAGAGGAGGGTGACCCGCTCCCACCACGCTGGCGCGCCCGCTCGTCGGATCGAGGGCAACGCACATCGCGGTCATAAATGAATGCGCGCCGAAGATGTCGCGGAAGTCATTATTAACCGCCTGCATGATGCTGGCCGGACCGTCGTGCTCCACACTGCCATAATGAAAAAGCAGTTTCGTCAACGTTGTCAGCAAGGCCGCTGATGCGCCATGTCCGGTCGCATCGGCAATCCAAAACAAGGTGCGGCCGTCCTTCATCGGCAGCCAGCCATAGATATCGCCGCCCACTTCGATGACCGGTTTAAAGCAGGCGGCGATGTCCCATCCGGTCAGCTGCGGCGGCTTCTGCGGGATCAGCGATCGTTGCGTTAACCGGGCCGCCGCCAGATCGCGTTCCAGGTTTCGGCGCCACGCTTCCAGCTCTTCGTTTTGCTGGCGCAGCTGATCGCGCATCAAGCGCAGGCGCAAATGAGTTTCGATTCGCGCCCGCAGAACCGTGGTGTTGATTGGTTTGGTGACGAAATCGTCCGCGCCGGCTTCCAGGCAGAGTACTTCACTTTCTGCGCCGCCATGGCCGGTCAACATGATGGCCGGAATCTGGGCGATGTCCGGATCACTATCCGAACGAAGTCGCTTGAGCAGTTCCGCGCCATCTAGACCCGGCATTTCCAGATCGAGCAGGACCAGGGAGGGTTGTTGTGCGTGCACCTGCTCCCACGCCTCCACTCCGTTTTTCGATTCGCGGCATTTAAAACCCGCCGAAGAAAGTGTTCGGACCAGCATCTTCCGGGTGACAGGGTCGTCATCAACGACCAGGATTTCTCCATCTGGGTTTTGCCGCATCTTTTCCTAGAGATTCGAAACGAATTACCTTCGATACCGTATCGATTTCAAGTTTTCCACGAGCGTCGGGTCGATCGAAGTCTGAATCACCAGATTACGATTGGCAACGAATGAGAACATAGATACCTTCGTCCAAGTGACTGTTATGAAATTCCCGCTTGCGCTCGCCTTGCTCAGTTTATTTTTTCTCTCTGCTTGTGATGTGGAGGAACCGCCACGGCCGCACCATCGGGTGGCGAATTATCCGCAGGAACCAGGCCAGCAGTATCCTCCACAACAGCAGCCGTTCAATCCTAACGGATCGGTCCAGGGGGATAACGCGGCCGCCGGCGAGCCAGGCCCCGTCGGTCCGGCGCCCACCGCCGCTGCTACCAAGGTGGCCAAGGGCGACTTTCCTTACGGAATTCCGGTGCCGGGAAAGAAAAACCTGGTTGAAAGTCCATTCTCTCCGGGCAAGTACGTCGACGTAGAAGGATTCGCCCCGGGCACGGAAGTAAAAGATCCCTACACGGGCAAGATTTTCCTCGTCCCGTAGCGTTCCACGGTCGCGTCGCGCAGCGGCGACGGACCAAGGCTGGACAAGCGTATCTTATATCCGATGCTGATCGGCGCCCGTCGCGCGATGAGGTTATCTGACGCTCTGGCATGACTACTGATTTATGGAACTAAGGTCCAAGCGAGCGCCTCGCATCGACACGGAGATCACCGTGCCGGGCGACAAAAGCATTTCCCATCGCGCCGCCATCATTGCCGCTTTATCGAACGGCGTATGTACATTGCGTGGGTTTTTGCCGAGTGAAGATTGCATGCACACTGTCAATGCGTTGCGTGCGCTTGGCATTCAAATCGACCAACCGCAGCCTAACGAGCTGGTCGTTCACGGAAAGAAGCGGGTCCTGACTCCTCCGGCAGGTCCGATCGACTGCGGAAATTCCGGGACAACCATGCGGCTTTTTGCCGGATTGCTCGCGGGCCAGAAGTTCGAGAGCCGTCTTGTGGGAGATGCTGCGCTTTCGCGACGTCCAATGGAACGGGTCATCGTGCCTTTGCGCAAAATGGGTGCGAACATCGTCGCCGAGGGACCGGAACAAACACCGCCTCTTCGTATCCAGGGCGGATCGCTCCGCGGGGTTCAGTACAGTTCGCCGGTGGCGAGCGCGCAGGTCAAAAGCGCCATTCTTCTGGCCGGTCTTTTTGCCAAGGGCAAGACCACCGTAGTCGAGCCTTCGGCCAGCCGAAATCACACCGAATTGATTTTTAATTACTTTCTCGTGCGCACCGCCAAAGGCGACAACGGCGCGGTCACCGTTTTCGGGGATCAGGTGCCCGAGTCGCGCGACTTTGTCATACCGGGCGATTTATCGTCCGCCGCCTTTTGGCTGGTGGCCGCGGCCGCGCAGCCGGGCGGTCATTTGCTGGTGCGCGATATCGGTTTGAACGACACGCGCACGGCGCTGCTTGGTGTCCTGGTGCGGATGGGTGCTCAGGTACGTGAAGCGGTCGAGGAAGTCGACCAGTTGGAACCCCGCGGAATTGTCGAAGTGACCGGCGGACCGCTCAAAGGAACCGTGATCCAGGGGAAAGAAGTGCCGCAATTAATCGACGAGCTTCCGATTCTCGCTGTGGCCGGAGCGCTCGCGTCCGGCACGACCATCATCCGTCACGCTCAGGAATTGCGCGTCAAAGAAACTGATCGCATCGCGGCGATCGCTCATAATTTGCGCATCATGGGCGCGCAAGTGATCGAGATGAAAGACGGCCTCGAAATTCATGGGCCCGCTCCGTTGCATGGTGCCCGCGTCGCGAGCTTTGGCGATCATCGCATCGCGATGGCGTTCGCCGTCGCGGGTCTGTTCGCGGACGGTGAAACCATCGTCCAGGATGCGGACTGCATCCGCGAATCCTATCCCGGCTTCGAGACCATGCTGGAAGAATTTACTAATCCGAAACGGGCGCGCGCCAGCACGCCGGTGATTGGTTCGCTCTCCGTTGCGCGCATCGAAGAAGAGTAGCCGTTGGTCGAGGCGGCCATGAGGGCGACTTCTCATAGTGTCATCGCCATCGATGGGCCGGCCGCGTCTGGAAAAAGCAGCGTGGCGCGGGAACTCGCGCGACGTCTGAAGTTTGTTTACGTCAATTCCGGAGCGATGTATCGCGCCCTTACCTGGTTCGTCCTGGAGAACAAAATTGATCCGGCAAATTCCGGGGACGTCGTCGCGTTGGTCGAAAAAGCGAAGATTACTTCCGAAATCGTCCAACGCGCGTCGCGTATCCTGATCGATGACATCGATCCAACAGATCATTTGCGCGACGCGCTGGTTAACAACGAAGTGTCACGGGTCAGTGCTGTTCCGCAGGTCCGTCAGATCGTTGACCGGGAAATGCATGCTTACGCGCGCGACTACGATCTCGTGGTCGAAGGGCGCGACATTGGCTCCATCGTTTTCCCGGACACGCCGCACAAGTTCTACGTAGATGCTTCGCCTGAAGTGCGGATGCGCCGCCGCGCTGCCGAAGGCCAGCGCGACGAAATTGCGGCCCGGGATCGCGCCGATTCCTCGCGGCCCGCGGCGCCTCTCGTTGTCGCCCCCGACGCCGTCGTCATCGATAGTTCCAATCTCAGCATCGAAGCCGTGGCGGACGAAATCATCGGTCGATTGAAGACGAAGGGATTACCCGTTGCGACGTGACAGGCCTCTTTCACCTTCGATTCTGCGATGAACTTCTACTACTGGCTTGGCTATCATTTTTCGCGCATCGTAGCCCAGCTTTTTTTCCGGTTCCGTATCTTGCATCGCGAACGGATGATTCAGAGCGGCCCGGTGATTCTGGCCATGAATCACCAAAGCTATCTCGATCCGCCTCTGGCCGGGAACGCCTGCGATCGCGCCATTTATTTTTTGGCCCGACGTTCACTCCTTAAAAACAAAATCTTTGGATGGCTCCTCCCTAAACTCAACGTCATTCCTGTGGACCAGGAAGGAATGGACCGGAGCGCGCTCAAAGCCCTGATCCGCGTTCTCAAAGCGGGACAGGCTGCGCTAGTTTTTCCGGAGGGATCCCGCACCCTGGACGGCGAGTTGCAGCCGCCTCTGCCCGGTCTGGGGTTGATCATCGCAAAAACACTCGCCCCCGTCGTGCCGATGCGAATCTTCGGAGCTCATGAAGCGCTGCCGCGCGGCGGGGGTGGTTTGCGGCTCCGCCCGATTACGGTGGTAGTTGGCGAGCCGATTCATTTTGTCGCTGCCGATCTGGAGGGAAAGGGGAAAGACGTTTACGCCCGATTAAGTCATCGGGTCATGGTTGCGATCGCAGGGCTCCATTTGGAGTAGGCTCCGCTGCGCCGGCAAATGGCCGCCCCCCGTTTGCGCGAAGGACGCGCACTGTGGATATTCGGCGATGGCAGACGAAGCGCGGGCGCCAAGAAACGCTCTGCAAGCGATGATTGTTATCCTGGCGGCAATGGCCCTGGTCGCGATTTACGCGAACGTGCAACGTCTCCGTCGGGATAAAATCGAAACAGTGATCGTCACGCCGGCCGCAAATCCGTCGCCATCGCCGACGCCCTTAGTTAGGCCGTAATCGCAGTAATCCCAACCGTTCCGTTCAATCCCTGCCTTTTATTCGAATATTGAAATCCAAACCCGGTCTAAGCCTTACGATGAAAAAGATTTTTGCTCTGCCGCTGATCGCCGCTCTTTCCATCTTCAGTTCGTGTCAGAAGCAGCAAACTGACGCGGAACGGCAGGCCGATGTCGATCGCGAGGTCCAGCGCCGTCTCGACGCCGAACATCAGGCGCAGGAGAAAGAGCAATTGGCGCAACGCGAAGCGGAACTGAACGCCCGGGAGAAGGGGCTCGCGCAGAATCAAACCGAAAACGCGACGCCGCCGGAGCGCGACAAGGAAAGGCGATCCACCGAGGCGGAACGGCGGACGAGTCGGACGGAAGAGCGGCAACCACACGCGTCCTACAACACCTTCTATACTAAACTCGAACCGTATGGCGACTGGATCGATACTTCCGATTATGGATACGTGTTTCAGCCGCGAGAATCAGCCGGATCTCGCAATTGGCGCCCGTATCTGAACGGTCATTGGGTCTACAGCGACGTCGGCTGGACGTGGGTTTCAGAGGAACCCTTCGGCTGGGCGACCTATCATTATGGGCGATGGACCCGGCTGCGCAACGTTGGCTGGATTTGGGTTCCCGGAGACGAATGGGCCCCGGCCTGGGTTTCGTGGCGAAAAAGTAATGATTATGTGGGCTGGGCGCCGCTTCCGCCGGAGGCACATTTCGATCGGAAAGCCGGCATTCGCAATTGGGCCGACAGCTATTACGACATTGGACCCGAACAATATTGTTTTGTCGCAACCAACCAGTTCGGCGCAGCACGCGCAGAACAGACAGTCGTTCCGACCGAGCGGAACATCACGATTGTCAATCAAACGACGAACGTCACGAATATTACTTACAACAATACGACGGTTGTGAATCAGGGGCCTAACTACGAAGAGCTGCGGACCAGAACGCAGCAGCCAATCCAAAGATTCAAGATTGAACGTCAGGTCAACGTCGACATCGCGCTGCAAAATCCGCAATCGATCGTGAAAGGCGAAGTGATCCAAATTCCCGCTCCCATGATCGCAAAGGCGGAGGCGGTCGATCGTCCCCGCGCGGTGAAGCGCACCATTTCAGAAACCGGCGTCGATCGCGGCTGGGATCAAATCAAGGACCAACAGGCGGTGGCTCAGGCACGCGAGAAAATCAAATCCGAAGCGACGCCCCCGTCCGACGCACCGTCCAAGGCGCTTGAGAAACCGGTTCGGGCAAGTGCGGAAAATTCGGCGACCACTGCCGCATCTGCGACACCGTCCGCATCCCCCAGTCCGACAACGGAGAGCCAGCCTCAGAGACCAACCGCTTCCGTCGCGCCCACGGCATCTCCATTATCCGAAACACCACAGCCATCGGCGAGTCCGGGCCTGAGAGACGATCGACGCATCCGACCTCTCGCAACGATGCCCAGATCGACACCGACGTTCATGTCTCCGGCGCCTTCAGCATCGCCGAGCGCGACCGGCGAACCCAGCGCAACAGTTCGCCCAGGCCAAAAAACTCCCTCCGCGGTCATTCTACCGCGCGTTTCTCCGTCTCCCACGATTTCACCGGCCCCGTCAGACCAGGCAGATGCCGAGCGGCCCCGAGTGGGCAAACTCAAATCCCAAGCGCAAAAATTGCGAGCCCAGGGCAAGTTTCCTATGGAACCGTCGGGGTCGGTGACACCGTCGCCGTCTTCGTCAGGTTCGCCTGGAACGGCAGGAGCACCATCGGCTTCACCGAATGGTCTTGATCCAAACGCCATCCGCGATAGGCGAAAACTTGATCCCAGCGCGCGAAGGCCAATGCTGCGGCCGCGGGACGTGGGACGCACACCCATACCAGTGCAATCTTCTTCGCCGTCTCCTGCAGGTTCGACTTCGCCGTCTCCTGCAGGTTCGACTTCGCCGGCGCCGGCGAGCCCATCGCCTACGCCATCCGCGACTGCTCCCTGAAGTTCAGACGCCAACCTTCGCGTACTGCTCGGCCAGTTCCCGGGCGTAAGCCAGCGTGTCGATGGAATCCACGTTCTTGTCGCGCCGGATTGCTTTGATTCGGGGAAAACGCAAGGCTAGCCCACTCGCATGCCTCGTGCTCGGTTGAATGGAGTTGAACGCGATTTCGAGGACAACGTCCGGCTTCACTTCGCGGTAACGGCCGCGGTCGACGATTGTGTTCCGCTTGAAATGCTCTGTCAGTTCCGCGATCTCGACGTCGGTTAGGCCGCTGTAGGCTTTGCCGATCGGTAACAGGTCGCCATTCGTTTCGTCGCGCACGGCGAAAGTATAGTCACTCAGGACATGGTTGCGTTTGCCATGCCCGAGCTCGGCTGCCACCACCACCACATCGAGGGTGGCGAGCTCCTTCTTTAGCTTGAACCAGTACATGCCGCGGCGCCCGGGTGAGTAAGAACTCTCCGGATCTTTAATCATGAGGCCCTCGTTAGCGCGCTTCCGTGCCTGCTGGAAATGACGCTCGATTTCCAGAGCGGAATGCGCCGGGAAAACTTCTGCGACCTGGAATTGAGGTGGCAACTTGATATCGCGAAGCAATCTCCGGCGTTCGTGCAAAGCGGTTTTGAGAAGTGATTGCCCATTCAGCCATAGCAAATCGAAAGCAATGAAGACCACTGGCACGTCGGCTGACGGCGTCGCGAACAGATCGGTGCCTTCGCTTTTTCGACCAAGTCGCTTCTGCAGATCGAAGAAGGTTAATCTGCGGCCCTGATCGAAGGCGACAATCTCCCCATCGAGAATAAGGTCGGCGTCGAATTCGCCGGCTCGAGCGGCCAGTTCCGGGAACTGATTGGTAATCCGCCGGAGATCGCGCGAGAAAATTTCAACGCGCTCGGCGTTGCGATGCAGTTGCGCACGAATCCCATCAAATTTGTCTTCGACATATAAAGTAGACGCGGCATCCTGCCGCGTTTCCTTTGAATCAAAGCGGCTGGAAGCCGTTTCTACATTAAATCTTGCCCAGATCGCTTCCGCGGTCGGTTCCGGGCTCGCCAGCATCGATTTGATCGGTCGAAAAAGCGATAACTCCGCGCGCTCGAGTTCGTTCGTCGAAGCCAGTAAAGCGGTCGCACCCACATCGCCCAGAAGCATGTTTGCTTCCTGCACTTCCTCGAAAGGCCTGCCGAACGCCTTCGCAATCGCCTCTTCCACCAACCCCTCGCGCAATCCAATTCGCAAATCACCGGTTAAAATCTTGACGACATACTGTCCCTCGCTGGCCGAGAGTTTGGCGAACCGCTGTTGCAGCAACTCTGCCTTGGCCATGGGACCGCGCGCGCGATGTAGATTCTCGAACAACTCTCGTGATTCTTGAATGGTGAACGGCTGAGGATTCGTGCGTCCCTCCAAAATTTCGAACGCAGTTTTGCCCGCATCGCCGTGGCTGTGAGCAATCCGGCGGAACTCAACGTCACTGACTCCGGTTGCCGCCTGCAGCGCGCGGAAGGTTATCGACCAGCCCACCTGCAATGTGCGCAAATCGCTTTGTGAAAAAGCTTTTCCGGTAAAATAGATTGCTGCGATCGGCAGTTGATCGGCGTTGAGCGTGCGCAGGTAATCGGCGAGCAAACGGACTTTCTCGAGCTTGGCCGGCGTCGCTGCAATCGATTCCCCGACCTGTGCAAAAGCGCCAAACTCGGATTTGGCGGAGACGGCCGTCTCAACGGCGACGGGCGTTGGATTGCTGCTCGGAACGGCAATCACTGGAGACCTGGCAAAACCTCCGAGCATCAATTCCATCTGATTTTCCTGGCTTAATGCCCATGCTTCCACGCCGCGATCTCGCAGATCGCGCGCAAACTCGGCGGCGAAACCGTGCAAGGTCAGGACTCGCCGCGGTTGAACCAGATCGACATAGCGGATCAGATCGGTGTAATCGGCGTGATCGGAGAGCGCGAATGCCGCATCAACCTGGTAACGGTAAATGGCATTCGGATCGATGGCCCAGCCGCTGATCATGGCGACCCGTTTGCCCGGAATCTTCTCGAGCATCCGCGAGCGGTTTGCGCTCGGCGGGCAGATCAACACCTTTCCCGCTACCTCCTTGGCATTGTAACGAACGTATTTGCAGAAATTTTGGCCAAACTGCTCGTAGATGCGCGTCATTTGATAGACCGCCCCGTGCAGCATTGGCGTCAGGTTGGCGTCGGCCAGCGAACAGAGAATCTCCTGCGCTTTCCCAAGCGAATAACCGAGCAGGACCGGGACGCCGCCTTGCTCGAGAGTTTCTTCACAGAAAGCCACGATCTGCCCAACGACCTGCTCGGTAGGCGGAAGACGATAACGCGGCAAACCGTAGGTTGTTTCCATGATGAGCGTGTCCGCCTGCTTCCACTCGGCCGGTTCGGCTGACTTTCCGTGGCGCAATTTGAAATCCCCGGTGTAAAGGAGAGAGCCGTTATCCGTCTGAAGGAAAAACTGGGCGGAACCGAAAATGTGGCCTGCTGGTAACAGCGTAATGGCCATGTCGCGGACCGACCGCGGCTGACCGAACGGCAGCACGTGCTCTTTCCGCTTACCCGGCATGCGCGCCTGCATCAGCCGGGCTGTTCGCTCGGAAAGGATAATTTCGGCATGCGGCGCGATGTGATCGCTGTGGGCGTGAGAGACAAAAGCGAGATGGCGCGCGTCCCACGGATCAAGCCACAAATCCTGCCGCGGCAGATAAACTCCTCGTTCGTACCGAACCTCAATCACCCACGAACATATTCCCAATCCGCCCGCATGAAAATTCCTCCCGCTCGCCGTTTACCAGCCGGTGGGGCGAGACTCTGTCGAGCCGGGGCGGATTTCGCTTAGCGCAAATGGCGTTTTTGCGAAACCCCGCCTTTGCTGATACAGAGCCTACATTCGCTCCTGCTCCTGCTCGTAGTCGATCCAAACACGGCGACAGAGCGGCATTGCGGAATAATCACCGAAAAAGACGCGGAGGTGAATCGCGCTTTCAGCGCTCGTGAATTTCTGATGAAGACCCTGGGGCGTTGCCCCAGGCTGGTATAAATGTCGCGCCTTTGGCGCTAAGCAGATAACGTTTCTGTGAAACGCCATTTAAACAAAAACGGCGTCTGACATAGACGCCCTACAATTGCGCTCCGCTTGTAGGGCGTTTGATTCGCTCACGCCAGTTCGCTCACCTCTTCAGGCTTCCCGTCTATGTCGCTCGGCTCCCGCCGGCTCCATTCTGTGAAACGCCATCGCAGCGTATTTGTTTAGCGCCAAGGGCGCTGGTTCATGTGAGCCTGGGGCAACGCCCCAGGAAAAAGTTTCCCCAAAAGCAAGCGCTGAAAGCGAGAATCAAAGAGGCGTTCGCTTCAGTCCCACACATAGCGCTCGTCAAATTCGACGCCGTATTTGTGCAAAAACTCGCGATACTCTTCTTGAAAACTATGGGTGCGATGGTGCTCTTCCTGACTTTCCACGTATTCAAGAACGGCATTAAGCTGACCTGTGCTCACTGAGAACGCGCCATAACCGCGTTGCCAGTAAAACTGCCGATATTTCGAGTCCAGCCCTTTGATCCATTTCGACGAAGTTTTCTTCACCGTTTCGACCATTGCAGCTTGGGACAGAGTTCGAGGAAGAGTCGTGACAATGTGCACATGATCAGCAACACCGCCGACGCGCAACGCTTCCCCGTTCAAGTCGCGGCAGATCGTCGCAACGTAGGCGTGCATGCGCGGCCGAATGTCGCGATCCAGCCATGCTTTGCGATCTTTAGTACTAAAGATAATGTGAATGATGACCTTGCTAAGCGATTGCGGCATTGCGGAATAATCGCCGAAAAGACGCGGAGGTGAATCGCGCTTTCAGCGCTCGCGAATTTCTGATGAAGACCCTGGGGCGTTGCCCCAGGCTGGTATAAATGTCGCGCCTTTGGCGCTAAGCAGATAACGTTTCTGTGAAACGCCATTTAAACAAAAACGGCGTCTGACACAGACGCCCTACAATTGCGCTCCGCTTGTAGGGCGTTTGATTCGCTCACGCCAGTTCGCTCACCTCTTCAGGCTTCCCGTCTATGTCGCTCGGCTCCCGCCGGCTCCATTCTGTGAAACGCCATCTTGGCTGGACGTTGAGCGGTTGACACAGGTGCCGCTCATCGGTTTGACTACTCCGGATGAGGCCAGCTTTTTATTTGGTCGCCCTCTGTTGCCTCAGCCAGAGCGCGATGGCGGCGAAATCTCAGTCGGAACCGAAGCTCCTCACTCACATCACCCCGCTGCCAAAGGCGCTCAGCCCGGATTTCGCGTTTCGCAAAACAAAGCTGTATCAGATGACGGAGACACCGCCGCAAACAAAACAGAAGGGGGGCCGCAATGGTGGTAAAACCGGCGACTTTACGTCCTCAAAGGCGCCGTCCGCCGTGCAGGACGCGGCCATTACTTTTGAACGGCAATACCGCCTCTTCGGTGCGGTGACGAAACTCGATCAACATCAACGTTTTGGTAATTATTTCGATTTTTTCTGGCGGGCCAAGCGTTCCGCCGATTTGACCGTCCGCCTGGAGTATCGCCAAGAGAAACTGCACGCCCATATCCAGGCGCAGGAGGTTCCCTATAACAATGCCCAGGGAAATCATAAGACCGAATTCAAGGTGATAGGTGATGAATATTTTGATGGCGGCCGTGTTATTGCCTGGCGTTGTCTGCTGATCGAGAACCAACGGATCGTAGCCGAGGATCGGTCCTTTCTCTGGAATTGAATGGGGACCTGCGATCGATCGCATAGACCGGGGTGGGAGGTGGCCGTTCTCCGGGCATTCGGCTCGTTTGACAGTTTCCCGCTCGATCTAGTATCTTCTATTAAGAAGTGCAGTCATCGATTCTAGTCGGAGTGAATGGCCCAGTGGTCTGGGTCAGGGTAGAGGGGAAGGGAAGTTTCCTGAACAGCGGGAACTTGAAGGAGTTTGCCCAGGAAATGGTGAGCCGCGGTTACCGGGAATTCATCATTGATCTCGAGAACTGCGCCATGATGGATTCCACCTTCATGGGAACCATGGCCGGAGTAGCGCTCCGTTTGAAAGAGCTCGGTCAGGGGCATCTTCACATCGTGCATTGCGGGACGCGCAGTCGTGATCTGCTCTATGGCCTCGGCCTGGATCAGATCTTCAGTATCCAGACAAATGGTTATACCGCGCCCCAATGCACTTCGCTCGGACCCGATGGGCAAGCCGATCATTCCCGCGAACAGAAAAAAGAACAGGCGCAAACGATGTTGACTGCTCATGAAGCTCTCTGCAAGGCGGCGCCGGAGAACCTGCTCCGCTTCAAAGACGTTCTCGATTACCTAAAACAAGACCTTCATCAAAAGACAGCGGCAAAGTAGAGTGGCCGGTCTGACATGTGGTCACCTTTGCTTCTCGGGCTTCTCGTTCTTTCGTTTGGTGGCTGGATCATAACCGCGCGGGCCCAGGCACGGCGCATTCGTCTTCTTGAGCGCTCAAAGGAGGAAATCCAGGTCGAAGAGACTCTTGTCTTCGATTTTTTGCACGGCCTGGGTGAGGCGTTCCGCGAAACGATCAGGCCTAACGATCTCCACCGGCTGATTGTCGAGGGGGCCACGCGTATCCTGGACGCTCACGGCGGCGTTTTGTATCTGTCCGATCGCACCGGCACGAAGCTGGTGCCGACATTCATTTCCAAAGGTTGTCCACCGCTGATCGACATTCCGCCTCACATTTTACAACAGGCCGCTGCGACTCCGGTTGCGCTCGATAGTTATGTCCGGCTGCATACGGTCATGACCGGCGAAGGCGTTCTTGGACGCGTCTGGCAAACCGGAGCGCCGGTATGCTTGAACGAGCTTTCCGAAGCGCCCGAACTGGCCAGGTTGCGCGAGACCTCTTTTGCGACGGCGTCGATCCTGGTGGCTCCGTTGCTTTACGGAAAACAAAACATGGGCGTGCTGGCTCTGGCCAATGGACCGATGGGTACTGCCTTTACGCAAAGCGATTTCGTCGTCTTCAAATCGATCTCCGAACAGTCCGCCTTCGCGCTTTACAATGCGATCATCTACTCGGAGGCCAATGAAAAGAAGCGGCTCGATCACGACCTGGAAATCGCCCGCGACATTCAGCGAATCCTTCTGCCGTCGGAAGCGCCCGCGCTCCACGGATTCGAGATTAGCGGAATCAACGTGCCGGCCCGGCAGGTGAGCGGCGATTATTTTGATTACATTAAGATCGACGAAGATCGGCTCGGGGTAGCAATCGCCGACGTATCCGGAAAAGGTGTTCCCGCTTCCCTGATCATGGCCATTTGTCGGAGCGTCTTGCGCAGCCAGGCCGGGAACAACGCTTCCCCGGCCGAGGTCTTGCGTAAAGTAAACCGTCAGCTTTATCCCGACATCAAGGAAGACATGTTTATCAGCATGGCTTATTTGGTTGTCGATCACTCGCGCAACAAGGTGACCCTCTCGCGCGCGGGACACGATGCCCCATTGCTTTACAAGCGCGCGACCCAGACTGTTATGCCGATCAAGCCTCCCGGGATGGTCCTTGGAATTGACAGCGGTGGTGTGTTCGACAGAATAACGGTCGACTTCGACGTCCTCCTCGAGCCGGGCGATTGTCTGGTTCTCTACACCGATGGGGTGACCGAGGCGCTGGATGCTGAGGGGGACGAGTTCGGGCTCGAACGCACCATCCAATCGGTTCGGGCGAGCGCCGGAAAGGGAGCGGCGGCTATTATAAGCCGTGTGATCGATGATGTGCGCAACTTCGCCGGGTCACAGCCGCAAAACGATGATATTACTTTGATTGCCATTCATAAAACATGAAAAAGGTTCCGATGACCGAATCGCAAAAAGAAAAGGAACAATCAGCGTCGATTCCGACGAACGCGGCGGGTGCCGCCGGTCAGCCGGAAGAAGACGATCCAATGGCTGGTTTGCAGGCTGACCTCGACCGGTTTCGTGATCTGGCCCTTCGCAGCCAGGCTGATTTTGAGAATTATAAGAAGCGCTGTGCGCGTGAAAAAGAAGATGCCATCAAATACGCCAATGGCGCATTGCTCGAGCGTCTTCTGCCCGTGGTCGACAATTTTGAACTCGGTCTCTCGGCCGCGCGTGGCGAAAGCGACCAGTCACCGGTTCTTGCCGGGATGAAGCTGGTTCTCAAGCAGATCAACGATCTCCTGATGGATAGCGGTCTGCAGCCCATCGACGCCGTCGGCCACAAATTCGACCCGAACCTGCATGAAGCAATTGCCCATGAGCCGAGCGCTACTGTCCCGGAGAACAACGTCATTCGCCAAATGCGGCGCGGTTATCGTTTCAAAGATCGGTTGCTCCGTCCCTCGAGCGTGGTCGTTTCGAGCGGACCGGTGAAATGACGGGATAAACACCAAAACCCAAATCCCAAGCTCCAGGCAAAATCCAATCCCCAAATCCCAAAACACGACGAACGGGTTCGGTTATTTTTGGACATTGAAATTTGGGATTTCCCTGGAATTTGGAGCTTGGAATTTGGAGCTTCTCCCATCTGGCGTCCTGCATGCTTGATTCTCGTCACTAGTCACATATCACTCATCACTCTTTAAGGAATGGCTACGACAAACAAACGCGATTATTACGAAGTCCTCGGGGTCGAGCGCACCTCGACCAGCGAGGAGATAAAGCGCGCCTATCGCAAGCTCGCCGTCCAGGTTCATCCCGACAAAAATCCGGATGATCCGCACGCAGAGGAGAAGTTTAAAGAGCTCGGAGAAGCGTATGACGTTTTGATGGCCCCCGATAAGCGGTCGGCTTATGACCGCTACGGCCACGCCGCCTTCGCCCAGGGCGGCAATCGCGGCGGATTTCATGATCCGTTCGACATCTTTCGCGAAGTGTTCGGTGGCGGCGGCGGCGGCGGTATTTTCGAAACATTCTTCGGCGGCGGTATGGGCACGGCGGAAGACCGGCAGCGCGGTTCTGATCTGCGCTACGACATGCAAATCACGCTCGAGGAAGCCGCGTTCGGCGTGGAAAAGGAAATTGAAGTGCGGAAACTCGACACCTGTGGCAAATGCGAGGGCAGCGGCGCGGAGCCGGGATCGCGCGCGATCAGTTGCCCGACCTGTGCGGGCCGTGGGCAGGTGATCAGTTCCCGCGGTTTCTTTCAGGTTTCGCAAACCTGCCCGCGATGCCGCGGGAGCGGTCAGATCGTGGAAAAGCCATGTCCCGAATGCGGTGGCGAAGGGCGTGTGGAAAAGGCGGCCCGGATCAAGTTGACGATTCCGGCCGGGATCGCTGATGGCTCACGTTTGCGTTCTTCACACAATGGCGAAGCCGGCGTTCGCGGCGGAGCGCATGGCGATCTTTACGTCGTCATTCACGTGAAAGAACACCACATTTTCCAACGCGAAGAAGACAATCTCTATTGTGAAGTGCCCATTCCTTTCACCCTCGCCGCGCTCGGGGGCGAAATGGCGGTGCCTACGCTGCAGGGCAAGGCAAATCTGAAAGTGCCGGCCGGAACCCAGGGGGGGCAGATGTTCAAATTTCGCGGCAAAGGCGTGGTCAACGTCAACGGCCGCGGCCAGGGCGACCTGCTTGTTCGCGTGTTGGTCGAAGTCCCGACCAGGCTGAACGGACAGCAACGGCAGAAGCTCGAGGAATTCGCCAACCTGTGCGGCGACGAGAACACGCCGTTGCGGCGAAGTTTTTTCGAGCGCGCCAAGGAATTTTTCCGATAAAGGGATTTAACCGCGGATCCGCCTTCGTCCCGCAGTCGCGGGACTGCGGCGCGACGAGTGACGCCGCTTCCGACTCGGAGAGCCTACCGCTCGGAGAGATGCCGCGGATGATGTAGCCACGTCGCTGTGCGACGTGTTGAGGTGGATCGGCCTGTCCCCTGGCGCGCCGGAGTCCCGCGGCCGCGGGACGAAGGCGGCGAGGACGATGCTAAAACTTGGCGGCGCAGCCGCGTATAATTAACAACGCGCTCGGAGATCGCGTTCCACCTTCTCGCGCGTGCTTTCTCTCTGCGGCGACGCAGAATTGTGCAGTTTCTCTTTCTACTTCCTAAATTCTACTTTCTACTTTGCCACGATGCATCGCTTTTATATTCCCGCCGATACCTGGAATGCCGATGCCCTTATCTTGCGCGATTCCGAAGCGCATCATGCGCGCGATGTCCTGCGATTAAAACCGGGCGATAAAGCGGTCGTGTTTAACGGGCGCGGTCGCGAAATAACGGCGGAAGTAGTGAATATCGAGCGGCGCGAAGTTCAACTGCGCAAACTCGTCGAAACCGAAACGCCGCCCTTGCGCTGCCGGATCACACTTGCTCAGGCAATTCCCAAGGGAAAAAACATGGACCTGATCGTGCAGAAAGCGGTCGAGATCGGAGCTGCCGCAATCGTCCCGCTGATTTCGGAGCGCACGATTGTCGATCTTGACGCGAAGGAAGCCGCCCAAAAAAAAGAGAAATGGCAACACATCGCGATCGAAGCCGCCAAACAATGCGGACAAAATTGGCTGCCCGAAATCGGAACGCCAAAGAAACTGAAGGATTTTTTTGGTAGTTCTGTAGCGGCGGTCTATGACCGCCGAACCGTTGTGCCAACCACCGAACCACGAGACAGGCGCTTGGCACAAGCGCCTCTACATCATCTTCGTTTGATCGGCTCACTCCAACCCGACGCGCAACATTTGAAAAAGATTCTTAGCCAATACGTGATCGACCATGGTGACAGGCCAACGAGTGTCCTCATGCTTGTCGGCCCCGAGGGCGACTTCACCCCAGCCGAGCTAGGGCTTGCCAGAAGCCACGGCTGCGTGCCGATCACGCTCGGGCCCATCATTCTCCGGGTCGAGACCGCAGCCATTTATTGTTTGAGCGTTCTTTCCTACGAATTGTTTGCTTAGAGCGATATGCTCTGACGCGTGCATTCTCAGTTGGAACGTCAACGCGAACGTATTCACGCCATTTTCTTTGGTGTTGCCATCGTGGTGGCGGCGCTCGTTGCCCATGGCGGATGTGTCCGCGCGATTTTTTATCTGGATGACTGGTGGCAGATCGTTGATTCCGACTTCATTGAGACGGGAAAATGGTGGACAGCGGGTGCGAACGCCCTCACCTGCGCCACTTACTATCTGACCTGGCGGATCGCAGGGTACTCACCGCAAGCTTTTCATTTAGGTAACCTGCTACTGCACATCGGACTCGCGCTGATCGTCTACCGCTGCAGCCATGTTTTCTGGCCGGATTCACTTCCCGATCAAAAGGCAGCTTTTCGACGGCTGGCGGGACTGGGTGCGATCATCTTTGCCGTCCACCCGCTAACATCCGAGATTACCCATTACGCTCGTGCCCGGGATCATGAGCTAGTCGCATTGTTTTCGTTTTTGGCGGCTGTCTGCGCGGCACTATGGATACGGCGCGGCTGGCGATGGTTTCCTGCCCTCGCAATTTGCATCCTGGCCGCAGCGCTATCGAAAGGCCCGGGAATCTGGCACGCCATGATAAACGTCGGCATCGTTCTGGTTTGCCTGTCGCGCGTCTCGGATTGGCGTGCGCGGTTTCCCACTCGCTGGTGGATCTATGGCAGTATTCTATTTGCCGAAGGTGTTGTCGCGATCTGTCGCGAACAGGTCACCAACCTTCTGCTCTTGTCCGTGAATCAAGTGCGCGACTGGCGGTTCGGTTGGCATCTGCTTACCCAATCGCGGGTGATTTGGCGTTACGCCTGGCGCATGATCGTTCCAGTTCGCCTCTGTTCCGATCATCTCGTCGCCTGGACCAAGTCGTTAGCGGATGTCAGTGCCTGGGTCGGATTGATTGGGGTGATATTGTGGATTGCGTTGACCGTTTGGCTCTGGTGCCGCCATCGCCGATTTGAAGCACTGCTCTCGGCGATGATCCTGGCGCCGCTCTTACTGAGGTTTGGTTATGTCGTGAGCGAGTTGATGGTCGAATATCGGACATATCCGGCCATGCCCTGGGTCGGGCTGCTATTTGCCAGGGTCCTGCTCGGATATCAGTTTCGCTGGCCGAAACTGACGAAGGCGGCGGCGTTGACGATTGTTCTATTATTCGCGGCATTAACCCACTTCCGGAGTCGGGATTGGGAAAGTGTCCCAGCGCTTACCGGCAATATCCTGGCACAATACCCCCTACAGCTTCGGGCTTACAATGAGAAGAGCAGTGAAGATATTCGCCAGGGGCGCTATCAAGCTGTCATTGCCCGGAGGGATGAGTTTTTCGGAAAACTGGACCAGCTCCTGGCCATAAATCGCAGTGACAAGTTACGTTATTACGATAACTGGCCTCTGGGTGTTGTTTGCGAGGACTGTAATATTGCCGATGCGTTGCTGGAAATTGAAGGACCGGAAGCCGCTCGGAAGGCTCTCGAGGGCACTGCTCGGCAGATGCGCGGGAACAATGTAAAGAATGACGATCTCTGGGCGCTGTGGCATTTCAGCATGGGGAAAACGGAGCTGCGCGCTGGCCATGCGCGCGAAGCGGACTGGCATTTCGATCGGATTGACCCGGCGTTCATCTCCGGACGCGCCGTAGAGCGCGCAAAACTGAGAAAATGAGGAGAACGCACCGGCAGGGGCCTGCCAAGCGGCAGGGCCCGGGGGCGATAAACGAACAGCGTAAAAACGGTTATTTTCGAGGGATTCACGCAAATTATCAAAAACCGCCGAAAAACTTAAAAAAAAGCTTGTCTTATTTTCGGGTTTTAGAGACTCTCGGCGTCGGACCGACTCCTACGTCTATCTATGAACTCAACCTCTCTTTCCGTAAAAACATTTTTCTGCAGCTTGGCCATCGTTTCAGTCATGGCGATCGGCACCGCTCAGGCAGCGCAAAAAACCTGGAACAACACCGGCACTAATTTTAACGCCGCTGGAAGTTGGACTCCTTCAGGTGCTCCAGGCACGGGTGATGTGGGTTTGTTCAACACTACTCCGACTAACCAGCCAAACGTGACCTCGTCCCTCACAATAGCGGGACTCCTTTTTACGTCCGCTGGCAGTTCGGGTTATGACCTCACGAGCTCTAGTACAGCTACTGTTCTAGGCCTCAACGGTACCAGCACAAGCGGTTCGAACGGCTCAAGTACGGGGACCGCAGCCGCTATCCGCAATGATAATACGTCCGGCACCGAAACCGTTGACGCCCCCATCAGTCTGGCTGCGTCAACGGGCATTTCGACTATGTTTCAAGACGCGAACGATGGCAGCACGATCGTCCTGAATGGCGTGATATCGGAAACGGGTGGCGCAAGAAGCTTAAGCCTTAAAAATGGCACATTTCAGTTAAACAACGCCAACACCTACACCGGCGGCACGTCGATCGACGCTGCCGGCACAAACCTGATCGTTGGTAATGACACCGCACTTGGTACCGGTACCTTCACAAACAACTCCGCTTCAACATTTCAAGCAGGCACTGGAGCGCGCACTTTGGCAAACGACGTTGTGCTTGCCGGAAATATGACGATAAACGGAGGTTTTGCCGTTAGGTTTAATGGTAGTTTCACAAGCTCAGGTTCCAGCAGTCGTACTTTGACAGTGAGTAACACCGGTGGTGCGACTCTTGCCGGAAATATATTCCTTCAGGAAGCCGCAGCGTCTGGTCGCACTTTTATCGTGAATGGCTCCAGCGCAGTCAACATGACCGGCGTGGTTGCGAATGGTGGCGTCGGTAGCGCCGGCCTGAGATACAGCGGCACCGACGTTCTAACACTTAGCAACAGCAACACCTACTCAGGCGGCACCTCAATTACTGTTGCCGGAGGCACAATTGTCGCGGCTAAGGACGGTGCCCTTGGGAGCGGAAACATAAGTTTGACGACCACCGCAAGTGTGACTTTGACGCTGCAAGGTGGCGCCACAAATAACTATATCGCTGACAGCGCGAATTTAAGCCTTATTACCGGCAACACCGTGAACCTGAACTTCACGGGAACGCCGGACACGATTGCACAATTAATCGTCAACGGCTCGTCAGCGGCCGCCGGGACTTATGGCGCCGGCGACTTTCCTGAATTGTTCGGCACCGGTCAGCTTACGGTCCTTGGGATTCCCGAACCAGCCACATGGATGCTAATGGGAGTCGGCCTTTTGCTCGGTGCGCAGCGCCTTCGCCGCAAGAGCTAACCTTCGAGTTTTCCTTCCTCCAAAACGCCTCTTCGGATCTTCCGAAGGGGCGTTTTAGTTTTGTAGCAACCGGCCTACTTGCCACGCCGAAGCCCTAGTGAAGGCGGGTGGCCGGTTCACGTCGCGCAGCGACGTGGCTACATCGTCAGGGGCGTTCGGGCGGACTGAAGTTAGCCCGGGGAGAACAAGGAGCGGCGGCTTCCAAGCCGCCGACTTATGTAGACGGCGGTCTGGGAGGCCGCCGCTCCTTGAATCCGTGGCGCGTTCCTGCGGCTAAGCGATTAAAGACGCGGAGACGCCTGCGACGACTCTGCAACATTTTCAGTCGCTTTCTCCCGCTCCATCAGGTGATTGATCATGTCGCGATACTGAGCCGCACGCTGCGGCCAACCGGTCACGGCGGTGGGTTGCAACATTGCCCGCTCGCGCTCTTTCATAATCTTTGAGATTGCATCGCACACGGCGAGTGCAGCTTGAAATTGCTTGCGCTCAGCCGGCGGAGCCTTGCTGAGGCGCGCGGCAAACGATGCCCGCAGTTGCGCCAGTTCTGCGCGCGGTATTGGAACTTTCTGTTCCAGTGGGCCCAGAATCGTGTCGAGATTGGCTCCATTGAATTTGGACAGATCAACTGAAGGTGCCGGTGCCGGACTCGGAGCTGGTGACGGAGTATATTGTGTCTGCTTTTTCGATTTCGATGTTTTGAACCACGCGCCTTGCCCGTCGACACCCAGCACGAGCGTCGTCACGCAAAATATCAAAACGAAAAGGGTTTTCACGGGAACGTATTTGTCATCGGGAATTATCCAGTATCGAGAATCGAGTATCCAGCATCGATTACGATTACGCGCAGGAGCAGTTGGAGGTTGAGCGCCTGCCGATGGACGCCCCGAAACCTTTCGGGGTTAGATGTTGTGCGTTGCCTCCGCTCCCAGCTCCCAGCTCCCAGCTAGTACATATACGGCCGGGATAATTCGAACGCGTTCCGGACTAATTCGAGTTGTGGTTTTGCGCCGTCGATGGAGATGACCTCGACCACGTCGAACCGGAAAACGATGTCGGGATTATCGAGCATGCGCAGCCAGGCCAGTGCACCGCGCGAAATTCGCCGCTGTTGATCCGGCGCAACTGCTTCAACAGGTCGACCAAATTCCTCGCTTCCCCGCGTTTTTACCTCCACGAAAACAAGGGTGTCGCGATCGCGGCAAACGATGTCGATTTCTCCTCCGGTGCGCCCGCGAAAATTGCGGTAAAGAATTTTGTAGCCGTTTCTTCGCAGAAACCGGCACGCTTCCCTCTCTCCGCTCGCGCCGCGCCGGATATGCGCCGGCTGGTCAGATGATTCCTTCGAGGGCCAGAAGTGGCTGCGCCACCGGCTCGAAAGATCGGCGATGGATCGGACAAGGCCCGAGTTCATGAAGTTTGATCAGGTGCAGTTCGGTGCCGTAACCCTTGTGTTGGCTGAAACAATACTCGGGAAATTGGCGACAGAAGTCACGCATCATCATGTCGCGCGTGACCTTTGCGATGACGCTGGCGGCGGCAATACTCAAGCTGAAGCAATCCCCGTCGATGATTGCCGTCTGCGGAAAAGGGAAGGGGATGACCGGGCGACCATCGATCAACACATGTTCGGGAGGGCAGGCCAGCGCTTCGATGGCGGCGCGCATCGCTTTGTGGCTCGCGCGCAGGATATTGATTCGATCGATCTCGATGTGATCGACCACGCCGATGGCCCACGTGATCTCTGCGTTGGCGAGGAGCTCGTTGTAAATTTCTTCGCGTAACTCGGGTGCAAGCTGCTTGGAATCGTTCAGCTTGCGATGGCGAAATCGCTCGGGCAAGACAACCGCCGCCGCCACAACCGGCCCCGCGAGTGCGCCCCGGCCTGCTTCGTCGATGCCCGCGATCCGGGCGATTCCGATCGCGCGCAGTTTCTTCTCATGTCGAAATCCGCATCGCCGATACATCGATCATGATCATGGGCAGATTCCGTGCATTTTCACGGACAAAAATTCAAATCCGGGAGGGACGAGCTTGTCTCGTCCCATTTGTAGAGGCGGTTGTGCCAACCGCCTGTGTAATACAAAGGTGCTTGGCACAAGCACCTTACAACGCTTAACGATTAATGGGACGAGACCCGCCTTCGCACCGCTCCGGCGCGGCAAGCAAGCTCGTTCCTCCCGGTGTGGCGATAAAGATGCGCGCGAAGGTGGATCGGCCTCTCCCCTCGGCGCGCCGGAGCGATGCGAAGGAGGCGAGGGCGATGTTGGAAATAAGAGGGCATTGCCGCCCACAAGATCCTTGAGCGCCGAAGCGTTCCGCGCTGCAACAATATCATCGCGCTCGGAGAGCACGATCCACCTGAAATTGTAGCGGTGCTTGTGCCAAGCACCGAATCCAAATATCAGGCGCCTGGCACAAGCGCCTCTACAACTTATTCCCGAACGGCGGTTGCTTCCTTACCCTTACGCCCACGCAAATAATTCAGTTTCGCCCGGCGCGCTTTGCCTTCTTTCTCGACCTCGACCTTGGCGATGCGCGGCGAATGAACGGGAAATACGCGCTCCACGCCTTCGCCGTATGAGATTCGGCGAACGGTAAAGGTCGAATTCAAACCGCGGCCTTTGCGGCCGATGACGATCCCGGTAAATATCTGGATCCGCTCCTTGTCTCCCTCGACCACCCGGGTATGAACGTGCACGCTATCACCGACCTTAAAGGCCGGTGAATCAGTCTTTTGCTGTTCTTTTTCGATAGCGTCGATCAGGCGATTCATAAAAATTAGATGTAGAGGCGGCGCCCAGTCGCCTAGGACGAAGCAAAGCGGCAAGATGCCGCTTCTACTTCAGCTTGGCGGGCAAGCATTTTCAGTCGAGGAACGGCAAAAATCAAACGGAAGATGGCGCCATCTTGGGAATTTGTAGAGGTGCTTGTGCCAAGCACCTGTTTTTAGATAGGCGGTTGACACAACCGCCTCTACAATCAGCGGCTTTTAATCGGTGGCAATTTGTGAAAATCTGTGGCTCTTTCAGGGCTCTCTCGCGCTCGTAGCTCAACTGGATAGAGCGTTGGCCTCCGAAGCCAAAGGTTGTGGGTTCGACCCCCGCCGGGCGCAAGCAATGTCCCGGAACCAGCCGGCAATTTGGCCGAGTTTGAGTCATTGAGAGCGGCCCAGAGCTTGCCGGAGCATTCGGTGATATCCTGAACGAGCAATTTGTTTAAGATTAGGATTCAAACTCTCTCTGAATGTCCGATCCTGCCATCCGCGTCACAAACCTCGGGAAAAAGTACCAATTGGGTCGCAAGTCGCACGAGGTGGCGCTTGTCGCCCATCCGAGTCTGCGCGAAACGCTGACCCACGGCGTCCAACGACTCTTCGATCGCCGCGGCGCCGGCCGTCGATCCGGCGAGGAATTCTGGGCGCTGCGGGACATCAACTTCGAAGTCGGCCAGGGTGAAGTGATCGGAATTATTGGGCGCAACGGCGCCGGCAAAAGCACACTACTGAAGATTCTCAGCCGCATCACCGAGCCGACAACCGGAAAAGTTCAGATCAAAGGTCGCGTCGCCAGTCTGCTCGAAGTCGGCACAGGCTTTCACCAGGAACTAAGCGGCCGCGAAAATATTTATCTGAATGGCGCCATTCTCGGAATGAGCCGCGGCGAAATCGCCCGGAAACTTGAACAAATCATCGATTTCGCCGAGATCGAAAAATTCCTCGATACCCCTGTAAAACGTTATTCGAGCGGGATGTACGTTCGGCTCGCTTTCGCGATCGCGGCCCATCTCGAGCCGGAAATTCTTGTCATTGACGAGGTGCTGTCCGTCGGCGACGCCGAATTTCAAAAGAAATGTTTGGGTAAAATGAACGACGTATCGCAACGCGAAGGGAGGACCGTCATTTTTGTCAGTCACCAGATGATGGCGGTAGAACGACTTTGCTCGCGCGCGTTGCTGATCGAACAAGGGACACTGCGCATGGAAAATCGGGATGTCGGTTCGGTAATCCGCTCTTATTTATCCGGCGCCCAAAAAAATAATGCCCTTTCTTCAGGATCGGAGTGGCGCAATACCGACGGGAAACTCGATAACCCGTGGTTTCAACCGCACCGCCTCTTTTTGGCTGACGGTGCCGGAGCTCCGCTGAGCATGCCGGTGGGAAATGAGGCGGAAATTTGGCTGCATATCGAAGCGGATTTTAAGACGCTCGACTCGGCGCTCACGGTTGGCTACGACATCTACGCTGAATCAGGAGAACTTCTCTACCGCTCGTACCAGACCGACGCGAGAGAGGAAGAATGGCCGCGGTTGCGGTTGGGCAGGGCAGTCCTGCGCGGAAGGATTCCGCCCCGCCTGTTGAATGAAGGCACCTATCGCATCGACCTCATCGCCGCGCTTTACTTCAGGCAATGGATCTTTGAACCGGGTACCGCTAATCCATCTGTTTTCCTGGAGGTACACGGAGGAGTGGGCGCATCCCCATACCGCAACGTGAAACGGGTCGGTTTGATCGCGCCGGTCGTGCCCTGGGAATTGTGGGAAGGAAAATAAAACCCTCCCCCTGGAACCGACCGCTCTTTAAGGGGCAAACCCGATTTCCCCGAATCCCCGCGACTAAAGGCTCTGCAAGTTCCCCTTAGCCGAGAGCGTCGATCCGGCCGAGCAAATCCTTCTTGCTCGTCATGCCGGTGATCTGATCACGTAACTGGCCATTTTTAAAAAACAGGAGAGATGGAATGGCGCGAATATTGTACTTGGACGACAGGCTTTGGTTCTGGTCGACGTTCACTTTGGCAACTTTGACGGAGCCGGCTTTTTCCTTCGCAATTTCGTCGAGCAAGGGAGCGATCATCTTGCAGGGCCCGCACCATTCGGCCCAAAAATCGACGATGACGGCCGTATCGCTTTGCGTTACTTCGCGGTCAAAGTTCGATTCATCCAATTCGATAGTAGAAGTAGCTTCCATTAACCAAGATAATTCCAAATCTGAACAATCAAAATGAAGGTTGAAACTGCCAGCAACGCCCAGCACAGAGCCATCGGAATGGGATCACCCTCGGCGGGCATTGCGATTGTGGCGGGGGCGACTGCGATTGTTGGCGCCGGTGGGGTGGGTTCTGGCATTGTGCTTAGAGGCTGAGTCTTTTTCATCTGCACCGGCGCGGCAGGTTTCATGGGCGGATCGGGCAGGACCGTGATGCGAGCGGTCTCTTTTTTGGGTCCCGGCGAGGGTGACATTCCAGGTGCGTGCGTTGCGGCAACCGGCGCGCCCGGAGCCGGCATCGACCTTGGAGCCGATCCTGAAACCGAGGGGGCTGGCGCGGGAGTTTTACTCGGAAAAAAGGGCGGAGGCGTTACTGCCTTCGAAGGCGCGGGTGGCAAGGGTGTTTGTGCCGTCGGAGGCCGCAGGGGGGCCCCACCGGACGAGGGCGGTGGAATTGGCGCGGGACGGACGGGCGGAGCGCCGGGTTGCGCAGTGCCATTTCCGGGCGGGCGTGGCGGCAGATTGATTCGCACCGTGTCACGAGGAGATGTGCCCGAAGCGGAAGCCGGGGTGCCAGGGCGCGGCGGCAAAGTAATGCGAACCGTCTCTTTTTTGGGTTCTTTTGAATCAGCCATCTAAATCCCGGAGCTTGCTAAAGAATGCCCGAAACCCTCGCTTTTGTCACCCCTTAACTTGGGAAAGAGTCAATTGGGCCGGACAGTTTTAGTTCACGCCAACAAATCATAGCCGCGACTGGCTTTGATTTTTTGCCGGACGAATTGACCCACCGGCGCTGGTTCAGAAAGGATGACGCGGGTATCGATGTCCGGAGCGTCAGCCTCCGTTCGAGCGATGAGCGGTTGATCAACGAGGAGTTTGAGTTCTTGGCCGATTTTCGATTGCGCGATTTCGCGTGCGATCTTTTGCTGGGCGAGCATGGCACGTCGATATCGCGCGTTTTTGATCTTTGCCGGAATTTGATCCGGCATTTTCGCGGCGCGCGAACCGTCTTCCTGTGAATATTTGAATACACCGAGCCGTTCAAATCGGATTCGCTCGATGAATTCAATCAACGTTTCGAATTGCTCGTCCGATTCGCCGGGAAATCCGACAATGAAAGTGGTGCGCAAAGCTACGCCCGGAATTCCTGCGCGGAGGCGATCGATTAAATCTTCGATGTGCGCGCGCGAAGTCTCACGGCGCATCCGGGTCAGCATGAATTCGTCGATGTGCTGAAGTGGCATATCGATATAGCGCGCTACCTTGCCGCATTGCGCGATGGTCTCGATCAGTTCGTCGCTCCAATGCGCCGGGTGCGTGTAAAGCAGGCGCACCCAGAAATCGCCCTTGATCGTTTCAATTTCGCGGAGAAGCGCGCTCAGCGTGGGACCGCGGGACGAATCGACCGGCTGACGTGGCCCGGCCTTCTCCGGCCACAGATCCATGCCGTAATACGTC
This sequence comes from Verrucomicrobiota bacterium, assembly GCA_041167085.1. GTDB lineage: Bacteria > Verrucomicrobiota > Verrucomicrobiia > Chthoniobacterales > UBA10450 > DATFCK01. The sequence goes on from JBEEGV010000028.1 coordinate 171,162, forward strand.
GTGTCCTGGCTGATGAGATTGATTTCGCGGACGCCTTCCTCTACCAGGTGCCGAATTTCCGTGACGACCGAGCCAGGGGAACGGCTGCGATGTTTGCCGCGCATCTGCGGGATCACGCAAAAGCTGCACGGATGGTTGCAGCCTTCGGCGATTTTCAGGTAAACGGAGTGCGACGGTGTAAGGCGAAAGCGTGGTGTGTCGTAATCGGGAATGTAGGTCGGGCGCGATAAACTGAATGTTAGATCGTTACCCGCCTTTGCCAATGATGAAGAAACGCCGAACGCCGAACTGTCTGATTTTGAGATTGAACTGCCTGCCCCGATAGGTTTTCCGGGTTGGATTGCCTGCCCCGATAGGTTTTCGGGATTGAGCTGCCTGCCCCGATAGGTTTTCGCGGTTGAGCGTCTGCTGAAAAGGTCTTCGATGATGGCTCCGAGCTGGGCGACGTGATCCAGTCCGATAAATGCATCCACCTCAGGAATCGACGCGTGCAGCTCCTGCGCGTATCGCTGCGACATGCAACCACTCACGATCAATTTTTGATCGGGCCGGTTCAATTGCCTTTCCTGATCGGCTTCAAGGATTGCTTCAATCGATTCTTCCTTTGCCGAGTCGATGAATGCGCACGTGTTGATGACAAGAACATCGGCCTCGCTCGCATTGGCCGTGATTTCCATGCCATGTTTCACGGCATCACCGAGCATGACTTCCGCATCCACCAGATTTTTTGCGCACCCCAAACTGACCATGCCGACCTTGATCGGGCGCTGTAGCGGCGCTCTATGAGCGCCGGCATCGTTTTGGCGGTCGTAGACCGCCGCTACAGTGGCATGATCGCTGCGATCCATCTCTTCGAATCACTCGACCGTTACGTCATCATCTCCGGCTTCGTCCAGCGTCTTGCCGTTCTTCCTGATCTGAACGGCGTCTCGATCAAGCACGCGAACCGCAAATTTTTCACCGCGAAATTCGACAGTGCCGTCGGCTGGAGAAATCCAACGCTCAAACGCAGGATTCTTTGCCTCGTCGTCCACGACGACTTTGAGATACGTTTTTTTCAGCGGCCGGATCGCCACCCGATTTGGTCCGGACGATTCAGCGTCGGCGCCCGATTTGGCGAGGTCTTCGGGGCGCACAGGTTCAGCCCGGCGCACCTCCGGTTCCGCCGATGCGGCAGCGGCGGGCGGCGGCGAAGCGACGGCCACTTGTGCCGCTACCGATGGCGCTTGGGACGGGGTCGGGGCAATGGATGGAGCCGGTGTGGAAGACGTCGCTGCTACCGCGGCAGCCGCTACTTTAGCGGGCGTGCTCGCCACTGTTGGGGCGGGCGCTTGAACGGTCAAGCGACCCGCGACTGGCGAAGAAGTCGGTGTTGGTGAATGAGCTGTGGCGATGGGCGGAGGAGCCAGCCGGCGCAAATTGAGGACCAATTTGCCGATCGAAAATCCGATGATAATGACGACCAAACCGATAATCACGGGCAGGATCGACGGGCGTTCACCGGAGGATGACGAGACGCTGGGAGACGGGCGGTTAGGCCGCCGACGAACCACCGGCGTGCGCGTGGCCGCGGGCGCGGGGTTATCCTGCAGATAAGAATAGCCGTCGACCGTAACCTGTTCAGAGGTTTCGAACGCCTCCATGTACTGTGTCACATCGACGTCGAGAAACTTTCCGTATATGAGCAAAAAGCCTTTCGCGTAAGCGAGGCTCGGAAACTGTGAAAAATCGTCCGCCTCGATCTCGGCCAGACGTGAAGGCCGGATTTTCGTCATCCGCGCGGCTTCGTCCAGAGTCAGATTTCGCGCGAGACGCGCATCTTGAAATTTCTTGCCGAGACCTTCGATTGTCATGGGGGTCATACCCGGTTAAACAGCGGCGTCGAGATCGACGAGAATCTCGCGCGGTTTTGCGCCTTCACCGGGACCCAAAATACCGCGCTGTTCGAGAATATCAACGATGCGGGCGGCGCGAGTGTAGCCCAAACGCAGGCGGCGCTGGAGCAGGGAAGTAGAGGCCCGTTTCTCCTGCCGGATAATTTCGATGCATTTTTCAACCAACTCCTCATCTTCTTCGGTCACCTCGTCGGTTGCAGGCGCGGCCGCCTGCAGTTTTTCATGCATGGCCGCGTCGAACGTGGGCGGGCTTTGCGCCGAAACGAATTCCACAAGACGACGAATCTCCTCGTCTGTCACCAGCACGCCCTGTGCTCGAATCAATCTGGAAGTACTCGGCGGCAGATACAGCATGTCTCCCTGTCCCAGGAGCCGGTCAGCGCCGTTCTCATCCAAAATCACTCGACTGTCGATTTTGGAGGCGACCTGGAAGGCGATCCGGCTGGGGATATTGGCCTTGATCACCCCGGTGATCACGTCGGCGCGCGGTGTCTGCGTCGCGACGATGATGTGAATCCCGGCGGCACGAGCCATTTGCGTGATACGTGCGATTGCACTCTCGACATCCGCCGGCGCTGTTTGCATCAGATCGGCCAGCTCATCGATGATCACAACGATGTAAGGCATTTTGTCCGGAATCTGGATCTCATCTTCCCGCGGCACTTTGATTTCTGTTGTCGCCGCGGCTGCTGATCTCGGAGTTCCGTCTCCGGAAAGCCCCTCCGCATCCAGCTCTTTTTGCGTCTTCTTCGCCGGCCGCGCGTTGAAACTGGTGATGTTGCGTACGCCCATGCGCGCGAAAATCTTGTAGCGCCGTTCCATTTCGTCGATCAGCCAGCGCAAGGCGAGCAGCACTTTCTTGGGATCGACCACCACCGGAAAAACCAGGTGCGGGAGGGCGTTGAAGATCTGCATCTCGACCACCTTCGGATCGATCATGATAAAGCGCAGTTCTTCCGGTGTGAACCGGAAGAGCATGCTCGAAATCAGGGCGTTAATGCAGACGCTCTTGCCACTTCCAGTGGTACCGGCGACGAGCAGATGTGGCATTTGCGCCAGATCGGCGATGATGGTCTTGCCGTAAACGTCCTTGCCAAGGGCGAGTGGAAGTTTGGTTCGCGTTTTGGCCTCTTCCCAATCCGGTGATTGCAGAAGTTCGCGCAAAGTGACTGTGACTTTGCGCGGATTGGCCAGCTCAATCCCGACGGTGTCTTTTCCGGGGATGGGGGCAAGAATGTTGATCCGCTCTGCGCGCGTGGCCCGGGCCAGGTCCCTCTCCAAACTAACGATCTTATCCACCCGAACACCTTTGGCTGGGTAAACTTCATAGCGGGTGATGGTCGGCCCTTTCGTGATGTCGCCGGCTGCGACGGCAATCCCGAACTGCGCCAGGGTGTCGATTAAAGTCTGTTGCACGCGTTCCAATTCGGCCGGATCGGCCGCGGTCCTGCCTTCCGAGTCGTGTTCATCCAGCAAATCCAGGCCGGGCAAGATGTAGTTTCCCGATTTCCAGGTTGGGTTTGTCAGGCCAGGCGACGACTTTAGCTTCGTTTCGGAGCCGCGTAGCTCAGCCAGGGAAGGTTTGCGCCTTCCGCCTGACGGTTCGCTCGGGAGCGCCGTCGTATCGACGACTTTCGGTTTCGGCCGATTGGCCAGTTCCTCCGGCAGAATGAAGGGTGCCGCCTGCTCCGATACAGCTGCGCCCTTCTTTTTCAGCTGTTTTTCGATCACGCGGCGTTGTTTCGTGAGCTCTTTCTGGCTGATTTCCAGCTGACCCTTCAAATCCGAGCGCTGCATTTGCCGGCGCAGTTGCCACTCGTGCAGGCTGATCATCGCCTGCCGCAGGGCCAGGACTGTTTGCCTAACGAGATGAATCGGCCGCAGGCCGGTCATGAGAATCAGGCTCCCCAGGTAAACGCCGCCAAGCAGGATGAGCGAGCCGACTTTGCCCATCGAATTGAGCAGAAGCGTTTTGCCAAAGACGTATCCGGTCCAGCCACCGGGTCCCGGAATATTAAATATCCTTTTCCAACCTTGGAGGTGCTGTGTTTGCAATTGCAGGAGACATGCACCCGAAGCAATAAACAAAGCGATCCAGACGATTCGCGGTGTCACTCGCAGTCTTGAATGAAACAGTTTGGCCGCGCCGAATCCCAAAAGAACAGCCGCCAACAAGTAGGAAGCGGCACCCAGCAGAAGGTAACAAAAGCCGGCCAAGACCGCGCCGAGCGGTCCGATAAAGTTCTGGGCGGGTCGGTTAGGCGATGAAACCTGACTGAACCAAACGCCGGAGGGTACGTCTTTCGGCGTGTAAGAAATCAACGCGAGAAAGAGGAGGGTGCCGATCCCAAGTAAAATAAGGGCGACAACTTCGTTCCATGCGCTGGTCTTTACTGTCCGGGCCACCGCGTATGATAGTAGTCGCGCGGCTGCGCCTTTCAATCAATTGTAGAGGCCGCCGCCGGTGCGCTTGGCAAGCATCTGTCGACGCTTCGATTGACGGTTTGGCGCGTTCAGCGAGCCGATTCGCGCCGGAAGTTCCAAATTCCGAGCACCAAAGCCCAAGGAGATCTCAAAGTCCAATATTCAATGGGTCCAATGCATTCGCACATCTTGAACCTTGGTTGATTGGAATTTCCTTGGAGCTTGGGTTTTGGGATTTGCTGCTTATCCCGCGGTAGCGGGATTTACGCCTTGCACGCCCTGCGACATTCCCCTTACTGTGCCAACGCCTATGCGATTGACCCTGGGGAAGTGCATTGCCTCTTCCAGCTGCGCTTTCTTATTTGTCATCTGTTCCTGCGAGAAGCACAGCGTCGGTGAATACCCCGAAGTGCAGAAAGAGCACAGCTACGGGGTAAAGGCGACCGACGAAAGTTCGTCCGCGACGACCTCACCTACACCTTTGGCCAAGCCCACGCCGGCCGAATTTTTCCCGCCGAGCTCACCGCACTGACGAAAGGTCGGCTTATGGCCAAATATAAATACGCGACATCGCCTCCGAATCTGACCGGGATGCCGCCGGGCGTTCCTTTCATCATCGGCAACGAAGCGGCCGAGCGGTTCTCTTACTACGGCATGAAGTCGATCCTGACCGTCTTCATGGTCCATTACATCCTGAACAAATCGGGGGTGCTCGCGCCGATGCAGGAGCACGAAGCCGACAAGTACACTCACTATTTCGTCTCCGGCGTTTATTTTCTTCCCATTCTCGGAGCCATCGTCGCAGACGGATGGCTCGGGAAATATTGGACCATTTTTTCTCTGTCGCTCGTCTACTGCCTTGGTCACCTCACGCTCGCGTTCATGGACACGGCGTTTGGCATTGCCATCGGCGAACGAACCATGCTCGCCGTAGGATTGGGTCTCATCTGTCTCGGTGCCGGCGGCATCAAACCGTGCGTCTCGGCCAACGTCGGCGACCAATTCGGTGAATCGAACAAACATTTACTCTCGAAAATGTTTGGGTGGTTTTATTTTTCCATTAACGCCGGCTCCTTCATTTCCACCATTCTCTGTCCGTTTTTGCTGGCCGATCCACGATTCGGTCCGCGCTGGGCGTTCGGAATTCCCGGTGTCGCAATGTTCATCGCGGCGATTTTCTTCTGGGCTGGCCGCAAAAAAATGGTGCACGTGCCGCCAGCCGGTCTTGGTTATCTGAGAGAAACCTTCAGTCGTGAAGGGCTTCTCACGCTCGCGCGCATTGCGATGGTCTACATTTTCGTCATTATTTTCTGGGCTTTGTGGGACCAGAGCAATGGCATTGAGTGGACCCTCCAGGCGGAAAAAATGGATCTGCGTGTGCCGTGGTTGCCCTGGATCGATATTGGATTTTCTCCTTTCCACATTACGGGAGGGTGGGGATTGGCACTGCTTGCCGCGCAAGTGCAAACAGCGAATCCAATTTTGATCCTGATCTTCATTCCGCTGGTTAACTACGTCCTTTATCCGGCAATCAGCCGGGTTTTCCCGCTCACGCCATTGCGCAAGATTGGCATCGGCCTTTTCCTCACCGCGCTCAGTTTCGTCGTCATCGTCTATATCCAGGGTCAGGTCGACCAGGGGTTGAAGCCGAGCGTGAATTGGCAACTGCTCGCCTATGTTATTCTGACTCTCGGCGAAGCGATGGTTTCCATCACCGGATTGGAATTTTCTTACACTCAGGCACCGAACTCGATGAAGAGCTCCGTCATGGCGTTGTGGCTCCTCGCCGTTTCTGCTGGGAATTTCTTCGATGCGCAATTTAATTCCTGGGACGTGAATTCGGATGGCACACACAAACTGACCGATTACCAGTTCTTCACTTTCTTTACCGTTTTGATGTTCGCCGCCGCGGTCGTGTTCGTCCTCGTCGCTTCTTTCTATAAAGGGCGCACTTATCTGCAGTCGCAGCAGCCAACCCTCGATGAAATAGCGACTGAGCCGATCCTCTCGAGCGGCGCGCCCACATAATCTTATGAGAACAATCGCAACAGCAGTCGGGGTGTCGCTATTTCTAGCGCTCGCAACATTACAGGCCAATCCAAAGGACGAGGAATTTGAGAAGATCGCCAAGGACTACGTCGAAGGCCAATTGGCCGCGCATCCGGAGAGTGCGACGGAATTGGGCGATCATCGCTTTGACGATCAGCTGAGTGATTATTCTCCCGAATCACGGCAGCGACAGCTGATCCGGGCACGGCAAGTCCGGGAAGCGTTGCAGCAGTTCAACGATCCTTCACAGCTGACGGGGCCGAACCAGGTAGATGTGCGGATTCTGCGCGAGAACGTGGACAACGAAATTTTCGAGCTCGAAGAACTGAAAGAAGCCGAGTGGAATCCGCTCCTCTACAACGAAAGTCTGGCGAACAGCCTGTATTTGCTTGTGGCGCGCGATTTCGACTCCGCCGAAAAGCGGATTCCCAACCTGCGCCAGCGTCTGGAAGCGATCCCGCACGTCATCGGCCAGGCAAAGGAAAATCTACGACATCCGCCCCGGGTTTATACCGAAACCACCATCGAGCAAACGCAGGGAGCTATTGGTTTGGTTCGGGATGGTCTTTCACCCCTTCTCGATCAGGCGCCGCAGATGAAAAAGGATCTGGCTCCCATCCAGGAGAAAACGGTCAAGGCCCTGGAAGAATACAAACAGTGGCTGCAAAAAGATCTGCTGCCGCGTTCTGACGGAAATTTTCGCATCGGCGCTGAGAAGTTTCGCAAAAAGCTGCGGTTTGCTCTCGCCTCGGATCTCTCGAGCGAGGAAATCATGCGCCGCGCCCAGGCTGATTTACGACAAACTCAGAATGCGATGTACGAAACGGCTCTTCCTCTTTATAAACAATACTTCGGGGAGGAAAAATCGGCACCGGAGGACAAGAAGAAGTTGATTGCCGCCGTCCTCGATAAATTGGCGGAGCAACATCCGGATGATAGTACCGTAGTCAGCGCTGCTCAGAAAATAGTCAGTGAAGCGACCGATTTTGTGAAGCAGCATGATCTGGTCACTGTGCCGGCAAAGCCGCTCGACGTGATTGCCATGCCGGAGTTCAAACGCGGCGTGGCCATTGCCTATTGCGATTCACCCGGGCCGCTCGAACAGAATGGCAAAACTTTCTATGACGTTGCACCGACTCCAAAAGAATGGTCCAAGGAACGCCGGCAATCCTTCTTTCGCGAGTACAACAACTACATGTTGCGTAATTTGACCGTGCACGAAGCGATGCCGGGCCATTACCTGCAGCTGGCCCACGCGAATGAGTTTAAGGCGCCCACGATGGTGCGCGCCATTTTTCAAAGCGGCACGTTCGTTGAGGGTTGGGCGGTCTATACCGAGCAAATGATGGCCGAAGCCGGGTACGGCGGGCCGGAAGTGAAAATGCAGCAACTCAAGATGCGTTTGCGTTGCATTTGCAACGCCATTCTCGACCAGAGCATTCACGCCGGGAACATGAGTGAAAAAGAGGCAATGGATCTGATGATGAAAGAGGGTTTTCAACAGGAAGGCGAAGCAGTTGCCAAATGGAAACGCGCCCGTCTCAGTTCGGCGCAGCTGTCCACCTATTTCGTCGGCGTGACCGAGCACCTGGATCTGCGCGAGCGCGCCAAAGCGAAGGCCGGCGACTCGTTCGACCTGAAGAAGTATAACGACACCGTTCTTTCGTTCGGCAATCCGCCCGTGAAATACGTGCGGGAGCTGATGGGGTTGTAGGCAAGGAGCGGCGGTCTCCAGACCGCCGTATAATTTAGTTCGGCGGCTTGGAAGCCGCCGCTCCTTGGTTCCATGACTGAGCTGCAATTCTTCAATCCTAACGGAGACGTCCGCGTAACCAGCAATCGATTGCCACACTGGCAACAGGTAGGCGCGGTTTATTTCATTACCTTTCGTTTGGCTGATGCTGTTCCCCTGAGACTGCGCGAGGAATGGGAGGAAGAGCGCTCCATCTGGTTGCGTTTACATCCCAAGCCATGGGATCCGGGAACTGAAGCTGACTATCATAGAAAATTTTCAGGCACGGTCGAATGCTGGCTTGATGCAGGGCATGGCTCATGTCTTCTGCGACGACGGGATTGTGCTATTACCGTTGACGGCGCGCTTCGTCATTTTGATGGCGATCGGCTTTTGCTGATCTCATCTGTTGTGATGCCGAATCATGTCCATCTGCTCTTTGTCCAAAATCCGGAACACCCGCTCGAGAAACTGCTCCGCAGTTGGAAGACGTTCACTGCACGAAGAATTAATTCATTGGTCGGTCGTTCCGGCGGCCTTTGGCAGCGCGATTACTTTGACCGCGTCGTGCGGGATGAGAGACATTTCGCAAACTGCGTCCGCTACATTCGGCGTAACCCAGAGAAAGCAAATTTGGCGAGGAGGGACTACGTTCTTTACGAAAATGACCTGGCGAAAAGCATCGAATAACAAGGAGCGGCGGTCTCCAGACCGCCGCATAATTTAGCTCGGCGGCTTGGAAGCCGCCGCTCCTTGAGCTTTATTGTCTCATGCCAAAGCTTGCTACCTGGATCCGGCAGAAGGATGAAAAGTGGTTTCAGCCATTTTTCGACAGCTACCCGGAGGTCGAGATTTGGAATGCGCTCAACCAGGCGGGCGCGATGGAAAACATGGACGGGTTGTTATTGACCGGAGGTTCGGACATCGCGCCGGAATTTTTACGCCAGGAGATTCCTGACCCGTCCCTGATCGATCAGGATGTTGATCGTGTCCGCGATCGCTGGGAATTTGATGCGATCGAAGAGGCAATGACTCGTCATCTACCGATCCTCGCGATTTGTAAGGGATTGCAGGTTTTCAATGTTGCCTTGGGCGGAACTCTTCGGCTCGACATCAAAGGGCACAACTCGCCCGACCAAAAAGATGAGGATATTCAGCCACTCCGGAATGATCGCGCTTCCACCCACCGTTTCGACAAGGTCAACAGCTCACACCATCAGGCGATTGATCAGCTCGCCGATGGTTGTGTTGTGGAAGCATGGTGCGAAACCGACGATATCATCGAACAAATTCGACTCCGCGATTATCCGTTCGCGCTGGCCGTGCAATATCATCCCGAGCGCGGCAGGATTTATGGTTCGCTGTTTGAAGATTTTTTTTCACGTTTGAATGGTCGTTGAGAAGTTGCGGAGTTGAAGCGTTGAAGCGATGAAGCGATGAAGAGAGGGATCGTTGGAGCGGCGCGGGGTTCATTTCTTGCGCTTTAACCCTGCAACGCCGTAACGTTCAACTTCCGCGCCATGTCCACGCCGCAAAACACCATCGCGATCGTTTACGATTACGATCAAACCCTGAGTCCGAGCTACATGCAGGACGAAGTTGTTTTCCCCGTGTTCGGCATTGATGGGCCGAAATTCTGGAGCAGGTGCAGTGAACTCGTCCGGGCCGAGGGCTACGACAACGAGCTCGCTTACATGAAGGTCCTGCTCGACACGCTTGGGATGGATCGCCCGACCAATGGCGAACTGAAGGCGCTGGGGAAGAAGCTCAATTTCTACCGTGGTCTCCCGGAAATGTTCGAAGAGTTTCAGAACGGTTTGCTCACAGTCGAACACGTCGCGAATGGAATCACGGTCGAGCATTATATTATCTCCTCCGGCATGCAGGTGCTGATCGAAGGCAGCCGTTTGCAGCCTTATGTGCGCGCAATCTTTGGCTGTGAATTTGCCGAGGACGAACAGGGACGGATCACGTTTCCGAAGCGTGTCATCAGTCATACGCAGAAGACGCAGTTTCTGTTTCGGATAAATAAAGGGCTGCTCGATATGTCGCAGGACGTGAACGATCACATGGACCCGGAGATTCGCCCGATTCCTTTTCCCAACATGATCTACATCGGCGACGGACCGACCGATGTGCCGTGCTTTACGGTGATGAAACGGAACGGCGGACAGGCCATCGCCGTTTACAATCCGGACGATCCGCAACGAGCTGGATTCAAGAAGTGTTACCAGCTCTCCGCGCACGCCGATCGGGTCAAGCACATCGCCCCGGCCGATTATCGACCGAACACGCACTTACGCATGCTGCTCGAGCAGATGGTGGAAGAAACGGCAGATCGGATCGTGGCGCAGCGCAAGGAAGCGGTCGAGACCGGTACCGTTCGCGCGCCGAAACACTAAGTGGGAGGGACGACCTTGTGTCGTCCCATTTATTTCGACCGAAATCGAACCCCGAAAGTCTTCGGGGTCGTCCGTAAACGGCAGGCATCCAAGCTTCAGACTCCTCGCTCCGTTGGCGACCAGATGAACTTGTGCATCTGCAGCTGAAACCGGACATCGAGATTATCGGCCAGGATCCATTCCACGATGTTGCGCGGATCGATTCGACCGAAGATCGGTGAAAAGAGGACAGCGCGGCAGCGGGAGGGCAGATCGAACCGGCCGACTTTCTCGCGCGACCATTCGTAATCCTCGCGCGAACCGATGACGAACTTCACTTCGTCGCGTGTCGTGAGATGATCAATATTCGACCAAAGGTTCTTTTCCACTTCGCCGCTGCCCGGCGTTTTCAGGTCCATGATTCGATGGACGCGCTGATCAACTTTCGAAATGTCATGAGCGCCACTCGTCTCGAGCAAAACGGTTAGGCCGGCGTCGCATAACATCGCCATCAGCGGCAGGACATTTTTCTGGAGAAGCGGTTCGCCACCCGTGATCTCGACCAGGCGACAACCGAATGCCTCCACCGTCGCCACGATTTCCGAAAGCGACTGTTTTTTCCCTTCGTAGAAAGCGTATTCGGTATCGCAATAAGTGCAGCGCAGATCGCAAAATGTGAGCCGCACAAAAACACACGGGTGCCCGGCCCAGGTACTCTCGCCCTGAATCGAGTGGTAAATCTCATTGATTGTTAGCGTCGTCTCGCCCGTCACCACATTGGAAGCTTCCATCACGCCTCGTTTCATCTCCAGTGGATTGTCAGGGGAAGTGAAGAAGCAGACGCACGGCAAACCAGGACATGACGAGAGAGGTCAGCGCCTGGGTCATAATTTGCCATTCCGGCCGGGAAAAGACGCGTGCACCCAGTTTGACCGCGGCGCAGAGCACGAGAGTAAAAGTAAGAGCTCCGATGACAACGGCGCCAGCCAATGTGAGTGACCGTTGTAGACTTGGACTTTGCGTCGCCTGGCTGCCGATCACGGCCAGCCAAAACCCGATGTTAAAGGGACTGGTAAAAGCAAAAAACAACCCGAGCAAAAGTCCTCGCTTGTTCTGCTCCTTCCGGGGAAGAGCCGTTTCCGCACACCGGTGGCTGCGAAAGATCCGCCATGCCGAGCGGGCGAACGTCAGGGAGAGGAAAAGAAGCAAAATCAGACTAACGAGGGCCAAAACGTGGCGGACCGAGGGCGCGTTGAGAAGAGTGCCGGCGCCAAGGGAGACCGCAAATGCCCAGGTAAAATCGCCCAGGCAGGCGCCTATGCCAATCGGCCACGCCGCCCAGAATCCGCCTCCTTGATTCTTGGGCAGAAGGCCACGACGGATCATTTCGGCGTTGACCGGCCCAGGCGGCCAGGCGATGGACCAGCCGAGGACGAAGCCGTTCAGAAGTGTGGTGGACATGGATGACGAGGCAACAAGAGTTAAATCGTTAAAACGGTTACAAGGTTAAAAGGCCCAGGATATAAAGGCCTTGGTAAAGTTGTAACAATTTAACTATCTAACGAGCAACACGTGGACAATCGAATCGAGCGATGCTTTGCCCGTTTGCGCTCAGAAAAACGCAAAGGTTTTATCCCCTACATTTGCGCGGGCGATCCGGATTTCGCGCAAACGGTCGTGTTGGCGCGTGCGTTGGAGGACGCGGGTGCCGATCTTTTGGAGCTCGGTGTCCCGTTTTCTGATCCGCTGGCCGATGGAGTTGTCAATCAACTGGCGGCGGCGCGCGCTCTCCGGGCGGGTGCCACGCTGCATGGAGTTCTCGATTGCGTGCGCGCAATTCGCCGGGGCTCAAGCATTCCGATCGTGCTTTATAGTTACCTGAATCCAATCTTTCAGTTTGGCCTCGCAGAATTTCATCGCCAGGCGGAAGGCGCCGGTGTCGATGGTTTGCTTATCCTGGATCTGCCGCCGGAGGAAGAAGTTGAAGGTGAGCAAGGCAACCTCATCCACATCCGATTGATTGCCCCGACAACGCCGGCCGAGCGGGTCGAAAGATTGGTGAAGAAGGCACAAGGTTTCATTTATTATGTTTCCCGGGAAGGAGTCACCGGCGCGCAGGAAAAGATCGCCTCTTCGCTCGCTACACAGATCGAGCAGATACGCCGGCTCAGCCCGCTCCCGATCGCCGTGGGATTCGGTATCTCAAATGCCGCGCAGGCTAGAGCCGTCGCGAAACACGCCGACGCCGTGGTTGTAGGCAGCGCAATTGTGGATTTAATCGCAAAGTATGGAAGCGCATCCGTGGAGAAGGTGGGAGCCTTTGCGCGCGAACTCGTGACCGCGATACGGCAAAGCTAAGGCGCGTGGCAGCAAATCGCTCTCTGCACGCACGCGGCGCGCGACATATGCAAATCATCGCAGCGGCCGCGGACATTCCCCCGTGCGTCTATCGCTGCAATAGGAACGCGCACATCCACGGACGGCTCGGAGAGCCGTCCCCGCGCAGGTAGGGACGCATCTCCGAGGCGTCCGTAACTTCGAGCAGAGCAGGAGGAGTTTGGGCGGGGACGAAGGGGCGAAACTCGCTTCTACATTAAATGCCGCATTTCTTGGTCGCTTCGGCGAAACTGGATCGTCTCCGCAAGAGCGAAGCAAGATACGAATCAACGAGTGGGGCCGAGCTGATTCGCGTCAAATTCGACGGTGTCTGCAGGCGGGAGAAGATGGCGTAGGCTATCTTGCTTCGCGGCACGCTTTTCTCGCCGTAACCACCAGGAATGTTGCTCGACCAGAATCGGACATAGTCAATTCCAAGGCGCCTTTCCATTCCCAGAAAAATCACGGAATGGCCACTCTCGCTTTTCCCCACTTCTTTGGACCAGAAAATCTTCATGAAATCGCCAGGTTGCGCTTCAGAAAAGCTTTCAAAATTACGGCCCAAACCCAATTCATGGAAGAGACGTGCTGTCCCTGGTCCGTTGGCATTCCAACGTCCCCAGATCCCTTCTCCGTCGTGCTGGTTTCGGATAATCAACTGATCGAGGGTGGCGAAATCCAGATCTATCTTGCCGCGTGCACGCAAGGCTTCGATGGTGCGGATGAAGACGAGATACGTGGCGCCCGAACAGAAACTCGGAGAAGCGGCCGTGGGGAGGAGGAAGAACTTGCCCGACTCAAAATGAGCGGAAGATTGCAATTGGATTGTCGCAAAATGAGAGACTGAATACCTGCCGCCGGTTGGCATGGCGCGTACCTGCTCGAGCACGAGATCGTTGAAATCTTCCGCCGTGATGGGGGCGATGCCCGCGGCAAGCGTCAGGGCGGAAAAAGCAAAGGTTTTCAGGATGCTCATATGTAAACGGCAAGGAAAGGAAAGCAGCTGTGATGCTAGTCTCGAAGATATGAAGAGACCTCTGGAGGCGCTGCGCGGACGGCCCCACAGTAGTGGCACACAGCCGGCGTGCTCCAAGCTAACCCTCTCGAATCTACCGGCAGTGCTCCTTGCCGCAACCGCTATTGCGGCTTTGCGGAGGGCAATGCTGCCGTTAGAATAGGCCATGCTGCGGTTTGCTAAGATGAATGGCGCCGGCAACGATTTTGTCCTGTTGGATAATCGGCAGGGTGACATTCGCCTTGATGCCGCGCAGATCACGCGGATATGCGACCGGCACCGCGGTGTCGGGGCAGACGGAATTCTGATGCTCGAGCCGGCTTCCAATGGGGCCGATTTTCGAATGCGCTATTATAATCGTGATGGCGGTGAGGCTGAAATGTGCGGCAACGGCGCGCGTTGCTTCGCGCGTTTTGCCAGTAAAGTGGCGGGCGCGGAAGGCAGGATATCGTTTGAAACGCCCGCCGGATTAATCGCCGCGGAACTTCATGATGAACTCGTCACGCTGCACATGAGCCAGCCGACGGATCTGCGTTTGAATCTGGATGTTGAAACCGATGGTCGAAAGATCGTGGCGCATTTCGTCAACACGGGTGTGCCTCACGTCGTTGTTCCGGTGCCGCTCATCAAAGAAATCGATGTGCGGGCCGAAGGGGCGTCCCTTCGACACCATCAAATGTTTTCTCCGAAAGGAGCGAACGTAAATTTTCTGGAGAAGCGCGGCGCGGACAGAATTGCGATTCGGACATATGAGCGCGGTGTTGAGGATGAAACTCTCGCCTGCGGCACGGGCGTGGTGGCGAGCGCGCTTATCTTTGCCGCAATCGAAAACGTGAGCGGACCGATCGGAGTCTTGGTGCGTGGTGGCTCTGAATTAACCGTCGGCTTCGAGAAAGCCGGAAAAGAATTTCGGGACGTCACGTTGACCGGCCCGGCCGAGTTTGTCTTTGAGGGCACGATCGACGTGTAACCAGTTTTTGTTTGGGCGGATTGGACGCCGGTCGAAAACGGGAAACGAAGTATTGCGACGCCGGGAGAGCGCCGCTACAGGATAACCCATGTTTCGTGGAACCTTTACCGCCCTCGTAACGCCGTTTCGCGATGGCGCAGTTGATTTTGTCGCTTTCGAAAAGCTGATCGAAGCGCAGATCGCCGGCGGAATGAATGGTCTCGTCGCGGTTGGGACCACCGGTGAATCTCCAACTCTTCTTCACGAAGAACGCGAAAGCGTGATTCGAAAATGTATCGAGTTCGCCAAAAAGCGCTGCACGGTCCTGGCCGGGACCGGTTCGTATTCTACACGCGATGCGATTGAAGCCACCAAGCAGGCCGAGGCAATGGGAGTCGATGGAGCGCTGATCGTTTCGCCTTATTACAACAAACCGAGTCAGGAGGGATTGTTTCGGCATTTCAAGTGCATCGCCGATACAACTTCGCTGCCGATCGTGCTTTATAATATTCCGGGCCGATGCGGGGTCGACATCGGCGCCGACACAGTCGTGCGGCTGGCGAACGCCTGCCGAAACATTGTTTCAATTAAGGAAGCAAGCGGCAGTGTCGAGCGGGTGAGCGAACTCCGTCATCGTTTGCCGGAGTCGTTCACGATCCTCAGTGGCGATGATTCGCTGACTTTGCCTTTCATGGCCGTAGGGGCGGTCGGTGTCGTCAGTGTCGCGTCCAATCTCTTTCCTGCGGAAGTGAGCGCACTGGTCAAAGCCTGCGGTTCGGGCGACTTCAAGCGCGCGGAAACGTTGCACCGCCGCTTGTTCCCGTTGTTCAAGGACCTGTTCATCGAACCCAACCCGGTTCCGGTCAAGACCGCGCTGGCCTGGAGGGGCGCAATGTCACCAGAGGTGCGCCTGCCGCTTTGTGAGATGACACAGGCAAGTCAGGAGCGTTTGCATAAGACTTTGCAAGAGTTCGAGCAGGTAAAATGAGCGCGCCGGTGCGTGTGATGCTGATCGGTTCGGCTGGTCGAATGGGGCAGGCGATCATTGAGGTATCCCAGCACGATTCGAATATCGAAATTGTTTCGCAATGCGATTGTGGTGATTCGCTCGCCGCGGGCTTCAAAGACTGCCAGGTTGCCATCGACTTCAGTACACCGGATACGAGTGAGGAAATTTGCCGGCTGGCCAGCCAGCATCGACGCGCACTGGTCATCGGTACGACGGGCCATTCAGCGGCCCAGAAACGATTAATCGAAGCCGCTGCCGTCTCCGTGCCGGTCGTGTTCGCTTCAAACTTCAGTGTAGGTGTAAACGCGCTTTTTTGGCTAACGGGGAAGGCAGCCCAGGTTTTGGGACCAGAGTTTGAAGTGCAGATTGTAGAGACGCATCACCAGATGAAGAAAGACGCACCGAGCGGCACGGCCAAGACACTGGCGGAGATTCTGAAAAAAGTTAGACCCGATGATGCTGAAATTCCGATCCAATCCATCCGGGAAGGGGAAGTCGTGGGCGAGCATACTGTGAGCTTTTCAGGTCCGGGTGAACGACTGGAACTGGTTCATCATGCGCATAGCCGCGCTACATTCGCCAAGGGAGCGTTGCTGGCCGCGAAGTGGGTAGTGGACAAACCGCCATCTCTTTACACCATGCAGAATGTGCTCGGACTATAGTGGCGCGACTGTGACCGGGGTCGGTAACCTCGGATTCACCGACAGTGCCCCGAACCGCGGTCAGCGATCGCGCTTACAGGAAGTCCCATGAGAGCCGGCGTCGCGCTCGGATCGAATTTGGGTGACAGACTTTTCCACTTAATGGCGAGCCGGAAAGCGATCCTGCAACTGGCCGGCGTGCTACCCCCAATCCTTTCCTCGGCGGTTTATGAAACGCAGCCGGTCGATTGTGAACCAGGAGCCGGGCCATTCCTGAACGCGGTGCTGGAGTTTTCCCATAACGGTGCTCCGATGGAGCTTTTCAAAATGCTGAAACAGCTCGAAGTAGCGCTGGGGCGTCCGCGTCATCACGCACACAATGTTTCGCGAGCGATTGATCTCGATCTCCTCTACTTCGGCGAGACAAGGCTGCAGAGCGAAGAGTTGAGTTTGCCGCATCCGCGCATGCATCGACGGCAATTCGTGCTTCAACCGCTGGCCGAAATTCGACCGGAACTCGTCCTGCCCGGACAAGCGACGACCGTTCGGGAGTTGCTCGCATCTCTCGATCAATCGACTAAAGTGTCACGCTTAACTAGCGAATGGTAAGCCGATGAAAAATTTCAGCGAAATGAAGCATCGTGGTGAAAAAATCACCGCCCTGACGGCCTACGATTATCCGACCGCGCGTTTGCTCGACGAGAGCGGAATAGACATCATTCTCGTCGGCGACTCAGTCGGAATGGTGGTGCTGGGTTATCCGGACACGACGCAGGTCACGCTTCCCGAGATGATGCACCATACGCGCGCGGTGGCGCGCGCGGTCAAGCGCGCTGTGCTCGTGGCTGATTTTCCGATTCACACCTACGACACCCCGGAGCAGGCAATTGTGACCGCACGCGAGCTCGTCGGTGCCGGTGCGCACGCGGTCAAGCTCGAGGGGGGTGTATCGCACGCGCGAAGAATTGAAGCCATCGTTCAGGCGGGCATTCCAGTGATGGGGCACATTGGAATGCTGCCCCAGAGTGTGCGCGAAGAGGGCGGCTATAAATTGAAGGGCCGCACGCAGGCGGAACTTGAGCAACTGATTCAGGACGCACACGCCGTGGAGAAGGCTGGCGCGTTCTCAGTCGTCCTCGAAATCGTTACCCCTGAGACGGCCAGACAGGTCACCGAAGCGATCGGAATTCCAACGATTGGCATCGGGTCCGGTGAGCATTGCGACGGTCAGATCCTTGTCACGCACGATCTGATTGGCTTGTTCCCGTGGTTTACACCGAAGTTTGTTTCGCCTGCCGCCCGCGTGGCGGACGACATCCGGAGCGCAGCAACCGCATTTATCGAGCGAACGCGCAACGGCAGCGCGTTGTCTAACGTCCGCTCATGAAAGCTTCCGACTACGAGTTTGGCGACTTTGGCAATGCGCTCCTTTCCGCACGGAAGCAGCGAAACTGGCTGTGGTTTGGGTTTCTGTGCTCGCTTGCCCTGCACATTGCCCTTTGCACGTATTTTTACCGAACCCGGTTTCTATCTTTGGACCAGGGACTGGCTCGAACAGAGCAGACCCCGGCGTTCAAGGTCAGGAGCGTCGATCTCACTTCGCAAGTGGATAAAAGCAGCGTGGACCAGACGAACCCGGCGGCCAAGCCCGACCCCGACAAAGCGGACGTGCAATCGCCGGACGAGAAAAAGTCTTTCGACAAACTTTTGCAGGACATTCAAGCGAGTTCGGCGATGCCGGACGATTTGCAGGATGTCTTGCCGGACAAGCCCAAGGTGGAGCCGGATGCGTCATCACTCATGACCGAGATCGAGCGCTCGACCGCACAAACGCTCGCCAACAGTCCAAATGCGACACATGAGCAGTCGATGTTGAATGACAACTCAATTTCGGGCCGCCCGCAGCCGGCGCTAACGGGGACGGAACTGGCCACGAGCACGACGATCAAGCGACCGAACACGTTCACCAGCAAAATGCCGGGCGACAGTGCGGGCCCAAACAAGGGACGATCGCCGGGCTTCAGTGATCTGGATCAGCTTCTGGCGCAGAAAGGTCCCCTTGGATCAGGGACACAGCTACGGATGCCGGATGATCAATTGTTCCAGTATGATCGGACGGAACTGCAGGAAAACGCGATCGGGCAGCTGCAAAAGCTGGCGACGTTGATCAAGCGCAACCCGAAGGCCACATTTACGGTGGAAGGTTACACCGATTCGTTCGGGCCGCCGGAATACAATCTGGATTTGAGTCAGCGGCGTGCCGATAGCGTAAAACAATATCTGGTCGAGGTGATGGGAATTAATCCCACGCAAATCCAGACGCGCGGCTACGGGCAAACGAAATTCCTCGTGCAGCCAAATCAAAACGTCGGCGGCACGCAGCCGGATATTGATGCGGAGATCAGACGCCAGCAGCCAAATCGGCGGGTTGTGATCGTGGTGCACACGACGGAGGGCTGAGGTAGGGACGTTTCTCCCGCCGGGCCGTAGGCCCTTGGGCCGGAGGCAAAACGTCCGGGGCGATTCGCCCGGAGGGCTCGCCTCCGGCCCAGAGGCCTACGGCTCGGCGGGGAGAGCCGTCCCTACCTGGTTACCAGTTTTTGATCCACTGGTTCTGGTTTCCTGCCGCGTCACCGGCCGTACTCCACAGATCAAAGGTGGGATTGTATCCTTTGGCGCCACCTGAAGCTTTCATCGTGGAATAACCGTAAGCATTGCCGAACGGGTCACGAATGAACGTTACGGAAGTTAGATTGTCGTTGCTGTCCTTTACCCCCATCAGCATCGACGGTTTGAACGCAAAGTAACTTTTTGTACCAGTCGGCGGCTGCAGGTTTGCATTCGAATCGCCCGTCAGCTGCTTGTAAACAAAAAGGCTGGCGGTAGTCGGAACGGGGGATGCAGAGGGATCGACATTTTCGGTTGCGGCGGGATCTGTTGGATAAACCCCGTTGTCCGCCTTGTAACTTTCCAGTGCGGCCGACATGGCGGCTATCTCGGCTTCGGCGCGGGAGCGCCCCCCTTTATTTTGGACGTAACCCATTGTGGCGAGTGTCAGACCGGCGAGGACGATGATGATCGAGATAACGATCAAAAGCTCGACGACGGTGAAGGCAGAATTGTAGCGGTGCTTGTGCCAAGCACCGAATCCACTACACGGTCGTTTGATACAAACGCCTCTACAACTGTTGCGGCGCATGGGGCGTTCCTCTGTTTAGCCTACGATTGCTGCTGCAAACCGCTGATGATGCTGATCAGCGGCATGAACAGGGCGATGACGATCGTTCCGACCACGACGGCGAGAAAGACAATCATGATCGGCTCCAGCATCGAAGTCAGAGCGGCGACGGAGTTGTCCACCTCGTCATCGTAAACATCGGCGATCTTTAAGAGCATTTCCGGGAGCTGACCGGTTTCCTCGCCCACATCGATCATGCTGATCACCATGGGCGGAAACGCCCCGCTGGCTTCCAGTGGTTGCACAATCGATTCGCCTTCTTTCACGCTGTCGTGCACTTGCGCGATCGCGCTCGAAATCACCGTATTGCCCGCGGTGGCCCGGGTAATGTTCAGCGCTTGCAATATCGGAACACCGCTCGTGACCAGTGTGCCCAGCGTTCGGGAAAAGCGTGAAATGGCTGTTTTCCGAATCACATCACCGAAAAGCGGTACTCGAAGTTTGAAACGATCAACAATCGAGCGCCCTCGCGGACTCCGGTTCAAAAAGCTGTAACCGGCGATGAAAAAGATGCCGGCACCGATCAGAAGCAGCCAGTGCGTTTGTACGATTTTGCTCGCTCCGATCACAAAACGTGTGATCCCCGGCAGCGGTTTGTCGCCGAGCATGTCGTGAAAAATTCCTTCAAATTTGGGAACGATGTAAACGAGAAGAAAAGCCATGATGCCAATCGCCATGAACATGACGATGGCCGGGTAAACCATGGCCGCGACCACCTTGTTCTTAATCTTGGAGGCCTTTTCTTGAAATTCCGCGAGGCGGGTGAGGACCACTTCCAAGACGCCGCCGAGTTCGCCGGCTCTGACCATATTGACAAAGAGATCGTTAAAAATGCGCGGATGTTGGGCCAGGCTTTCGGAGAATGTTCCGCCACTTTGCACGCCTTCAGCCAGTTTGTTAATTGTGTTTCGCAAAACGGTGTCGCGTTCCTGTTTGGCCAGAACATTCAAACCACGAAGCAACGGCAACCCGGAATCGATCAGGGTGGCCAGTTGCCGGGTAAAGATCATTAACACCTTTGTCTTAACTGTTTTCTTCTGAAACAGGACGATATTCGCTTTTCCACGCGGCCTCGCGACACGCGGCGCCTTCACCGCCGCCGCACGGGCGACCTGTCCGTCCGATCCGCCTTTTCCTTCTTCGTAGACATTGGTCGGGAAATAGCCGGCCTGTCGCAGTTGGCCAATCACCTCGTTGCTTGAAGCGCCTTCCATCAGCCCGGTGGATTCCTGGCCGCGAGCGTCGAGGGCAACGTAGGTGAAGCGAGGCATCGTTTTATCCTAGTTGTCCAGGTGCATTGTGTCGAGTTTTCAGCGTAGGTCGGGATGAATTTGCAATATGGACAAAGCTCCAAATCCCAAGCTCCAACGTCCAAGGAAACTCCAAATTCCAATACTCAAATTGCGCAGGGATCCGCGATTGTTGGATTTTTCCCTGGTTGGGGATTATTTGGAGCTTGGGATTTGGGATTTGGAGCTTGCGGCTTGGCAAAGGCGCCTACGTGTACTTCAAGACCTCCTCAATAGTGGTGTCGCCCGCGAAAATGCTTCTCAGACCGTCGTGCCGCAGGGTGCCCATGCCGAGCTCGACCGCTTTTTCTTTCAAAACCACGGTGGGCGCGCGCTGGTTGATCATTTCGCGGATCGGATCGGTGATTCGCATCAGTTCGTATATCCCGATGCGGCCCTTGTAGCCGGTATTGTTGCAAGCGTCGCATCCCTTGCCGAAGAAGAAATTCTTATCGCCGATGTCGCGCCGGGCAATTCCGAGCTGGGCCAGAAGAGCATCACTCGCCTGGTAGGTTGTTCGGCATTGTGGGCAGATTCTGCGCAATAAACGCTGCCCGAGAACCGCCTCGATCGTCGACGAAATCAGAAACGGTTCCACCCCCATATCGATCAGGCGGGTGATTGCGCCCGGCGCGTCGTTGGTATGCAAGGTGGTGAAGACCAGATGACCGGTGAGCGAGGCTTGAATGGATATTTGGGCAGTTTCAAGGTCGCGCGTCTCACCTACCATGATGCGGTCGGGATCCTGCCGCAGGAATGCGCGCAGGATGCGGGCAAAGGTCAGCCCGATGGCTTCATTCACGGGCACTTGAACAATTCCTTCCAAATCGTACTCGACCGGTTCTTCCGCGGTCAGCAGTTTCGAATCGATGGTGTTGATTCTGCGCAAACAGGAATAAAGCGTTGTCGTCTTTCCCGAGCCGGTCGGTCCGGTGACGATAAAGATTCCATTCGGCCGCTCGATAATTTCGAGAATGTATTGGAGGATGTAATCGGGCATCCCGAGCATTTCCAAATCAAGATTGACCGTTGTTCGATCAAGCACGCGAAGCACGACGCTTTCCCCGAACTGCGTTGGCAAAGTCGAAACGCGAAGATCGACACTTCGTCCCGCGATATTTTTCTGGATCCGGCCGTCCTGGGGCAACCGCCGTTCGGCGATGTTCATGTTGGCCATCACTTTGACCCGCGAAATTACGGGCAGGGCGAGATGCCGCGGAGGAGGCGACATTTCGTAAAGAGCGCCATCGACGCGATAACGAATTTTGAATTCATTCTCAAATGGCTCGAAATGAATGTCGCTCGCCCGATCCTGGATGGCTTGGTAAAGGATCAGATCGACGAAACGGATAATGGGAGTGGCGTTCGCTTCTGCTTCGACCGCGGCCGCTCCGTCATCGCCCCGTAATTGCAGAAGTTCGCCGGCTTCCCCGAGCTGCTTCAGGATATCCTCCATGCTCGACGTTTCGGTGCCGTAGTGTTGCTTGATCAGCTCCTCGACCTGATCGGTCGGCGCGACTACGACGTCGATGTCTTTGCCGAGGGCGAAGCGAAGATCCTCGGCCGCGCGCAGGTCGAGCGGATCGGCCAGGGCGATACGCAAGGTATTGCGATTCATTCCAATGGGCAGCGCGCGATGGAGCCGGGCCAGCCCGCTCGGAATTAGCTTTAAAACCTCGGGACCGATCTTCTTGTCTTTGAGGTCGACCAACTCAGTGCCGAGGGCGGTGGCAATGGTCTGGTAGAAGCCGGGCTCATCCACGAATCCGCTGTCAACGAGGGCCTGAGCGATTGATTTCCCGTTCAGCGTCACCTCGTTCAGAACGTCGTCCGCTTGTGACGGCTGGAGCACGTGCTGTTCGATGAAGAGCTCGGCGACTTGTTTATCGTTCATGATCCGGAGTTAATTTCAGCTGGCATCTCCGATCGTGATTGAAATCACTTCTTCGGCCGAGGTCATACCGGCCAGGACCTTCCGCACCCCGTCTTCGCGCAATGTCCGCATGCCCAGCTCTCGCGCGCGCAGCCGCAGAACCATGGTAGAGCTTCGCTGGTTAATCATGTGCCGGACTTCGTCGTCGATGATGAAGATCTCGAAAATGCCCATTCGGCCCTTGTAGCCGGTTCCGCGGCAGCGGTCGCAGCCGACCGGTTTCATGACCTGGCAATCACGCAGTTGCCCAGGCTCAATTCGCAATGCGCGAAGCTCCGTTTCACTGAGGTCCGACGGTTGCCGGCAACTTGCACAAAGCCGGCGGACCAAACGTTGTGCCATGATCGCCCGCACCGACGACGCGAGGAGGAAAGGTTGCACACCGATGTCGACCAGACGCGCGACGGCCGAAGGCGCGTCATTGGTGTGAAGGGTACTAAAGACGAGATGACCAGTGAGGCTGGCGTTGGTCGCGATCGTGGCCGTCTCAAGGTCACGAATTTCCCCGATCATGATGATGTTAGGCGCTTGGCGCAGAATGGAGCGCAGCGCCGCGGGAAAAGTCATTCCGATCTCGGTATTCACCTGCACCTGATTGATGCCGTTCATTTGATACTCGATCGGCTCTTCAACCGTAATGATCTTGCGATCGGGCTTGTTGATATAATTCAGGCAGGCGTAAAGCGTGCTTGTTTTTCCCGAACCCGTCGGACCGGTCACGAGAAGAATGCCATCGGGCAATTTGATGAGACGCTCGAAAGTTTCCTGATCGTCGCTCAGAAATCCGAGCTCGGGCAATCCGAGCATGAGACTCGATTTATCCAGCACACGCATAACCACGCTCTCGCCGTGGTTGGTCGGGATGGTGGAGACGCGAAGGTCGATTGGTTTGCGTTTAATTTTGACCTGGATCCGGCCGTCCTGGGGCAGACGCTTTTCCGCGATACTCATCGATCCGGTCATGATCTTGAGCCGGCTGACGATCGCCGATTGCAAACGCTTTGGCGGGGCCTGCATTTCCTGCAGGACACCATCAATGCGAAAACGCACGCGGAACTTCTTGTCCAGCGGCTCAAGATGGATGTCGCTCGCGCCGGCGCGATGCGCTTCGATCAAAAGCATGGAGACCATGCGGATGATTGGCGCGTCGGTCTCGTCACCTTCGGCTGCCGCACCTTCTTCGCCGATCTCCACGCCGAGGTCGATGTCCTCGCCGAGTTTCTGCTGAATGAGATCCGCCGCTTCGTCGGCTGTGCCATAGTATTTAAGCAACGCTTCGCGGATCTTTTCCGGACTGCTGCAAACCAGTTCGATTTCACGCTGCAAAAGAAAACTCAGACTATCGATGGTATCGATGTCGAGTGGATCGCTCACGGCCACGACCAGCCCGCTTTCGCCGAACGCTATGGGCACGACGTTGAAACGGCGCGCATCTTCCGTTCGGATCTGTTTGATCACGTCCGGGGAAATGACCATGGCCGAAATGTCGATCCAGTCCATGTGCGCCTGCGCCGCGAGCGTGCGCGAAACGTCCGCCTCGGTGACGATGCCATCTTTGATCAGGAGATCGACGACGTTACTTGCCCCGTTCAGGCGAGAGCGCGCGCTGTCGACCTGTGGCCGCGTGACGAGCCCGACATCCTGAAGAACTCGCAGCACGTAATCTTCGTTCTGATGCACAAGTAAGCGTTTCCGTCCCCGATTAACCCCGCCAGAGAAACGTAAGAATCTCCCTCGGAAGTGTCAACGAGATGGCGTTCACCACGGCACGGACACCCGGAGACGTCCTATTCCACTGTGACGCTTTTCGCGAGATTTCGGGGCTTATCGACGTCGAGGCCGAGTTCGACCGCGAGGTGATAGGCCAAAAGTTGCAGCGGGATAACGCTCAGGATCGGGGTGACGCATTCATGGATGTCCGGAATCTCGATAATTTCATTGGCGATCCCTTTCAGCCGCTTGTATCCCGTGCCGCTCGTCACCGCGATAATGGGACCTTTGCGCGCTTTCACCTGCTCCATGTTGTTCACGTTTTTCGAAAAAATGGAATCGCCCGGCGCGATGAAGATGGAGGGAAGATCGGGGCGGATGAGCGCGATGATGCCATGTTTGAGCTCAGCGCTGGGATGTCCTTCGGCGTAAAGATAGGTGATCTCTTTCATTTTTAGAGCACCTTCGAGCGCGATCGGGAAATTAAACTGCCGGCCGAGAAAGAGCATCCCGCTGATATCAGCATATTTTTTGGCGATTCCTTTGATTTGATCGCTCAGTTTCAGGACCTGTTCGATGTGATCCGGCAGAGCTTCCAATGCTTCAATCATACGACTGCCTTCAGCGGTGGAAAGATGGCGCATCCGACCGAGCAGGAGGCCCATCAGGGTGAGGACAACCAGCTGGGACGTGAATGATTTGGTCGCAGCAACTCCAATCTCCGGGCCGGCGTGCATGTAAACGCCGCCATCGCTTTCGCGGGCAATTGTGCTCGCCACGTTGTTGCATATGCCCAGGGTGCGATAGCCTTTCCGCCGGCTCTCTCGCAACGCACCGAGCGTGTCCGCTGTTTCTCCGCTCTGACTGATGGCGAAAACAAGCGTGTCCGCTGTCATCGGTGTGTTGCGGTGCCTGAACTCGCTCGCGTATTCCACTTCCGTGGGAATACTGGCCAGTTGTTCGATCAAATATTCTCCGACCATGGCAGCATGCAGGGCAGTGCCGCAACCGGTCAGGACGACGCGTCCAACGCCGCGCAGCTCCGCCGCCGTCATATTCAAGCCGCCGAGCTTGGCCGTGCACTCGTCGAGACTGAGCCGGCCGCGCATGGCATCGCGCACCGAATCTGCCTGCTCAAAGATTTCCTTGAGCATGTAATGCGGATAATCGCCCTTCTTGATGTCTTCAGCGCTGAACTCAACCTTGCTGACCTGATGGCTGCCGCTCTCTCCCGCCAGCGAGCTGATCTCGAATTTGTCGCGCTCGACGGCAACGATATCGAAGTCGTTTAAGTAAACAGCGTCACGCGTGTGGGCGACAATCGCGCTCACATCGCTGGCCAGAAAATTCTCATCTTTACCCACTCCCAGCACGAGAGGGCTGCCGCGCCGGGCGCCCACAAGAAAATTGGGGATATCGGCGTGAACTACTGCGATTCCATATGTGCCGATGACCTGTTTCAGCGCACTTCGGACAGCGTTAACCAGTCGCGCCTTTGAATCCTTCCCATCGAGCTGCTGATAAATGCTGCCGATCAGATGAGCCAAAACCTCGGTGTCAGTCTCGGTCGTGAACTTGTGATCGCCATCGAGGAGAAGTTGTTCTTTCAGAGCCTGGTAGTTTTCGATCACGCCGTTGTGGACCAGCGCGATCTTTCCGGACGCATCGAAATGCGGATGGGCATTTTCGTCCGTTACCTTTCCGTGCGTTGCCCAGCGGGTGTGACTAATGCCGTAACAGCCGACCGGAGGTTTTTCCTCGACCAGCTTGGCCAGCGAAGCGATGCGACCAGCGCACTTGCGCGTTTGCACATGATCGCCGTTGATGATCGCGACACCGGCCGAATCGTAGCCGCGATATTCCAGACGCCGCAGCCCATCAAGAAGGATAGGGGCAGCCTGAGACGGTCCTACATAACCAACAATTCCGCACATAATCTGAGGTAAATGCGATCCTAACACATATCCCCGCTGAAGCACAGCCCCGGCGCGGTGCGTAAAAAGGTTGCCGGATGGCCCGGTCCCTGAGTTATTTAGGTTGTGCGGACCCAGGACCAGCTGCAACACGACGCTTCTTCAACCAAGGGCTCTATCCCTCCTCCCGCTCTTCCGCCGGGAACGACCCAGCGAACGCTATCTGTCATCATGGGGGGCGGCGCTGGGACGCGTCTTTTTCCACTGACCAAAGATCGGGCGAAACCGGCCGTCCCGCTGGGTGGCAAATATCGCCTGGTCGACATCCCGATCAGCAACTGCCTCAACTCGGGACTTCGGTCGATTTATGTGCTGACTCAGTTCAACAGCATGTCGCTACATCGGCACATTCAGGCCAGTTACAAATTCGACAATTTCTCGCGCAGCTTCATCGATATCCTGGCCGCGCAACAGACGCCTGAAGGTTCCCAATGGTATCAGGGGACCGCCGATGCCGTCCGTCAGAATATGCGCTACTTCCTGGAGCGTCAGTTCGATTACTACCTGATTCTGAGCGGCGACCAGCTCTATCGGATGGACTTTCGCACGTTGCTCCACCAGCACATTCGCACCGGCGCTGACATCACGCTGGCCACCAAGCCAATCCACCGTCAGCAGGTTTCCGACTTTGGCATCATGCGGAGCGGAGTCGATCGGCGCATCACCCGTTTCGTCGAAAAGCCGAAGGACGAATCGCTCTTGCAGGATATGCGGGTCAGTAGCGAACTGCTCGCATCCATTGAGATGGGTGCAGACGAGGAATTGTATCAGGCGTCGATGGGAATCTACGTTTTCAATCGAGACGTGCTGATCCAGTGCTTGGACAACCAAATGGTCGACTTCGGAAAACACATTATTCCGCACTCGATTAAAGATCGCCATGTCAGTGCTTACATTTTCAAGGGCTACTGGGAGGATATCGGAACGGTTCGTGCCTTTTACGAAGCGAATCTCGATCTGACCGATCTGGTGCCGGAGTACAGTTTTTTTGACACCGAGGCGCCGATTTACACGCACCCGCGTTTTTTACCTGGCAGCAAGGTCAATGGGGCGACCCTGCGGCAGGCGATTATTTCGGATGGCTGCATCATCTCCGATGCGCACCTTGAAAGGTGTGTCATCGGGATACGCAGTATCATCCAGAGCGGAGCAACGATCCGGAACAGCATCGTGATGGGCGCCGATTATTTTGAACAGGATCGGCCCCTGGACGCGCCCCTGCCGGTGATGGGAATAGGCCGGAACTGCGTGATCGACCGCGCGATCATTGACAAGAACGCGCGCATCGCGGACGGGGTTGTCATCACGCCCGAGGGTAAGCCGGACAATTTCGACGGCGACGACTATTTCATTCGCGACGGCGTTGTCGTCGTGCCGAAAAACGCCGTGATCCCAGCCGGCGTTTGGATTTAAACAGGACGAGCGGTCGGGTTGACTAACAGGCGACCGCGCTATCGACGGTCACTGACATTGCTCATCGGACCGGCGTTCTCCCACTTTTCCTGTTTGTTCCAGGGCAGTTGAGACTCGTATTTGTTATCCTGATCGTTGACGAGCGCGACATGTTTGTCCTGACTCGCGCACGACATCAGACCAGTCGCGAGTGCAAGCGCCAAAACGAGAGCGCCCTTTTTCCAAAGCTTACGAATTAGTGCCAGCATAAACGACAATATCTCCAGGTTGCACTTGCACACCGCGCGACAAGCTGCTGGTGATAATATCACCAATAGCAGTCGAAGGTTCAACTGAGGAAACACGGATTTTTCCGATGAGTGTACCGTCGCGCAGAACGAGCATTTCCGCATTTGGCTCAACGCCCTGGCGCCCCCCGAGATTCAAGACCACGAAATTGTAGGCCTGGTTGACGGCCAGCACGGTGCCGCGAATTCCGGCCTTTCCCGCGGTGGGGGAGCGGCGCTTTCGCTCCTCTTCGAGTTGCACGGAGTGCTCCTGAGTGGACCGAATTTTCTCAGATAAAAACCCATTTTCGTGTTCGGCGCTCTCCAACTGACGTCGCGCCTCATCAAGCTGCGCCTGCAACTCCGAAAGGGAAGGCGCTCCCGGATTATCGGATGGTTTCGCTCCCGCTTCCTCGATGCGGGTCTGCAGCGAGGAGATTTCAGTCTGCGTCGCCTGCAGTTTGTTTTGTAACTCGCTTTTCTCGCTTTGGAGCTGGACCAGATCCGATTCGGCCTTGGCGATCTTGCTTTCGTTCTCCGCCACTTTCGCCATGGCGGCGTTGACGCTCGCTTCGCGCGTCTTTAGCTCTTTTTGTTCAGCGGCCCGGCGGCGCTCCAGATCTTCACGCGCGGTTGTTGCCGTCACCACATTTTCCCGCAGCGTTTTGGTCTTTTGCGCGTTGAGAAAAGCAAAAACCGTCGCGAGGCCGAGGAACGCGACGGAGAGCGTGATAACGCTCTTGGGAGAAACGCTGATAGCCATAGGCGGAGAACTTTGCACCGGCTATCTTGTAATTGCGAGCGCCTTTCCATGGCAAACCGATTCGCCCGGGCGGCAACCTCGGCGTGGCTCTGGCAACTGTTCGAGTTACCCAAAAAATGGCATTCGAAGGATCCAGCTACTTCCGGACTTAACAGTCCCGGGGCGTCTACGATCTCTTCGATGCCGCTGAGTGCGGGAGTTAACCTCCCGCGCTCAGCACTCGACCAAATCCACCCGCACTCGCGGACAACCCAATCGAGCACCCCCAATATACAAGCAGATCGATATACAAGGGCGTCTGTGTCAGCCCCGAACGCTTTCGGGTTCGCAGAAACGCCCTACAAAAGCTCGGCTTGCATGCGCCGTCGTAACTCTGGAAAGCACGTTGCACAGGATCTCGTTTCGACCTATAGACCTTCATGGGACAACAGCTTCGCGTCAGAACGAAACGGAAACGGCGCCTGGCCTATTTACGGCGCAAGAAAGCGACGTTGAAGGCTCCGCGGCGCGACGCACAGAAGACAAAAGCGAAAAAGCAAGCCGCCGCCTCGGAATAGACGCGGCGCACGGCCCCCGCCCAAGCGGGACGGACCGGCAGGCAAGATGAAGGAACGCGAGCGGTATTTGATTGTCGACGGACACAGCGTGATTTTTTCCTGGCCTGAATTGCGCAAACTTCACGACCGGCGGACCGCATTGGGACGGGAGGCGCTGACGAGGAAATTACGGGACTACCAGGACTGGAGCGGAGTGAGGGTCGTTGTCGTATTCGATGGAAAAGGCCCGTCGGTGAACACAATCGCTGACGTGCAGGAAGTGCAGATTTTTTATTCGCGGAAGGGTCAGTCTGCCGATGCGATCATTGAGCGCCTGACCGCGAAGTACGCGGAACGTTTCGATGTCGTGGTGGCGACTTCGGATTTGCTGGAACAGCAGACAGTCAGCTCTTTCGGCGCAACCTGTATCTCGCCGGAAATTCTGCGCGAGGTATTAGACGAAGCGATCCCGAGTAAAATCCCGGTTCGGAAATGACTCAGGCCGCGCCGGCGAGCGCGGGTTGCGTTCGGGCGAGATTTTTCTGTCGGGAACGTTGCTGGCAGGTGGCGAGGACACGGGAGAGAACGCAGTAAAGTTGTTCGATCGGAAGGTTTTTGCTGACATAACCGTTTGCTCCGGCGCGCAACGCGGCATGCATTTGCGCTTCGTCATATCCCATGCCTGTGAAAACGATGATGGGAAGAGTGGTGTTGATATCGCGGATAAAAGAGATGAGCGAAATGCCGTCGACCTTGGGCATTTTCAAATCTACGACGGCGACTTCGCAGTCGTTATGGGCGAGCCAGGCAGCGGTTTCGAAGCCCTCGGTGAGCGACTCGCAGCTGTGTCCTTTCTGACGAAGATAGGTGACGAGAAATCGTGCGACGCCAGGGTCATCGTCGACGATCAGGAATTGAAAAGAGGGGCGCAGGGTGAGATTCATCCGGGTTTATAATTTTCATAGTAGCAATAAGCACTATCCTTGCCACGGCCTCGCTCGACCCGCCGCTTTCGTCTCGCGCGCCCCTTACCACGGGTTATTCACCCAGCTTTTTTTCCAGCTCTCTCAATCGCGCGAAGAATTTTCCCAGCCGCCGTACCCATGCCATCTGTTCATGGGCCTCCGCCAGCGGAAGAGCTGGCGATCCCCGCCATACCCCCGGCCCGATGCTCTTGGATACTCCGCTTTGCGCGGTTATCGTCGTCTCGTCCGCCACCTCGACGTGCCCTGTCACGCCAACTTGCCCCGCCATGAGCACGCGCCGTCCAACCCTTGTACTTCCCGCGATCCCGGTTTGCGCTGCGATTACGGTGTTTTCCCCAAGCACGACGTTATGCGCAATCTGGACGAGATTATCGATCTTCACGCCTTTCTGGATCCAGGTGCGGCCAAAACGCGCCCGATCGATCGTCGTGTTCGCGCCGATTTCGACGTCATCATCGATTTGGACAATGCCGACTTGCGGTACTTTTTCGTAACGTCCCTGCGCCGGCTCGAACCCAAATCCATCGGCTCCGATCACGGCGCCGCTGTGAATGATGACGCGCGCTCCAATTTTTGCCCGTTCCCGGATTGTGACGCGGGAGTAAATCATGCAATTCGGACCAATGATTGTTTCGTGGCCGATGTACGTTCCGGCGCCGATGATCGTATCGTCCCCGATCTGCACGCCGGGCGCGATGACAGCGAGTGGCTGGATGGAAACGCGGTCGCCAATTTTTGCCGTTGGATCCACCACTGCGCTCCGGTGAACACCGGGCGAGTAGACAATGGGCGGCGGCGCAAATTTTAAGACGATTTGTTCGAATGCCTTCGCCGGATTGGCGACGCGGATCTGCGGTGTTGAAAAAGGCTCGGCAAAATCCGATGGGACGAAGACAGCAGCGGCGCGAGTGCTGCGCAGTTGCGCGCCATATTTTGGATTAGCAAAAAAACTGATCTCGCCCTCGGTTGCTTCAGCCAGGGATGCCGCTCCCCGGATTTCCTGCTGGCCGTCCCCGTGCAATTCGCCACCCGACATGGCGGCGATTTCCTGGAGAGTAAGTGTCACCTTGTGCGCGCGGCGTGGGCGATGGCTACGAATTCCGCTTCCATCGGGGATCCGTCATGACGGCGGTCACAACGAGGCGCGGACCGCGTCCAGTTGACCAGCCGAGCCAAGCTTTTCATTCTTATGCGCGATGAAATCGGCGTACTCCTGGACGAAGATCTTTCCCGGAGGCCGAAAATCGAATTGTTCGGGATGATCGCGGAAAAACTCGCGATGAACCCGCGTCCAAACCAGACGGCCATCGGTATCGATATTTACCTTGGTTACGCCCAGCTTGGCTGCGGGCAGGTATTCATTTTCGTTCACGCCGCGCGCAGATGGATCGAGTTTGCCACCGGCGGCATTGATGCGTTCGACCTCTGATTTCGGGACGCTGGAGGAACCGTGCATGACGATGGGCGTGGGCGGGAGACCGGCTTTCTTCACGTTGTCACGGATGCCTTCGATCACTTCGAAATGAAGGGACTGCTGGCCCTTGAATTTATAAGCGCCGTGGCTGGTCCCGATGGCAGCAGCGAGCGAGTCGCACTGGGTTTTCTTGATGAATTCAACGGCCTCCTCTGGATTCGTGAGACAGGCGTGACCTTCGTCCACTTTAATGTCTTCCTCGACACCGCCCAGCCGCCCTAATTCCGCTTCAACGCTGATGCCTTTGGCGTGTGCCCTGTCCACCACGCGCCTGGTAATGGCGACGTTCTCATCGAACGATTCATGACTGGCATCGATCATGACCGAGCTGTAAAACCCCGATTCAATGCAGTCGTAACATGCTTCCTCGTCGCCATGATCGAGGTGTACGGCGAAAATTGCGTCCGGAAACATTTGTTCGGCCGTTCGAATCATGGCTTCGAGCATCCGTTTATCCGCGTAACTGCGCGCGCCCTTGGAGATTTGAATGATAAATGGTGCGCGGCTCTGGATGTTGCCGCGAAACAGGCCAAGGAGCTGTTCCATGTTATTAATGTTGTAGGCGCCGACAGCGAATTTTCCGTAAGCGACTTTGTAGAGTTGAGCGGTAGTGACGATCATAATTTTGGACTAATGGCGGGCTGCGAGGCTGGTGATTCAGGGATTGCCCATCCACAGACTGAAATCGCAACAGCAAAATCGCAAATCGAAAATTCCTAGCGGCCGTTTTGACTTGCCGGCAACGTGACGCTCACTTCGGTGCCGCGGGAACTTGAATCGATGTCCAGCCGGCCATTGTGATCGAACACAGTCCGTTTCACTATCGGCAGCCCCAGCCCCATCCCCCGTGGTTTGGTTGTACAGAAAGGGGAGAAGATCTTGTCCTTTAGATCGGGCTCGATCCCCTTGCCATTGTCGCGAATGGTGACGATCACTCCGCTGGCGCGGTTTCCCTGGCGGACCGGCTTCGCCGTCAGCGTGATTCGCGGCTTTTGCTGCCCGGATAGCGATTCCGCCGCGTTTGCGACCAGATGAGCAAACGCTTCGGTCAGCGCCGTCTCGTCGCCCAGAACCCTGGGTAAATCATTCGCCAATGTCGTTTCGAGTGCGACTTCGCCGTTCACGGCAAAATGGCTTCGAGCGATTTCGACTGCTCTGTTTACCGATGCGCGGACGTCGATCGGTTTCATGATGAGGTCAGGCGGGTGCGCGAAATCGTTGATCTGCGTAATGATGTTATCAAGGCGATCGACTTCCCGAACAACGATCTGATTGAAATCCTTGCGAAAGTCGGCGTCTTCAAATCGTTCCGGCAGCAGTTGCGCGAACGTTTTGATCGCGACAAGCGGATTCCGGATTTCGTGAGACATGCTTGCCGCCAGATCGGTCCAGAAAGCGGCGCGTTCCACGAGATCCTGTTTCTGGCGCAGATTTTCTTCCCCGGTGAGATCGTGGATTACAGCGACTGCTCCGAGCGAAGTATTATTATCATTCAGCCGCCGCGTTTCGACAGATAACGATCGGCGAGTGTTACTGTCGGTCCATTGTCTCGGCTCCAGGCTGCCCGCTGCGTCGAGGGTATCTCGGACGAACCCGGCCAGCGTGCTGCCGGCCGATTCGATCGGCTTGTTCATGACCCGGCTACTTTGCAGGCCGAGCATTTGTTCGGCGGTCGGATTAAACCAGCGAATAACCCCTTGCTCGTCCGTCGCGATGATACCCGGCGGAATCGATTTGAGGAGCGTTTCGGCCAGCGTTTTTTGAAGAGCTATCTCTTCATAGAGGAGGGCATTCTCGAGCACGGTCGAAACGTGTTCGGCTAAGATGGTAAGGCCTTCGAGATCCTGATACTCGAAGCGTTGGCCGGTGAGGCGGTGGCCGAAAAACAACCAACCGATGATCCGGCCGCGGGCGTAGAGTGGCGCGATTGCTTCGGCACCAAAGCTGTCCAGTGCCCGGCGAAGCATGGAACGCTGGGTGCGATCGGCTGTCCCATCGAGATTGGCGCGGCTGATGAGGTGTGCGTTCAATTCAAACCAGCGCACGAGGGGATCACGCTCACCAAACTCCATTTCCTGTGTCTCGGGGAGGCAGCGCAGACCGGCTCGGAGACGATATTGATCGCCCTGTCGAATTCTCGAGAATATCCCCACGCGCGTCACGCCGGCGGCGTCGGCAACGCCTTCTGCGGCACCGGCGAGGAGAGCGTCCACGTTGTCAAAGCGGCGGAAGGCACGCGCAAATCGCAGCAAAGGCATGGAGTTGGCGCCATGGCGCTCCGCGGAGGGGTCGACGCGGCGCGGAGGTTCGCTCCCGGTGGCGCCCGAATGATCGGCGCGCAGGTCGCGGTTTTCTTCCAGAACGCGCAGATGCTCGAAGGCGCGGACAACCAGAGCCTGGAAACGGCGCCGATCCAGCTCGATGTCCTCTGCCGCATAGATGCCCGATTCTTCAGCGTCGCGTAACGGCTCGGATCGAACTGTTCCGAGAGCTATGATGAGCACTTCGGGCCACTCGCGTTGCACCTGCTCGATTAAATCGCGGCCCTCACTGGCCCGCAGATCGATCAGTAACAAGCCCGGACCTGTCTGGCGCAAAACAGCTTCAAGCCGGTCGGGTTCCTGGACGTGGCGCAGGGGCGAGACCGTGCGCAGGAAGGCTTTTATCCGCCGAAAGAGGTCAGGGTCCTGGGTATATAAAACACAGGCGGGCGCGGGGATCATGCCGCCGCCACCTCTCTGTCGAATCGTACGAGCGGAAGCAGAATGTGAAACGCCGTTCCTTTCCGAAGTTCGCTTTCGACTTCGATCTGGCCGCCATGCTCCTGGATGATTCCGTGGACGACCGATAAGCCGAGTCCAGTCCCGTAATCTTTGGTTGTGAAAAATGGGTCGAAGACGTGCGGGATATCTTCCGCCCGG
Source organism: Verrucomicrobiota bacterium (assembly GCA_041167085.1). Lineage (GTDB taxonomy): Bacteria > Verrucomicrobiota > Verrucomicrobiia > Chthoniobacterales > UBA10450 > DATFCK01. Next base: position 206,135 of record JBEEGV010000028.1, read on the forward strand.
ATTCCTTCGCCGCTATCGCGAATAGTAATGCGAAGGATTTCATGCGTCTCGCCGTTTGGCTGGTTCACCGGCGATACCAATTCCGCGTCGCGGCGAATTTGAGTAGAAATGTTCAATTCGCCCCCATTTTTCATCGCATCCATGGCGTTGAGGAAAAAATTAAGGAAAACTTGTTCGAGCTGAGCGCCATCGGCCCGGATTGTATCAACATTTGCGTCCCAAGAACGAGTTAATTTGATATCTTTTTGATAAAGACGGTGACCTACCAGAAGGAGTGATTTGTCTAGAATCTGATGCACGTGCATTGGCTCCAGCTGTGGTTTGGCCGGCCGTGCAAAACGAAGCAGCTGATTGACGAGTGAATCGATGCGATCGATTTCGTGCCCGATCAAGTTCGAGAATGTTTCCCGAAAATCGGAATCCTGATACCTCTCTGGCAGCAGCTGGGCAAACGTCTTGATTGAAACGAGCGGGTTTTTGATCTCATGGGCCATGCCCGCCGATAACGTTCCAAGGCTAGCCAGCCGGTCGCTGCGGCGAATCTGCAGCTCAAGTCTTTTCAGCGCGGTGACATCGGTCAGAACCATGAGGGCGCCAAGCACTGTCTTATCCTGCCCGTGGAACACCGAAGAGCTCGCGCGAATGGCCAGGCCCTCATTCCCACTCTGTAAAATGAATTCGTTGTTTTCCTGACCCTGCCCGGTCTGCAGCGTCTCGCGTAATCCGTCGCGCAATGGATCGGGCAGTCCGTCGATGGAGCGGTCAAGGAGTTTGCGCGAGTCGAGCCCGGTAATCTGTTCGACCTCATTATTAAAGACCGTGATCCGCTCGTCAGCGCCGACGGCGATAACGCCAGTGGTCAGGTTTTCGAGCAACGTCTCATTATAGATCTTTGCGTTTTGCACTTCCGTAAACAGTTCCGCGTTGTCGATTGCGACAGCCAGCTGGCCGCAGAGGACCTGGAGTGCATTTTGCTCGATCGTCCCGTAAATGCGGCCCGACTGCCTTGGCCCGAGAAACATGACGGCGGAAAGATGCTCGCGTGCAAAAATGCCCATGACCGCGGCAAGCTTCAGCGATCGCATCCGGACCATGACTTCATCAATTTCGGTAGTAGGTCGGAGGCGATGTAATTCGTCCAGGACGATTGGGCTGTGATGGGCAGTCAGATAACGCACCAGCGGATCGCCGCTGGATAAAGAAACAGCCGGGAAAACGCTGTCCGGCGGCTGAAGCGCGTAGGCTTGGTCGAAACGATCCCGCACGTGCAGGAGAATGGCGACTCTCTCGGTCTTAACCGCTTCGGCAATCGTGGTGGCGAATCTTTTAAGCAAATCGTCCAACGTCGTGACCGAAGTAAGAATGTTCGCTGCCTTGTTCATGGTCGCTCGAAAATCGACCCGTTGTGTGCTGATTAAGAGGCGCTCAGCCAGCCTCTGCGAGACTCCCCGTGCCGGGGCCATGGCAAAAGCGATGACAATCGCAGCGACGACGTGAGCAATTTCTCGGGCTCGCCCGGGCGTGGTCCCGTGGAGTGCGGTGTTCACCAGCCACCAGACCGAAGCATAGACCGCCAACAGATAGGTGGTGAGGAGGACATAGGAGATAACGCGCCGGAAAAACGTCGCGACCTCCATGATTTTTCGCGTCGCAATTCCGTAGGCGACGACAACGCTGAAAAAGACGACGCGGAAAGGCGCGAACCAAAGTAGTCGGGAGGAGTCAACAAAGAGCCGCAGGAAGAAAGTCAGGAGAAGCGGAAAAACGAGGACGAAAATGCCGCCGATCAGAACGAAGGCCAGTTCGGCATGTTGGCCCCCGGCCGTCTTTTGCAAATCGCGCAGCGAACTGACGATCAGGATGATCGATGCGACGAGGAAATATGCCCCATAAATGTATGAAGCGTAGCGCCCATAATGGTCGGGAACAGCGATTCCAGCGCTCCATCTGACCTGTGTCCCTTGCAGAAAGAAGTTGGTTTCGCACAAACAAATGACTGCTGCGGCGGCGAGGAACCAAAGGCGTGATCGCCGAAAGATTTGCGACCAGGTTTCGTGATCCCGCCGCAGGCAGATGCGAAGCAAGTTTAAGCCTGTCAGAATTAACGGGCCGAAGGCCCACGCCTGCCGAATTCCGAAAATGGCCCCAGCCGGGTTCTGTGCCGTAAACGCGTAGTAGAGGCTGGCCAGCCATCCTGCGGCCAGCAGTGACAAGAGAAGAAAACACTGGTTCGATTTGCGATGCCAGTTCGATTGAAAAACAACAACTCCGAGGGCTAACTGGATGACCAGCGCCGCCAGGATCGGAATTGTGGCACTGTTCATCGATGGTTGCCGCGTTCGACAACCAGTGAGCTGGTGCTGCCGCCGAGCCCGCGCACGTTCATCAGGATACAGTTAAGATTGGCTCTTCGCGGCCGTCGCGAGACAAAATCCAGGTCACAGGTTGGATCTGCCACTTCGTAATTGGCTGTCGGGGTAATCATTTGATGGCGAAAACTTAGGGCGCAGGCTGCGATCTGCATCGGTCCGCCGGCGGCAAGTGGATTTCCGGTGACGCCTTTGATGGAGCTGACCGGAATTTCGTAGGCACGTTCCCCGAAGACTTCCTTGATGTAGCGGACTTCGGCGGCATCCAAGATCGGATGACCGGGCCCGTAAGCGGAAATGTGATCCACGTCGTTGACTGATCTGCCGGCATTAGCCAACGCTAATTTCATCGCGTCGACAAGACCTGAGGCAGGCGTTTCCGGACTGTGATCTCGCTGGCGTGCATAGCCGCAGATCTCAAGATAAATATTCGCTCCACGAGCCTCGGCGCGTTCCAGGTTTTCCAGGATGAACATCCCCGCGCCCTCGGATATTACGCCAGAATCCCGTTCGAGATCGAATGGCCGGCTGGCCCGTGTCGGTTCGTCGTTGCGGCAGGAATTCAAGCCGCTTGCGATGAACGCCGCGAAAGTATGTTTTGTAATCGGTGCGTCCGCGCCTCCGGCAATAGCCACCTCGGCTTCCCCGTGCTGGATCATCGCCGCGGCCATGGCCACGGCGTCCAGGCCGGAAGGGCAGGCGGAGGAAACGGTCGCGGCATTGGCGCAGGCTCCGATCCGATCGGCGATCACGTTCGCGGCGGCCTGAGGAGTCAGCGCGCCAATTGCCGTAGGCGACATTCCTCTCGCTCCTCGATGTTCGAAGTCGTCGATCGACTGCTCGATAATGTCCATGGCGCTCGTGCTAACGCCTATCACCACCGGTGTTGGACTGGGTAAATCGCACTCGGCGATTTCCAGACCGGCGTCTCGCAATGCCATCATGGTCGCCGCATAGGCAAACTGGGTATGCCGCGCCATTCGCTTTGGTTTTAAGGATGGTTCGATGTAATCCAGCGGATTGAAGTCTTTGACTTCACCGGCTATGCGACTTTTCATCTCACTGGCGTCGAAAAGTGTAATCGCCCCGATCCCGCTGCGGCCGGCTAGCAGCGAATCCCAGAAGCGATCGACACCGATACCATTTGGCGCCAAAACGCCCATTCCGGTAACGACAACGCGATTGCGTTTGATCATTTTTACGCCGCTTTCAGGAAGAGAGTTGCATGGCGAAAGTAACTCTGCGTCGAATAATGACTGAAATTCGTGGCGTTGCCAAAAACTTACTTAACCATGCCGCCACCGAAAAACGAGGGCGCATTCTAAGTGCTACGTTAAATCCAGTCATTATACTTTTCTGGGTGCCAAAATCGGTCTTATTCACCAAATTGCCTACTTATTCACAAGTTGCATGTTGCACGCCAAGCAAAATAGTTTCAGACTGCCGCCGGTCGCCGTCCTTAACCTTGGGCCTTATCGTCTGTCATTGTATCCGTTTTCGGCACGCAGCTAGCTTCATTCCCCGACTGAATCCCGCATGACTGCCGCCACCGAGCTACCAAAGATCCTCGTTATCGATGATGAAATCGGCCCGCGCGAGAGTCTGCGGATGCTGCTAAAGCCGGATTACAATGTGCAAACGGCCGATTGCGTGGAGGCCGGAATCAAGCTTCTCAAGGAAAAACAACCTGACACGATTGTCATGGACATCCGCATGCCGGGAATGACCGGAATCGAAGGTCTGCGCAAGATCCGCGAGATCGATCCTCATTTATCCGTCATCATGCTCACCGGTTTCGGTGCCTTGGAGACGGCAAAAGAGGCGCTCCGGCTGGGCGCCAATGATTACATCAGCAAACCATTTGATGCGGGCGAAATGCGCGAGGTCATCGGCCGCAATGTCGAACGGACCCGTTTGCAAAGAGCGAGCGAGAATGCGTCCGCCGAAATCAAGGAGTTGAATGCACGGTTGCTCAAGCAACTCGCGCAAAAGGAAAGGCTCGCCTCGCTCGGTCAGGCTTCCGCCGAATTTGTTCACGATCTTGGTAACCCGCTTACGATTGTGTGGGGTTATGTCCAGTTGCTCGCAAAAAAACTGGAGAAACCCGAAAATGGAGGCGTGGCGGAAAATGCCGCCTCGGTCAAAGAATTAAATATTATCGAGCAGAATGTTCGTCTTTGCCGCGAGTTACTCACGATGTGGCAGAGTTATGGCAGCGTTGAGGCATCGCCGCACAAGCCGATTTCGGTCTCAGCGATTGTTCGGGAAGTGATCAAGGGTGTGGGCGGGGTCGCGGCCCAAACCGGTTTGGAACTTCACGCTAACATTTGCGAAGACGCCTGCACGCTCATGGGCGACGCCGTTCAGATCAACCGCGCAATTCAAAACGTGATCATCAACGCGGTGCAAGCTTCTGCTGAGAAAAAGGGATCGGTCTCCGTGGAATGCAACCAAAGAGATTTTTACGTGGATATCCGGGTGGAAGACTCCGGGTCCGGAATTGAGCCTGCGCAAATGAACAAAATCTTCGATCCCTATTTCACGACTAAACAGGGCAAGAGTGGAACCGGATTGGGCCTTTATATTACAAAAAAGGTGGTCGAGGACCATAGTGGTTCGATCAAAGTCGATAGCACACCCGGCGTCGGCACCACCTTCACGATTCGCTTGCCACTCTTGAATAACTGATCGCAGCCGTGGCCGATCGGTCGCGACCCCGACATTTAAGAATTGTCACTCCGCGCGTGTGTGGTTTTCTTCACACGTGCCTTCCGTTTATGGGGTCGCCCCGATTTTTCTAATTCGTATGGCCGGTGTGCCATTCGAATCCATTGAGCAACTGGCCACGCCTCGATCGATCGATTGCGCGCGCAAGCTGATTGCTTATCGGGCGGAGCAGCTCAAGGCGAAAGCTGAGGTCGAACGGTTCTTTCAGTCGCGCGAGCGGCTTCTTTCGACCGAGGCCTATCACACTTTGCGAGTGGCAGTCCGGACAAACCGCCGTCCGGCACAGTTAACGGGAACGGAGCCTCTATTTTTTTCAAACTACGCGTCCGCGGCGGGCGCCACCGAAACCGCGGAGCAGGAATTTCATTTACTGCTCGGCGAAGAAGTCTCGGCCGCGCGCGCCTCGCTTTTGACTGCCGCACGCACCTTCCTCGAAAGCTATTTCGTTTTTTCCGCACCCGGCGTCCGCGACTTTCTCGCCGCGCACCTGGAGCGGTTTCCATCTGATCTGGCGTTGTTGCCGCCGCGTAACAATGCGGCGCGAAAAGTTGAGCAAAGCCTGCTTCTCTATCTGCAACGGGTCGCGGCAAAGAACGACACATTCAGTCAATTCGGACCCACCGGCTGGGGTCGGGCGGTTCAAAAGGCGTCCCGGTTGGAGATCGAGCCAAAACCGGGCATCGCCGCACGAGAGGTTTTTCTCGAACGCTGGACCGCTCACGCTATCGCTGCGGCCGTGAACGCCGATCCCGACGTCTTTCTCGAACTCTGCCCGCGTCTGAACCCGAATGGGAGGGTCGAAAACGGGGCTTTCTTAAATGGCGAAAATCAGGAAAGAATCGCACTGAGTGCGAAAGAGAGCGCGATCGTCGAGCGCTGCGACGGCCGCGTTCCCGTTCACGCATTTGATGATCAGTCCGCAACGGTCCGCGATCTGGTTACGAAGAATGTCCTCCGCTGTGCTCTGGAAGTTCCGGCGCTCGAGCCCCACGCCTTTATGGTTCTGCGCGACCACGTGCAAAAATGGCGCCGCGGAACAGCCCAGGAGAAATGGCTGCCCGTCTTCCAATCGATTGCTGCGTTCCCGGAAAAGTTTAGCAATGCGCGAGAATCCCAGGAACGGATCCGCATCTTGAATGAAACGCGTTCAAGTTTGAATGAAGTCGGTGCGGCGGCGAAGGAGAACCAGCGTTTTTTATATTCGGCGACCAACCCGATTGGCGAAGAGTGTTTTAGAGAATGCAATTTCCACGTCGGTCAGGATTTAATTGATCAAGTTGCGGTTCAGGCGGCTCCATGGATCGACTTGTGGCGCGACACCTACGCGTTTGTCGCGAACCGGGTAGCTGGCGGCCTGCGGCGGATTCTGGAGAAGGCGGCGCCGGGCGGGGAGTCGATGCCTCTTCCGGCATTCCTGCGTGCATGCGAAGCGGCCAAACTTCCATTAGGGGGCCCGGGCCTGGTCGCTCTTTCCGTCATGGCCTTTCAGGAAGTGAAGGCTGCGGTTCGACAGCGGCTGCTTCCGCACATGGACGAGGAGGAATATGAACTCACGCTGGAAGATTGCCATGTGGTCCGGCACCGGTTCGAATATCCCAAATTTGACGAATACACTTATCCGTCGGCCGACCTGCAATTGTCCGCTGAATCGATCGAAGCGGTGGAGCAGGGCCGGTTCCAATGGATTGTGAGCGAACTGCATCCTCCGGTTGCGATGTTACACCATGGTTTTTATTGGAGTTGTCCCGACAAAAATCTTCTCAATCAGGCCTTCGCACAGGCGACTGCCGGCCGCCCCAATTTTCATTTCGGCTTTTTTGCGGCTGATTTTACATCGCACACCACAGTCCGGATTTTTGATGCCATACCCGATCTTTCCTACTTCGTGGCGCCGCAACCCGGCAATGCGAGGTGGCCGACCGTGCGCCCGGCCGATACGGAGGTATTCGCTGACCAGCAGACGGGCGACGTTTGCTTGCGTAAAAGCAGTTCGCATGAATTTCTTGGCTCCTTCGCGCGCGCGTGGGTTATTCCTCTGGGATTTCATCCGTTTCAGTTTGGCTTTGCGCCGCACACGCCTCGCCTGCGCTGTGGCGGAGTGATTGTGCAACGCCGCGTATGGACGGTGACGAGCAACGAGTTTCCCAATGGCGCTTACACAGGTGTATCGCGCGAGCTCGTCATGGCCATGGAAAAGATCAGGGCGGAAAAGAACCTGCCGCGCTATATCTATATTCGTCCCACGGAACAGGCTCTTCGCCGCAGCGGCGCGGAGGGGCGTGACAAAGATACCAAGCCCGTATTTATCGATCTGGAGAGCTATCTGTTTCATGAAATTTTTCATCGTTGGTTGATCAAAGCTGGTGAGCTGGAAATAACAGAGATGCTGCCGGATCCCGATCACCTGCCCTGGCGCGAAGCGGACGGTCGCCACACGTTCGAGCTGCGGACGCTTATTGTACCGCGTTCATGAAAATCGTGGCGATTGCAAACGCTGGGGAACGCACGCGCCTCGCGTGCCAGTGCCAGTCCGGCTCGGACCGATGGCGTCCTCGCCATCGCGAACTTTCGTTTGGAAGAAGTCTGATTTCACGGGAAGTTCTTTCGGCGAGGCGCCGAAAGAAGCACGCGAGGCGCGTGCGCTCCCCAATCTGTTTCCTGCGCACAGAGGTTGAATGAAAATCGTCGCCATTGCAAACCAGAAGGGCGGCGTCGGCAAGACCACCACGGCTGTCAATCTGAGTTGCGCGCTCGCTGAGCAGGGTCAGCGAATTTTGCTCATCGATCTGGACCCGCAAGGAAACGCGACCAGTGCCCTGGGCATGCAGGAGTTGGAGGCCGGCAGCATTTACGACTCGTTGGTCGACCGAGTATCCATTACCGACAAGATTCTTCCAAGTCGCGTCGACTCGCTTTTTCTGGTGCCCGCCAATCTGGATTTGGCCGGCGCGGAAGTGGAGATCGCGCGTATGGACGATCATCTGACCTGCCTGACCAGGGCGCTGGCGATTCTAAGGTCCGATCAAACATTCGATTTCGTCCTCCTCGATTGTCCGCCATCGCTTGGGATTCTGATGACGAATGCGCTGGCGGCCGCGGATGAGATTCTGACGCCGATCCAATGTGAATACTTTGCTCTGGAAGGGCTGGTCAAAATCGTGCGCGTGGTTGAGCAGATTCGGGATTCCGGCGCGAACGACCAGCTTGAGATCGGAGGAATTGTCATGACCATGTTTGATGGCCGGACAAAACTTAGCCCCCAGGTAGTTGCCGAGGTGCGCGCGCATTTCGCCGAACGGGTTTACGATACAATTATTCCGCGAACAGTGCGCCTGAGCGAAGCGCCGAGTTTTGGAAAAAGCATTCTGGAGTACGATGCGAAAGGCATTGGCGCGGAAGCTTACCGCGCGCTGTCCCGCGAATTCCTCAAACGGCACCCACCGTTAACCATTCCGGCCGGATGATGCCGAAGACCTGAATGGGAAACCACGAAAGATTGTTTTCCGCTCAATCGATTGGTCTCAGTAAATTTGGGCCGGAAACGCAAATTCATCTCAAGGACCGGATCGCGGTTGATGGAGCGACTTCTCAGACGAGCGTCACGGAAGCGAGGACGAACGGAATACCGATTATCGACCTATCGGCGCTGACGCTGCAGTATCTCGAGCTCAGGCGCGACGGCGACGAATAAGAAGCCACGCACCCAAAATCGTCCCAACAGCCAGCAGCGACGTGACCGACGGTTCGGGAACGGCATTCATGAAGAGGCAGTTGAAAAAAACAAAGTTATTCGTGGCGCTGCCAGCGTTGACGTCAAAAAGATCAATCTGGGCGATGTTGCTCGCCGCCAGATTAGAAAAACTCGCTGACGAATACATCATTGTTCCGGCTACTCCGTTCTCAGTGATCGAAAGAGACCAGGCGTTAGACGCGCCCAAGGTGAAAGTGATATTGCTGAAGCCGTCAGCGGTAAACGGAAGATTGAGATTGAACTGCGTTCCGTTGATATTGATTTTGTAGGAGTCAACACTGTCTCCACCAAGGTAGTAGAGTTCAAAACGCGGGTTGCCATTGCCGTCGTTGAGGGAAAAGCCAACCATTCCGCCCGTCTGAATGACGCCATTGTCCATCGCCAGGGAAATCGACTGGCCGACTGCCAGTTGCCTTGCACCACTTGGACCCGTAAACTGCCGCACGGCCGAGGCCGTGTCCCCGCTGCTGGCAAACATCTCCCAGGATTTTCCAGCAGTGTCGATGTTACCCGAGGGCGGCATTGCGCCGTTACTCGAAGACGTGCCCATAAGGAACCCGGAGTTTGTTCCACTTGTTAGCACCCATGCTCCAAATCCAGTGCCGCCATTCTGACCATTGACCCAGGTGTTGCCAGGCTCATAAGGCGAGTTGCTGGCTTGATCAGAAGCAGGCGCGGCAGCGTCAACGACTGAGATGGTTACGTAGAGTGACAAAATCCCGAGAACAAGCTTCATACCTTGATTGCGTAATCTTTGAGCCGCGATCTTCCCAAGGAGCGAGACTTTTTGTCGAGCTAAAAACTGAACTCCCATACTTTTTATGCGTAGTATAGAGCCGCACCTGACCGCGCGCTGGCCCGCGAATCTCTCAAACGGCACCCAACGTTAGCCATCGCGGCCGGGTGATACCGAAAACCTGGGTTGGGAAACCGCGAAAGGTGGTTTCCCGCTCCAAGACCATTCCGTTTTTTTCCGCAACTCTCCGCGAGGCCTTGTTTTCGGGATGAATCAGCGAGATAACGCGCTCAAGTTTCCAATCCCGGAAACCATGATCCCGTACCGCGCGCGCCGCCTCAGTCGTTAGTCCCTTATTCCAGCAGTCCGGCTTGAGCCGGTAACCAATCTCAATTTCGTCGAGTCCGTCCACTTGTTGATGAAAAAATCCGCAGTAACCGAGTAAATCACCCGTCTGTGGCAGGATCATGGCAAACTGCGATGGCAACCCGTTTTCGCGCCAGTTGATCACCTTTTCGATGAAAGCGGCGGTTTGTTCCCGGGAGTACGCTCCGAGGGAAAAGCGCATGAAATCGGGGTCGGCCATTAACAGGGAGAGGGTCTCGAGATCGTCTCGTTGAAAAGGACGAAGTAACAAACGTTCCGTTCTCAGGTGATCAGCGTTGGGTATTTGCTTCATTTAACCGGGATATTTTTAACCCGGCGCGCAAGAGAGTGCACGCAACGGACCCTGAGATGCCGAAGAAGTATTGGAATATGGAGAAACCGAGATAATCCCGGCCTCATTACGAGAAACGCCGCCGCCGCGAGTCGATACCATGATGAAACGAAGTGCCGTCAAACAAAAAGAAGCCGAAGAAGACTGGCAACCCGCTCCCGTTCCGGATACGGGCAGCTTAAGGGAAGTAGCTGTCGCGGCAAAGGCTTGCACGGCATGTCCTCTATATAAACACGCCACACAGACGGTCTTTGGCGAAGGCCCGAAAAAGGCGTCGCTGATGTTCATCGGTGAACAGCCGGGCGACTATGAAGATCTCGCTGGAAAACCATTTGTCGGGCCTGCCGGCAAGCTAATGGATCGGGCGATGGAAGATGCCGGTATCGATCGCAAGAAAGTGTATGTCACGAATGCGGTGAAACACTTCAAGTGGGAGCCCCGCGGCAAACGAAGAATCCATAAAAAACCCAACTCGCGCGAGATCGTCGCGTGCCGTCCGTGGCTGGAGGCCGAACTGCGCCTCGTAAAACCGAGCCTGGTGGTTCTTCTCGGCGCGACGGCGGCGCAGACAATTTTGGGCCCCTCTTTCCGTGTCACGCGCGAACGTGGGAAAGTAATTTCCTCCCCACTCGTGCACAAAATTGTGGCGACGGTGCACCCATCCTCGCTCTTGCGTCAGCCGGATGAGGAATCCCGTGAACGTGAATACAAACATTTCGTGGCCGACTTGAAAACTGCCCGAAGAGCAGCGGGCGAAGATTAAAACTACGTTTCACGGCTGCCCATCATCGCCTTGGCAAATCCTTCGGAGTCGGTGTCGCGGAAGTGGTTGTGGCGGGTGTTCCGTCCCTCTTCTTTCCGGGTGCGCCCTCTTTTTTCAGGGATCCGAGCCTTACGATTTTTGCCTCCAACGTGCCGTCCGCTTTTTTGAAGAAGGAACCGCTCACCTCTTCACTCTCAGACATATCAGCCATGCTCGCGGCGTTCCCGCTCTTCGTAATTACTGTTTTCCCGGTCACTTGGAATACGCGAGATGGTTGCTTCCCCGCGAGGGTAAAGGTCCTGGCCTTCTGATCGATCGCGGCGACCATGCCGTGGAACGAAGTTAGGTTCGCGCTTTGTTTAGCAGCGGAAGGCGACGGCGAAGGAATTTCCCGAGGGGTGGGCGAAGGTGAGACTTGAACTGTTTTGTTATCGGCCGCCCATGACGTCAGAAGGAGTAGCGAAAGGAATGCGCCGAGGCTGACGAAGAATTGTTTTCTCATAGACAACGTTCTTGTTTAGGTAATCTCGCTCCAAGTGACCCAATTCCAAAGCGGTAGTGAACGGCCGGACGAAGCGCCCGGTCTGGTGCGCCAGCTTGGCCTCTTTGGCACGACCATGGCCGTGATTGGAGGAATTGTTGGCGCCGGCATTTTCATAAATTCCTACCTGGTCGCCGCACGTGTCCACACATCCGTGCTGATTTTAGCAGCATGGGTTTGTGGCGGAATCATTGCCCTTCTCGGCGCCTTCATCTACTCCGAATTGGCCGCACGACTTCCGGTTGTTGGCGGCCAATACGCATATCTACGAGAAGCTCTTCATCCATTTGCCGGGTTTATTTATGGGTGGGTCCTGCTTCTGGTCATTCAAACCGGCGGAATGGCTGCGGTGGCGGTGACCTTCGCGCGCTATTTTTTGGAACTGACACACTGGACGGTAAGCGAATCGCTGGTCGCCGCCGGCATTCTGGCGGTATTAACGGCGATCAACTGCCTGGGCGTGCGAGCAGGCAGCCGTGTCCAATCGGTTGCGACATTTTTGGCGATCTCTGCCATCGTCGTTCTCGAAGTATTTAGCATTGCTCGAACGACCGGCTCGCAATTTTCATGGCACCCGGTTCTCGATCAACCTGTTTCCATGAACCTGGCGATCGCATTCGGCTCGGCCATGACACCGGTGTTATTTGCCTATGGCGGGTGGCAAACGTCCAGTTTTCTGAGCGCCGAAGTACGCGATGCCCGCAGAACACTTCCGCGGGCGATTGTCCTGGGAGTTGTCGGCGTGATGGTGATCTATACCTCCGTAAATCTTGTTTATCTGCATGTTCTCGGGGCAAGCGGTGTGGCGGCCTCCTCTACGGCCGCTTCCTCCGTTATGTTGATCGTGACCGGACCGCGTGGTGCTCAATTCATCGCCGCGGGCATAACGTTTTCTGCTTTGGGATTTTTGGCTCAATCCATCCTGACCGCGCCCCGAGTTTATTTTGCCATGGCCGAAGACGGCGTCTTCTTCCGCAGCGTAGCGAAAGTTCATCGTCGAACACATGTGCCGATCGCGGCGATTGTTCTTCAAGGGACCTGGGCGATTCTGATTGCCCTAACCGGCACCTACGCCCAGGTGGTTAACTACGTCGTGGCCATGGATTCCCTGTTTTTTGGCCTGACTGCCGTTTGTCTGCTCGTTTTACGCCGCCGCGAAACGCGTGGGAAACAGGAAACGTTTCAATATCTCGTGCCCGGCCATCCGTGGACGACGCTGCTCTTTATCGTGGCGGAATGGCTTGTCGTATTGAGTACATTTGCCCACGACCCCAAACGATCGTTCATCGGGCTGGGGATCGCAGCGGCCGGCTTGCCGGCGTATTTTTTATGGAAGGCCCAAAATCGAAAAACCATCGCGGCATGACTGCACCCGATCGAACAAAGAGTTCGGCTTACATGCAATGGGCAAAAACGCGCTCGCAGGCGCGTTATGTTCTGGCGACGAGCGGCCTGACGAATGTCCCCATCTCGCAATTTCCTTTTCACGCCGGCAATCTGGAGGTCACCGGACCGGGCGGATACGGCTACGAACCGTTGCAACGGAAAATTGCCGAGCATGCGGGTGCGCCCGTGGAATGCGTCATTGCCGCGACCGGGACGTCCATGGCGAATCATCTGGCCATGGCTGCCGTGCTCGAGCCCGGAGACGAAGTCCTGATCGAGCGTCCCACCTACCCGCTTAACCTCGATATCGCCAACTATCTTGGCGCGCGGGTTAAACGTTTCGAACGAAAATTTGAGGACGATTTCGTGATCGACCCGGATCGGATCCGGAGCGGGATCACGTCGAAGACGCGTTTGATTGTCATGACCAACATGCACAATCCAAGCGGTGCCCTCGTTCCGGGCGAAACCGTTCGCGCAATCGGAGAAATGGCCCTGCGCGCCAACACGCGTGTGCTGGTGGATGAGGTTTACCTGGAAATGTTATTCGACAACGGGGCTCCGTTTTCTTTTGGCATCGGTCAGGAAATTGCGTCGCGCATTGATAATCCGTTTATCGCAACAAACAGCCTAACGAAGGTCTATGGATTGAGCGGACTTCGATGCGGCTGGGTGTTGGGATCTTCAGAGTTGATCCAAAGAATGTGGTATTTGAATGACTTGTTCGGCGTCAACGCTGCGCATCCGGCCGAACTGATGGCCGTCATGGCCTTTGAGCATCTGGCAGAATTGCGTGCACATGCCCGAGAGCTGCTCGCGGCAAATCGCGTCTTGCTCGACCAGTTTCTCGACTCGCGCGCTAATCTGGAATGTTTTCGCCCGTCTGCTGGTACGGTTGTCTTTCCACGGCTTGATCGGGGTGACCCTGACACGTTTCTTAAACTGTTGCGCGAGAAGTACGATACGACAGTCGTTCCCGGCAGATTCTTCGAAATGCCACAGCACTTTCGCATCGGCATTGGCGGTGAAACCCCGGATGTGCAGGTTGGTTTGGAGCGGTTGAGTGCAGCGCTGGATGAATTTGCTGCGAGCTAGCGAAAGCTCCGCTACAGCGGCAGGTATTCGATTCCCGGATGCGCCGGTGGCCCTCGGGTTGAAATTCAACTGGAACTCTCCACCTTAACGGTCGGCAGTCGAAAACACTTCGGGGGATATAGCTCAGTTGGTAGAGCGCGTCGTTCGCAAAGATTTTTTGCGGTTTTGTGACTTTACGGGACTGATGTGGACACACAGCGACAGGCGTGGTCGCTAAAAAGAATTTCCGCGCATCAGATCCGCTCGAGGGAGAGAACTTCTGTGGTCACAAACGGACTGATTTTCTGCGCGAGGGGGCAAAATGGGTGGCGTGCTTAGTGTTAGCCGTTAGGGAGAGGCTTAAGGCTGCGTAGCCCTAAGCCGCCAGAATTTTTGCGGCAGCCCTGACACATCTTCCTCACGCGGGCTCATAGCGTTAGGCACGTCAGTCCATTGCAGAAGGGTGGTCGTTGTCTGCAAAATCCCTGCGTCCCATTCCAGTCTAACGGTTTGATCTTGGCGTGTGATGCGAAGCGGGTTGAGTACCGGAAACGGGTTTGAGAACGCGGCGAACCCCTGCTGGTAAGCCAAGTCAAAAGTATCGAAGGATCCCCCCGCGTAGAGCGTCCCGTCAGACGCGACCGCCAGCGCGAACGCACCGAACCCTGGAGCGCCATTGGGGTCGAAGCTGGTCGCCATGCCGTCGCTGGCGTCGAGCCCTGCGATCAAATTGCGCGTCTGGCCGCCGATCGTAGTGAAGAAACCGGCAGCGTAAACAGTCGAGCCTGACACCGCGAGCGCGTGAACACCTCCGCCGGTCGACGGGTCGCTGGCCTGGGGGTCGAAGCTCGTGGGCGTGCCGTCGCTGACATTGATCCCCGCGATGTTCTTGCGCGGGACACCGTGAATCGAGGGGAAATTGCCGCCCGCATAGATCGTAGAACCGGAGATGGCGAGGGCGAGAACGTTGGCCGTGGCGGTCGCGTCCGGATCCCAACTCGTGGCGGTGCCGTCGGACGCATTGAGTGCCGCGATCTTGTTGCGGGTCTGGCCACCGATGGTGGTGAAGTACCCGCCGACGTAGACGAGCTGATCGGAAACGGCAAGAGTGGCGACCTCGCTATTGGGGTTTGCGTCCCAGGTTGTAGCCGTGCCGTCGGTCGCACTAAGCGCCGCTACGTTGTTGCGCGTCTGGCCGCCGATTGTGGTGAAAACGCCCCCCGCGTAAACGGTTGAGTCCGCAATCGCAAGTGTCTCGACAACCGCAGGGCCGGTGAAGTAATGGCCCGAAGGGTCCCAACTGGTCGCGTTGCCGTCGGTCGCGCTAATCGCCGCGATACTTGCGCGCGGCTGGCCACCGATCGTACCGAAGTAGCCCCCGGCGTAGACCGTCGAGCCGGATATCGCCAGCGCGTACACGGTGGCAGTGCCGCCATTGAAGCCGGCCGCGTTCGGATCGAAGCCGGTCGCGGTGCCGTCGATCGCGCTGATCGCTGCGATGCTGTGGCGGACCACCCCGCCAAGCGAACTGAAATACCCCGCCAGGTAGACCGCGGAGCCGGAAACACCGAACGCATCAACGATGGCGTTGGGGTTGGGATTGAAGCCGGTCGCGGTGCCATCAATAGCATTGACCGCCGCGGCGTAGTTACGCGCCTGCCCGCCGATCGATGGCGACCCGTTACTGGAGTTGAAACCTCCTGCGACATAGATGACCGAGCCGTCGCTCGATATCGCAACCGCGAAGATGTTGCCGTTCGGACTCGGATTGAACGGGGTGGCCATGCCATCCGCAGCGTTGAGAGCCGCGAGGTAGTTGCGCGATTTGCCGCCGATGGTGTCGAAAGACCCACCGGCGTAGACGGTCGTGCCGTCGCCCGATACCGCCAGCGCGGCGACGCTGCCGCAGGCTGCGCATCCGCGCTGGCTCGGGCTGGGATTGAAGCCGGGGACGGCGACGCCGTCGAGGGGGACTCCGAGACTGAGCGCTGCGATGTTGTCGCGTGGCACCCCGCCGATGGTGTTGAACGAACCTCCTACATAAAGGGTCGAGCCCGATATTGCGAGGGCGTTAACCACACCGGTCCCGAGTGTACCGGTAGCGCTTGGGTTGAAAGTCGGTGTGGCGGTGCCGTCGAGGGGGCCGCCGGCGTTGAGCGCCGCGATCGAAATACGCGCCTGTCCGCCAATCACAGTGAATCTGCCGCCGACATAGATAATCGAGCCGTCGCTCGATATCGCCAGCGCCTCAATCCCAGCGTTAGCATTGGGGTTGAAAGCCGTGACGCTGCCGTCCGCGACATTGAGCGCCGCGATGTAGTTGCGGGGCTGACCGCCGATTGATGTGAACAACCCAGCTGCATAAACCGTTGAGCCCGACACGGCCAGGGTATGGACAGCGTCGTTTACATATGGGTTGAAACTCGGATCGACGCTGTGGTCTGCACGAATGTGAGCGAGGTTGGTGCGCGGAACTCCGCCGACATGCGTGAAGAGTCCGCCGATATACCAACCGCCGGACCCGTCGGAGGCAACCGCAGTCAGCGAGCCGCCAGAGCCGTTCAATGAGCTAGGACCGGCGCCTGAGATTTCGGGGAGTCCGGGATTTTGGGATCCGTCGAGCGCGACCTCGACACCAGGACCAGTGCGCGGTCCGACCCGGTCGAAGCGCCCGCCGATGTATATCGTGTCGCCAGAGCGCACGATCGCCTGCACAGGTCCGTTGGTCACGCACGTGCGATCGGGCCGTGAGTCAGCGAGAGAGCCACGCGCGTTACCGGGCAGAAGGACGCAGAGCAAACAAAAACTAAAAGTCACTACGATGCGTCGATTGAAGAGGCCGGATTGAGCAGCGGACTTTTTTCGCATGGCGGGTGTTGTTACGCTGGACGGGACGCAGACATTGCAAAGGTTCCTTCTCCAGAGTTAGTAGTACTTTAATCGAGGCTGAGCGAAGATTGGCCGCTTCAGCCCAGCGCATTCTGATGTCGGCGGGCGCAAGCGATCACCAATGATGAGACCTACCAATTCTTTATGGCGCCCGGAATTAGCGCTTTGCATCGGTCTCGGCCGTGAGGTCAGTACGTTTCCATCCGGAGGTGCAGCTTTTACTTATACCGCCCAACCATTTTCACTTGCTGAAGAATCTCCCAATCGTGATAGTCTCCGCTCGCATCTCGGGGGTATAGCTCAGTTGGTAGAGCGCGTCGT
The DNA here is from genome assembly GCA_041167085.1 of Verrucomicrobiota bacterium. Lineage (GTDB taxonomy): Bacteria > Verrucomicrobiota > Verrucomicrobiia > Chthoniobacterales > UBA10450 > DATFCK01. Next base: position 223,410 of record JBEEGV010000028.1, read on the forward strand.
TCGCAATGACGAGGCCTGGGGTTCGAATCCCCATACCTCCACCAATTTGGCGCAGCGAAATTTCAAATGACTCATTCTGGGGATGAGAATTTATTCGACCGGTGGGGCGCGGAGCGCAGGGTTACAAGCGAAGCTCTAGAACTGGAGCCAAAGCAAAGCTTTGGCAATCCCCATACCTCCAGCCCCGAAAGCATTCGGGGCTGTCGCGCCATAGTCCCGCGGCTGCGGGACGTAGGCGGACGTTTTTTCATCTTGCTACCTTAACGCAGCGAGCTACGACTCGGCATGCCAGATACCACATGGGAAAGTTCACATACGTTTATATCTTACAAAGCGAAGCCGATCCGCGACACTTCTACACAGGGTGTGCACGTGCCCCCCGCAATCGACTAGCTCGCCACAACAGCGGCGACGTGCCACACACATCAAAATGGAAGCCTTGGAATCTCAAAAGCTATGTGGCATTTTGCGATAACGCACGAGCTAGGGATTTCGAACATTACCTAAAATCAGCTTCCCGCCGGGCGTTTGTTAAGAAGCGATGGTAGATCTTGTTGGACCGGTGGGGCGCGTAACGCGCAAGGGCTAAGAGCGAAGTTTTAAAGCTGGAGCCGGGAGCGCGTCGAAGTTCGGCAGCTGTCAGATGAAGGCGGAAACCATTAGCCTTGCCGTCAACGAAACGGGCCGGTAACTATGCGCGTGCCCGCGTCGGGTATTCGTCTTGAAGACGGGAAACGCAGGAACCGAAACTAAATGAAAACCCAACTTCGATGATTCCTTTACACTCTCTGGAAGGGAAAACCGCTATTGTCACCGGATCCGGCAACGGGATCGGTCGCGCGATCGCCCATGCCATGGCCGAGGCGGGCGCAAAAATTATTGTGTCTGACGTTCTGGCCAAAGATGGCGAGCAAACCGCGAAGGAAATTACAGACCGTGGAGGCGAAGGCCTCTTTGTATCGGCCGACGTCTCACAAGAGACGGATGTGAAAAAGATGGTCGATCTGGCCGCCGGAAGGTTTGGCTCGATTGATATTCTGGTTAACAACGCCGGAGTCGGCGGCAATTTTAGCCGAGTTCACCAAACAGATCCGGCCGAGTTCGACCGGGTGATTAGCGTCAATCTCCGTGGCACTTTTCTCTGCTCCAAGTTCGTTATCCCGCATTTCTTAGGCAAAAGCGGCGGTTGCATTGTGAACATCGCGTCAACCTACGGTCTCATTGGTGCACCGAGACTTCCGGCATATTGCGCGTCGAAAGGCGCAATTATCAATCTGACCCGCCAGTTAGCGGTCGATTACGGTCCGGATCACATTCGCGTCAACGCGATTTGCCCCGGTTATGTGGATACCGGTCTGGGCCGGCGTCGCGCGACTTTGTCCGAGGAAGAAGTGGTGGCCGCGACGGCGCGACGGGAAAAAGCTGCCGGAATGCAGCCGTTGCGCCGGCAAGCTCAACCGATCGAGATAGCAAATGTCGCTGTTTTTCTCTGTTCGGACGGCGCCTCTTTTATGACTGGCTCGATTGTGACCGTGGACGGTGGTTGCGTGACAACTTTCAATTACGGCGAGGCCAGCAATTGAGTTAACGGAAGGTTTTTTTCAGGAGTCGGCGGGCCGAGGTAATCTGACTGGCTCCGGAATTAAGAAAGTTGCGGCAGCTGAGTGACACCCATGATGCAGCTGCGGCGACGGAGTGGAGAATAGACTTCTCGGCGAGACGCGGCGCAGCACGCTCTCGAGTTGCTCGAAATTGACCGGTTTAATCAGGTGGTGGGCAAATCCGGCATCGAATGCACGCGCGATGTCTTCGGCCATGCCAAAGCCGCTCAGCGAGATTCCGATCAAAGGTTGCAGCGCCTTCGCGCGTTCCATTAACTGGTAACCGTTTCCGTCAGGCAGGCCAATGTCGCTGAGCAGAACGTCGAGGCTCTGACGGTTCAGGATCTCCAGTCCAGTGGCCACATTCGCTGCGGTGAAAACCTCGTGTCCTTTTTCCCGTAAGAGATTCGCCAGAACACGGCGCGTATCTTCGTGATCTTCAACGACGAGTATGCGCAGGGGAGCGCTATAGGCAGAAGGACTACAGGAGCTGGTTTGTGCCTCGGTTTCCTTTGTAACCGCGTTCAGCGCAAGCCGGAAAGTTGCCCCTTTATCCTTGCCCTGACTTTGCGCTTCGAGCCGACCGTGATGGGCGTCGACGAGGCTCTTCGCAATCGTGAGGCCGAGTCCCAGGCCACCAAACTGCCGGGTGATGGATCGGTCGCCCTGCTCGAAGGCGTCGAAAATATAGTCGAGTGTGTCGGCCTCGAAGCCGATGCCACTGTCTTCGACCTCCAGGACGAACTCGCCTCGGTCATTGTTATGAGATCGAATGACAATCCGGCCGTTGTCCGGTGTGAATTTGACCGCGTTGTTTACAATGTTCCAAAAGACCTGATGAAGCCGAACCGGATCCGCCAGGACGCGAGAGTCGACTGCTTTTAGATCGAGTTCTACTGCCAGTTTCTTGTTGCGCATGTCCTGCGCGCAGATTTCGAAGGCGTCGCGCACGGCGAGATGGGCATCGGTGATTTCCAGTGCCAGTTCCAACTTGCCACTCGAAATTCTGGTGATATCCAACAAATCATCGATTAAACGCGCCTCCAATTCCACGTTGCGCTGGATCATTTCTATCTCGCCGCGCAATTCGCGTGGTAACGCCGCCGTTTGTTTAACGAGGTAACTGACGACCGCGAGCACAGGCATCAGCGGCGTCCGCAATTCATGGGAAAGCGCGGCGATGAACTGGTCTTTTGCGCGATTGGCTGAGCGCGCTGCTTCCTCGGCTTTGACCAGATCGGTAATATCGGTGTTGGTACCAAACCAGAGAACGATCCGATTGTTCGAATCCCGAAATGGCATCGCCCGGGAGAGGTGCCAGCGAAGCTCGCCATCGTGGCGACGTAGAAGAAAAGTGTCTTCCCAAGGTTCCTCCATTTCCAACGCCGCTCTCCAGCAATCCATGACGCGCGGGAGCTCTTCCGGATCGTGGACGCTTTGCCATCCCCAGCCCTCCATCTCGGCCGGCGTCTTGCCGGTGAACTCGTACCAGCGCTGATTGAACCAGAAAATCCATCCATCCGGTTTGGCCATCCAGGTGAGCTGCGGAATTGTGTTCGCGAGCAGGCGGAAGCGTTCTTCGGCCTCGCGTAATCGCTCATTCACCGCGAGCAACTCCTGCGTCCGTCGCACGATCTCGTTTTCCATGTGCGAACTGCGATTTAGTAAAATCCTCATCGCTTCAGCGCCTTTGGACTCGCCGCGTTTGGCCAGGACGAATGGTGTCACATCCTCAACACGATGGACGATGAAGACCAATTCGCCGGTCGCGCTAAAGACGGGCGAATTCAGCGGATTCCAGAAACGCTCTTCCCATGTGCTTCCCTCGGCGGATGCGACCTGAATGGGATAGCGCTGCACGTCCATAGCATCCGCGCATCGATTTGCTTCCACCCGCTTTAGCGAAGCGGCCAGGTTGCGGACGCCATCGGCCGTGGAATCTCCAGGGGCGTCCGGAAAGACTTCGAATAATTTCCGGCCGATGATGCCGCGGTTGGTCGACGTAGCATGGAGATAGGCGTCGCTGGCAGCCACGATCTCATAATCCTTTGGCTGCAAGACCAGATAAGCGCCCGCGGTGGCCTCGAAAAGCGACTGAAAATTTGCGCGCTCCCGTTCCGCGTGTTTCCGCGCGGTCACGTCAGTGTCGATTCGGAGAACGAACCCATTTCCACCGTGTGTGTCGCCCTTCTTACAAACGCGGCTGGAAACGTCGACTGGTGTCCCGTCGCGCCGAGTATGAATTGTTTCTCCCTGCCAATGGCCTTCGCGTCGAAGCGCCTCGCGCATTTCTCCCGTGGATGAAGGCGATGATTTCAAGACCCCAAGCAAAGAACGCCCGATGACTTCGTCGCTTCGCCAGCCGTAAAGCCCTTCGGCGCCGGCGTTCCAAAACGTGACGCGATCCTCGGAGTCCACCACGTAGATCGCGTCACTCGTCAGATCGAAAAGGTGCGCGGCACAAAACTCGGCCGATCGCTTCTCTTGGAAGCGATGTCGAGGCGACTGATCGCTGTCCGGCATCATGGACGACAGAAACATGTGCAGGAAGCGAGCCACGGCCTAACGAGTGCACTCTAGTGATTATGGAAAATCCTATGAATTCGCAAAATCGGGCCCCAAATAACCCATTTCTAACGAAAAAGGTCTTTGCGATTTCGGGACGTCCTTTCGTTAGGTCAACGCTAACGCCTAGCTCAAGGCGCCGAACGCAAGGCCGAGTCCGTAGGTCACCGCCGCTTCAATGACACCAACCATTGTCATCTCCAAGCCCGATGCCCACCAGGAGCGAAGCGTGATCAGCGATTTGACCGCTCCGACCGCGAAATGCGCGACAATGCTGACCGCAAAAGCGGCGATGACAGCCGCAACCCCCGTCATGAAAAAGAATGGAACGATGGGAATGAAAGCGCCAATCGCCGTCGAGATGGCAGCAGAGGCGGATGATTTCCAGGGGCTCGGGAATCGATGTTCGGACAAGCCCAATTCGCTTTGCGCCATCGCCTGCACCAGCTGGTCCGGGTCCTCCGCCAACCGCTCAGCCATTTTCTGCGATTCTTCGGCGCTAAACCCCTGCAGCTGGTAAAAGAGCGACATCTCTTCGATCTCTTCTTCGGGATTTTCTTCGACCTCGGCTTTTTCGCGGGCAATTTCGGCTTCGTAGACCTCGCTCTCGCTTTTCACGGCAAGGTAGGCACCGGCGCCCATTGATAATGAGGAAGCAATCATCCCAGCCAGGCCAGAAACCAGAATCACGTGCTGCGCGTTGTTGGTGGCGCCGGCGACACCGGAGACAATCCCAAACACCGCGCCAAGTCCGTCGTTAACGCCGTAAATTGCGTCGGCCACCCAACTTCCACCGCGGCCGTGCCAACGTTCGCGCTTTAAAATTGTGTCGAGCACGTTCCTTGGGTTCGGCGACCCGGTCATTGCGTTCAAAGCACGCGCATGCGCTTTTTCCTCCAGCGCGCTGGTTCGCAAAAACTCCTGCACGTCATGCTCCTGCGACAAGGCGCGTTCGCGTTGAGAGCTGAATTCTTTCTCGTGTTTTTCTTCGGCCGCTTCCATCCTGCGGATGGCGATATCGGTCCCGAGTGAGCGCGTAAAGCGGCGCTTGAAGCGACTCCATAATGTGTCGGCTAACACCGGGATCGGTTCGCCCATGTCGTGCAACTTTTGCTCCCAACGCGCCGCGTGCCGTTCTTCCGCTTCGGCCATTCGCAAAAGAATCCCCTTCCGTTTTTCGTCTTTCTCCCGTTCGGCGAGATCGCGGTAAACCCGCGCCGTCTCCACCTCCGCGCGCCAGTTCCGCTGGATGACTTCGACGGTTTCGCCACGACTCTTTGTGCCTTCCGATGTCTTGATCTCACTCATCTTACACAATCAAGTGGTGACACCATGGACAAAGCACGCGGGGTTGCTTTTGTCTTCATTTGCTGAGCCGTAATTACAACCGCGACCGATCCAATAATCAATCCCGCGCCGAGTATCGTGCTGAAAGTGAGATGTTCGCCGGCAAAGGCGGTGCCGAGCAAAATGGCCACGACCGGGTTCACATAAGCATAGGTCGCAACTTTCGCGGGGTCACAATGCCTTAACAGATAGAAATACGCGGTGTATCCGATGAGCGCGCCAATCAGCACCAGGTAAACGAACGCACCGAGCGACAGCCATGTCACATTGTGCAGGTTAAACCCATGGTGTTCGCCTATTGCGAAACCCGCCACTGCGAGCAACACTCCGCCGCAGATCATCTGCTGGCCGGCGGCAAGAATCAACGATGGCGAATGCCTCGCCCTGCGCGAGTAAAGCGACCCGGCGGACCAAAGCAGCGAACCAATCAGCAAAACAGACATCCCCAGGGCCAGATGATGTGGAGCGCCCGGCGCGGAAACGGCAAACGCCGGTCCAACCAGAAATCCCACCCCGATAAATCCTCCTATTAGACCGACCCAGACGAGCGGTGTTGGACGCGGAGCGGTACCGGAAATCCAACCAAGCAGTGCAATGTAGATTGGAACGGTCGCGACCAGGAGCGCAGCGAGTCCGGTCGGTACCCATTTTTCCGCAATCGTCACGCCGCCATTCCCAAAAAACAACAAACACGCGCCGACAATGAGCGCGCTTTTCCAGCTCGCAAGGTTTGGGTTCGGCGCACCTCCTATTCGGGCGATCGCATACATAATCAGTCCGGCAATCGAGAATCGCGTGCCCGCCATGAGAAACGGCGGGATGGATCGAATCGCGAAAAGGATCGCGATATAAGTCGAGCCCCAAATCAAATAGACCGCGGCAAACGCGAGGATGATCCAAATTCGTTTCGGCGCTGCCATCATGGACTGTTCCTCAACTGCTTAAGCTCTCAAGCCCGGTTTATTTCGTTAATAAAAAGGAGCGGGTTACGCGCGTTTTGCTTTGCGGGCGATCCGGCGGGAGGGATGACATTGTGTCGTCCCAAATATTTGAGACGGGACGAGCCCGTCCCTCCGATGAGTCAGGTGGTTGACACAACCACCTCTACAATTGCTCGGCTACGGCCGGCGCCTGAAGACTAACCGGTAGAGCAAGAGCAGGATCATCGCGCCCACAATGGACATGAGCCAGTGTGCCTGATAGGCCTCGTTTCCCGTGACAAGGCGGCCGAGCCAGGTTCCGACGAAGGCCCCCGCGATGCCGAGGAGGATAGTGATGATGCAACCGCCGGGGTCTCTTCCGGGCATCAATAATTTAGCGACGGCCCCCACAATGAGGCCGATTAGCAGAACCCAAAAAATAGAATGAACGCTGAAATCCATATGAAGAAGGCTTCTATCGGATTCAGCCTCTGCAGGCAAGAAGCTGATTTGACCGCAGCTTCAGTGACGGCATGAAAAAGGAGAATTCCTACAGTTCGATCACTTGCGCGGAATGAATATCACCGCTTGCGCGAATTTTCGCCAACAGCTCCGTCGTTGGTGCCGTGTCCAGATTCAAAACCGTTAATGCGGTCCCGCCCTCCTGATTTCGGCTGAGCGACATGGTCGCGATATTAACCCCGTGGTCGCCCAATAAACTACCGATGCGCCCGACCATACCGGGGCGGTCGGTGTTTTCCAGTATGAGCACGACGCCGTGGGGCCGGGCTTCAACCGGCCGGCTGTTGACGCTGACAATCCGTGGTGTCGCTCCGAAAAATGCGCCACCCACCGAAACGCTTTTGCCTTCCGCCGTGGCCGAGAGTTCCAGCAAATCCGTGTAATCGCCCAGTGCGCTCAAGCGGGTCTCCGTCACCTTGAGGCCGAGACTCTCAGCCAAACTGGGCGCATTCACTTCGTTAACCTCGTTTCCGCCGGCGATCCGCAGAAAACCTTTCAAGACGGCGCGCGTGATTGCTGTCGTATCGACTTCATTGACCTTGCCGCTGTAGTTGATGTTCAGGGTTTCCACTCGCCGTGGAGCGACCTGCGACAAGAATCGCCCCAGTTTCTCGCCGAACTGCAGGTGTGGTCCGATAATGGCAAGCGTTTTGGCATCGAGATTCGGCATGTTGACCGCGTTCCGAATCGTTCCCTCTAGAAGCACCGCCCGTATCGATTGCGCGATCTCAATGCCGACGCTCTCCTGCGCTTCCGCGGTCGAAGCACCCAGGTGAGGCGTGAGGACAAGGTTGGCCTCACCACGCAACGGCGAATCCGCTGGAAGCGGTTCCTTTTCGAAAACGTCCAGAGCCGCAACGGCCACCTGACCGGACTGGAGGGCGTTAACGAGCGCTTCCTCATCGATCAATCCTCCGCGCGCGCAATTGATGATGCGGACGCCGCGCTTTGTCTGTTTTAAACGCTCCGCGTTGAGCAGGTGACGCGTCTCGTTCGTCAGAGGTGTGTGCAGCGAGATAAAATCGGCGCCGGCCAGGAGATCGTCGAGCTCGTCCATCAGTTGCACTTGCAAGCTGCGGGCGCGCGCGGCCGAAAGATAAGGATCGTAGGCGAGCACGCGCATGCCAAAAGCGATGGCGCGCCGGCTCAACTCGCCGCCGATCCGCCCCATGCCGATTACGCCCAGGACTTTATTATAGAGCTCTACCCCCTGGAAATTGGTTCGACTCCAGCTTCCGCTGCGGACACTGGCATCGGCCTGTGGAATTTTGCGGGCCACTGAAAGGAGAAGGGAGAATGCGTGTTCTGCCGTGGACACGGTATTTCCGCCCGGCGCATTCAAGACAACGATGCCCCGCCGTGTCGCGGTGTCGACATCGATATTGTCTACCCCGACACCAGCCCGGCCGACCGCGCGCAAGGCTTTGCCGGCATTGAGAACGTTGCCCGTAACCCTTGTTTCACTTCGAACGATAATGGCGCTGTATTCGGGGATAAGTTCGACAAGATCGGACTCGGTCAATCCGGTTTTAACGACGACCTCGAGCGCCCGATCATGCGACATTTCGTCCACTCCACGCGCGGAGATGGAATCGGCGATCAATACTTTGGGGGTATTCACGGGAGCGTTAAGCTGCAGGGTTAAAGCAAGACCAGTGCTGAGTCTTAGAGCTTTGGTGCTAAAAATTTAACACCGGAAACTTCGCGCCTTAGCCAAAAATGACCAGCTGAATCGAGTCAGGGAGTTGCTGCGCGACATTGGTGGCAACACTGCCGCGAAGCAGCTTCGCCAAAGCAGTTCTCTGACTTGCGCCAATCATTAAATAATCCACTCCCATCGTCGCCGATAAATCCAGGATCGTTGAGACTGCATCTTCGCTCACGGCATAAACGGGCACGACGCAAATGTCGCGTTCAGCTCCGAGTTTCATCATCAAGGACATGATCGTGTTTGCCTCGGGATCATCCTGCCACTTGGGTCGCGCCGGAACCGTCGGTCCGCCTGCGTAATAAACGGCGATCTCTTTCACAAAAAGCACGCACAAAGTCGCCTTGCGCAATTGCGCCTCGTCCAACGCAAACCGCAGCACGGGCGTGATGCCGCGTGCCGCAACCATGATTTTTTGTCCTTCTTCGAGCCGGGGTTGCAATTTGGCGACGAGATCCGGGGAGACCATCTCCGCAACAGTGTGGTGCACGGTCAGAGTCATCATGCCCTGACGTTTTTGGGTGTAAGCGCGCAAGGCCAGACCAACCCCGAGGACGCAAACCACGAAGAAGAGCGCGTCCGGTTTGGTATGGGCCAGTGTTAGTTCGACGAGAAACAAGATGGCAAAGGTGATCCCGAAAAGGACGCGGTCGTACCAGGCAAAACCAATCGTGCGGTTGAAGCAGCAAGAGCCGAGATTCACCGTAATCGCGCCGACGACCCCAATGGCGTACAAGCCGGCCAGCGCTTCGAAGTTTGTCGCGAGCATCAGCACAACGCTGGGAATGCCGACAGCAATGAGGAGAGGATACAAAGGGACGCCATGCCGATTGAGACGTTTAAATTGATGTGGCATTTCGCCGTCACGCGCCGTCATGTAAAGCAGACCGATCATGGCAACGATGGCGGTGTTGGCCGCACTGAGCAGCAAGAGCAGGAAGACGACACCCACGACCCAACCGAAAGCCTGCCCGAACCATAATCCGTAAGAGGCGGTGGCGAATTGCTCGCCCATGAACCGCAGCATGTCTTCGTGCCGCTTTAACAACGCCGCAGCGATTTCACTCTTGTCGGTAAGGCCCAGTGTCTTGTTCATGACACTGGGCAGCGAAAGCATCGCCCAGCCGAGCACGGCGGTTCCGAGGACAACTTCAACCGCCACGGGCCAGATCGCTCTTGCCGCCTCACGCCCGACGCGGGGTTCTGCGATATTCGATCCTTTATCCAATTTCATCACGCCTGTCAGATTCGCGATCGCTTCCACACCGCTGAGGGCGAGAATCACACCGACAAATTGGACCCAGAGGGTACTCAACTTTTCGTGCCGTGGTTCCAGAAACTGCGTCGTCAGATGAGGCGCACTGATCGCGATTAAGGCGATAACAACGATGACCGTCGGGACGGCCAGCACGACGGCCAGGCTGCCGGAGTGTTTCGGTCCAAACCAATTAGTGAGGCCGAGAATCAGCAGGACACCGATCGTCGTGAAGGCGATGTTGTCCTTTAGAAGTTTAAGCCACAGGACATCGTCGGCCCCGGCGATGACGTAGGTCAAACCGGACCAGCCGCTCAAGGCGGCCGTAACGGTTAGATCGGCGATGAGGAGTAATGCGCCGACGACCGCGAGTAACCGGCCTTGCGAGCGCGCCGCCGAGTAGACGCCGCCCCCTTCTGGAAAGTAAGCGCAAATGACGCCGTAATTCACTCCGACCAGCCCCGTCAGTGCGCAGACTGCGAGAATAATGGGCAACGAAGAAAACCCGGCAGCGACGAACGCGAGGCCGATGACGTAGGCTTTGCTCGTGCCCCAGTCGCCATAAAGCAGCGCAGCGGCGCGCTTCCAATCGACGTTGCGCGGCCGATGGACGCCTGCAGAAACAATTTCAGCCATCGCTAGTGGGTGTGACTTTCCATGCTGCCCTCGCTGCGTGGCAAGTCCTTTCTTATTTCTGCCCCCTCGGCCGGAAAGGAACATTTAATGAATTTTTAATGAGTTCGCGCCATCGTTTAATTAACGGTTCCAATCTAGATCGGGCAGATTATGCCGTGAACACACGCGATTTCCTCCAGCTCGGGCTGTTCATCGTCGGCCTGATCGCGATTACACCGCCGCTCGGGGGTTTTATGGTTCGTGTGTTTGCCGGGGAGCGTCATCTCCTCAGTCGTCCGTTCGGGTTCGCTGAGCGTTGGATTTACAAACTTTCCGGAATCGATCCGACGCAGGAAATGTCGTGGAAGAGCTATGCCATCGCGATGTTGGTGTTCAATATCGTTGGCGGTGGCGTGCTGCTCGCGATGGAATTGACGCAAGCGTGGCTGCCGCTCAATCCGCAACATCTTTCGAGCGTTCCGTTTCCGCTCGCATTTAATACCGCGGTCAGTTTCATGACCAACACGAACTGGCAGGCGTATTCCGGTGAAGCAACCATGAGTTACTTCACGCAAATGGCGGGGCTAGCCGTGCATAATTTCGTCAGCGCCGCCACCGGAATCGCAGTCGCAGTCGCGCTGGCCCGCGGGCTCGTGGGCAAACAAGTAAACAGCATCGGAAATTTCTGGACCGATCTTACCCGCTCCACGCTCTACATCCTGTTGCCCTTGTCGATCTTGATCGCGGTTGTTCTCGCGCAACAAGGCGTCGTGCAAACTTTCGATGGTTATCCGACCGCAACAACACTCGAAGGTGCGTCGCAACAAATTCCACTCGGCCCGATGGCTTCGCAGATCGCGATTAAACAACTCGGCACGAACGGCGGCGGATTTCTCGGACAAAACAGCGCGCATCCGTTCGAGAATCCCACGCCGCTGACCAACTTCATTGAAGTCTTTGTCATATTCTCGCTCGGCTCCGCACTCGTTTACATGTTCGGTGTAATGGCACGCGATCGCCGCCAGGGCTGGGCGATCTGGGCGGCGATGTTCGTTTTGTTTCTGGCCGGCTTCGCTGCACTCTGGTGGTCGGAGCTGCAGCCAAATCCCGCACTCGGTCTCACGACTTCATCACTTGAGGGCAAGGAAGTTCGTTTCGGGCAATTCAACTCCGCGCTCTTCGCCACCGTCACGACCGACGCTTCCTGTGGCGCCGTGAACATGATGCACGATTCGCTTTCGCCGCTTGGCGGTCTCATTCCGTTGATCAATATGATGCTGGGGGAAGTGATCTTCGGCGGCGTGGGCGCCGGATTTTACGGGATGCTCATGTACGTTCTGCTCACAGTCTTCATCGCCGGACTGATGGTCGGTCGCACGCCGGAATATCTCGGAAAGAAAATCGAGGCGCGCGAAGTGACCTGGGCGGTGGTCGCCGTGCTCGCGCCTGCCGTCGTCATTCTCTGCGGGAGCGCGTTGACCATGATGTATCCCGAAGCGCTCAAGAGTTTGAACAACGGCGGTCCGCATGGCTTGAGCGAAGTCGTTTACGCCTTCACTTCCGCGGCGGCGAACAATGGCAGCGCCTTCGCTGGACTCAGCGCCAATACCAATTGGTATAATTACATGCTCGCGATCAATATGTTTGTTGGTCGCTTCGCCATCATTATTCCAGTGCTTGCGATCGCCGGCAGTCTCGCGCAAAAGAAGGCCTCGCCGCCATCGAGCGGAACATTCCCGACCAACGGCTCTGTCTTCACGGTCTTACTGATCTCCGTCGTGCTCATCGTCGGCGCTCTTACCTTTTTCCCGGTCCTCTCGCTTGGTCCGATCGTCGAGCATTTCCTCATGCAAGGCGGACGCACCTTCTAATCATGAGCAGAAGATCGACATCTTCCATTTTCGATCCTGCGCTGATCCGTCCGGCGATCTGGGAGTCGTTCAAAAAACTTGATCCGCGCGTGCAATGGAGAAGTCCGGTCATGTTCGTCGTGCTCATCGGCGCCGTTTCTACATCCGTGATCACGACCACGGATTTCAGCAGCTTCAACTTTCAAATCACGCTCTGGCTTTGGTTCACGCTTCTCTTCGCCAACTTCGCTGAAGCAATGGCCGAAGGTCGCGGAAAAGCGCAGGCCGAAACTCTTCGGCGAATGCGCACGACGACGATGGCGCGACGCCTTATGAACGGCCGTGAAGAAAAAGTTCCCGCCAGCGTTTTGAAAAAAGGGGACGTAGTGGTTTGCGAGGCGGGCGATGTCATTCCTGGCGACGGCGAAGTGATCGAAGGAATCGCCAGTGTCGATGAATCGGCCATCACCGGCGAATCTGCGCCGGTCATTCGTGAGAGCGGCGGCGACCGCAGCGCGGTCACCGGCGGCACGCGCGTGTTGAGCGATCGCATCGTCATCCGCATCACGAGCGAGCAGGGCAACACGTTCATTGATCGCATGATCGCGCTGGTCGAAGGCGCGCGACGCCAAAAAACACCGAACGAAATCGCGCTCAGCATTCTGCTCGTTAGTTTGACCGCGCTTTTCATTCTCGCCGTTTTCACCCTGCCGGCCTTTGCCCATTACAGCGAGAATGCCGCCGGCCAGAAGAACGCGGTGAATGTCGGCATTCCCGTTCTCGTTTCTCTTCTCGTTTGCCTGATTCCCACGACGATCGGCGGATTGCTCAGCGCCATCGGTATCAGCGGAATCGATCGGCTCGTTAGGCAAAATGTGCTCGCGACGAGCGGACGCGCCGTCGAAGCAGCCGGCGACATCGACGTTTTGCTGCTGGACAAGACCGGCACGATCACCATGGGCAATCGAATGGCCGTTGCCTTTCACGTCGCGCCCGATGTTCATGAAGGTTATCTCGCCGGCGCGGCGCAACTCAGCTCGCTGGCCGATGAAACGCCCGAGGGGCGCAGCATCGTCGTGCTCGCGAAAGAGAAATTCGGATTGCGCGCAAGAGAGATGCACGAGCTCCAGGCGACGTTCGTTCCGTTCACTGCGCAAACGCGCATGAGCGGTATCGATCTGCACGCCAATGACGCCAAGCCGACGATCTCCATTCGCAAGGGCGCTGCGCAAGCGGTGCAAAGTTTCGTTGAGTCAGCCGGCGGCGCCTTTCCACAGGCTGTTACGAAGACGGTCGATGAGATTTCGCGGCGCGGCTCCACTCCGCTTGTCGTTGCGGAAGGTGTGCAAACACTCGGTGTGATCGAATTGAAGGACATCGTCAAAGGCGGAATCAAAGAACGGTTCGTCCAGTTGCGCAAGATGGGTATCCGCACCGTCATGATCACGGGCGACAATCCGCTCACTGCCGGAGCGATCGCAGCTGAATCCGGCGTCGACGATTTCATGGCGCAAGCCACGCCGGAAGATAAGCTGCGCCGGATTCGTCAGGAACAGGCGGAAGGCCGCCTCATCGCCATGACCGGTGACGGCACAAACGACGCGCCCGCTCTCGCGCAAGCCGATGTCGGCGTCGCGATGAACACGGGCACGCAAGCGGCGCGCGAAGCCGGGAACATGGTCGATCTCGATTCGAACCCGACGAAGCTCATCCAGATCGTCGAGATCGGGAAACAGCTGCTGATGACGCGCGGCGCACTTACGACCTTCAGCATCGCCAACGATGTCGCGAAATACTTTGCCATTCTACCGGCGATGTTCGGCTCGCTTTACGCGGCCGCCGAAATGCCAGTCCGGCTCGGACCACAGGCCGGGCCGCTTTCCGCGCTCAACATCATGCGGCTGCATTCGCCCGAGAGCGCGATCCTGAGCGCGGTCATCTTCAATGCGCTCATCATTGTCGCGCTCATTCCGCTCGCACTTGCCGGCGTGAAATATCGGGCCGTGGGCGCCGCCCAGGTTCTCGTGCGCAATCTTCTCATCTACGGCCTCGGCGGCCTGATCGCGCCTTTTATCGGTATCAAACTGATCGATCTCGCCCTCGTCGCGCTCCACCTTGCCTGAAATGAAAACGTTCGTCTTCATTTTCGTTCCCGTTCAGATCGACCGCCAAAACCCAAACGGTGCGTTCCCGCCGGACACACGTAGCACGCTTCGGAAAACGAGGCGCATTTTGTTTTCGCATCGTCGATCGGCCTTCCATGGCACGCCGTTCTGGACTTGGTTTATGGACAACCCGCGGCCGCCGTCCGCCTCTCAGCAATGAAAACATTTCTTCAGTCGCTGCGCATCTATGTCGTCATCTCGTTACTGACGGGAATCATTTATCCGCTCGTCATGACCGGTGTGGCGCAAGTCCTATTTCCAAAGCAAGCCAACGGTTCGCGGATCACGGCGGAGGACAAGCTCGTCGGCTCGGATTTGATCGCACAGAAGTTTGAGTCGCCGAAATATTTTTGGCCGCGCCCATCAGGCGCCGATTATGCCACCGTCCCTTCCGGCGCCAGCAATAAAGGACCGACCGCCGCCGATTTGAAGAAATCAATCGACGAACGTCGCCAGAAATTTGGCGCGGATGCGCCCGTCGATCTCCTCACCGCTTCTGGCAGCGGGCTCGATCCGCACATCAGTCCGGAAGCTGCGCACATGCAGATTCTCAGAATTGCCGCAGCGAGGAATGTGTCGGCGGCAAGAATCGCGGAGCTCGTCGATCAAATGCTTGAGGGGCCGCAATTCGGATTTCTCGGCGAGCCCCGGATCAATGTTCTCATCCTAAACCTCGCGCTCGATCAATTGCGTTAAGCGCGAAAACTCCAACCAGCCAAAAAATTGAACATGATACACCGACTCTTGCTCACACTGCTTTGTGCCGCATTTCTGATTCCAATCGTCTCCGCGCAGGACGCCTCCAATTCAACCCTCACGCCAAAAGCGAAGAGAAAGGCCAAGGCGAAAGAGGAACAGGCACGAAGCGAAATCATCGCGCACAAGATGAAGGAATCCTTTTGGAAACGCCTGGACGAAGCGTTCCTGGAACAGCTAGGCACGCCCGCCTATACGCCACCCGCGCCGGACGCAACACCCGCTCCGAGAAGGATTCCGCCGGCGCCATTCGATTCCCCACCATTTCCGAGCGGCGATTGGCAAATCGGCGGGAGTCAGATCATCGGCGATCCGGGTGAGCTGGCGCCTTATCCGTTGATGCAAGCCATCTACGAAGGGACGGATGGCGACGCCTGGAAACGAAGCAAGGTGCAAATCTACGGTTGGGTCAATTTCTCCGGTAACATCAGCACTTCGCATCCGTCGAGTACCAGCCAGAACGGCAACTTCCCGCTCATTTACGATCTGCGCTCCAATCGCGTGGAGCTGAACCAATTCGTTGTCTATCTAGAGCGGCTGGCGGATGAAAACCAGACGGACCACTTTGACTGGGGCTTCCGAATTTCAACTCTTTACGGACTCGATTACCGATTTACCACTACCTACGGGTTTCTCAGCGATCAATTGTTGAAACACAACAGCTACAGCGGTTTCGACATGCCGATGATCTATCTCGACCTCTACGTCCCGAACGTTTTCCAGGGAATGAATATCAGAATTGGCCGCATCATTTCTGAACCGGACATCGAAGCGCAGTTGGCGCCGAACAATCTCATGGCGAGCCACTCGCTCCTTTACAGCTTCGATGACTATTGCCATGAAGGCATTTTTACGACCACGAAACTAAACGATCAGTGGACGATTCAGGCCGGTATAGATGGTGGAACTGACGTCGCCCTTTGGCAAAAAGATCCGGGACGCCAGGTCACCGGCACAGTTATGATTCAATGGACTGCGCCTAACCAGATGGATTCGATCTACGGCGGAGCCAACAGTTTCAACAACGGCAAGTTTGGCTACAACAATCTGCAACAATATGTCGCGACCTGGACACACAAGTTCAACGACAAGATCTACACTACGACCGAAGCCTGGTACATGTACATGAATGACGCCAAGTCGCATCCGACTCCGGAGGTACCGTTCCAGGGAGGTTCATTTCCAGTAAGAGACGGGTATGCGCCGGAATGGGCGGTGGTGAACTACACCATGTTTCGTCTATCGCCGGGTGCCTTCTTTACAGTTCGGAACGAATATTTTAATGACAAAGTCGGCAGCCGCACCGGCTTTGCCACGCAATATTCCGAGCACGCAATCGGCATCACCTGGTGGCCGGACAAACTCATCACGATCCGCCCCGAACTGCGCTTCGATCATTCCTACGAAGCGAGCGCTTATGATAATGGCAAGCGTCACAGCCAGCTCGCGTTCGTGACCGACGTAATCTTTCACTTTTGAGCAAAAGCCGGCCGGGGGTTAGATTCGCGAATGAGCGAGGCCGAACGGCCTGATCCGGATGAGATTCTCGCGCGGATGAAGCGCGATGAGACGGCCGCTGCCCGCGGCAAGCTCAAGATCTTTTTCGGGATGTCGCCTGGGGTGGGCAAGACCTACGCCATGTTGCAAGCCGCACAGCAGAAATTGCAACAAGGTAGCGAAGTCGTGATCGGCATCGTCGAAACGCACGGGCGCAAGGAAACCCAAGCGCTGACCGAAGGCATGCCGATTATGCCGCGCTCGCAGCTCGAGTATCGCGGCACCAAGCTCGAAGAGATGGATCTCGATGCGATCCTGACCTGGCACCCCAGTCTCGCGGTCGTCGATGAATTGGCGCACACCAACGCACCGGGATCGCGTCACCCGAAGCGTTATCAAGACGTGCTCGAGCTCCTCGATGCGGGAATCGATGTCTATACCACGCTCAATGTTCAACACGTCGCCAGCCGCAGCGACACGGTTCGTCAGATCAGCGGCATCACCGTAAGCGAAACAGTACCTGATACCGTCCTCGACCTAGCCGATGAGATCATCCTCATCGACCTGACCCCCGATCAGCTGCGGGCACGTTTGGCTGAAGGAAAGGTTTATCTCGGCGAGAAAGCAGACTGGGCGGCTAAGAATTTTTTCCGCGAGAGCAATCTGACCGCTTTGCGTGAGATGTCGTTGCGGCTCGTCGCCGAGCACGTCGATCGCGATTTGCGTCACATCATGACCGAAGAAAAGATCGCCGGCCCTTGGAAGAGCGGGGATCGATTGCTCGTTGCGGTTAGTGCCAGTCCCTACTCGGAGAGGTTGATTCGTTACACCCGGCGTTTGGCCGCTTCGATGGAAGCCACCTGGATGGTCGCAAACATCGAACGACCGCGCGGCCTTTCGCAGGAAGAACAAACGCGATTGAATCGTTATCTCGCGCTCGCGCGTCAGCTTGGCGCTGAAGTAATTTCCACGCCCGGCCGCGACGTCGGCGAGACACTTTTACGGATCGCTCGCCAACACAACGTCACGCAAATCGTCATCGGTAAACCGCTCGGCCGGCGCTGGTTTGGTTTTTGGAAACGCGATCCCTTGCGCTGGCTCATTCGCCACAGTGGGAATATCGACATCCACATGATTCCGTCGGACGAATCGGTCCAGGCGCAACACGAAGCGCTCGAGGAACGGCTCGCGCGCGCACCCTGGCACGACTTTGGCATCGCGCTGGTTATTGCCGCGGCGGTCACCGCCATCTGCCTGTCGATCTTCGAGTACACCGGATATTGGGCGATCGCGCTCTTCTACTTGCTCGCTGTCGTGCTTGGGGCTACGCGACTTCGGCGATGGCCAACGCTCTTTCTCGCTGCCCTCAGCGCAATGCTTTGGAATTTTTTGTTCATTCCGCCACGATTCACTTTTTACATAACTCACTTGCACGATTTCATGATGTTCGGCGCCTACTTCGTCATTGCGCTTGTTATTGGCCATCTCGCCAGCCAGTTGCGTGAGCGCGAACAGTCGGAGCGCCGTCGTGAAGAACGCTCCACCGCACTCTATCGTTTGACGCGGGCGCTTGCCGCTAGCCGCGATCTTGATGAAGCGCTGCCGAAAGCACTGGCCTTGATCAAGAGTTCCTTCCAGGCCGATGCCGCAGTGTGGCTGCGTGGCGAATCCGGTCTCTCGCTTCATCGAGCAAGTTCATTCACTCCCTCAAGCAAAGAGGAAAGCGTCGCGATGTGGGCGTTTCAAAAGAAACAAGCGGCCGGCAAATCCACCGACACGCTTCCTGATGCCGAATCGCTGCATATCCCACTCGTCACGGGCGATCTCGCGGAGGGGGTCCTCACGGTGCGGCTCGCATTGTCACCGACGATCGAGCAACGCGAATTGCTCGACGCCTTCGCTGCGCAACTCGCCCTGTTTGTAAATAAGGAGCGCGCGTTGGAGCAGAGTCGAGCCTCGCAGGTCGCTCATCAGTCGCAGAAACTTCAGAAAACACTCTTCGATTCCGTTTCGCACGAATTGAAGACGCCGCTCGCCGCCATGACCGCCGCCTTGCAGCAACCGCAGCCGGACTGTGTGGAGTTGCAGCAAGCCGCGCGCCGCCTCACTCGCACGGTCGACCATTTGCTCGATGCCACGCGATTGGAGTCCGGCCTTCTCCAGCCGGCGTGCGAATGGTGCGAGCCGGGCGAGCTCATGCGCGAAGCAGTCGCCCTTTCGGGATTGCCGGAAAGCGCCGTCCGAATCCGCATCGCGAACAATTTGCCCACGGTTTGGGTCGATGCGCGCCTGATTCAACAGGCGTTGGGCGCATTACTTTCCAATGCGGGCGTGCATGGCAAGAGCGATCAGCCGATCGAAGCAAGCGTAGCGCGCGACAATTCTACCCTGATCTTTTCCGTGGGCGACCATGGTCCCGGGCTCGAGCCGGGCGAAGAAAACAAAGTGTTTGAGAAATTTTATCGCGGTCCCAAAACTCGTCCAGGCGGACTTGGGCTTGGTCTCTCGATCGCGCGCCAACTGATTGAAGCGCACGGTGGCCAGATTATCGCGCAGAACCGCGAGGACCACCCCGGGGCGCGTTTCTCCATTCAACTTCCCATCGGCGAACCGATGCAGCTGCCCAATGAAGCGACCGCATGAAACCGGTCGCGCTTGTCATCGATGATGAAGTGCAAATTCGTCGACTTCTGCGGGTCGCGCTCGAAGCGGAAAACTACCAGGTTCACGAAGCTGAGACGGGCCAGCAAGGTTTGGTTGAGATTGCGAACCGCCCGCCGGCGATCATTCTGCTCGATCTCGGTCTGCCCGATCTCGACGGCCTCGAGGTTTTGAAACGGCTGCGGGAGTGGAGCGCGGCCCCCGTGCTCGTCCTTTCCGTGCGGGACGACGAGGTGGGCAAGGTCGCTGCCCTCGACGCGGGCGCGGAAGACTACGTGACCAAGCCGTTCAGCACACCGGAATTGCTTGCTCGATTACGCGCCGCGCAACGCAAAACCCGGCCTGAGGAAGAAATTTCTGTTTTCAAAAGTGGCGACCTCATGGTCGATCTAACCGCGCGCGTCGTCACTCGGTCTGGCCACGAAGTAAAACTCACCGCCACGGAGTATGCGCTTCTGCGCCTATTCATCCGACATTCCGGTCGCGTCCTTACCCATCGCTACATCCTCCGCGAGATTTGGGGACCAAAATCCGAGGAACACCGTCAATACCTCCGCGTTTACATGACTCACCTGCGTCAAAAGATCGAAACCGATCCGGCCAAGCCGCATCTCATCAAGACGGAACCGGGAATAGGTTATAGATTCGGAGTGGGTGATACCTGAAGCAGATCCGATGTTTCCGTGCAACATTCTGCACACAAACGGGACCCGGAACTCCCGGGCCTGTTGCCCGGAAAAATCGATCTAATCGCCTATGCGTAAAGATGGGCGGCCACTTCGATCTCGGAGGTTTGCGGAAACATATCGAGCGGAGTGACGGATTCGAGTTTGAATTTCTCCCGCAATTCGTTCAGGTCGCGTGCCAAAGTGGGGGGATTGCACGACACGTAGATTAGAGTTCGAGGTGCGAAAGTGACGATCGCTTTTCGGATCGTCGGCGTTAGCCCAGTTGCAGGTGGATCGATGATAAGTGTCGTTTTATCCTGGATACTATCCGGTAAAGTCCGAGCCAGTTCTTCTTCAATATCCCCGGCAAGGTAAGTCTCTTTCGCCGTTGCAGTCGCTCTCGCGGCGGCGATGGCAAAATGGTCCCAGTCAATCCCGATAACGCGCTCAAATTTCTCGAGCAGCGCCTTGGCGAAGAATCCCGCCCCGCAATACGCATCGATGAGCAATTGCTGATTCGGCGGTACGATTTGCGCGATCAGGCTGCGCAATGCCTCGGCGACTGCGTCATTTGTCTGAGTGAAAATCCGCGGACCCGATTCGGCCCGCAAAGTGTAATGCCCGTCGCGCGGATTTTGCGCGCGCAATCGCGCCAGCGCGGAATTCACTTCGTCCATCGCGATCGGGCATCGCTCGATGTCCAGTAAACGATGCGAATCGCGGCGGAAAAAACCAATCACGCCATCCTGGGCATGAACCGTGATCCGGTTGCGATACGAATAAGGTGTGGGTGAGGGGATGATCGGCCGGATCGGGATCTCTTTGAATTTGCCGATTCGCTCCAAAACTTCCCGGACCTGCCGCCACTTGATGGCCAGTTGGTGTTGATAGGCGATGTGCTGATAGCTGCAGCCTCCGCAGCGGGCAAAGTAAGGACATTCGGGTTCGACGCGATCCGGAGACTTTTGAAGAACGTCAATCAGCTCGGCGTTAGCGAACTGTTTTTTTTCGCGCACGATATCGGCCGAGACTTCTTCACCGTCGATGGTGAACGGGACGAAAACGGCTTTGCCGGCAACACGGCCCACACCATTTCCGCCGAAGGCGATGTCCTCGATTTGCAGATTAACCTTGCGCAAGGTGGGATAATCGCGGCTCTCGCACGGGCTGCCAGCGAAATATGGAGGGTCGAGCTTGTCTCGCCCCACTTGTTATCGGCAGACGGAACCAAAATGGGACGAGACTAGCTCGTCCCTCCCAACCTAACTCTTGGCCGCTTCGCCTTGCATCACGCTGTCGATGGCAGCTTCAAGCTTCTCGAGCTTCACCGGCTTCACCAAATGCTCCGAAAATCCGGCCTGCAGGCTTTTCTCAATGTCGCCGTTCATGCCGAACCCGCTGATGGCGATCCCGCGAATGTCTGACATGGCGCGCAGACAGGCGATCAACTGTGTGCCGGTGCCATCAGGCAAGGCAATATCGCTGATGAGAAGATCGAACTGATTTCGCCCGGCCGCTTCCATGGCCGAACGCACGTTATTCGCGGCCGCGACAAGATGACCGCGGCGGACAAGCAATCGTTCCAGTGCGGTGCACGTGTCCTCGTGATCGTCTACCAGCAGAATTCGCAATGGCCTGGGCTCTTTCGCCACCTTGTCCACCTTCAGGACGGCCTTTTGCGGCGGCGGAACAGTCTTGATGGTCAACGTGAAAGTGGATCCGCGGTCAGGTCCTTCGCTCGTCGCGATAAGAGTGCCTCCGTGAGCCTGAGTCAGCGATTTTGAAATCGCCAGCCCCAATCCGAGCCCGCCGAAGCGAGTTTGAAAGGAGTGATCGCCCTGTTCAAATGGATCAAAGATGCGTTCGATCACATCGGGTTCCAGGCCGACGCCGGTGTCCCGAATCATGACGACGAGAACTTGTGGCGTGGGATTCGTCGTCGAAATTTCGATTTCGCCGTTTTCCTTGGTAAATTTGATCGCGTTCTTCAACAGGTTCCAAATGATCTGCTGAAATTTGGCTGCGTCGGCATTGGCATGGTGAGCGCCGGCGCGAAGATTGAGGTAAACGCGCAGTTTGCGGGCATCCGCTTCCATGCGGCAGATTTCGATGACATTGATGATTGCCTGATGGGTGTCGAGTTGAACGAACTGCAATTGCAATTTGTCCTTGGCGATGCGGGTCAGATCCAGCAGATCATCGATCAGCTGGCTTTCCAACTCCACGTTGCGACGAATCATGGCCAGCGAAGCTCTTGTGTCTCCGCTTTGCGATGGAGTCGATTCCAATGTGTCGAGCGCTGCGATCACCGGGGTGAGCGGTGTGCGAAGTTCGTGCGAGAGCATCGCGAGAAAATTGTCCTTTGTGCGGTTGGCCGCTTCGACGGCAGCTTTTTGCTGCTCGAGCGCTGCTTCGGCCCGTCGCCGCTCGGCCATGCCGGCCGACAAAGCCAGGGCGGTTATGGCCAGAATGGCGGTCGAGGTTTGAACCAGCAGGAGGGACTGATTTTCGTTTTCCATGACGAACGGCCCGACGCCGTGCATCGTTCCCCAAATTGCGACCGCGGAGAGAACGAAAATCCCGGTGGCGGTTTCACGCTGGGAAAATCGGAACGCCGTCCAGATCAGGATTGGACCGCAAACAAAGGAGATCGGGTAGTTTTTTGCGGTGATCGGGAACCATCCGCCGAAGACGACTTCAGCCAGGAACAGGAGGAGGAGAAGAAGCGAGCCGACTTCAATATCTCTCTTTATATCAAGACGCCAGCGCGGCGGCAGACTCCAGAGAAGGAGCAGGGGAGCGATGACGAGTTCACCGGTTACGTCGCCTGACCACCAGGTCAGCCAAATCGCGCTGTAGTTTCCCCATCCGGCAAAGCCGCCCAGAGCGAGGCTCGTTACTCCGAGAGTGGGACTAACGACTGTGCTGGCCAGAACCGCCGACGCGAACTTGAAGACGTCGGCGACACGCTCGAACGCGTTGCTACCGTGGGCAAAACGGTTAACGAGCCATGCGCCGCAAAGTGCTTCCAGGGTATTCCCACTGGCGATACATAAGGAGGTAGCCGTATTTCCGAGAGTGGTGAAGTTGGCGATGAACGCGCCGATAAAAATAGCGGGCCACGCGCGGTAACCGAGAACGAGCAGCGCAGCGAGGGCAATTCCGGCCGGCGGCCAGACCGGCGACGCGCTGGCGTGCAACGAAGCGAGCTTTAGGCTGAGCTTGGCGGCGATAACATAAGCGACAGACAGACCGACAATCGTTGGCAGGTGTCGAATACGTCGCAAGTCCATCAGTCCAGCGCGGTTGCGCCCGCTTACCTCTACGTCAGTGCAACCTGACGTCAACAGCGGGAGCGGTAATTGCGTAAAAAGCCGTGTCCGCTTTCCTGGCGCCGCCTATCAAATGAAAGTCGAGCGGAATAGCGGGGATGCTTCAACTCTGGGGAGCGCACGCGCCCTCGCGTGCTGGCGATGGCGCCTTCGCCATCGCGAACTTGTTCCACTTAAACAAATTGGCACCAAGCCCTCTCCGCGAAAGTCCATTTCGGCGAGGCGCCGAAAGTCCGAGCCGGACTGGCGTTTGCACGCGAGGGCGCGTGCGCTCCCCAGACGCCTGCCATGCCACAATGAAACAGTGCTTAGCCTTACCTGGATGACACCACGACTGCAAAGAAACCCCGCTCAGGTGGAGCGAGCCGGTTAATAGTCGCGCACGTACGGATATTTCGATTCGTTGCCGAGCTCCGGCGGAAATTCCGAATAACCCGCATGAATGTATGGAATATCACTAGGCAACAGCGGATAATAACTTTCTCGCCACGCCGGAAAGGGCCAGGTCACCAATTCCAGGAATCCTGCGATATGCCGAGCGGCGGACCGCCCCACTCCCCGGATCACGCCATATCCTGCGGCCGCGTTATTCCCTTCATCTTTGTTTATTTTCGCGTAAGTGGCCGGGATTTCGGCAGGGGCAAGAATAAGATTGGAAAGACCTCGCCCGAGTTTCCGCGTTGGCCCGTAGTCGTTGGAGGGTGGATCCTGGATATCCGCGTAACCGTTACCGGCCCAAGCGATGACGAGAAATGCGATCACGCCCAGTTTTTTCATAAGCAGCTCCCTCCTATAATCGGAATTTCCGGCCAGAGATCAACCTTTCATTTTCGGTGGGCGGGACGCCCTCCGTTTTTGGTCACCAGCATCGACACCGAAATGGTGACCGTAAGAATGAGAAGGATGACTGCGAGGGAAATCCAATTCGGCAAAGGTATATGGTCGGCAATGATCATTTTGATTCCAACGAAGGCGAGCACAAGTGAGATTCCCGTCTTGAGATAAATGAATCGATTGATCAAATTGGCCAGTAGAAAATAGAGCGACCGCAGCCCGAGAATGGCGCAAATATTCGAGGTGTAGACGATGAACTGGTCCTGCGTAATGGCGAACACGGCGGGAATCGAGTCAACGGCAAAGACCAGGTCCATCAGGTCGATTACGATCAGGACCAGTGCCAGTGGCGTGAGCATCCAGCGTCCATCCACGTAGGCTTTGAAGTGTTCCTCGTAAAAGTCGCGTGTTACCGGGATCATTTTTCTGATCGATCGCATCCACCAGCTCTCGCCGAAATCCTGTTCGCTCGTTTTCCCGAAGAACATTCGAATGGCCGTGATGAGCAGGAAAACGCCGAAAAGATAGAGCACGTAGTGAAACCGTGAAACGAGAGCGACGCCCAGCCAGATCATAATCCCACGCATGACCAGCGCGCCGAGGATGCCCCAGACCAGAACACGATGTTGCGCTTTTCCGGAGACACGGAAATGCGTGAAGATGAGGACGAAAACGAAGATGTTGTCGACGCTCAGCGAATACTCGATCAGATAGCCGGTAAAAAACTCGAGGGCGCTCTCGGGTCCTTTTAAGTACCAAACGATGGCGTTGAATCCCAGGGAAAGAAACACCCAGAGCAGACTCCGCCGCGCGGCCGCTCGCATGCTGAGTTCGCGATCGCGGCGCTTGAACTGAGCCAGGTCTATGACCAGGGCCAGCAACACCCCCACGTGAAATGCGACCCAAAAC
This sequence comes from Verrucomicrobiota bacterium, assembly GCA_041167085.1. GTDB lineage: Bacteria > Verrucomicrobiota > Verrucomicrobiia > Chthoniobacterales > UBA10450 > DATFCK01. Next base: position 248,615 of record JBEEGV010000028.1, read on the forward strand.
CAGATACTTGTCGACACGGCCCGCAAAGACTTTCACGGCAACTGCCTTACCGCAATTGCAAACGGTAACGGCATCGCGACTTTTCTCTCGCGAAGAGTGCTGTTCGTCGTAACTTGTGAGCTCGAAATGGACGCGGAGCTCGAAAAACTGGTTGAGTCCGGCAAGCTGACATCGAAAGCAGCCGATCAGCTGGACACGCTGAAGCCCGGCTCCTTTTGCCTTCACAAGAGCTGGGGATTCGGCCGGGTGGCGGAGTGGAACCTCCTCCTGAATCAAATCATCATCGATTTTTCGGGGAAGAAACGCCATCCGATGCAATTGCAGTACGCAGCCGACAATCTGACCCTTATTCCGGCGGAACATTTTTTGGCCCGCAAAGCGGGGAACCTTGAGGGAATCAAAAAGATGGCCAAGGAGGATCCGCCCGCGCTGATCCGAAATATTCTCGAGAGCCTGGGCGGCAAAGCGACGCTTCCCCAGATCAGTGAATGGTTGATCGGAGATATTTTTACTGAAGCTGAATGGAAGCGCTGGTGGGAGGCAGCTAAGAAACGCCTGAAGAAAGAAGGGTATTTTTTCATCCCGTCCAAAAAGAGCGATCCGATCGAGCTACGGAAGGCTCCGGTGGCTCATGCTGACGAATTGATGGCTGAATTCAATCGGGCGCGGCAACCCAAGGAGCAGGCCACGGCCCTCGAGCAAATCGTCAAATTTCATGACGCATTCAAAGCCCCGGCCGAGCAGTTGCAGCCCATCATTGTGGCCATCGAGCAGAGTGCTGCGCGCAACCAAAAGCTCCATCCCTCGCTTACTTTTGAACTGGTCTTAGGGCGCGATGATCTGCTCACGCTTGTTCCCGGATTGAAGACGACCAACCTGTCTCTCACCCTGCTCAAAATCATTGTCGAAGAGGAGCCACGGTTGGGGATCATTCTGCCGAAGCTGCCGGCGGCGAAGGAGAAAAGAGTGGTCCAGGCGCTGCCTGCGGCCTTGGGTGAACGCTGGCGCAACCGGGCTTTGCTGTTAATGCGCGGAAATCATGGGCGTATCGTCGCGCAAATCGCCAAGGCCTTTACCGAAACCGGATACCAGGAAGAGTTGCGGCAGGTGCTCGACCGGAGCATCCGCGAGCATTCCGCTACGAGCGAGATGCTGATTTGGCTTTGCAAAGATCGAGCTTCGTGGCCCAGCCTGATCACCCCGGATTTGTTGACCGCTATCCTCGGGGCAATCGAACGTGACCAGCATAATGAGACGAACCGCGGCGGCAGACTGCGCGATCTGATGATCGACGATCGGGAATTGATCCCGGATATGTTCACCAACGCCGAAGTCGGTGACGCGCGGGACGCAATGCGACGGCTCCTCTTAACCCCGGCCGTCGATGAGTTGACCAAGCGCTCCCTGTTAGCCCGGATCGTGAAGCTTTATCCCGCGTTGGAGCCGATGATCACCGGTGCGCAGCCGGAAGAGAAAGTGACACCTCTGATTGTATCGTGGAGCAGTTTGGAGAAACGACGTGCTGAATACGAGGATCTGGTAAAGAAGAAAATCCCGGATAACACGAAGGAGATAGCGTTGGCGCGGTCCTACGGCGATTTGAGCGAGAATTTTGAATTCAAAGCTGCGAAGCAAATGCAGGCGGTCCTGATGCGGCGAAAAACGGATCTCGAACAGGCGCTTCATAATGCGCGGGGCACATCGTTCGAAAATGCCGATACCACGCGAGTTTCGATTGGAACGGTGATTAAATTGCGCAACCACGATTCGGGCAGGGAGGAGACCTACACCATTCTTGGTGCGTGGGATGGCGATCCGGAACGAAGCATTATTTCGTACCAGACGGCTATAGGCCAGGCTTTGCTCGGACGGCAGGTGGGAGAAACGGTGACGATTGGTGGCGATGGCGAAGGCCAACGCGTCGAGATTATGTCGATCGAACCTGCGCCGGTGGATATCCCGGTCCCGGATTCCGAGTTGGTCGAAGAACCAATGTCGGTTCGTTAAACCAGGCCACCACAGCGGCTATCAGCCTTTTCCTTTAGCAACCTTTCGATTTCAACTTGCCTGACCGGTAAGTGTTTCAGCAAGATCGGAGCTATGAAAACTCGAATCAATCATGCTGCTGTATGGGTGCTGGTAGTGGTCCACCAACTGATTGGATTCGGGTGGTACACGGTTTTTGGCAATCTGTGGTTGAATCTCCACGCCAAAACCATGACGGACATCGACAAGCCGAATGATCCTATGCCGTACGTCGTCGCGATCGTGGCATCGATCGTCGTGAATTATGCACTCGCGCGTTTGTTGGTGTGTCTGGGGAAAGAGACTGCTGTAGGCGGCCTTAAGATTGCTCTGCTTTGCTGGTTTTCGTTCCTCTTCGTCGAGCACGCGACGATTTCCGCTTTTTCCGCCTTCGGCACAAACCCATGGCCGCTGGTGTTTCTCGATACGGGGCGAGCATTGCTTGCCTTTGCCGTTAGCGGGCTGGTGCTGGGAGGGTGGCAGGGCAAGTCTGCCAGCTAGACGCGGGTGGGGGAGGGAAGAGCTCGCCTGCCGGGCCGTAGCCTTGGCGAAGGCTGGTGTCGTCCCTCCCATCGAAGGGGCACGCGAGGGACGGCAGGACAATTGTAGAGGTGCTTGTGCCAAGCACCTATTCCCAGGTTTCGGTGGTTGACACAACCACCGAAACAACTCCCGCTTAGAAAACGCCGGGCGCGATTCATCACACCCGGCGATCTTCCAACTCAGTAAACTATTTTTTCTTTGGCGAAGCAGCCGGGGCAGCTTCCTTTTTTGCGCTCTTTTCGGCCTTAGCGGCTTTGGCTTCGATGTTGGTGGCGGTCATTGTGTAATGAACCGTTACCTTGTCTCCCTTTTTTACATCGCCGCTGGTTTTAGTGCTGGAATCGCGTGCGATTTCCCATTTCTCTTTCCCTTTCTCAACCGTGATCATGGTATCGCTCACTTCCGAGACCGGCCCTGTAACCTGATAATCTTTCGCGCTGCCTGCGAAAGTTGCGCTGCTGAGCGCCAGAGCCGCGACAATCGACAAACTGAATATTTTGGTTTTCATAGTGATCGATTAGACGGACCTGGCCGCCATTATTCAAGGATTTTGCGCGTGGAATGCGGAGACCGCGTCTGGGGCAATTGTAGAGGTGCTTGTGCCAAGCACCTAGCTCCCAGGTTCGGTGGTTGATACAGCCACCGCTGCAAAGAAAACGCGGGCGCGATTCATGACACCCGACGTTGTCGAAACTCAATAAACCATTCTGTCTTCGGCGAAGCAGCTGTCAGCTGGAGCTCCAGTCGAGAGGGATGAGCTCGCCTGCCGGGCCGTAGCCTTGGCGAAGGCTGGTCTCGTCCCTAATATTTGGGACGACACAAGGTCGTCCCTCCCATCGAAGGGACACGCGAGGGACGGGAGGATAATGAGGTGGTTGTGCCAACCACCTGGCCCTAATAGAAAGGCGGTTGGCACAACCGCCTCTACAAATTTATTCCGCGGACGGCTCAGCCATCGTCCTGACCCCGACCCGCGCGAGGTATTCGTCTGCTTGCAGCAGATTAGTGCCCGCGCGTTGCACAATCTTGAGAAGATTATCCATCGAGGAGACTTCCTCGAGTTGCTCGGTCAGAAACCACTGCAGGAAATTGATGGTAATGTAGTCGTTCTCTGAGCGCGCCAGCTCGACCAGCGCGTTGATCTGATGAGTGACTTTCACCTCCTGGTCGAGGGAGAGTTTGACGGCTTCCTCAGGAGTTTTGAAGCGGCCTTGCGGTGCTGCGATTGCCGGAATAACAACCGAGCCGCCGGCATCCACCACATATTTAATGAACCGCAGGGCGTGACCCTTCTCTTCCTCAGCTTGTTTGAAGAAGTGGGCGGAGAGTTGGGGCAACGCTTCGGCCGCAAAGTGCGCTGCGATCGCATAATATTGCATGGAGGCGTTGAATTCGTATCCGATCTGTTCGTTAATCGCGTCCATGACTTTCTGGCTGGTCAGCATAACGAAACCTACTGCGAATTAGGCGGATTCAAACGGATGAATTTGCGCGCCGGCGCGAAGGGAGGCGGTGTGCTTTTTGGTTGGTCAGGACGAGCCAAACTCAGCGTCGGTTTGGGGATTTCAGCAGACGCAATGGTGGTGGCGTCAGCGGTCTTTCGCCGGTGGGGCGAGACTCTGTCGAGCCGACTAAAGTGTCTCCCGGAGGTCCAAACCAAACCCAGCAACGAATTTGTACACCGTAAATTGGCTGGGAATCTGTGGCCGAAAGGAGGTGATCCTATGTCACAGACCCGCTCCTACTCGCCAAAGATCCGTCGTGATCTGGTGGCGAAACTCTACTGGAAGGCGCAGGCGCTTCATGTCCCCATGACGAAGCTCGTTGACTGTTTGGTAGCTGAAGGGCTTGTGGAATATCGGCGCGACGTTCAAAAAGGAACGTACGCCAGAGCCAGCCTGAACAACTGAAATTCGACTTCTAAGTAGTCGAAACAGGTCACCCGCATGTCCGCTTCGACGTGCGGGTGTTCGAATCTTGAGATATTAGTCGGCTCGACAGATGATTCGCTCGCTCACCGGCCACCCTCGCGGGCTGGACCGTCCAGGGATAGTTGATGGTTTAGAGTGGAGGGCAGCAAAGTTCGTGAACGCGAGGGCGCATTCACCAGCACGCGAGTCGCGTGCGCTCCCCAAACGGGACGCAGAAAGCAAAAACCCCGCTGAGATAAAACCCAGCGGGGGTTTTGTTCTGGCGACGTTCTACTCAAGCTGAAGAAGGTCGATAGCTGTTAGAGAGTTGATGGTTGAACAGTGCTTCGATTGTATGAGAGCAAGTCCGACACGGAAATCGAAAAAGTTCAGCAAAGTTCGTAGCGATCGGATCTCCGCGCCTGCGGGGAAAATGCTGGATCGCTCTGCCGTCAATTTGAAGAAGGGTTTGGCTTCAACTCTGATCGTGATGCCAAACCGGAAAATGTAGGGGGGAAGGATAAAATTTGTCGTGGCGAGTCGCCGCGAGGCGTGTGCGCTCCCCGGAAGTGGGAGGGACGTGCTTGTCACGTCCCATTCATTTTAGGGACGACACGAGGTCGTCCCTCCCAGAAAGCAAAATGCCCGATGAGATAAACTCACCGGGCATTTTGTTCTGGCGACGTCCTATTGACTCGTTCGCTCCGGCTTACTCGCCCGCTGCCCGCGCGAGCTTGCCGTCTACCCGCCGGCTTCCCAGCACGGCGTGTTCTCTGCTCGAATAGGCGACGTCAGAAACAAAAAACCCAGTATGCTTTCACATACCGGGTTTTTAGTTCTGGCGACGTCCTACTCTCGCACAACCTATCGTCGCACTACCATCGGGGCTGCAGCGTTTCACTTCCGTGTTCGGAATGGGAACGGGTGGTGCCACTGCGCTAATATCACCAGAGGGACGGGGATTTTCGAATGGCGATTGTCGAATTTCGATTTCGGCAACCGCCCGCCGTTTCCGCGTAGTCTCTGGCGACCACGTTTCGATTGTGAAAGAACCGATCTTCAAATCGACATTCGCCGATCGAAAATCGAAAATTTCGCTGGTTCTCTGAAATCTACATACAGGAAGTGTAGGTCTAACTTCTTGGGCTTCGTTTTGTTTTGAGATCATTTGTCTCCTCTGTGTGCCGTTGCCTTGTTGCCAAGGCAACGGGTTAACAGAAAAGGAAATGATCAAGCCGAACGGGTTATTAGTATCTCTCAGCTGAATACATTACTGCACTTACACCGGAGACCTATCAACGTGGTGGTCTACCACGACCCTTCAGGGAGAACTCATCTTGGGATAGGCTTGGCGCTTAGATGCTT
>JBEEGV010000029.1:0-2912 GCA_041167085.1 Verrucomicrobiota bacterium
GTATGCGCCGCCGGCCCCGAGATAGATCCCGACTTCGTCGTTCCCGATCGCGTTGCAGCCGACAATGGTAACGCGCGCGCCGGCGCCCCTGATACCCCAGAGATTGCCGCGCGCGATGCAGTTTGTGATCAGCGAACCGATACCTTCATCGTTGATGCCGTAACCGCTATTGGAATCGACGACGCAGTCGCGCACGATACAACCATCGGCGCCGCTGGTTACATGCACACCTGTGAAGCCCTGGTTAACTACACAGTCAGTAACTAAGCTACGGTCGCCAATGGCCAGGCCGACGAAACTATTATTATTGAGGCGCAAATGATCGAACTGGCTGTCATTCGCGAGGCCAGCGTCGATGCCGCTGCTGTAATTGCGCACTGTCCCATTGCGCACGGCAAGGCTTCCCTGGGCATTGGGAACGCTGATTCCGGCATTAGCGCCCCCCCCCGGGCCGATAATGGAAAAACCATTAAGATCCACGGTCACACCGTTTGCCCGAATGCTGACGCCGTGCTTGCCGCCAACGCCGTTGATGTTTGCGCTCAGATAGTAAGAGCCAGGGTTATCGATAATGAACTGATTGCTGGTATCTCCAGCGAGAGTCAGGACGTCGATGCGCTTCTCACCTGCACTCGCGATATGCGTATCGATCTGCGTCAGCGTCTTCATCGTCGGCGCGGGCGGGCCGGGTGGCGGTGTGAGCGAACCTTGGGGAAAGGCGGAAGGCAGAAGGATGAAAAAGCCGCCTACGCACAAGGCTACTCCGAAAGTCTTCGCGAGCACGGCGGCGCGCCAGGTGAAGAAAGAAAAGAAAGCGCATATCAGTGCGCCGTAGCGAAGCGATGTTTTCATAAGCGAAACGGTTTCCCGCTTTTTACCAACGAGAGCAACTCTCTGTCAATCCTTTTTCGCCTAACGCGTTGGGACGTTTTTCCGAAACGTCCGGTTTGGTTTCTACTGCGTGAAGAACAGAGAGGGTTTAGACTTCACCCCATTGACCCTGCTGTAGAAGCGCGGCGGAAAGTTTCAAAGTTGTTTGAAAATACTTTAACCGCGGATCCGCCTACGCCAAGGCTACGGACGTGACAGGTGACGCGGATTTCGCGAATAAGAATTCCGATTTCAGTTTCGGATCTGTGTTATCCGCGTCGTGAGCCGTGTCCCGCCCGAGAAGATCACGACGTTGGATGAATTGGCGCTTGCAGGAGCGGCAAAGAGCATCCATTATGCATGCACAAGGCATGTCAACGCTTACCATCAAAAAATTTCCTGATCCGCTTCTTTCCGAGCTAAAGAAAAAAGCTGGAGCTTCCCGGAGAAGTCTCACCCAGGAAGTACTGGCGCGACTTGAGGCCTCGATCCTGGACCAAGACACAGGGCCGACCCCCAAAGCTTCTTATTCGGAAGCCGAGCACCAGGCCGAGGCGTGGACGGCCATCGCCGGGAAATGGAAATCCCATCTCACTGTGCACGAAGAGGTCAAGCAGCTTTACCGGGCCCGAACGCGTGGCAGAAAAGTTAAGTTTTGAGAATCCTCGATACCGATATCTGCATCGCCATTCTGCGCGGAAACAGAGGGGTCATCGAGCATCGCCGGCGCACGTTGGATCGTGTTGTGACCACGTGGATCACTGCGGGCGAGCTCTTTTACGGCGCGGCTAAGTCGCGTGATCCGATCGCCAACAGAAAATTGGTCGAGCGGTTTCTCGAGACCTTGCCGGTCCTCGGCTTCGATTCGATCGCCGCACAATTTTTCGGAGTCCTGAAAGCTGCGCTCGAAGCCGACGGGAAGCGTCTCGCCGATGCCGACCTCTGGATCGGCGCGATCGCTCGCGCGCAGCGCGCGACGGTGGTTACGGGCAATACCCGGCACTTCGACCGCATCGGCGGTTTGCAACTGGAAAACTGGACGCCGTAATCAAGCGCTTTTCTGCGTTCCTGATTTAGCGACAGCGCGCTCTACCACGCGAGACCGCGCGGGCGTCAGTTCGACCAGGGGTCGCAGAGAGGGTCAAGTCTAAAGGGCGTGTTGCTGAAACGGAACACAGGGCTGTGCCCTGTGCGGCCACCGGACATTTTGTCTGGTGTGTTGGATTCAGCGGAGTAGAACTCCGCTGGCCGCACAGACTGCAAGTCTGTGTTCCTTTTTTTGGGCAACACGCTCTTTAGACTTGACCCCATTCGCGATGCGAGACAGCGCGTTCCACCCAAGTCGAGCTAGAACGGCAGCGGCTGAATCTCGAAGTATCCTTCTGGCGGTTGAAACAATTTGCCGTCCTTGTTGTCGATTTTTTGCGGCGTAACCGATTTCACTTCGAAATGAAACCGCTCCGCACCGTTGTCGTAGTGGAGGCTCGCCCGAAGTGGAAATAATTTCTTCGCCGTCAGCAGCTCACCCCATTGCTCTTCGATCATGCGCGGGCCAAAACGCGACGGCTGATTGCGCAGGTAAGGTTGAAATGGCAGCAACTTGTCCGTCGCCCACACTTCCATCGTTTCGCCGTGCTGTTTGATTTCATATTGTTCGCAAGCAAAACCGAGGATCTTATCTTTCTTGCCGGTCGGCTTGAGTTCCATCTTTTCCATCTGTGGCATCGGTATCATCGGCATAGGTGGCATACCGTTTCCTGGCATTACCTGCATCGGGGGAATGTTGGGAGCAGGCCTGCCTTGTGATTGCGGTCCGATCCCCGGTGGCAACGCGCCGAGCGGAGTGGGGGGCGCGGGCGGCCCACCAAATGGGATTGATGGTGGTGTCGCTATCGATGGCGATTGCTGTTTACCTAACGAGTTCGTCATCGCGTCGGGTGGGCCGCCCGGTGCGACAGGCTCCCGATGCGTCGGGATTCTCCCCGGCCTCAGTCTCACGAAGCTACGGTTATGCGGAAAGACCAAAGTCATCGTGCCAAACT
>JBEEGV010000030.1:0-212049 GCA_041167085.1 Verrucomicrobiota bacterium
TCACTATTTTCTTCGACGCGAGTAATAATCGATTGGCTACGCCCCAGGTCCGACTCAAACCGGATATCGCGGCGGGTAACGGTGTAAATAATACATTCTTCCCGCTCGGAAACATTCCGGTCGAAGCTGACTCGGTTTACGATCCCGACACCTTTGCAAACTTCTACGGAACAAGCGCAGCCTCGCCAAACGCAGCCGCGCTGGCAGCTCTCGTGTTGCAATCACATGGCGGCCCGAAAAGTCTCTCGCCGCAGAAAGTAAAAACGATTTTGCAGCTGACTACGTTTCCGCACGATCTTGATCCTTTCGTTGCGCGCGGCACAGCCACGGCACAGAACGGCGGTAAGATCGACATCGTCATCAATAGTGACGGCGACACCAATCTCGGTCTCGGAGCGAACGATCCAAATTCCTGGAACGTCAGCTACACCGGCCCCGGTTATGTGAAGACGCTTAATTTCAATCCGGAAGGCACGCCGCAAACTGGTGGCAATACAACCGGTGGAAATTTCAACGGTGTCACGCCAGCGGATTTCCTCGATGCGACAAAGTACAAATTCACACCCGGCATGGTGTTCACTTCGAAATTTATTACCGGCAACTCGGTGGGCCTGAGCGCGGGTGACGTCGCATTCAGCCGCAGCAATCCGGCGCCGGCCCCGTCGAATCCCGATCCAAGTAATCCAACCGAACACGAATGGACGGCGAGCTTGAACTTTGCCGACAACAAGCTCGTCGCCGGTAACGTTTTTCGATTCAGCGTCGAACGATTGCAACAGCAGGACGCCACTTCGCCGCAAGGCCTGACCAAAAATACGGTTGTTGCGCCCGTCATCGGTAGCGGCGTTACACTCTTCCGTCCCGATGCCAGCGCCGACCTTCTCGGCGACGGCGTTTTCATTCCGGAAGACCCGAACGGCACCAACATCCAACCGGGCATGACGTTCAACGGCACCATCGTTGACGGCGCCAACACCATACCGTTCAGCGGTCGCCTAACGAATAAGATCGGCCACGGCTGGACGCCACTGGATGGGTATGGCTTCATCAATGCCGAAGCGGCCACCGCCGCTCAGCTTCCGGTTCCGGGGGTGGTTTCGCGAAAGACGCATGGCACCGCCGGCACGTTCGATATTCCTCTTCCAATAAATGGAACCGCCGGAGTGGAATGCCGTGCCCCGGGTCCGAACAACAGTTACACACTCGTGTACACATTCGATCGGCCGGTGGCCAACAGCGGCACCGTCAGCATCCAGGGATCCGCGACAGTCGCACCCGCTTCAAGCGGTGGCACAAACCCGAGCATTGCCAATCCAAACGAGATTGTCGTCAATCTGAATGGTGTGACTGATCGGCAACATCTGGTGGTCACGCTAAGCAATGTTCGGGACACATCGGGAGCAGTGTTCGGGCCGGTCGCGGCACGTATGGATATGCTCCTCGGCGACGTTAATGCGAGCCACCAAGTCGATTCCGGAGACGTTTTCCTGGTGCAAAAGCAAAACGGCCAAGCTCTTCCTCCAGCCGGCTCAGCTGATTTCCGAAGAGATATTAACGCGAATGGCAGCGTCGATTCCGGAGACGTCTTCATTACGCAGAAACAAAATCCCGCTCAGCTCAGCCCTTAAATCTGCTCAAAAGTAGTTGCGTCTTTTCGCGCGGTGGCGCCGCAAACATTTTAGTTAAATCACATAAAATCATTGACGAGGCATCCGCCGCCTGTTTCATATCCGACTCTAACTCCAACAAACCCCCCAAAACCCCTCAGTAACTGCCGCAACCAGCATTGCCACAATCTCACTATGCAAAAAAAATCCACATCCGAATCCGGCATCTTCAATCCCCGCGTGTTCGCTGCTTTCGTGCTTTGCTCTGTCGGCACATTGCTCGGTCTCGTGAGCTTTGCCACGACCCCTGCGAATGGCACCATCTCCGACAGCAGTACGTCGGTGACCTACACCGGCGGGCCATTCAACGTCCCGACGAACGCGACCGATAGCGCCGGCGGCCCGGTTACTTGCGATTCTGCTCATCCTTGTGATGATTTTCCTCTCCACACCAATATTTCCGCTGCATACAAAGCCGCTCACCCGGACCACATCGTAACCATTGAAGTTTCCTGGAGTGATCCGACAAGTCAGCAAGATCTTGATATTTTTCTGGTCGATACTGCCGCGCCGGGCGGACCGTACACATCCCACGGCACCAACGCCGGCGACAATCCGGAAGTCATGAAGGTGCCTGTTAGCGCACTCGCAACAGGCGCACACGATTACATTGTTCGTGTCATACCGTTCGTCAGCACGGGCCAGACCTACACTGGAAAAATCACGCTCGGCGCTCCCGCCGCCGTCGGTCCCACGCCAACACCGCCGCCGCCTTTCGTCGGCATCGCGCCGCGCTACTACAATTACTCGCCTGGTTCCGGTCAGGGCGAAAACGCTGGTGAACCATCAATCGGCTACAATGTGACCAGCAAAAAGGCAATGTTCCTCGCCGGACTGCAAACCTTCCAGGTTTCGCTGCCCGAAATCACTTCACCAAACGGGACACTGCCGGCTACCCGGGCCGGAGCCTGTGAGGGCGACTGGTTGGACAAGACATTCGTCTTTACCGGCACCCGCTCGGCCGACCCGATTCTCTACACCGACCAGGGAACCGGCCGCACTTTCGTTTCGCAGTTGAACACCGAGACTCAGACCAATCCGGTTCTGATCGGTCTCAACAGTTTGATGGCCTATACGGATGACGATGGCGCAACCTGGACGGCGGCGCAGCTCAACCTTCCGGATGGCAGTAACGATCACCAGACGGTCGGCGCGGGACCTTACCCAGCGGCTTTTGCTGGTCTGGCGAATCCCCAATTGAACAAAGGGCACGCCGTTTACTATTGCGGGCAGGCTGGCTACGTCCTTGCCATAACGGGCTCCGCTTATTGTTCGCGCAGCGATGACGGAGGACTGAATTTCGGCAAGGCAGTGATTGCTTACACGGATTCCGTCAGTGGGTGCGCACAATCCATCCACGGCCACGTGAAAGTCGGGCCCGATGGCACGGTCTACCTTCCGAATTCATCCTGTAACGGGCATCCAGCGGTTGCGGTTTCGACCGACGCAGGGACAACGTGGACGGTCAAGGAAGTGCCAACAGGCATTTCGTCTCCCGCTGTTCTCGATCCTTCGGTGGCGATCGCCAACGACAACACAGTCTATCTGTTCTTTATCGGCAAGCCTGATCCGAATTCCACCGACGGCCACGTTTACGCAACAGTCAGTCACAATCATGGCGATACCTGGAGCACACCATTCGACATCGGTGCTGGCGCCGGCGTCGTGAATGCTGTATTCCCGGCGGCGATCGCCGGTGATGGGAATCGGGCCGCGTGCGCATTTCTCGGAACGAGCACGAACGGTGACCATCAGGCAGCTGATTTCAAGGGAATCTGGTACGGCTACGTCGCCCACACGTATGATGGCGGCGCGACCTGGGTCACGGTCAACGCAACACCTAATGGTCCGGTACAGCGCGAATCCTGCATTTGGAATAGCGGCGGCAACAACGTCTGCCGAAACCTGCTCGACTTTAACGACATCACGATGGACGAAAACGGCATGGTACTCTTCGGATTCGCCGACGGTTGCGTGGGCAGTTGCGAAACTGGCGGACCGAATTCTTACAGCTCGAAGGCGACCATCGCGCGCCAATCCGGGGGCAAAGGGCTTCTTGCGCAATTCGACCCCGCCCCACCCGAGCCTATCAAACCGCAGGCAGCATGTCTCAGCGGGACCCGTGACGACATGGCAGCTTATCTTGATTGGGTTGTGCCGGACAACGGCGGATTGCCCATTACGTCGTACAAAATCTATCGTAAGGACGCGGCTGGTGGCACGGAGCAATTGGTCGGACAGCCGACTAATGGCAAGAGCTCGTTCGTTGATCGGACGGGAGATCCAACGGTGGCCACCTATATTTACCGTATCACGGCGCTGAACGCTCAGGGCGAAGGTCTAACGAGCAACAGCATCTCATTGAGTATTGTTCCGAGGGTTGAATCCCTTGGTGCGTGCGTTACGCCTGGAGTACAGGTCATTGTCGACCCGGCCGGTGACGCCAGCAGCAATTCGCTCAACGCGCTGCCCTCGCCGATCCCGCATGTCGGTCCTTCGCAGGATATCACTTCGATTTCCATGTCTGAACCGATGACGAACACCACAACCGGGGTAGCCAGCAATCTGGTCTTCACGATGAAGGTGGTAAGCATGACAACCATTCCGCCGGGATGGCGGTGGGCCGTTCGCTTCCAGGTGAATAAAGGTGGCAACCTTGTGCAGCCGCCTCCGGACGCTACGATGGGCCCGTCGGAGGATTTCTTCGTCGCGATGGTGACTTCGGATGTGAGCACGACGCCGACATTCGTCTGGGGCACAACCAGCGTGCCGCAGAATGCCGCGCGCGTTTTTACAACCAAGGGCAATCTCGATGCTTCGAGCAATGTCACGCCCGACGGAACGATTACCATGGTCCTGCCTAAATCGATCATCAGCAATCCGGGTCCGGGCGATTCGATAACGGCGATGCTTGGCAGCGTCCGCCTGACCCTGCCCTCGACGGCCCCGAGCACGGGTGGCACAAACGAGACCATCGTTGACAGCACGAACGGTGGAGACAGCTACGTTCTGCGTGCGACCAATCTCTGTTTTCCCAACACCGCGCCAATCGCGCGGCTCACTGCTGATGTAAACACGGGCCTACCAGGCGTCACTGTTCATTTCGATGGCAATAGTTCTTCCGATGCGAACTCGATCGACACAATTGCCAGCTATACCTTCAATTTCGATGATGGCTTGGGCGATGTGACCCAGAATACCCCCACGATCTCCCACACCTTCCCTCAATCGGGAGAATACATCGTCCGGATGATCGTGCATGATTCTCGCGGCAAGATCAGTTCGAATACCGCCAAGTTCATCGTCGACGTTCAGCAACCGTTAGGCGTCGCGACGGTGGTGTCTCGTAAAATGCACGGGAGTGCGGGAAACTTCGACATCGATCTGCCCCTGACGGGAAATGCTGGTGTCGAATGTCGCGCGGCGGGCTCGAATAACACGTATCAACTCGTCTACACCTTCAACAAGGCCGTGACAGTTCCGGGGACTGCAACAAAAGCTCAAGGCAATGCACTCGTCGGCGTTCCTACCCTCGGACCGGATCCAACCCAGGTCACCGTGCCGATCAGGAGCGTGAGCAATGCGCAGCATCTCATCATCAATCTGAGCGGTGTGCAGAACAGTGTTGGTGAAATAGCCAACAATCAGATGGCGCGGATGGATGTGTTGCTTGGCGACGTGAACGCGAGCCACCAAGTTGACTCCGGTGACGTGTTCCTCGTCCAAAAACAAAATGGACAAGCTCTGCCGCCTAGCGGATCGGCCGATTTCCGCAGAGATATTAACGGGAACGGCAGCGTGGACTCCGGAGACGTATTTACTGTGCAGAAACAAAATCCAAGTGCGCTCAGTCCGTAAGCCGGATCGCATCGCGACTCGTGGCGGCTTTTAATGGCCCGTGGTTGCTGGTAAAGCAATCACGGGCCGTAACCGGTTTAACGCTTCGAAATAGGGCGGCGCCCACTCAGACCATCGCAGCTCAGGCGTAATCTGACATCGAACGCGAAATCCCCCTTCCCTTGCGGCCATTTCTTGTTCCACCACGATTCAGTTTTGCTCTCTTAACTCGTAGCAAATCCTCTCTTACCGCGCCTCATGCGAAAAAATCCCACTTCTCAATCCGGCCTTTTCAACACCCGTGTAGTAATCGCGTTCACTCTTTGCTCACTCGGCGCATCGCTGGGATGGCTCAGTCTCGCTTCAACACCATCTAGTGGAACGCTATCCCCGGGCACTCCCGTGGTCACCTACACTGCTGGTCCATTCAATGTTCCCAATCAATCGCCGGTTGGAGCGGGCCAGCTTGATAGCGGCCCCCGTTGCAATTCCAATACATTCCCGTGTGACAATTATACACTGACAGTGTCGCTTCCAGCGGGCTACGTCGCAGCTCATCCGAACTCAGCAGTGAAGGTCTCGGCCGGTTGGACCGACACCGGGAGCGGCAAATCAGACTACGACCTCTATATATATAATGGTGTGGTTGGCGATCTCGGCGGTTCTCAGCCGGCCGATCATCAATCAGCCAGCGGCGCCGACCCTGAAGTAGCGGTGATCAATCCTCTGGTAGATGGCGATAACAAATATTCGATCAAGATTGTCCCCTTCCAGCCGACTGGGGAAATCCTTACTGTAAGGATAGAGTTGCTGCCAGGTTCGGGTGGTATTTTTCCCGGGTTCGGCGGGGCTGACCCCACGAAACCGGGGGTTCCGCGTTATCAGATTTTTGTTCCGCCCGCGGGCTCCTCTGCCGAATCGGGTAGCGGCGAATTCAATATTGGGTTCGATCCCATTACGCACCGCATCATGACGATGAATTCCGGTGCGATCTGGCGCCTGACCCCGGGCGAAGTTCAAACGCCAGCTAAGCCCGAGTGCTGCGAAGCGCTTTGGGAGGATAAATCTACGAATACGCTCAACATCGGCCTTGATCCCATCCTTTGGACGGATCAAAAGAGCGGCCGCACTTTCGCGTCGAACTCCACGGCCGGCGCGAATGCTGTGTATGCATACACCGACGCGGCATCGCCCTTCAACGACGGCGATACCTGGGTGGAGTTTTCGCCAAGCCCGCCCAATTTGAGTGACGATCACGAGACCCTTGGATCGGGACCGTATCCTGCCGTGCCAAATCCGATTCCTGGTGGATCGCCAATTCCGAATCCACTCGGGAATGCGGTTAATCAGGGTGAGGCGGTTTACTATTGCGGACAGACCTTCCCGGCGGGCGCCGCATTCTGTCAACGAAGCGACGATCTCGGTGTTCACTATCACAATGGTGTGCCGGTCTACAACGGGACTACCGGTAGTTGCAGCGGTCTCCACGGGCACGTGCACGTAGCTCCAGATGGCACGGTTTGGTTACCGGTACCCCACTGCGGGACCGCACAGGGCGGCGCGTTCAGCACAGATGCAGGCGTCACTTGGACGGAGTTTCTCGTTCCGGGCGCTATCCCTCAGCCTCAGGGCGCTGACCCTTCCATTGCCATCGATGCCGATAGCACGGTTTATTTTGCTTATATTAACAATGAACCTGTCTCCCCAAGTGATCCGCCGGAAGGGCATGCACGGGTCAAGGTAGGACATCGGAACCCGGCTACGAATGCCGTAACCTGGACTAACGACTTCGATCTCGGTGCGTCCCACGGAGTCAAGAACGCTGTGGAAATCGAAGCAGTCGGCGGCAGTTCCGGCCGCGCGGCGATTGGTTTCATCGGCACGAACATAAACGGCGATTACCAGGCGGTTAGTTTCCCAGGCAAATGGTACGCTTACATTGCCACCACTTACGATGGCGGCGTTACGTGGACTACGGTTAATGCCACGCCCAACGATCCTGTCCAAAGCATGACCGGGGTCTGGCAGGCCGGCGGCGGCGCGCAAGATCGCAATCTGTTGGATTTCAACGAGATTACCATCGACGACAAAGGTCGGGTTCTCTACGGATACAGCGACGGCTGTGTAACCGAAGGCTGCATCGCGGGCACTGCGCCTAACGATTTCAGCGCGCACATGCGCGTTGCGCGACAGTCGGGCGGCAAACCACTCCTGTCCCAATTTGATCCGAGTCCGGCCGAACCCGCCGTGCCAAAACCGGCTTGCCTCTCCGGTACGCGCGATTGTACCGCTTCGCATCTAAGCTGGAAAATTCCGGATAACAGCGGCTCGGATATCGTCAATTATCAGATCTTTCGCGGGACCACGACAGGTACGGAAACTTTAATCGGCCAGACCGGCGTCCCCAAGCCCAGTTTCAACGACACGACGGTTGATCCGACAGTGCCACATTATTTTTATGTGGTTAAGGCGATCAACGCGAAGGGCACTGGGCTTCAAAGCAACGAAATAGATCTAGGCGCCGGCGTTATTGCGGTAGATGACGTGGCCGCGACTCCAGAGAACCAATCAATCACCATCAACGTGCTGGCCAACGACTGCGGTTCGGCTCCGCTTACGATAAGTGCCGTCGGGGCGGCCATGCACGGCACGGTGACCAACAACGGTAATGGCACAGTCACCTACAGCCCGACCTCAGGTTTCTTTGGTTTTGATCGTTTTACCTACACGCTGCGTAACGGGCAGGCCCTAACCGCCACGGGCACCGTCCACGTCACAGTTAACCCGTTGTGCCCATTACTCGCCACCGGCAGCTTTGGCGACAACTTCGAGTCGGGCGCGCCCGGCTGGGTCGTTGATACCGCTGCGGATAATCTTGGGCCAGCAAGTCCCACCTGGAGCGTGATGATGGATCCGAACGCGCATAGCCCGAGCCATTCTTTCTTCAGCGACGCGACCAGCCTGGATACAAAAGACGACCGGCTGGTGGCCCCGGCTCAGAAGCTCTCGAGCACGAGCCAGCTTACTTTTTGGCACCGGTTCAACTTTGAAGCCGGCTCGAGCGACGGTTTTGACGGTGCTGTGTTGGAAGTGAGCACCGATGGTGGTGTGACCTGGGTGGATGTCCTCGCGGGCGGTGGAAGTTTCGTCTCGGGTGGTTACAACGGCACGATTAGTACCAGTTTTGGCAGCCGGATCGCAGGCAGACAGGCTTGGACCGGAGGCTCGTCAACCGCGGCGACCGATCCCATGACACAGGTCGTCGTTAACCTGGGCCCCTTCGCCGGTCTCGACCGGCTCGTGCGATTCCGTCTCGTCACCGATCCCGTTGCTCCGGGGTCGCAACCTGGCCAAGGGTGGTGGATCGACGACGTGCAGTTCACCAACACGCAGGTGGAGACCGACTGTCCGTTAATCGGTGTCGTATCAAGAAAGACGCATGGGAACGCGGGCGACTTTGATATCGATCTGCCTTTAGTCGGCAATCCCGGAGTCGAATGTCGCACTGGCGGCGCCAACAGCCTTTACACTCTTATTTACACGCTTCACCGAAACGTGGTTGTCGCGGGCACGGCGACCAAAACACAGGGCACTGCCGTTGTCGGCGTCCCTACCATTGGCCCCAATCCGAACCAGATCACCGTAAACCTTCGGAGCGTGGCTAACGCTCAGCATCTGGTAGTTACTCTCAATGGTGTGCAGGATACCGTCGGCGTCCTTAACAATTTAAGTGCGCGCATGGATGTGTTAGTTGGAGATGTGAACGCGAGCCACCAAGTTGACTCCGGCGATGTCTTCCTCGTCCAAAAACAAAACGGTCAAGCGCTTCCTCCCGTGGGCTCCGCCGACTTCCGAAGGGATATTAATGCGAATGGCAGCGTGGATTCGGGAGACGTCTTCACCGCGCAAAAACAAAATCCAAGCGCACTCAGTCCTTAGTTAGGGCGTCGCGATCTAGCGCCGGCTTTTGCAATCACGGGGCGTAACCAGAATTCAACGCATCGAAATCGATGGCGTCCATGTAGGCTGTCGCACACCAGACTCTAACCTGACATCGCCTTCCGTGCGGCCGTTTCTTATTTCAGCACGATTCAGTTTTACTGTCTTAGCTCGTTACGAACTTTTTTCTTTAACGCCCTATGCGAAAAAAACCGACTTCCCAATCGGGGCTTTTTAACACGCGCGTCGTAATTGCGTTCGCTCTTTGTTCATTCGGCGCATCACTGGGATGGCTCAGTTTTGCGTCAACGCCATCATCGAGCGCGTCTATGACGTTCGGCCGCGCGGATGCAACGGTCCCGGGCAATCCGCGATACCAGAATTTCTACGCAACCGCAGGCTCCTCCGCCGAGCCTGGCAGCGGCGAGTTCAATATTGGCTTCGATCCGATCACGCACCGCATTTTGGTGATGAATACCGGGCCGATCTGGCGCCTCACTCCCCCGGAGCTTTTGACGCCGGCCAAGCCCGAATGCTGTGAAGCGCTCTGGGAAGATAAATCTGCTGCTTCGACTAACACAGGCTTGGATCCGATTCTGTGGACCGATCAGAAGACAGGCCGGACTTTTGCCTCGAATTCCACCGCTGGCGCCAACGTAGTTTATGCATATACCGATGCCGCCGCGCCCTTCAACGATGGCGATCAGTGGGTTCCTATTGCGGTTTCGCCGCCTAACGGCGGCGTGGATCATGAGACCATCGGCTCCGGACCGTATCCAGCCTTACTGAGCGCCCTGTCGAACCCGGTGAATCATGGTCAGTATGTATTGTACTGCTCGCAGGACTCCGTCGGTTCGATGTGCCAACGTAGCAATGATCTCGGCGCGAGCTACGGACCGGGAGTCATTTCCACTGGTCCTGGCACGATGAACTCCCAAGGTTGCGGTGGTCTGCACGGTCACGTACACATCGCGCCCGACGGGACGGCATGGCTACCGGACAAATCCTGCAGCGGCAAGGCGGGCGGGGCCATCAGCCTTGACGGAGGTACGACCCCGTGGACCGAATTTTCCATTCCGGGCACTACGACCAGCAGCCAAAGCACCGACCCATCGATTGCTTTTGACGAGAATAGCACCGCTTACTACTGCTATGTCGACAGCGCGGCGGGCGGAAACGAGGCTCACGCCCACGTCGCCGTCGGCAAAAGAACCGGCTCGACCATCAATTGGATTCGCGACGTGGACATCGGCGCGAGTCAGGGTGTCGTGAACGCTGTTTTTCCGCAGGCAGTGGGCGGAAGCGCGGGACGTGCCGCCTGCGGCTTCCTCGGCACGAATGTGGCCGGCAGCTTTCAAGGCACAGTTTTTAACGGCGATTGGTATCTCTTTATCGCCACCACTTACGATGAAGGCCAGACCTGGGTCACGGGCAATGCCACGCCAAATGATCCCGTACAGCGACATGCCGGCGTCTGTTTGCAGGGAATCAATTGCGGTTCATCAACCTCCCCGCGTAATCTTCTCGACTTCAATGAAGTCACAGTTGACGACAAAGGCCGCGTACTCTTCGGCTACAGCGACGGTTGTGTCTCCAGCGGCTGCGTTGCCGGCACGGCAGCCAACGATAGCAAGGCATTCATGCGCGTCGCGCGCCAAATCGGTGGCAAGACTCTGCTCGCCAGCAACGACACTGCCGAACCGGTAGTGCCGAAACCACCGTGCCTCTCCGGGACGCGCGATTGCGCTGCTACGCATCTGACATGGAAGGCTCCGGACAACGGCGGTTCCGACATAATCAATTACCAGATCTTGCGCGGGACTACGCCGGGCAATGAAGTGTTTCTAGGTCAGACCGGCAATGCCACCACCGCCTTCGATGACACGACGTCCGATTCTTCAGTGCGACACTACTTCTACGTAGTAAAAGCGGTCAATGCGCTAGGCATCGGCGTTCAGAGCAACGAGCTAGACCTGAGTTCGGAACTTCTCGCCTTCGACGACGCGGCCACGACCAAGGAGAACCAGCCGGTGATCATTAACGTCCTGGCTAACGACTGCGGAGTGCCTCCGCTCGCGGTGACTTCCGTTAGTCCCCCTGGCCACGGCAGCAGCACTGTCAATGTGGACGGGACGGTAACCTACACTCCCGCTAACGGATTCTTTGGTCCCGATTCGTTTACTTACACCGTTCGCAATGGTTTGGGAGCAACCGCTACTCGAACTGTCCGCGTTAGCGTGGACGCGTTGTGCCCACTCGTCCCCACTGGCACCTTTAGCGACGACTTTGAATCAGGGGCGCCGGGTTGGACTGTGGACACGGCCAAAAATAACATCCCCGCCAGCCATACCTGGATGGTGGTGCCGGATCCGCAGGCTCATAGTCTCACCCACTCGTTCCGCAGTGACGCGACGACTCTGGATCTCAAGGACGATCGCCTTGTTTCACCATCCCAGAAGCTCTCCAGCAGCAGTCATTTGATTTTCTGGCACCGGTTCCAGTTTGAAGACGGTTTCGATGGGGGCGCGTTAGAAGTGAGCATTGACGGAGGAGCGACCTGGGTGGACGTCCTCGCCGGCGGCGGCAGCTTTGTCTCGGGCGGTTATAACGGCACGATTTCTCCGAGCTACAGCAGCCCGATCGCCGGACGGCCTGCATGGACCGGCGGTGATGCCACCGCCGCGATGTCCAAGGTTGACGTTAACCTCGGTGCTTTCGCCGGTCTGGACGTGCGCGTGCGATTCCGTCTGGCCTGTGATCTCCTCCTCGCCGGATCGCAACCTGGCGTGGGCTGGTGGATCGACGACGTGCAGTTCACTAATACCCCCGTCGAAACCGACTGCTCCTTGTTAGGCGTGGTATCGAGAAAAACGCAGGGCAGCGCCGATTTTGACATTGATTTGCCGCTTACCGGCGATCCCGGAGTCGAATGTCGCAGCGGCGGTGCAAACGGCCTTTACACTCTGGTTTACACGCTCCATCGAAACGTAGTTGCCGCTGGAACTGCGACCAAGATCACCGTAAACCTTCGCAGCGTCGCGAACGCTCAGCATCTCGTGGTTACTCTCAATGGCGTGCAGGACAGTGTCGGCATCCTGAACAATTTAAGTGCGCGCATGGATGTGTTGCTTGGAGATGTCAATGCCAGCCGGCAGGTCGACTCCGGCGATGTCTTCCTGGTGCAGAAACAAAACGGTCAAGCTCTTGCTCCCGTCGGCTCCGCCGACTTCCGAAGGGATATTAATGCCAACGGCAGCGTGGATTCGGGAGACGTCTTCATCGCGCAAAAACAAAATCCAAGCGCCCTTAGTCCTTAGTTACGGCGTCGCGATCTAGCGATGAACAGCGGTTGACGACGTCGGTTCCCCGGGCCGTAGCGGACCTAAGCGGACCACGCCAGATTCAATGCATATGATGAAATTGTTCCACCGGCTCCATCCGCCCAAGAATATTATAACAAGAAAGCATAAAA
This sequence comes from Verrucomicrobiota bacterium, assembly GCA_041167085.1. Classification (GTDB taxonomy): domain Bacteria; phylum Verrucomicrobiota; class Verrucomicrobiia; order Chthoniobacterales; family UBA10450; genus DATFCK01. The sequence goes on from JBEEGV010000030.1 coordinate 12,916, forward strand.
ATAATTACCAAGGCATCCGCCGCTCGCGTCAAATCCGACCTTAAGTCCAATCGGGCTGCCTTATTCCTCAGCCACACGAAAAACATCCATATGCAAAAAAACTCAGGTTCTGAATCTGGCATCTTCAACCCCCGCATTTTTTTCGCTCTCACCTTTTGTTTAGCCGGCTGTTTACTGGCTATGTTCAGTTTCGCAGCAACGCCGCGCAGCGGAAAATTTTCCGGAAAATCGACGCAAACGTTGGCGACACCGAGCGCTCAAACCGAAAGCGAGCAAGCGCTCGTTACGCCGAGCGGTCCGGGGGTTCCTCGTTATTATAATTACGCTCCAGGACCAGGGATCGGTGAGAGCTCAGGCGAACCGTCGATCGGCTTCAACCCGATCAGCAAGCGAGTCATGTTTATTTCCAACACTCAGACTCTTCAGGCGACATTACCGGAGAACATTCCACCTCCGGGTTCTGTTCCCCAAGCCTGTAATGCAGACTGGGCGGACGTTTCTTTTACGACGACGAAGGTGCGATCGGTCGATCCAATTCTTTTCACCGATCAGGGAACAGGCCGCACGTTCGTTTCGCAGCTGAACACGATCACGCAAACCTCACCTGTCCTGATAGGGCTTAACAGCTTGATGGCATTCACGGACGATGACGGTGCCACATGGACACCAGCTCAGGTCAATCCGCCGGATGGCAGCAATGACCATCAAACGGTCGGTGGCGGACCGTATCCAGCGGCTCTATCAAACCTTGCTAATCCCCTCAACAAAGGCCACGCCGTTTATTATTGTGGCCAGTTAGGCGTGGTCAATGCCGGATCTACTGCGTTTTGCTCGCGGAGCGACGACGGCGGCTTGAACTTCGGAAAATCGATCCCCGTCTACCAGGACACAGTCTCTGGTTGCACCGCGGCAATTCACGGCCACGTCAAGGTCGCTCCCGACGGAACAGCGTATCTTCCCAATGGCCAATGCGGCGGAAAACAGTCTGTGTTCGTGTCGACCGATGCGGCTACGACTTGGACCCTCCACACCATCCCGAATAGTTTACCGATGGCGCCGGCAATCGCGCCCGCAACTTTCGACATCTCCGATCCATCCGTCGGCGTCGCAACAGACGGCACCGTTTATTTTGCATACACCGGACTGGTTCCGGGCGGGAACTCGACGGACAATCACGTCTTCGTAGCGGTTTCACACGACCGAGGCTCCAGTTGGAGCCCGCCGGTCGACGTCGGCGCGGGACCGGGAATTAAGAACGCTGTCTTCGCCTCGGCGGTTGCGGGCGACCCACAGCGCGCCGCCGTAGCTTTCATAGGTACGACAACCGGTGGTGATCACCAGTCCGCAACCTTCAACGGCACATGGTACGGTTTTGTTGCTCATACTTATGACGGCGGTCAAAACTGGACGACGGTTGACGCCAGCGGTGGCCCCGTACAGCGGAACGCCTGTATCTGGAACAGCGGCGGGAATAATACCTGCCGAAACCTGCTCGATTTCAACGACGCTACCATGGACGACAAGGGCCGCGTGCTCTTTGGCTACGCCGATGGCTGCGTCGGCGCGTGCGAAACCGGGGGACCGAATTCTTACAGCTCTAAAGCGACCTTTGCCCGACAGTCCGGCGGCAAAACCCTGCTCTCACAGTTCGACGCGCAGTTTCAAGAGCCTGTGCTGCCACAGCCCGCTTGTTTGTCAGCCTGCCGCGATGATCGAGCGACCTATCTGAGTTGGATTGCGCCTGACAATGGCGGTTCCCCGATCACTTCCTACAAAATCTATCGAAGCGATGCCCAACACGCCGAAACCTTGATTGGCACGCAGACGGACCCGACGGACACCACGTTCTCTGATCGAAGTGTCGATCCAACGATCACAAGCTATACCTACCGAATCAAGGCGGTGAACGGTTTGGGCGATGGCCCTTTCAGCAACAGCGTCTCACCGCCGGTGTCAGTATGTCTGGCCTCGGCCGGTCCCTGCGCTCTGCCTGGGATCACCGTCTTGGTCGATCCTGCCGGCGACGAAACTGACGCACAACCGCAGCATGACATCACCTCCGTCTCGGTCGCCGAACCGATGGATGCTGGGATCAACCCGACCGGGAAAGCGAGCAACGTTGTGGTCACAATCAAGGTCGCCAATCTTTCTACTATTCCTCAAGGCTGGCGGTGGTCGATTCGTTTTGGCGTTGTGAAAAACGGCACGTTAGTCTCAGCGCCCTCCTCTGGAATTCCGGGAGACACTTCGCCGTCCGATTATTTTGTCTCGATGGTGTCCGATGGTGGTGCCTCTGGGGGCACCGCCGGAAATAACAGTTTCACCTGGGGTGTGACGAGCACGCCAAATAACGCCGCGCGACTCTTTACCACGAAAGGAAGCATTGATCCCTCGAGTAACGCCCAGCCGGACGGAACAATCACTCTGGTCGTGCCAAAATCGATTATCCAGAACCCTGGTCCGGGCGATAGCATTGCCATCACCCTGGCGAGCGTACGGTTAGGAAGCCCATCGGGAGGAACGAACGAAACAATCCCCGATAGCACTGGGGCAGGCTCGTACACGTTGCGCCCAACGAATCTTTGTTTGCCGAACACGGCACCTCTGGCGGTGCTCACGGCAGACGTCGACGAAGGTACTAAACCGCTGACCGTCAACTTCGACGCAAGTGGTTCGCATGATCCGGACGCGATCGATAGCGTTGCCAGTTACACATTTAACTTCGGCGACGGCGGTGACGACGTCACCCAATCCAGCCCGACGATTACGCACACGTTCACCGATCCCGGCGAATACATCGTGCGGCTGGTAGTAACCGATTCGCGCGGTAAAGTGAGCTCGAACACTGCCGTGTTCATCGTCGAAGTCGAGCCGGTTCTCGGTTTGGTAAGCGTTGGTTCGCGCAAAACGCACGGTAGCGCGGGGTCTTTCGATATTGATCTTCCCTTGACCGGAACCGCGGGCGTCGAGTGCCGCGCACCAGGCCCGCAAGGCACTCATCTGCTCGTCTACACGTTTAACAAAGCGATTAGCGCTGCCGGTACTGCGACGAAAACACAAGGTAACGCCCTTCTCGGCCAACCGAGTATCGGACCGAACGTCAATCAGGTGAGCATCAGCTTGCGAAGCGTGACCGATGCCCAGCATATCGTTGTCAACCTCAGCGGTGTGCAAGATAATGTGGGCGCCGTTCTCAACAATTTGAACGCTCGGATAGATGTGTTGCTAGGCGATGTCAACGCCAGTCATCAGGTGGACTCCGGCGACGTGTTCCTGGTGCAAAAGCAAAATGGTCAGGCTCTTCCGCCGGCTGGCGCAGCCGACTTCCGAAGGGATATCAACGCGAATGGCAGCGTGGATTCCGGAGATGTCTTCACCGCGCAGAAACAGAATCCAAGCCAGCTCAGCCCCTAATTCACAAACATAACCGCAATGACGAGACATCGGATTTAGCCGACATCCCGCGCAAATTCAGCGTGAGGTGCGGCCGTTTCTTGTTTGACCACGATTCAGTTTTACTTCCGCAATCCGCACAAACTTCGATTCTTAACACCCCATGCGAAAAAATTCCGCTCCTAAGGCCGGCATCTTTAATCCACGCATCCTAATCGCTGTTGTCCTTTGTACGCTCGGCGTTTCCTTTGGCTGGCTCAGCTTTGCTTCGACGCCACCCACCAGCAACATCACCGTGCCATCGACCACCGGCCAGACGGTCACGGTAACATGGACTGGGCAGATCCCCGCGCTCGTCAATGGCACGAGCGACTGTGCGAATCTCGCCGACACCCCCGTGGTCGACCAGCATCTGCCAACCATTACCGTGCCAGCGGGCGTCTATAACAACGTTAACGCTAAATTTACCTTCAACATCACTTGGGACGACAACTCGGGAAACGATGAAATTCTCACCGTGCTGAAACCCGACGGAAGCGAGCTCGCCTCGAGCGACCATAGTAACCCCCCATCGGTCGAGACGGTAACCGGCAATAATCTCCCTGCAGGCACCTACAAGGTGATTGCCTGCGGCTTCGTTAGCGGACCCGGTACGCAGTCGTATGTCGGCAAACTGACGATCGAGACGAGTTCAGGTGGTCCGCCACATCCGCCGCCGACACCGACGCCAACGCCGGTAATTCCGGGCGCAGCACGCTTTCAAGAGTACATTCCCACCGACGCCAACGGCGCGCCCTCGGCCAGCTTGGGCCTGATCGCCGGCGAGCCAACCATCGGCGTGAACACACATGTGAACGCCGGTATAGGCGGTGACCTGTTCTATCAAGCGCTGTACGAAATCCTGCGAATCAGATTCGACGATTCCACTTCACCGGCCAAGGCTACTTGGGAGTTCAAAGATCCGCCCACCGGCGCCAGCAACAAGGCGACCACAGATCCTATCTTCCTCGCCGATCCGGCCACGGGCCGACTGTGGGCCCTGCAGCTCGCCGGCGGCGACAGCCTAACCGATATCAGCACTGACGATGGCGAGAGCTGGACTCCTGCGCTCAGTGGCGGCATCGCCACTGGAGTTGATCACGAGGCTTTGGGCGTGGGTCCATACCCCACGACCGGGCCGGCCTCGCTGATTCCGCACCCGACGTATCAAAACGCTGTGTATTACTGTTCGCAGCAGGTCGCGACGGCGTTTTGCGCACGCAGTGATGACGGCGGCCAGACTTACGGGCCGATCGTTCCAATTTACGATTCCGCCACCAGCAAATGCGTAGGGTTGCACGGACATCCCAAAGTCGCGCCAGATGGCACTGTTTATGTGCCTAACAAGGGCTGCGGGCTTGATACTCCAGTGATCGGCCAGGGCCTTGTTAATATGGTTGTGTCGGAAAACGCCGGCGTCAGCTGGACTATCCGCGCAGTCCCTGACAGCACTGGTGGACTGAGCAGCAAGGGTGATCCGTCAGTCGGAATTGACAAGGACGGCACGGTCTATCTCGCCTATCAAGACCTGAACACTAACCGCATGCGTGTGGCGGTTACGCACGACAAGGGCGCGACTTTCACACCGAGCGTGGACGTCGGCGCGCCCGCTGGCGTCACCTACTCCGTGTTCCCAGCCGCGACTGCCGGAGACCCGGGACGTGCCGCGGTGGCCTTCTTCGGTTCCACTTATGCCGGGACGAATACCAATTTTGAAGACATGTCCTTCCCGGGCATCTGGTACCTGTACGTCGCTACCACCTATGACGGCGGTAGCAACTGGCACGTGACCAACACCACGCCGGACAACCCGATCCAGGGCTTCGGCGGTATCGGTAACAGCGGCGACAACCGCAACCACTACGACTTTATCGATTGCCAGATTGACACGCAGGGCCGGATCATCGCCAGCAATTCGATTGGTTGTTCGGCTGCCTGCGTTAACAACGGTGGACCAAACACGTTCTCGAAATTGGCCGGTATCGTGCGCCAGTCCGGCGGTCGGCGTATGTTGGCCGCTTTCGATCCGCAAGAACCCGCGAAGCCGGCGGCGCCGCTGCTCAGCGGCTACCGGACGAACCAGTTGGTTTACCTCAGCTGGCCCGACACCGATAACGGCGGCTCGCCGATCACCACCTACAACGTCTACCGACGCATCGACGGCGGGGCAGAGAGCAAGATAATCTCGCTCACCCAGCGGCGCCAGCTGTCGGATCCAGCCGACCCGGCGCACAGCTACCAGTACCGGGTGACGGCGGTCAATACGTTAGGCGAAGGCCCTTCGAGCAAAACGTTCGCACCGACGGTCGGGCAGAACGCACCGCATCCCGAACTGTCGTGCACGTTGCCTGGCCAGGTTTACCAGGACCGCACTGGCGAAGGTGGAACCCAGCCCAACAATGACATCGCGAATTTCAGCATCGCTGAGCCGCAGGACATGCCGGGCAAGCTCGTATTCGTCATCAACAACGCGCAACCGAGCCTCGTGCAAAACGGCAATTCGCTGTTCTATGTCTACTTCGATCCGCCATCCGGCGGCATCCGTTACCGCTTGCGTTACTCCGCCGACCCGAGTGCCTTGGTCAACGAGATCGGCACGGGCAAGGACAACGACTTCATCAACGATTCCACGCCGGAGACCGGCGGCGAATTTCGCACCTGGACCGTGATCAGCGCGCTGGAAGCCGGCAGCGGCATCCAACCCGACGGCAGCGTGCGGTTCATCGTGGACAAGGCCAAGCTGGGCATCAAGAACGGTGACGTGCTGCTGGGCGTCGCGGTGCGCGAAGACACCGCCAACAGTCCTTCCGGCGTGCTGGCGGCGGACTATGCTGGCGGCCGGCAGGACTACCTGGTAGTGGGCAACGATTTCTGCACTGGATCACCAATTCCAATAAGTGTTGTCTCGCGTAAGATGCACGGATCGGCAGGCACCTTTGACGTGGATTTGAAACCACCGGCTGTGGGCATCGAATGCCGTACCGGCGGTGCCACCGGGGATCATACATTGGTCGTTACCTTCGGCTTTCCAGTCGCGGTTGCCGGAAACGGGACTGTAAAAGCGCAGGTGACATCAGGGACTGGACAAATCGGGAGTGGAGGAACCGCTAACGGGAATGCTGTTGCGGTCAACGGCGCAGTCGTGACTGTGCCTCTTACAAACGTTGCAAACGCTCAGCGGATTACGATTTCGCTTTTTGGCGTAAGCGATGGCATTCGTACGGGCGACGTTAGTATTTCGATGAGCGTGCTCCTTGCTGACGTCAATGCAAGCGGTGACGTTAACTCGGGCGATGTGTTCCTGGTGCAGAAACAAAATGGGCAAGCTCTTCCACCCGTGGGGTCTGCTGACTTTCACAGGGATATCAACCTTAATGGCAGCGTCGATTCCGGTGACGTGTTCATCAGTCAAAAACAAAATCCCAGCCAGCTGAGCCCATAGTTCCTCGAGGTCGGTTGTATAGCGCCGGCTCGGCTGACTTTCGAAGGGATATCAACGTCAATGGGAGCATTTATTCGGGAGACGTTTTATCGCTCAGAAATAATCCGAGTCCGCTCGCACCTTAGCTAAAATCCAACGCCTCAGCTCTTTGCGTAACGCACTCACCCGACTGTCGCGAAATAGTTGTTCTAACTGCTGCGATAAAATTCTCAAAAACAGTATAAAATCATTGACCACAGATCCCCTTCAAGGGTTAACTCCGAGGTAATCCACGCGCTCTTACCGCATCGTTTTCGGCGGAGCAAATTGAGGACGGCACTCCACTATGCAAAGCACTTCCAATTCCGCCGTTTTTAGTCCACGCGCATTCTTCACTTTTCTATTCTGTTCCGCGGCCGTCTTGCTCGCTGTATTTGGTTTCGCACCATCCGATCCTCCGCCCAAGACTGGCCCCCGTCTTGCCACGTTGAAAGGCGATCCCGGGCAACTACAACGCATGGCGCGCGGGCGTACGTCCGGCGGTGGCAACATTCGGCAACTTCTTAACCCCGCTGCAACGCGGTCTCCAAATGATCCGACTTTCGGACATCCGATCATCGCCGGCATCGGCGGCACCGGTTTCGAGGAAAGCATCCGAATCGATCCGACGCTAAATGCGAACGGCGAGCACACTATTTACACCAGCGCGCCGGGAAGCTTGTCCGCCGACACGAGTTGGGTCTGGCACTCGCTTGACGGCGGCAAATCTTTCAAATGGGTGGTGGGCGCGGCGCCACTTGAGGGCAAGGTCACGACGTGTCATGGCGGCGGCGACAGCGAGATCGCAGTCGATTCGGTCGGACATTTGTATTTCAACGATCTTACGCTGGCGAATTTTAGCACAGCGCGCTCGGACGATTTCGGCGCGACGTTCACCTGCAGCAACACCGGCGTGCCAGACACGGCGGTAGATCGACAATGGTATGCGATCGATGGCAATCCGTTGAATGGCGGCAGCGTTTATTTGGCGAACGACGAGATCGGCCCGGGCGCGCCGATGTGTGGAAGCAGCGCCGGCAATAACGTGCTTGTGATGTATCGCTCGCCCGTGACCGGTTTAGAGCCGACCGCCGGCATCGAGTTCGGCCCAGCCAATCACGTATCGGCCGTTAACTCGTGCGACGAGGGTATCATGGGCAATAACGAAATCAGTCCTGTCGCCACGACTCTCGGTCAGCCTAACGGATCCGGCGGATATGCGACCCTGCCGAACCCGGTGAAACACATTTTCGTCGTCCACGACAACGCGCTGTTCAACAAAATTTTGATTGGCCGCTGTTTTCCGGTCGCCTTCGGCCCGCCGGTTGCGAACGTGAGCGACCCGAGTGGATTGAACTGTACGGACCTGCCCGTGGCCGATCTCGGCCCGAACCAAAAAACCGGCGCCAATTTCCCGACGATGGCAATTGATAATGCCGGCAATCTCTACGCCGCATGGGAACAGGCGCCGTTCGGACCTGGCGTCAACGCGAGTACTGGTGACACGGTTATTACTGGCGATACGGTCCTGAAGTTTTCCTATTCAACCGATCAGGGCAACACCTGGAGCACGCCGATGCAGATCGATACCTCCGGCTCGCCCGATGGCATATTGCACAACAACGTCTTCGCCTGGGTCAATGCGGGCGATGACGGCCGCGTGAACATTGTTTGGTATGGCACGCCTTCCGCGTTCGATCCCGGCGGTGCCGCCGATCTGGCCTGCGGCCAAAATGCGATCCTGCCTCCGCCACAAGGCAAAAACATCAACGGCCCGGATGCCGTCAACGGTCTCTGGAGCGTTTGGATGGTTCAGTCGGTCAACGCCCACGCCGCGGTGCCGACGTTTAATGCTCCGATTCGTGCGAGCTCACATCCTGTTCATCGCGGTAGTGTTCAAACTGTGATCGGTGGCCAATGCGGCTGGTCCAGTCGCGCGCTCGGCGATTATTTGCAATTGCGCACTGGGCCGAGAGGTGAGGCGCATATTAGTTATGCCGATTCAAACAGCATTACCGGTAGTTTGGCCGGCCACGCCATGTACGTGCACCAGAATGGCGGCACCGGACTTTTCGCGGCGAACTCGCCGGTGAATGTGGCGGGCATCGCGCCGTTCAACGGAGTGTCCGACCCGGCCGGGGACGGAAAATATGAAGTGAGCGGGATCAGCAGCGCAAACATGCCGCAGCTCGACATTGTGAATTCAAGCGTCGTGAAAGCTACGACGGCTCCGTGTTCGGTTATCGCGCCTTGTTACAAAGTGGTGATGCAACTGAATAACCTGAGTCTGGCACCCACCACAGCACAAGATCCGGATACTGATTTGGTTTGGTCGACCATGTGGTTCGTGCCTTCGAGCAGCGATGGAAACGGCGGCAAAAATTTCCATGTCTACGCTGAATCGTTGAACGGCGCCGCGCTGCAATGTTTTGTCGGCGAAAACGCCGTGCAATCTCTCGGGGGCGGCTTTGTCTTGACCTATCCAGGCAGATCGCAACTGCCCGCCGCCAATTGCCAATCAACTCTCGGCCCGAACGGCAACGTCACCATTTACGTTCCGTTCTCAAATGTCACCGAAGTGGATCCGTTTGATAGTCGCCTGCACGAAGTCACTGCCAGCACCATGACGCTTCAGGCGCAGGCTAACAGTAATCCACCAGATCCGGTCTTCGGCATCGGCGGCCTGTTTTTCAATCTCATCGATGTCGCTCAAGGCTACGTTTTCGATCCACAGGTTGTCACGGTCGTTTCGCGTAAAACACACGGCACCGCTGGAACATTTGACATTGATTTGCCCGCTACCGGTCCGGCCGGTGTTGAGTGCCGTGCACCAGGTCCAAACGGCACTTTTCTACTCATTTACACATTTGGCAAAGACGTTGTCGCCCCGGGCACTGCGACGAAGATTCAAGGTTCTGCGCTTGTCGGCGTTCCCACCCTCGGCCCGAATTCGAATCAAATCACCGTACCACTTCGAAGCGTGACCAATGCGCAACATCTCGTAGTTAGTCTGGACGGAGTCCAGGACGGCGCCGGGGCAATTTTGAATAATCTGACTGCACGGATGGACGTGCTTCTGGCCGACGTCAACGCCAGCGAGCAAGTCGATTCCGGCGACGTCTTCCTGGTCCAAAAGCAAAACGGGCAAGCTCTTCCGCCGGTAGGGTCCGCGGATTTCCGCAGAGACATCAACGAGAATGGCAGCATCGATTCCGGAGACGTATTCACAGCACAAAAACAGAATCCAAGCCAACTCAGTCCTTAGTTCTCGGGCGTTAGCTAGCGACGGCTCTTCAGCCGACGGCGCGGTCGTAACTGTGCCTGTCATAAACGTGGCAAACGCTCAGCGGATTACAATTTTCGCTTTCGGTGTGAGCGATGGCATTCGTACGGGCGACGTTGGTATTTCTATGAGCGTGCTTTTGGGCGATATCGGCGGCAATGGTTTGGTCAACTCCACCGACACCAGCCTGGTGCAGGCTCAATCAGGGAAACCGCTAACCAATTCGAATTTCCGGACAGATGTTAACGCCAACGGACTCATCAACAGCACAGATACTTCAGTCGTACAATCCAAATCTGGCGCCGGTCTTAAGGGAAAACAATAAGACCTTTATGGTTCCATCCCGTTGGAATGAAATTGCCAGCGCCAAGTTCGGCTGATCTTTGATATCGAAACTGTAGAGTTGGGCGGGATTAGAGGTTAACTTGCTTGACCTCTTATCCGAGTAAACGTGCGGTGATGACTCTGTGCGCCGATGTCGACGTCACATTGTGAAGGGCCATTATGCCTGAAGCAATTCGAGGTTGAGCCGCGCAGACTCAAGGTTCTGGCGGGTCTCCTTCAACAGTTTCCCGGTTTCCTCGTGCAAAGCAACCCCCTCTTTCCGTAGTCTTTCCAGCCGCTCGGCTAAATCCATCCCCGCCTTCAACAGGTTCGTTACCGCCGAGTATTTAGCTTTGGTCCTCCACTTCTTCACGTACATCTAATCGTAATGGGCAAGTCTTTTGCATGTCGATGCAGCCACTTTCGCTCATACGCCGAAGCCCTCAACCTTGGCCAGTACGTGTTCGCTTAGTCTAACCGACGGCGATTTTCACGGCGCCCGCGCAGGGCACGGTACGGGACATCAGAGGCCTAAAAAATCAACGCGTCTGCCCCCGCGCGTTGACAACGCCAATTTCTGCGTGGCTGGATACCAGCGCGAAATCGTGTAGGACTGCGCCTACATTTCGGCAGATCCTGCTTCCAGGGGCGACCGCTTTTCATTTCGCCACGATATATTGTCACGTCCGTAAACCCGTTGACGAGGTTTCGACTCCACACTCCCCATGCAAAAAAATTCCGTTTCCAAATCCGGCATCTTTAATCCTCGTGTAGTCATTGCTGTTGCCCTTTGTTCGCTTGGCGCCTCACTTGGCTGGCTGAGCTTTGCTTCGACACCATCGAACGGAACCCTTTCTCCTGTCACTCCAGTGCTGACTTATGATGCCGGGCCATTCAACCAGCCCAATCCGTCACCTCTTGGATTGGGTCAGCTTGACACCGGCCCGCGCTGCAATTCCCAGTTTCCTTGCGATAATTTCGCGTTGACGGTCTCACTCCCGGCGGGCTATGCCGCGGCACACCCCAACGGAGCGGTCAAAGTTACGATGTTTTGGACCGACACCGGCAGCGGCAAATCGGACTACGATCTTTACATTTTCAATGGTAGCAACCCCACGGTGGACGGCAGCCATCCGGCCGATCACCAATCGGCCAGCAGCGCTAACCCTGAAATCGCCGTCATCAACCCCTTAATAGATGGCGACACGCAATACTCAGTGAAGATTTTGCCCGCGACGCCAACTCAAGAAATCGTCCATGTAAAGATAGAGTTACTCCCTGGTTCAGGTGGTCTTTCCGCCGGGTTTGGCAGTGCGGACCCGACCACGCCAGGCGTTCCGCGCTACCAGACTTTCGTCGCACCAGCGGGATCTTCGGCCGAAAGCAGCCAAGGCGAATTTAATATTGGGTTCGACCCGATCACTCACCGCATCATGGTAATGAACATCGGTCCGATCTGGCGCCTCACTCCAGGCGAAGTTCAAACGCCGAGCAAGCCGGAGTGCTGCGAAGCGCTTTGGGAAGATAAATCCGCGAACACCACTAACACAGGTCTGGATCCGATCCTTTGGACGGATCAGAAGTCCGGGCGCACCTTCGTCTCCAACTCCACCGCCGGCGCGAATGCCGTTTACGGATACACCGACGCGGCAGCACCTTTCAATGATGGCGACATGTGGGTAGAGGCCGGTTTTTCTCCGCCCAACGGGGGCGCCGATCATGAGACCATCGGTTCGGGCCCCTATCCCCCTGTAGCCGGCATGCCTAATCCGCTCGCGACGGCGGCAAACCAGGGCGAGGCCGTTTACTATTGCTCTCAGGACGTCGTCGGTCCTGCGTCGTGCCAACGAAGCGATACACTCGGTGCGAGTTACGGTCCCGGCGTGTTGGCCTATACCGGTACTACCACTGCGTGTGGTGGGTTACATGGCCATGTTCATGTAGCCCCAGACGGGACGGTCTGGCTGCCGGTCAATCAATGCGGCGGAGCGCAGGGCGGCGCGTTGAGCACCACTTCAGGCGTGACGTGGCAGGAGTTCATCGTCACGGGCAGCCATTCGCAAGGCCAAGGCGCCGATCCTTCCATAGCCATCGACGCTGATAGCACTGTTTACTACGCCTATGTGAACAATGAGCCCGTGGGAGCCGGCGATCCGCCGGAAGGCCACGCTCGCGTAAAGGTCAGCCACGATCACGGTGTCACTTGGATCAATGATTTCGATCTCGGCGCATCTCACGGGATCAAGAACGCTGTGGAAATTGAGGCTGTCGGCGGCAGCTCTGGCCGCGCGGCGGTTGGCTTCCTCGGCACAGATGTGAACGGCGATTATCAAGCCAACAGTTTCCCGGGAAAATGGTATGCATTCATCGCGACGACCTACGACGGCGGTCTGACCTGGACTACGGTCAACGCCACGCCAAGTGATCCTGTTCAAAGCATGACTGGCGTCTGGCAACAAGGCGGCGGCCACCAGGATCGCAATCTGCTCGATTTTAACGAGATCACGGTCGATGACAAAGGTCACGTGCTCTATGGCTACAGCGACGGGTGTGTAACAGAAGGCTGTATCACCGGAACAGCGCCTAACGATTTTACTGCGAATATGCGTGTCGCGCGTCAGAGCGGCGGCAAGAGCATATTCGCCAGCTACGACGCAAATGTAAACGAGCCTGCAGTGCCCAAACCGCCCTGCCTTTCTGGCACACGCGACGCCTCTGCTTCACATCTTACCTGGAAAGCTCCGGATAACGGCGGCGCGGACATCACTGGTTACAAAATCCTACGCGGAACAACGGCAGGCAGCGAAACGGTGCTCGTTGCCAACACTGGCAATGTCAAGACCACCTACAATGATGCTACAGCTGATCCTACTGTGCCGCACTACTTCTATGTGGTTAAGGCGATCAACGGACAAGGCACGGGAACTCAGAGTAATGAGATAGATCTGACGGTGGTCATTGTTCCGATTGAAAATCTTTGCCTGCCGCCGGGCCTGACCAAGCTAACGGATCCAGCAGGCGACACGAGCGCCGCACTGGGGATTATCAGTACCCCGGCTCCTCCCGGATCCGACCTGCTTAAGTTCCAGATCGCGCAGCCTTACGTTACGGATGGAATTCCTAGACTCGTATTCACAATTACCACCGATAACGGCCAGTCGCCGCAGCCCACGGGCTCGGCCTGGTATGTCGCCATGAAAATCGTAAATGGCGAGACGACAAGATATACAGGTGTGCACATGGCCTGGAATCCCTCATCGCCGACGACCCCCACGTTCGAGTCTTATATCCCAGGTCCAAACAACTCCGGCGGGGTCGACGGTCGCTTTGTCACTCCCGGCAGCCAAAAGCCTGCCGAGGCGAGCAGTAGTTACGCTGCCCCATTCAACAAAATAGTCATCGTGGTCAAGGCCAGCGACCTTGGCCTGAATCCCGGTGACACGATTAGCGGCTTCGTGTCCGCGGTGTCGCAGTCAACCGACCCGGGCGCCACGGTCGGCGCTGGCGCCACCGCGCTTTACGACATGATGCCTGACAGTCTCACCTTCACCGGATCGTACACCCTGGTTCCCACCAACACTTGCTTCCCACTGCAAGGTGTGGTTTCGAGAAAAACGCACGGGACAGCCGGTGACTTTGATATTGATTTGCCTCTCGCCGGCAATCCTGGCGTTGAATGCCGAAGCGGCGGCGCGAATAATCTTTACACCCTCATCTATACTCTTGATCGAAACGTGACTGTCGCCGGCACTGCGACTAAGACCCAAGGGACAGCAATTGTCGGTGTCCCAACCCTAGGGCCGAACGCTAATCAAGTTACAGTACCCCTTAGGAGTGTGGCCAATGCCCAACATCTCGTCATTACTCTCAACGGAGTGCAGGATAGCTCCGGCGCAATTCTCAACAATCTAAGCGCGAGGATGGATGTACTTCTGGCGGACGTGAACGCCAGCGGGCAAGTCGATTCCGGCGACGTCTTCCTGGTGCAAAAGCAAAATGGCCAAGCTCTTCCGCCGGTAGGATCCGCGGATTTCCGCAGAGATATCAACGAGAATGGCAGCATCGATTCCGGAGACGTTTTCACCGCCCAAAAACAGAATCCAAGCGCGATTAGTCCTTAACCGACGCGAACTTCAGTCTCATTTTTTTGCACATGAAAAAGCGACTCTTCTTCATGGGTGTAATCGCCAGTTGCGCGTAACACACAGATCAAAACATTGTTTGATGCAAGGTGAGCTGATGGAACGGGCTTAAAAAAGCCTGATGCAACCATTTTTCCGGGGACTCTCGATTAAATAGCAGGTCCCTAACGCCCCAGTGCGCGAAAAGCAGAAGCATCTGCGCATTACTCTCCGCGCCCTTGGGGCAAATAAAACCCCAACCATTATGCTTAAAAATCGCGCTTCCGAATCCGGCCTCTTTAACCCACGCATCTTCGTTGCTTTCCTACTTTGCTCAGCTGGTTCGTGGTTGGCTCTGCTAAGTCTTGCCTCCACACCGTCGACCAGCACGGTGACCGTCCCCTCGACCGTCGGCCAGACCGTTACCGTCACCTGGACGGGGACAATCCCGCCCCTGGTCAATGCCACGAGCAACTGCGCCCCGTTAGCTGATACCCCGGCGGTCGACCAGCACGTGTCAACCATTAATGTCCCGCCGGGCGCCTATAACTCAGTCTCCGCCCAGTTCACTTTCAACATTTCCTGGACGCCAGTGACTAACAGCAGCGCTAGTGACGAGGTTCTGACCGTGGTGGGTATCGGCTCGAGCGACGGGGGTAACCCGAGCGAGACGGTGGCTGCGCAAAACCTCGATGCGGGCAATTACAAGATCATTGCTTGCGGCTTCACGAACGCACAGCCGCAGCCCTACACCGGTACACTGACTATCACGACCTCCGCGCCGGCGGCGGCGCCACCGCCAAATTATACGACGGGCGCGATCAACTTCGGGCCGGCGAACGTGGTTGACTTTCAACGCACCGAAGGCGAGCCGCTCCTGCACCTCGACAAGGACGCGAAGTACTGGGAAAGCGGCCCTTGGGGCTTCAGCACGACTACGTCGTTCATGCACCGCTCGGTCGACGGTGGAGATCAGTTCAACGTCGTTAGCCCGACGGAGCTGCGACCGAACCCGCCGCCGGGCGGCGGCGATACGACGCACGCCATTGACGATCAAGGCGTAGTCTACTTCGGCGATCTCGAAGGCGCGCTGGAGGAGCTTGATTGCTCGGTCTCGAACGACGACGGCAACACTTGGAAGAAAAACCCGGCGTGTGTGCAGGCCACGGGCACCGATCGACAGTGGCTCGCCATCGACAACGGCTCCGATCATACCATTGGCGCAGCGGGGGCAGCTGATAACACCGTCTTTTACGCGTTCCATGATGTTGCTCTGGGACATTTAATCTACTCGTCACCCGGCTCGACTGGCACGAGCGACCTGAACGGTGGCCTGGTCTTCACCAGCGCCGTAGCGGATCCCACGGGTCTTTTCTATTCGGGCGGCGGCAACTGTGGCGAATTGGTCTTCGATCCCGTCAGCCGCAATCTCTATTACCCGTGCCAGGCGGGAAACCACGTCGAAGTCATTGTCGGACATGTCAACCCCGGCCAGCGCACGGGGCTTACTTTTACAACGCATGTTCTGGCCAACTCACCCGGCGGTTCGGTCAGCAACCTCTTCCCGCCTCTCTCGGTCGACAGCGCCGGAAATGTCTACGTCGTGTGGAGTGACCCCGGCGACCACAACCTCTACTATGCATACTCGACAAACCAAGGCACCACTTGGAGCCCGACGGTTAAGATTAATCAGCCTCCTGCGAAATCCAACGTATTTGCGTGGGCGGAGGCCGGCACAGCCGGAAATCTCGTCGCGGTTTGGCTCGGCAACAATTCGACCGCGCTCAGCGACAACATGCCGAATTGGGCGACCGACCCAGCAGCCGCCGCCCTTTTCCCGTGGTATGGGTACGTCGCGCTCATTAAGAACGCGAATACTGCCAGCCCGTTGATTGAACAGGATCGATTCACTGAAAAGCCGATGCACTACGGCCAGATCTGCAATAGCGGCATTGGCTGCACTGCTCAGGTCCCCCAGGGCGACCGAACGATGGCCGACTTCCTATCCGTAGATCTCGCACCGGATGGCGCTATTCAAATTTTGTTTAACGATGTATCGAGTCAGTATCACGGCGCTCATCTCTTCCTGGCACGCCAGCTTACCGGGCCGAGCGCTATCGACACCACATTGAGCAAGCCGGTCCAGGTAAGCCCGGTTTTCGATCCGACAGGCGACGCGCAGGTTCCCCATTACGCTCCTGTTGTCGGTGCCGGAGCGAATGTTCCGCAACTGGACTTCACACAAGTCAGCATGACCCAGCCCAACGCCACCACACTCCGCGTTTCGATGACCCTAAACAGTTTGAGCAGCCTTCTCCCGCCGCCGGGCAAGGCGAATGCGTTCTGGATCACGCGCTTTCAGGCGCTGTCGAAGAACGACGCCGGAACGGGAGAAGCCTACCGGATTTTCTATCTCGGCGCCGAATCCGTTGGGGGAGCTCCTCCCATCTTTTTCGCGGGAAGCCCGAACCTAACCGGTGCGCCGGCCGGGTGCATCGGGACCACGCCGGGGACGTGTAAGGTTGTGGAATACCCAGCCGAAATCACCAGCCTAACCGGCCCCGTGACGGGGTCGGTCAACGGCAACACGCTCTGCATCGATCTGCCGCTGGATGCGTTCGGCCCTAACCGGCCCATCGGCAATGCGCTCTTCAACGTCACTGCCTTTAGCGGGGGCCGCGACAACGTCGCGGCCGACGTCTACACCGAAGGCGACTCGACGCGTTCGTTCGATTTTCCGCTCGGGAATATTTCGACAGGGGCGTTGCTTAGCGTCGTCTCCAGAAAAGTCCACGGCACTGCCGGGACCTTCGATATCAATTTGCCCCTTACCGGCCCATCCGGAGTTGAATGCCGTCGTCCCGGATCGACTGGCGATCCTAATCCTGCGGTCGATTACAAGTTGGTCTTTACGTTCGCGGGTCAGGTGACGAGCTGCGGCACCGCCAACACTGGCACGGTCAGTAACGGGCCGAATCCAAACCAATGCACGGTGAATTTGACGGGTGTGCCTAACGCTCAGTACGTCACAGTGACTTTAACGGGAGTGTCCGTCCCCACCGCCTGCCCATCATTCGCCGGCAACGTTTCGGCGACGATGGGTGTTCTTTGGGCCGATGTTAACTCGAGTCGTCAGGTTGATTCAGGCGATGTTTTCCTGGTGCAAAAGCAAAATGGTCAAGGCCTTCCCCCCGTTGGAGCGGCCGACTTCCGAAGGGATATTAACATGAACGGTATCATCGATTCTGGAGATTTGTTCCTGACGCAGAAACAAAATCCCAGCGCGCTTCCGGCACAGCCTGCTGCCGCTAAATCGATCGGAAAATCGCCTGTTTCATTCCGCGAGACCAGGCGCTAGCGGGCCAATCACAACTAACGATTCCTAACGAAATTCAATACCAATCATTAGACTCAATAGGGATAAGACATTATCGCGCCGACGCGAACAATGACGGCGGTTACATGGGCCGAATGCCGGCAATTTCGTGCAACTCGGGCCGGCTTTGCCATCGGCGTGTTGCCAACGCGCGTCCTTTTCAGGTTGTCGCAGCAGCAGTCCTCCTCGGCGGAAGTGGTGTGAAACGTCGCGTACTTCGGATTAACCAAAAGCGACACACAGGGTTACAATTTCGTCGCCTGCGATTGGCTCTTCGACGTTAAGGACAACAGCGTCTTAGCTTCCCAGGTGGCGGCTTAAAATCGCGCTCATAAGGCTAAAGTCCGCCCAGGGCACGATTCATAACCTTGCCATGAAAAGTCTTATCAGGTGCACTCCGCGGGTTTTACTAGCTTTTGTTCTTTGCTCAGGCGGCATTGCCTTGGGGGTCATGAGTTTTACTCCTCGACTCCACGACGGACAGAAGTCCGCCGCCCAGTTGCTGCGCTACATGCCGCAGCCTGGAGGCGAGCCGGACGACTTCGATCGGATGGAAGCCCAGTGGCACACTCGGCTCACATATCCGACCGGAATTTTTAACCCCGAATGGTTGCGCCTTGCTGCAGCAGCCGACGCCGTAATTCCCCGTGGGATCCCCGCGGGCGCACCAGGCGTTTTCCTGGCAGGTCCAAACGCGCCTTTAGCGCTCAGTTCCACCGGCTTTACCGCGCTTGGTCCAGCCCCATTGCGAATGACCGGCTGCTCGTTGTGCTTCGACTACACCATAACGGAGGGTCGGGTGAATGACATCGTCGTTGATCCGACCACCACCACGCAGGGTAGCATCGTCGCCTACCTTGGCTCGGACGGCGGTGGTGTCTGGAAGACGACGAATTGCTGCACCGCTGCCACCTCTTGGACCTCTGTCACGGACGATCCGCTCCTTGCTACGATTAACATCGATACGCTCACGATCGATCCCAATAATCACAATGTTATCTATGCCGGTACCGGCGACCTGACCTACGGCACTTTCTCGAGTGGCAGTCAGGGCATTCTGAAGTCCACGGACGCCGGCGCTCACTGGACGTTGTTAGGCGCGAACGTTTTTGGGCCTGGATTCCCTGAGCAGGCGGGGCAGTTTCCGCAATATCAGGCCGTGGGTAAGGTGCGCGTTGACCCTAACAACAGCAATAAGGTGGTTGCCGGCACCAAGACAGGGCTCTACTTCTCCTATGATGGCGGCAATAACTGGACCGGCCCATGCACCACCAACAACTTCACTGGCCCAGTTAATCCACAGCGCCAGGATATCACCGGACTTGAGTTAACCAAAATAGGTGGCACAACCCGAATCATTGCGGCGGTTGGCGTGCGCGGGTACGCCACTCCGGTGCAGTACAATCTGAATCAGAACGGAGCGAACGGGATCTACAAGGGAACGATGCCGGCAAGCGGTTGCCCGACCAATTTCACGCCGATCACGACGAACGCTAACGGATGGGCCGGGACCAACGCAACGAGTGGTGTGCCATGCAACAATCCTGTCGGCGACCGAACGAGTCCGTGCGCTAGCAACACGAATCAGCTTGGCCGGATCGACATCGCGGTCGCGCCCAGCAATCCGAATTATATTTATGCGCAAGTGCAGTCGATCACCCCAAACCAAGGGCAGAGCCTTGGTGGCAGTCTCTTCAGTGGCTGCGGTGGTGTCGCCGGGTGTCAGCTCGCCGCCTGGCGAACGACCGATGGTGGAACCACCTGGTCACAGATTCCAGGTTCGCCCGGTGATGCGCTCAGGGAGTGCAGCGGCGTGCTCGATGGCGACTACCCGCAGAACTGGTACGACCAGGGTATCGCAGTCGATCCTAACAACCCTGACCGCGTCTTCTTTGACACCTTCGAAATCTGGTTCTGGCAGAACGGAAATACGACTTGGAACGATACCACTTGCGGTTACTCTACCGTTCAGTCTCCTTTACCTCTGCACGTGGATCAGCACGCGCTGGCCTTCGTGCCCGGCTCGTCCAGTATTCTGTTAGCTGGTAGTGACGGTGGCGTTTACGCTACCCTTAACGCTGATACCGCCAGTGCCACCGTTAAGCCTGCTTGGATTAACATGGACCTGGGCCTGAACACGATCGAGTTCTACTCCGGCGATATTAGCGGTAATTTCGCGACCTCCGCGACACCTCAGGCTAACGGCGGCGCCCAGGACAACGGTTCATCATCGGTTACCTTCACCGGCAGCCCGACCGGTCCGACGCAATGGCAGATGGGCACAGGTGGTGATGGCTTTTTTGGCCGCATCGATCCGGTAGGCGTCGGACCCGGCCTGAGCCTGCGTTTCTTTCAAGGAGGCAACGGCGGTTTGATCAACCGATGCATCGACAACTGTACCGCGGGCCAGGCCGTCTGGACTGATATTACTGGCGGTTGGAGCGGCGATATTAAATCCGGCATTCTGCCATATGAGATTTACAAGGACGTCTGCGGCCCGGCTGGGCCGGACAGCGGCTGTGGCCACCTAATTGCCGGCAGCAACCGTGTTTGGGAAACCATCACTGGCGCTAAGGCAGATCCAACATCAGTGACCTGGTACGTAAACAGCCCCGACAACCTGACCAAGGGAACTCTGGCCGACCGCTCCTACATCAATCAACTCGCGTTTGAGCCGGCCGACCAAACGACGGTGATCGTTGGAACCAATGACGGCAATGTGCAGATCGGCCGCGGTCTCGGGACGGGCTCGAAGCAGTCGACGTGGGTAAATGTTACCGACAACAACCTCGTCCTGCCCAATCGCCCGATATTGGACGTTGCTTTCGACCCGACGACGACGACCGCGCCTATTGGCTATGCGGCGGTGGGCGGTTTTAACGCGAACACGCCGGTGACGCCCGGCCATGTTTTCCGGGTGGTCTGCACAGCTAACTGCGCCTCTTTCACCTGGAGCAACAAGACCGGCAATCTTCCGGATATCCCGGTCGATTCGATCATTGCCAACCCGAAGTTCCCGCAGCAGGTCTTCGCGGGCACCGATTGGGGATTGTATTTCACTAATGACATCACCGCGGTGTCGCCCGCTTGGTACCGCTTCGACAGCGGACTGCCCCACGCGATGATTTGGGACATGCAGATCGATCGCGGCGCGACCACGCTTTCAGTTTGGACGCGCAGCCGTGGTGCTTACACTTGGCCGCTGCCATCGGCTCCATTGCCCACGCTAATTAAGGTGGTGTCGCGCAAAACCCACGGTCCGCCGCCTGGCCAGGACTTCGATATCGATCTAACGCCACCTGCCCAGGGCATCGAATGTCGCAGCGGCGGCCCGACCAGCGATTACACCATGGTCTTTACCTTCTCGAATCCTATAACGAGCTGCGGAGTGGCCAGTAGTGGAACGGCTAGCAACGGCCCCAATCCGAATCAATGCACGGTGCAGCTAACCGGAGTTCCCAACGCCCAGTATAAGACGGTTCAGCTAACCGGAGTCATCGATAACAACGCGCAGGCGGTGAATGCTTCCGGCACGATGGGAGTGCTGGTCGGCGATGTGAACGCCAGTGGCCAAGTTGACTCCGGGGATGTTTTCCTCGTTCAACAACAAAATGGCCAGGCGCTTCCGCCCACCGGGCCGGCCGCTTTCCGCCGCGATATTAACACCACCGGGTCGATCGATTCCGGGGACGTCTTTCTCGCGCAGAAACAAAATCCAAGCGCGATAGGGCAACAAGGTTCTGCCGCTAAACCTCTCGGAAAGTCGGTAAGTTCCTTGCGCGAGACTAGGCGCTAGCGTACCCGAGCGGTCGGTTTTGCAAGAACCGGGGCACTAGCTATCTCAGCCGGATGTACCTCGGTGGGTTGAGCTTGCTGTCGTCCGAAATGGTCTACGCAAATACGGTAAAAACGTGATTGACTGGCGGGCCGGTTTTGGAGATAAACGGGCGAAATCTTTCCCCTTAATCACCGACCGCCGAAGAGCGCCCATTGCGAACCAGAAAATTAATAATCAAAAACAATGCCGCGACATACAGCCATCGCTCACAGCGGCTTCGAAGCAGGATCAACTTTGGCCGCAATGCGCGTAGCAGAAATAATCTTCACCTAACGAAGAAGCGACATCAACGCGCGATAACCGCGATGACAGCGGCGGTAAAGCAATCGTAAAACAACCTCACCTCCATGAACAAAAATTCCTCGTCAAAATCCGGTTTCGTCTGTGCGCGCAATTTATTCGGGCTGCTCTTGTGCATGTCTGGCGTTTCACTGGCCATGTTAAGTTTTGCCGCAGCCCCTGGAACAAACAGAAACGGTGCGAAATTAATTGCGGCAAAGGTTTCGCCGCGGCCGCCCACTTCCCCCGATGCCGTTCCCTCTGGCGGAACGCTTGATCCATCAAATCGAACCCTGACCTACACTGATGGTCCGCTAGTCCCGAATCCCACCGGTGTTCTCGGCGCCCCGATATGCACCGCCCCGATGTCATGCAGCGATTTCGTTGTCACGGTTAACGCCAGCAGTCTGACCGCGACGCACAATATTACCTGGGTGGTGCAATGGACGCCCGCGAACGTCGACCTGGACATTTTCGTGGAAGATGCCGGTGGCAATCTTGTTGCCAATAACAATTCGACCACCGATCCGTCCGCCATCATTCTACCGATCCCGGCGAACGGAACTGTTTACCACTTTGTCGTTTCAGCGTCGATCGGCACAGCTCCTCTCAACGGTTCCGTCAGTCTGACTCTGAAACCTCCGACCGCACCGCAAGGCGCCGGCGCGCCGCCCCGTTACATGAACTATCCCGCTGGTTCTGGACAGGCAGATGGTGATAACGAACCTTCGATCGGGGTCGACTGGAACCCGAATGTTGCGACCCTCAAGGATATTAGCGGACAAACAAGAAAGAACACCGGCGGTGTCGCTTTCTTTACTGTCGGTTCCAATGAATTCCGCGCCAACTTCGACGACTGTTCGTCGCCGGCGGTGAATATTTGGGATGATGTGTCGGCCGTGACCACGCAGACATTTCCCTTGTCCGATCCGATTGGATTCGTCGATCACTTCAGCACGGCCCCGCTCGGACTTAGCGCAAATCCGCCACAAACCCCAGGGCGTGTCTTTTCGATCGACCTCATCGGCGGCCAGGGCGACAGCCTTGGTTCATACTCGGATACTGACGGGAATTCCTATTTGCCGGGCGGCAACGGTGGCGCACCAGCTGGCCCTGACCACGAGACGCTCGGCGGCGGACCCTTTCATGCGCCAATACCGACACCCCCTTCTCCACTCTACCCAAATGCGATTTATTATTGCTCCCAGAACGGAGCGCAAGAAGCCGAGTGCTCACGCAGCGATGATGGTGGTCAGACGTTCGGTCCCGGAGTTCCAATTTTTGATCCGACTCTCTGCGGTGGCGGTATTCATGGCCACGTAAAAGTCTCTCCCCAAGGCACGGTTTATGTGCCCAATTCTTCCTGCGCAGCGGGGAATCCGTTAGGCGCAAATGGAGCCGCAACCTCAAAAGACAATGGCATCACCTGGGTGGAAACGAATGTACCGGGAAGTACCGGCAGTCAGGATCCAGCGGTTGGTATGGGCCAGAACAACGTGGGCAAACCTGTGGGGCAGGTTCCAAATACCCTTTATCTCGGTTGGATCAGCGGTGATGGCCATGCCCATGCCGCGCACTCGCCGGACGAAGGCGCGACTTGGCAGGATGACATCGATGTCAGCTCAATTTTTGGAATCCAGAAGGCAGTTTTTCCGGTGGTCGTGGCCGGCGATGACAATCGCGCAGCCTACGGCTTTTTGGGAACAGACCCCGACTTTACCACCAAGCAGGTTTGGCACCTTTACATCGCCACAACGTATGATGGCGGCAAGTCATGGATCCTGATCGATGCTACGCCTAACGATCCTGTCCAGATTGGCAATGTTTGCCTGTTAGGCCTGGGCTGCTCCGGCGGACGCAATCTTCTCGATTTCAACGGAATCGATGTCGACAAAGAAGGGCGCGTGCTACTTGGCTATACCGACGGCTGCATTAACTGCGCAAACACGCAAAACATAACCCAATCGAGTCAGGCCCATGGCACAATCGCGCGCCAATCGGGCGGACGCCGCTTGTTTGCGGCGTTTGACCCAATCGAGCCGATGCCGCCAGCTGCACCCCAGATTCTTTCGGCTGTCAGGCAGAGCCCGACGAGCGTGCTCGTTTCCTGGCTGGAGCCGGACAACGGCGGATCACCGATCACCGGCTACAATGTTTATCGCAGTGACACGAGCGGGGCGGAAACATTCCTCGCTCATGTTACCGGCGAGTTCACACTCAAGTATCTCGATCAAGCCGCGCCCACGACTTCCAACTGGTTCTACGAGGTTATTGCCACCAACAGCATTGGCGGAAGCCCCTATTGCCACGAGCTCAATGTGAATGGTGTTCAACCGGCTGAGACTGCATGCCAGGCTCCTTACATCACCGCGGCCGGGCCCGGAAGCCCTGGTCCCACTGTGTCGATGGATCCGACAGCCGGCGAACTGACCATTCAGCGGTGCGCGATCGGCGAGCCCTTCACCAGTTGTACCGATAAGTCGATCACCTTCCAGATGAAGGTAAACACGCTCGCCCCTGCCCCACCGCCGAATGCGATATGGCAGATTCTATTTGATGTACCTGCCAGCGCCTGCAGCGACGGACTGCCTCACACGCTCTTCGTCGAGGCGACCACGGCAAACAACCCGGCAACGGTCGCTTTTGGTTATGGATGGCGCGGTGTCGGCCCGACCGGAGGATCGTTGGATCAGGGTGGCCCGACGGCAGGCAAGGTCACGGGAAGCGCCACCCCTGACGGAACCATCACCATGAAGCTGGATGTTTCGACGGCCCTTGTCTTCAATAATGTTCCCGCCGGAACGCATGCATTCGACGCAACCATTCCAGCCGGCACGCTGTTAAACCATCTCCAGGGTGTCACTTATGTATTAATTGGCGCAGAACCAGGCGGGATTGGCGGCGGTTCGATCCAGGTTGTCCAGCAGACCACCAACGTCAAGTCATACACTACCGCCGGAAACGTTAGGTGCCTGCAAACGCCACCGATCGCAGCCCTAACTGCCTCGCCAATGGTGGGGGCGCCGCCGCTCGCAGTCACGTTTAGCGGATCGGCATCGAGCGATCCGAATCCGTGCACAACGATTGCGTCATACACATTGAACTTCGGCGATGGCTCAGCTCCGGTCACGCGCACAGTGAGCCAGTTCGGCGCAAACGCGTCGCAGTTCACACACACCTACAATAGTGAGGGCGATTATACGGCGCGCCTGATTGTTACTGATTCGGCAGGTCAAACGAGCAATCCCGCTCAGACGGTCGTCTCGGTCTCTTCGAGTCAGATCCAGCTGGTGGGAGCCGTGTCGAGAAAAACGCATGGTACCGCCGGTGACAAAGATATTGTCCTGTCACTGAATAACCCGCCAACAATTGAATGCCGCTCCCCGGGGGCCACTGGGACTAACGGGGTTGACTACGAATTGATCTTTGTCTTCCCGAACACCCTGAGCAGCGTTGGCAGTGTGAGCGCCACGGCCACGGGTGGGCCGCAACCCAATGCGCCCACCGGCGTGGTGGGCAGCGATACTCACCAGTACATCGTCAATCTCAGTGGTGTGCCCAACGCGCAGTACATCACTGTTACGCTAGGTAATGTGCACGATTCAACCGGAGCGGCGGGCAACGTTTCGGTGACGATGGGAGTGCTCATCGGCGATGTAAATGCAAGTGGTCAAGTGGATTCCGGCGATGTCTTCCTGGTGCAAAAGCAAAACGGTCAATCGATCGCTCCAGGGGGAGCGGCCGATTTCCGAAGAGACTTGAATGCCAACGGCAGCATCGACTCGGGCGACGTCTTTACCGCGCAGAAAAAGAACCCCAGCGCCCTTCCATCGTTACCATAGTCAAAACAAGAGTAGACATAAAAAAACAAAAATCATAACATCCGAAGCAACCACTTGGTCAGTCCCATCCGAAGATCAGCAAACCCTACAAATACGAGGAACCCACAATGAAAAAAACGCTCTTAATCGCATGCGCCTTGGCCGGCTTGCTCGCGCAATCTGTCCTGGCCCAAATCAGCATCACGGCTAGTCCATCAAGCAGTATGGTTGCCCCGGGTGGCACCTTTAATGTTCAGATTCACTTGAGCGTCACCGGCACAACGCCGGCGGACGTGGCGGGATTCAATTTATGGCTGGAAACGGCAGCCGCGAATAGCGGGTTGTTCTCAATCGTAAGCGCTACCTCGAACGTCTCTGGCTGGAACACTCCGTCCGGTGCGTTTGGCGGGAACGAGCCCTTAACGACCTCCGGTTCAACTCACTCCGGTTTTGCGCAAAACACCGATAGCGTGGGTTTCGTCGATACAGCTGGCGGCGCAAATAAGCGCACTACTCCTATCACCGATCTGTTACTCGAGACTTTACTTATTCAGGCATCGAACTCGGTTGTAATCGGACAAACTTACACACTCGATATAACCAACGCCGTAGGTTCTGCTCCCAGAAGCTCTGGCGTGAACGACAGTCTTGGTAATTTCTTCGCTGCCAATACGACTGGAAGTTTCACGGTTACCATCGCTGCCATTCCGGAACCAGCGACCTGGTCGCTCCTGGCTTTGGGTGGACTCGGCACCGTAGGGTTGAATCTCCTTCGCGCGAGACGGCGTATCTAATCGATTCTTATAGAAGAAAGAACAACCGCGCTGGCTAACAAGTCAGCGCGGTTTCTTTTTTTCCAGACAGATTGTAACTTCA
This sequence comes from Verrucomicrobiota bacterium, assembly GCA_041167085.1. Classification (GTDB taxonomy): domain Bacteria; phylum Verrucomicrobiota; class Verrucomicrobiia; order Chthoniobacterales; family UBA10450; genus DATFCK01. The sequence goes on from JBEEGV010000030.1 coordinate 39,726, forward strand.
AAACCGAAATGGTTTTCCTATCCTGTCTCGGGCCGGCACCTTATAAGGTTTCAGCGCGCTAGAACTAACATTTATCCGATTCGATGAAACGTTATCTTCCATTTGTCATTGTTATCGCCGTCGGGCTCCTCACCATCGCCAGCGGCGCGATGCTTTACCGCGCAAAACGTTCACCCGTTCTTACCATTACAAATGATCGTTCGGTCGCCGGCAAAGCGGACGAAAAGTCGATGCACATTCGCGGCCCAGTCGATGCGCCCGTCACCCTGGAGGAGTTTGGGGATTACCAGTGCCCGCCCTGCGGAATGCTGGCCGGCCCGATAAAGCAACTGGAACAAGATTACGGCAAACAGATGCGTGTAATTTTTCATCATTTCCCGCTGGTCAACCACCAGCACGCCCGGGAAGCCGCCTGCGCCGCAGAAGCGGCAGGACTGCAAGACAGCTTCTGGCCCATGCATGATTTGCTTTACCGTGAGCAAGCGGAATGGAGTAAAGCAGCAGACGCGCGGCCGCTGTTCAATGCTTACGCCGGAATCCTCGGCCTGAATGTCGACCGCTTTAAGAAAGATATGGAAAGCGAAAAAGTTAAAGAGCGCGTCGCCTCCGATCAGAAACACGGCACTGCGCTCGGCGTCCAGAACACTCCCACCATTTTTCTGAATAATAAGGCGCTCGATCCAGCTTCTTTAAGCCCGCCTAACTTGCGTGCTGCGGTGGATGCCGCAGTCAAAGCAAAACCCTCGAGTTAATGGCAAACTGACATAACAATGACTTCCTCTCGCGCTCGAGCCATCCTTTACACGGTCGCAGCCTTGATTTCCCTGGCTGGACTGGCTGATGCCACTTACTTGACCGTGCAGTATCTGACGGGCGAGACCGCCGTTTGTGGCGGGTCGCCCGATTGTTTCAAGGTCCTGGGCAGCGCTTACGCCCATTTCCGCAACGTTCCCGTCGCCGGATTAGGTGCCCTCGGTTATTTCAGTGCGTTCAGCTTCGCAACTTTCGCCGCATTCGATTATGCGCGTGCGCGCAGATTTTTCGTCTACATCATTTGGGGAATGTTCGCCGCCACACTCTGGTTCCTGTTCGTGCAAATGTTTCTCCTCCATGCCTTCTGCCGTTACTGCTTGTTTTCGGCGGCAATCGTTTTTCTGCTTACCGGTCTGGTCGTCGCCAGTCCGCCATCGGATTGATAAAACCAAATTTTGCCGCTGATGTTTTCCTCGCCACTTCGTAAATCGATGCGCTTAATTTCGGTCAGTTTGATCTGCTGTTTTTTTGCAACTTTGGCCGCATGCCACAAACGCGCAGCGACACCACTTTCGCAGGATTCGGAAAAGTCCCTGCCTGCGAACCAAGATCCCAACATCGCCAAGGTCGACGTCTGCGGGCTGATTAAGAATGCAGAGATCGAAGCGATTCAGGGTTCGCCGATTAAAGACACGAAAAGCAGCGGACGTTCCAATGGAGGAGTGCACACCGCGCAATGCTTCTATACGGCGGCAGAATTCAGCAAATCGATAAGTCTTTCGGTGACGCTGCCCGATCCGGGTTCTTCAGCGAACCGGAGCATAAGAGATTTCTGGAAACAAACGTTCGTTCGTTCTGAGGAGGCGGAAAAGGAAAAAGAGCGGGAAGGCGATAAAGAAAAGAAAGAGAGCCTGCGCGAACAAAAGCGCGAGAAAGGCGAGGAAGAAGGAGCTCCTTTGCGGAAGATCAACGGTGTGGGCGAGGACGCTTACTGGAGTGGCAATCGTGTCGGTGGCGCGCTCTACGTGCTAAAAAAGGAGACCTTCATCCGCATCAGTGTGGGCGGGCCAGATAACGAAGAGACCAAGATCGCCAAGTCCATCAAGCTCGCCCAAAAAGCGCTCGACCGACTCTAGGCCGGTTTCACACTGCACGAGGTGCGTGGTGCCTGACTACTCCCACCGGTAACATTACACAATTGTAATGACGAGTTGGCCCGGCGGAGCGACCACAGTTTTTCGTATTTGCGAATAGTAATCACAACCTGTTCGCACAGGCCATCACGACTTATCCGGCGCCTTCCATTCCGAAACTATGAAAAAAGCTTCTTCTTCGATCACGGCTCGAACCACCCTTAGTGTGCTCTTTTTCACGAGCAGTATTGTCCTCGTCCTCCTCGCCTTATCCACTCCCGGCACGCATTCGGCGCCGACCCGAAAAAGCCTGGCCAAAGGGGCGCAGTCGACGGCGATTGCATCGTTTCCGCCAGCACCGGTCGACTCGGCCAACAAGCTGGGCTTTGAAAATTTCGAAGGGCCCGGAGTTTTAACGCCCGTGACGACAAGCAGCCAGGGACAACCGGTCGCCACTGTAGAGTACGTTGCCCATGATGCCGGGGAGCCTTCGATCGGCGTCAATTGGAACACCAACGTCACCGCTTTCCAGTCGGACTTGCAGACCCTGTTTGTTACTTTTGATGACTCCTGCACATTGGGTGCGCCCAAGGCGACCTGGGTTAATCGGGCGGCCCCGACCTCTCAAGGCGTTGATCAGGACCCGATCGGTTTCGTTGATCGTATCACCGGTCGCACATTTGCGGCCCAACTGACGCTCACGTCGCCGACCTGCAAAACGTCATATACTGATGACGACGGACTGACTTGGACACCAACTGCCGGGTTCGGCATCGGGTCGGGTATTGACCATCAGACAATAGGCGGTGGCCCGTACCATTCGCCAGTTCCAACGCTACCAACGCCTTATCAACATGCTTTTTATTATTGCTCGCAACTCCCTGCCGCCGGCTGCGCGCGCAGTGATGATGGGGGTTTGAGCTTCGGTCCCGTGGTCGAAATCGATCCCGTAGCGGACGCACACTGCGTCGGCATACACGGTCATGTGAAAGTCGGGCCGGATGGCACCGTCTATGTGCCTACGTGCAATTGCGATGGACAAGGTTCCGTCATCGCGTCCGAAGACAACGGCATCACATGGACTATCCGGCATGTGCCGGGGACGAATTCCACCCTGAACGTCGGTGGCAGCGGAAACATCATCGATGCGCAAGTGGGCATCGACGACAACAACCAGGTCTATTTTGCGATGGCGAACGCCCCCAACGGCTTTGTCAGTGGCTCAAACCCGATCGTGGCCACATCAAACGATCACGGCCAAACCTGGCAGAATATCTACGACATCGGCGCATCCATGGGCGTCCAGAACATCGAATTCCCATACGTGGCGGCGGCGGATCCAGGACGGGCTGCGGTCGCGTTCCTGGGCACGAGTAGAACGGGTGATCCTTCCGCTAATGGCTTTACCGGAGTCTGGCACCTGTATGTAGCGGCCACCTTTAATGGCGGCGCGAGCTGGACTACAACCGACGTCACGCCTAACGATCCGATGCAGCGCGGCTGCGTTTGGAACAAGGGCGGCGCAAATATCTGCCGCAACCTCCTGGACTTCATTGGCGCCTCCGTCGACAAACAAGGGCGCATTGAAGTAGCTTATGTCGACGGGTGCCCGGATGGTGAATGCGCTCAAGCGATTTCCAATCCCGCTCGGTTTACTGGCAACTCCTACACTGCCCGAGGCGTTATCGCCCGGCAGTCGAGCGGACGGCGCCTCGTCGCCAATTTCGATCCGGTCAGTCCAACTTCCGCGCCAGGTATGCCTTCGATAACAGAGCGCCGCCTTGGTCGTGCTGTTCACCTCAGTTGGTCCGAGGCTGACGACGGCAATTCGCCCATTACCGGTTATCAGATTTTTCGCGGTGTTGCTACCGACGCCGAAACGTTGCTAACGACTGTGCCCGGCACGCAGTTACACTTTGATGACCTGACTGCCACCGATGTCACTCAAACTTATTATTATAAGGTGGTGGCTGTGAACGCCGTTGGCAGCTCTTGTCCGAACAATGAGATCGCGGCGCGCTACGTTGGTGATAGTTGCACCCAATTCATCGTGCAAAAAACGCCGCCAGGTCATCCCGAACAAACGACAGAAGGCCAGACTCCCCCATCGCTTGCCATTGACTACGTCGCAGTGGCTGAGCCACCGGGAACCAGCAATTTTAAATTCATCCTGAAGGCAACCAGCCTCGCTACCGTTCCACCGAACAGCAGATGGCGGATCGTCTGGAATTCCGAGTCCGCGATGGGCCAGCAGTTCTATGCCGGCATGCGAACCGACGCGAATTCTGCCGCTACTTTTGAATTCGGGCATATCGCCACGGCTGTTGTCGGCCTGGTTGTCGGTGTCCCTACCGAAACAAAAGATGGTGATGCCGCTGCCGGCAGCAATATGAATCCGGACGGCACAATCACCGTTCTGGTTCCGAAAAGCGCTGTCGGAAATCCGCAGCCGGGTGATTTACTAGGCGCGGTGAATGGTCGAACTTTCACCGGCGACACACCCGAGAGCGGAAATCTCGAGCGCTCCAATGCGCTGATGGACCACACCTTTGCCAAAGCGCAGCGCGATAACGGCCACCCCGCCGCTACCTACACAGTTCTCGGTAGCGCTAACTGCGAAGGCGGGATCGTACCGATCAGCGCCGTTTCCCGGAAGACCCACGATTCGATCAGCCCACCGTTCGACATTGATTTACCCATTTCGGGCACAGTGGGGGTCGAGTGTCGCAACGGCCAGCCCAGCCCAGGTCAACATCAGGTAGTCGTTACCTTTGCTGGTCCCGTCACACTAAATTCCGCTTCCGTTCCGCCAGGCAAGGGATCAGTATCCGCTGCAATCGCCAGCGGCAACCAAGTGTTCGTTAACCTCACCGGGGTGCCAAATGGGCAAACGATTCCAATAACACTCGGAATCAATGATGGGACCAACGTTGGCAATGTTGTCGTGCCGATGGGCGTTCTCCTGGGCGATGTCAACGGCAGTCATGCAGTTGATTCTGGGGATGTGTTTCTGCTGCAACAACAAAATGGTCGAGGTTTGGCCCCGGCCGGCTCGGCGGATTTTAAAAGAGATATTAACCTGAACGGATCCATCGATTCTGGAGACGTTTTCATCGGGCAGAAACAGAACCCAAGCCAGCTGAGTCCTTAGTTAAAGACAGGTGGCGCGAGTTATCGCCCAAACAGTTTAGTCGTGCTGACTTAAATGAGTCAGCACGTCTTCTCTTTTAGAGAGCGCCCTGAAGTTGAGACGTAAGAATGCTTCACTTACCGGGCCGGGCAGCCCATGCCGAAGGGCTGACATCGTTGGTAAAGCGTTGTCGGGGACGGCAGCGACCGTGCCTGCTTGTGATCGATGCTACATAAAGACAATGCGGAAAAAGGTCGCGTCAGCGCGTCCATCTAGGTTACGATTCCCGATTCACCATAAAGACCTAATCCTATCGCGCACGGAATTAGTAATTCATTTTAGCCCTTTCACATATTCACCATGAAAAGAAGTTCCTCTCCTCTCACCGCTCGCGTCGCCGCCGGAATACCGTTTGTTATCAGCAGCCTCTTTCTTTTTGTCCTCACATTTTCGAATGTTTTCGGCGGACATCGTGCGCGGGCCTTGAAAAGCCCGTCTACTCCCGACACATCGGTCCCAACGGCCTTTAACGGGACCTATGACCCACACGTTTTTCCCTGCGCAACGATGAGACATCATTTTACCGTGCCAACGGGGCAGGTTCGAATCGTCGTTCAGGTTAGCGCGACAATTCCCTCGAATGACCTGACTGTTACGCTGCTCTTTGGCCCCGACCCCAATCCCGTAGTGGTCGCCGGACCGGAAGATACGGGCGTTTCGACCGAACTTTTGCTCTACCAGCCAGGCGGTGGTGTGCCAGCAGGCGAGTATCAAGTCCAGGTTTGCGAAACGCCTAATCCGGGTGCCGTCCCTCAAACCGCGCCCTTTGATTATAATGGAACATTCACAGTGGATAACACGGGGTCCGCAGGCGCTGTCCCCCTTCCTAAGGCTCTGGTTATTCCGCCGGCGCCACAAGATCTGGGCCCGAAAGTTGGCTTCGAAAACTTCATCGCGCCGGGCGCGCTGATTTCGGTCAAGACGACCGAAGCCGGACAGCAGGTTAATTCGGTCGAATACATGGGTCGCAATGCCGGCGAACCTTCGATTGGCAATAACTGGCTTACCGACACGGCAATTTTTTACTCCGGTCTGGAGACGTTGTTTGTGAAATTCGACGATTCCTGTCCGGCCAGCGGATTGGTTTCGTCCTGGGTGAATCGCGCCGCGCCGACGCAAGTGGGCCTCGATTCCGACCCGATCGGTTTCACCGATTCGCCGCTGGGCCGGTCCTTTGCCGGCGAGTTAACGCTGCTAACACCAACGTGCAAGACGTCCTACACAACCGACGATGGTCAAACTTGGGTGCCGACTCAGGGGAGTGGGCTTGCTTCCGGCGTTGATCACGAAACAATCGGCGGGGGTGTTTACCATGCGCCCCTGAATGTAGCCCCGCCGTCGCCTGCCTATCCACACGCAGTTTATTACTGCTCGCAGGAGGGAGTGCCGGCCAGCGGACCTCCAGCTAACTGCTCGAGAAGCGATGACGGAGGACTAACCTTTGGTCCTTCCGTTTTTGTGACAACGCCGCCAGTCAACGTTTGTGGCGGCCTGCATGGACACGTCAAAGTATCGCCGAAAGATGGAACCGTTTATTTGCCATTCAACACCTGCGACGGCGTTGGCAGTGTTGTCGTTTCAGAAGATAACGGCATCACGTGGACTGTCCGGCACGTCCAGAACGGAGTCGTTTCAGTGGCCCCTTCCGCAAGCTTTCAAGACCCGGCCGTCACGATTGATGCGAATGGTCGCGTTTATTTTGCCATAGCTAACAACGACACGGCTGCCGCAATCCTGACTTCGGACGATCACGGACTGACCTGGCAGAATCTGGGCGACGTTGCCGCGATTTATGGCCTGAAGAACATCCGATACCCGGCCGCGATCGCGGGTGACGCGGGCCGTGCCGCCGTCGCGTTTTTGGGAACGACTACCGCTGGAGACGCGTTACAACCTGATTTCAAAGGCATCTGGCATCTTTACGTCGCGAATTCATTCGACGGTGGCGGCCATTGGACAACCACCGACCTTACTCCGAACGCTCCCATGCAGCGTGGTTGTATTTGGGCAAAAGGCGGCGCCAACATTTGTCGCAACCTGCTCGACTTTTTTGACATGACTGTGGACAAAGACGGTCGCATTCAAGTCGGATATGTGAACGGGTGTGAAGGTGGCAACTGCGTCCAGGCGCCCATTAGCGGAGGCGAAACACCTCCGATGCAAGGCAACGCATATACCACGACCGCAGAGATCGCACGGCAGTCGAGCGGCCGACGGCTTTTCGCGGCCAAGGATCCGGCTGGTTCCACATCGAAACCGGGCATGCCCTACCTTACCGAACGTCGCGTTGGCAACATTGTTTTCCTGCAATGGTCGGAAGCGGACACCGGGAACTTGATGATTAACACATATCAAATCCTGAGGGGTACCACGAGCGGTGGGGAAACTCCTCTCGCGACAGTGTCGGGAAGTCAGACCGGCAGCACTTATGCTGATGTGCTCGCGGCAAACGATACAACGACCTATTACTACAAAGTCGTTGCCGTAAGTACCGGTGGAACTTCCTGTGCGGCCAACGAAGTCGCAGCTCCTTACATTGGAGACACCTGCGGCGGCCTCATCATTCACCGTAATGACCCCACTCATCCGGAAGCGAACGAAGCTCAAGGCAGCACTCCGCCGTCGCTCCTGATTGATTACGTGGCGGTGGGCGAGCCCCCTGGAACGAGCAATTTTCTCTTCAAGATGAAAGTGAACAGCCTTGCCACATTACCGCCGAACAGCCGTTGGCGAATTGTGTGGAATTCGTACGCGGCGCAAACAGTTGGGGGTGCTGTTGCCGCCCAGCAGTTCTATGTCGGTATGAACACCGATGCCACGAGCGCGGTCTCGTTTGAGTACGGCACGCTGGCCGACTCGGGCGCTCCGGGAGTCTTCGTCATCGCCGAAACGAAGAAGGGAACTTTGGATCCTGCGAGCAACTTCCAAAGTGACGGCACGATTACACTCATCCTTCCCAAATCGGCAGTTGGGAGTCCAACAACCGGCACCCTGCTTGGCGGAGTCAATGGTCGCACCATCACGGGGGATGATCCTAACAACCCCGAAAGAGTCGAACGCTCAAACGCCTTCGCCGACCACACCTTCGTCAAAGCGCAGACCGATAATAGTTATCCGGCCTCGACCTACCTTGTCGGAAACAACGGTCCGTGCCTTTCCACTGGAATAGGAGTAGTCGGTGCCGTTTCGCGGAAGACCCACACCAATTCCGGAGACCGCGACATAGATTTGCCACTCAGTGGCAAACCTGGAATCGAATGCCGCACCGGCGGAGCAAACGGAAATTACCAAGCGGTCATTACATTTGCTGCTCCAGTGACCGTTACGAATGTCACGGTGACACCGGGCCCGGGGAAAAACGCTTTCCTTTCCAGTGTTGTCGTCAATGGCAGCGTGGTCACGGTAAATCTCACCGGTGTTACCAACGCGCAAACGTTAATGATCAAGTTGTTCGGAGTGCACCAGGGACCGAACGTCGGAGATATCTCCGTCCCGATGAGTGTGCTCTTGGCCGACGTTAACCAGAGCGGAAGCGTTGATTCCGGCGATGTCTTTCTCCTGCAAAAGCAAAACGGTCAGGCCATTCCCCCGAGCGGGTCGGCGGACTTCAAAAGAGATATCAATTTGAACGGCAACATCGATTCGGGAGACGTGTTCATCGGGCAAAAACAAAATCCGAGCCAAATCCCCCCTTGATCGAGGGCATTCCGCCTCCAATTTTTCGCGCCTGAACAACCGAACCAGCTTCGGCCGCGTTAGTCAGCCAAGTGCGCCGGGTCTAACGACCGATTCTCGTCGAATCTCGGGCGTCCTTCGGATTCGCTCACCTTTTCTTAGATCGAGTCAGCGTTATTTGATTTGAGAGTCGGAGTCGGAGGCGAAAGCAAATGAGCCGCAAACACGGTTGCCGTGAGCAAAAACATAACTGCTGCTGACAGAAGGCAGTAGTCGCAAAAGGCGTGAAGCACGAATGCTTGAAGCATGAGAAGCCAGAGCGTTGCGGCAAACATCGCCTGGACGAGTAACATTAGAAAAAGCTCGACACGGCGATGACCAAAAGCAGCCAGGATCGCGAGGCTAAAAGCGACGAAGTAAGCAAGCGCACCAACAGCCGCTACCGGAATATTTCCAATCACGGCATATTTGCTGCCGAGGACTTCGGCGCAACCCTTTGTAACAATACAACCGGCAGTCTCGCCCGTTAAATGTTCAACCGTTAAATAGATTGCGTCACTCAGCCCGACGACCGAAAGAATCCCTGCCAGAACGTAAAAAGCGATTCGTGAGGGTTTCATGTCAGGGTCGCAGTCGGATTCGATAAAGCTGGTGCGCTCGGGTCATTCGTGGTGTTGCTCGATACGGACAGCATCAATTGCGGCGTGGAGGCCGGGCGGATTGAGAGAATTCGCCGGTAGTTCGCGCTTGTTTATGAAAAGGACAGGTGTGCGATCGACTCCGAGCGAGCCCGCTCGCCTTTGGTCAGCGACAATGCGTGCTTTGACCTCCTCGCCATCCAGATCATTTTGGAACCGTTCTATATTCAGGCCGAGGGATTTTGCGTAATCTGAAAAGACTTTTCGAACATCTGGCGCCCCCGGCCAGGCGAACCGGTTGTGATACAATAAATCGTGCATTTCCCAAAAGTGGCCCTGAAGTCCGGCCGCTTCGGATGCGCGCGCCGCATCCAAGGCGTGCCTGTGGGAACGAAGAGGGAATTGCCGAAAAATCACTCGTAGATCGGCAGTGTAATCCTGTTCGATCTTCTCAAGAATGGGAGAAAGATCGCCACACGGCCGGCACTCAAAATCGCCGAATTCTTCCAACGTAACGGCGGCGGCGACAGGACCGCGAACATGCGGGGGATTTGCTCCAAGTTTAGCGGACGAAGATGCTTTCGCCGCCGCCACCGCAGCAGCTGCTCTGGCTCTTAAAATCCGGTGTTGTTTTACATTGTAGAGTTCCGCTCCTCCGCCAACCGCGAGTATTAAAACACTGAGGATTATCGCGAACGGAAGGTAACGCTTCATTGAGCGACTATCAGATGCCGGGTCCTTATCGCAGGATGATCGCGCAACTCTCGACTCTCGTCGCGTTCATGCCAAAGCGTATCGATTTGCCGCGTCGTCTTCAACTGTGTTGCAGGCTTCGGTCTAATGCTTGAGCGAACGAACTACAATCCTTATACTTTTGGCAGATGCGAGTTTTGGTCGTCGAGGACGAAAAGAAGACTGCGGCGTTTCTGGCCAAGGGTCTTGGGGAAGCCGATCTTAAGGTCGATCTGGCGAATGATGGTGAAACCGGATTGGCGCTTGCACGAACAACCCGCTACGACCTGGTTATCGTCGACGTGATGCTGCCTAAGAAAGATGGCTGGTCGATGGTGTCGGAATTACGAAACGAAGGATTTGCAATGCCGATCCTTTTTTTGACCGCGCGCGATAGCGTTCGCGACCGAGTGAAAGGGCTTGAACTGGGGGCCGACGATTATCTGGTCAAGCCTTTTGCGTTCCCTGAATTGTTGGCGCGGGTGCGCTCCTTGCTGAGACGTTCCCCGTCGCGGAACGAAGAGCAATTGAGAATAGAAGATCTTCTGATCGACATGCGTCGGCATCGTGCGGTCCGTGGTGATGTAGCGTTGAACCTGACGACAAAGGAGTTTCTCTTGCTCAGTCATTTGGCCCGTTTTGCGGGCGAAGTAGTGTCACGCAGCGAAATTGTCGAACAGGTGTGGGACATCAATTTTCAAACCAGCACCAATATAGTCGACGTGATGGTGCGACGCCTGCGCGCCAAAGTCGATGATCCATTCCAGACCAAGCTCGTCCATACGATTCGCGGTGTCGGATATGTCCTCAAAGCCGGCTGAACCGCGTTCGATCGCTTCGCAACTGGTTCTCCTGTTTACCCTGGCGGCGGCGCTGCTGCTCTGCTGCGGCCTGAGCGTGTCGTACATCATAAGCGTTCGCCACGCTTTTGAAGAAGACAATGAGTTTCTGGCCGACAAGATTTTCGCCCTTCGCGCCGATCTCAACACCGCTGACTGGCCAAAGGCACTGATAGAGGAATTGAAAAGCCCTCGAGCTGGTGAGCCTGCTGCTTACTGGATCCGCGTCATCGATTCGGTAGGACACGTCACAGCCCAAACTCCGGGAATGGATAAACTTCTGCCATCGCGAATCTTTCCGATCCGCCGAGGTGATTCTGCCATTCCGCGACCAAAGAATTATCGTGCCGGTGGTAGATTGTTTTCCTTGGTCGCCACGACCGGACAAGCAGCCGGTCAAACCTACATTCTCGAAGTAGCGCAAGATCGCTCTGCCGATGCCCAGTTCACGCGTAAATTTGGCGCCTTGCTCGGTCTCGTGTTGGCATCCGGGATTGTAGCTTCCGCGTTGGTAGCGATTACTCTCACCGAACGTGGATTACGGCCCCTAACCGACATGACTGACGCAGTCCAGCGGGTTGGACCGACTCACCTCGACGAAAGAGTCGCACCCGCTGGTTGGCCCCGCGAGCTACAACCGCTCGCGCTTGCTTTCGATGAAATGCTGGATCGCCTCGAAAATTCTTTCCAGCGGCTCTCCCGGTTTTCGGCCGATCTCGCGCACGAACTTCGCACGCCGGTCGCCAATCTGTTGGGTGAGGCGCAAGTCACTTTGACTCGAGACCGCACGCCTAACGAGTATCGGGAGGTAATCGAATCCAGCGTTGCAGAATGCGAACGGCTGTCAGAAATCATCGAGAATCTGCTCTTCCTTGCCCGGACCGACGCCGCGACGGAACAGACTCACCGCCAGTTGTTCGAAGGAAAGCCTGCGGTCGAGAAAATCATGGCGCTCTATGAAACGATCGCGGACGAACAAGACGTCACGATCAATTGTGTCGGCCACGGCGTCGTCTACGCTGACCCGATGCTTTTTGGCCGGGCCGTAAGCAATGTCCTGGAAAATGCGCTTCGCTTTACGCCGGCGGGAGGAACAATCCGGATTTCGATCGTCGTTGAGGCTGGGCAGAGCACAATCTCGGTGACAGATACCGGCTGCGGAATTGCGGCCGACCAGGTTCCACGTATCTTCGATCGGTTTTATCGAGTCGACCCTTCGCGTAGTTCTCAAGGTGCCGGTCTGGGGCTGGCTTTGGTGAAATCGATCATTGACCTGCACGGCGGATCGGCCGCCATCACAAGCGATGTGAATTCTGGGACGACTGTGACCCTGACTTTTCCGAATCCGCCTAACATGGACTAGCCGGTCGGGCCTTGGCCGCGGGAACCGTAACGGCGCTTCGAGCGCTCGTTAGCGCGGAAGCTTACACTCATCTGGCACGCCCCGCGCCTGAAACATTACCAAATTGTAATGTGACGTAATGCAGTCTACCGACGGCCGACCCTTTTAGGCTTTTCGAATCAGAAGGGCGTTACACCGCCACAGCCGGCGGAGAAATACCCACACAGTTCTTTATGAAAACCCTCATCACAAACTCTAAATGGCGCTGGTTCACATCCTTAGTAATAATCACGCTATTCACGATCGCGACCTTCTTTTTATCGAATGCCTCCGGCCGGCAGCAGCGATGGGCAGCGGTCAGCGTTCCGGGACAGCGCACAGCGACCTATGTTACCAACGCCGCGGCGGCCTTTGCCTTTTCACCCGCGAAGGAGCTCGTCCGGCCACCAGTACTCCCCATCCCAGGCGGCGTGGTATCCCTCAAGGACCAGGATCTCGAACCGGAGATCAAAGTCGATCTCTTCGGTAACATATACATAACCGCGATCCACGGAGTCCCCGGTGGCGTCGATCTTTGGAAATCAACCGACAAAGGCGCGACTTTCGTTTACCTGGGCGAGCCCGATGGCGCCCAGGATAAGTGTGATGTGATGGGGACGTCAGCGTGCACCGCCGGTGCCGGCGGTGGCGATGACTCGATTGATGTTTCGTCAGGCGGCTATCTTTATGTCTCAAGTCTCTATCTGGGCGGCATCACCATGTCCACTTCCTACGACGGCGGAACAGGCGGCGTCATTGAAGGGCAAAAATGGGAAGTGCACCCCGCATCGTCCGGCATTCCGGTGAACGATCGGGAGTGGGTCGCCGCCTACGGACCTCAGACGCTCTACATGACTTTCGATCAGGCGCCCGCGCCGGGACCGCTCTGGTTCACCAAATCCACGGACGCCGGGAAAACCTTTAATCCTCCGGTTATGCTCACCGGCGTCAGCGCGCTTTCACGGGAGAACAATCTCGTTGTCGATCAATACAACGGCAATATTTACACGACGTTCACGCCGGCCGGCAGCTCGAATCAAATCAAGCTGCTGAAATCCACTGATGGTGGCGCGACCTGGACGACAACGACCGCGTTCACCGGAGCGGCCGGGACCTGTGTCGAAAATTCGTTCCCGATCTTGGCGGTTGATAAAGGTGGCAATCTTCACCTGGTCTTTACCCAGTCCTTTGGTTGCGGTCCAACTCCGGCCCGGACCAATGCACACGTCTATCTCACGAGTTCGACCGATCAGGGAGCGACCTGGCTGCCGCCGGTGCAAGTCGACGCGGGCAGCAACAGCAATTCGACCGTTATGCCCTGGGTGGTCGCCGGCAGCGCGGGCGTTGTCGACATTACCTGGTACGGATCCAGTTCTTCGTCGCCGGACATTGCTCCGTTCGACTGGCACGTATTTTTTTCCCAGACTACGAACGCACTCTCCGGGAGCCCGCTTTTCACGCAGGTTTTAGCCAGTCCCAATCAAGTCCACAACGACGCGATCTGCTCCCGCGGGAGCGCGTGCACCGGCGCCACCCGTGATCTGGCCGAGTACTACACCATGACCATCGACCCCGATGGCAACGCCAACATTGCCTTCGTCGACGGAATAAATGACTGCGTTGGGCCGCCAGCGTCGAACTGTTACGCGAAAACCTGGTACACGAAACAAATCAGCGGACCGAGCGCGTACCCTCCGCCGGCCGCGCCCGCTCCGGCCAGCTTTGCGCCAAACCTTGTCATGCCGGGCTCGACCGGCGATGCCGAGCCAAATATGAGAGCTGACTCGCATAACTGTCTCTATTCCGGCGCGCCGGGAGCTCCCGATGCCTGGAAATCGACTGACGCTGGCGCGAGCTTCTTCAAGCTCCCTAACCCGGTGGTGTCCGCAGGTGCGGTCGCCGGTGGCGGTGATTCCGAGATCGTTACGTTTCCGCAATCGAACGGTGCTCGCCCCGATCAGATTTATTACGCCGATCTGGCTGTGGCATCGGTGAACATCAGCAAGTCAATTGACGGCGGAGCGACCTGGTTCTCTCCGGGTACCGGCGGTAGTGCCGGCGAAGTTTCAGCTTCGACCGACCGCCAATGGATGAGCGCCGATCGCAACGGCGCGAATCAAACGATTTATTTATGGGAGCATGAATTCGTTACTCAGATCTTGCGAATGAATGCGCTAACCAACGATAGCGGCTCACCTGGGCCACCAGATACTCGTTCCGGCGGACCATGGTCGCCATTCGCTAATGGAATGACTGACCCCGAGCTGGTCGCGCTCGCGTCTACCGTAGGCAACACAGTGCCGGGACCGACCTTCGTCGACTCCGCAACCCATCAGGTTTACGGCTTTTTAAGCGCTTCGACTCCGTCGACAAATGCAATCGGCGCGCCTACCGGCAAACTGCCTAACGTGTGGGAGGCGGACGGCCCCGGTACATTTACGGCCGGCCTTCCGCCAGGACCTTTCACCAATCATCCGGTGTTTAAGGGCGTTCTCGACTCACCGGCTAATCCGGCGCCGCCGCAAGGAGCCAGAACGGTTGGATCGAACACAGCCAATTTGTTCAACGGCGCAGCGATCGATGCGGCCGGAAACATTTATGCGAGCTGGGCCACGCCCAATGCCCGCACCGGCCTTTACGATGTTTGGTTCGCATCGTCACATGATCACGGCAAAACTTTCTATGGGCCGTTCAAAATCAATCAGAACGTTACCCAGGGAAACATGCCCTGGATCGCCGCGGGCGATAATGGCCGGGTCGATATCGCGTTTTACGGATCGGCGGATACACAGGATCCGACCACCTCAACCATCGACAAATGGTCCGTCTATTTCGCGCAGTCGCTCAACGCCGCTGATCGCGAACCGGTGTTTACCGCCATCCAGGCGAGCGATCACATCATGCACCAGGGTCCGATCTGTAACGTGGGAATTCTTTGCGGCAGCGGCACCCGCCAGCTTCTGGATTTCTTCCAGGTAGCGATCGGCCCCGATGGCATGGCCAACATCGCTTATGCTGACACCGGCGCCGGCAACGGCACTCCGCATATCTCCTACGCGCGGCAGAACGGTGGCCCATCGGCGGTCGCAAATCCGAGTGGCGTCACCTGTCTCCCGGGCGCACCGATTCCGTTAAAGGTTGTTTCTCAGAAAACACACGGACCTGCTGGCACCTTTGACGTACCTTTGCCGCCGTCACCGCACGGCATTGAATGCCGAACCGGCCAGCCTGCGGCTAACCAACACAAAGTGGTCTTTACCTTTCCTGTCCCGGTTACAGTAACTAACGCGTCGATCTCTTCTGGTAGTGGCAGCGTCAACAGTACCACCGTAAGCGGTAACACCGTCACGGTGAATCTGACGGCGGCAAACGCTCAGAAGATCGTTATCAAGCTCACAGGCGTGAACGATAGTTCCGGAAATTCAGGGGACATTTCATGGCCAATGGACATTCTTCTGGCAGATGTAAACGCCAGCGCGAGCGTAGATTCGGGAGATGTCTTCCTTCTTCAGCAGCAAAACGGCCAGGCCCTTCCGCCGACCGGTTCGGCTGATTTCCGAAGAGATATTAATCTAAATGGTTCAATCGATTCGGGAGACGTGTTCACTGGCCAGAAACAAAACCCGAGCCAGCTTCCTCCTTGATCTTGGAGCAGCTCGGATTGGCTAAAAAAAGAACGGAAAATCACGCTAGGGACGGAAAAAGCTTGCCGGAAGGGGAGTACACTCGATACCATCAGCCAAAAAAGAAGAGTCGTCGTGTCACTCAAAGGGATCATCCGCCAATCAGAAAAGCGGCAGTTAGCATTAACATCAATACCCTAATCCTCTTATGAGCAGATTAATTACGAATCCAAAATGGCGCTGGTTTACCTCATTTTTGGTAGTCATTGCCGTCACCGTCACGAGTTTCTTCTTATCTACCGCGTCAGGCAAACAGCGCCGAGTTTCTACTGGAAACGCAGTTGAAACCCGAGCGGGAACGCACGTCCTTGCGCCGACTGGATTCACCTTCAAGACTCCGCTACAGATGCTCCGAACATTGTCACCCGCTTTTTTCCAACAAGGCGGCGAGCCGGAAATCAAAGTGGACCTGTTCGGCAATATCTACGTAACAGCGATCCAAGGCGTCCCGGGCGGCGTCGACCTATGGAAGTCGATCGACAAGGGTACGAGCTTCGCCTACTTGGGGCAGCCGGACGGCGCACAGGATAAGTGCGGTCCAAGTGGGCCCGCTCCAACGCCGGTGCCCTGCCCCGGGGGTTTGGGCGGAGGCGACGACCAAATCGACGTCTCTTCCGGAGGTTACTTATATGTCTCAAGCCTCTGGCTGGGGAACGTCACGATGTCCACCTCGTATGATGGTGGAACGGGCGGCGTCATGCCGGGCCAAAAATGGGAGGTCCACCCCGCTGCAGCAGGATTGCCATCAGATGATCGTCAATGGGTTGCCGCTTATGGGCCTTCCACTGTTTATTTGGCCTACGCTAACGCTCAGGTAATTAGTCCGCCCGGCGTTGTTGGCCTGTTCGTCACCAAATCCATCGATGGCGGAAAAACTTTCTCTGCGCCGACGCCGATCACGTCGCCAACCGCGCTTGATTCGGTTAACGTAGAAGGAAACTTGGTCGCTGATCCGTACACCGGCAACCTTTATACGGCTTACCTGCTTAACGCGAGCTTGAATGCCATCCAAGTAGCGCGCTCGACCGATGGCGGCGCGACTTGGAGCACCATGACCGCATATACCGGCCCGGCCGGGACGAATAATCGAGGGGTTTTCCCGATTGTTGCCGTTGACCGGGGAGGCAATCTCCATCTCGTTTTCACGCGGGTTGAGGCCAGTGGGGCTTGCCACATCTGGATGACCAGCTCCGCCAACCCAGCGGCGGCCACGCCAACTTGGTTGCCAGCGGTGCAAGTAGACAGCGGGAGCGGAAATACGACCACTGCAGTGGAGCCGTGGGTCGTTGCTGGAAGCGCAGGCAGGGTAGACATCGCCTGGCTCGGGTCGCCTGCAGCCAACCCGGATGTCGTGAGTAATTGGCAGCTATTTTTCGCGCAGACGACCAACGCGCTTTCCGGGTCGCCCCTATTTAATCAGGTTCAAGTCACGACAAATCAGGTGCACAGCGGCTCAATTTGTTTCAACGGTAGCGGCTGCGCCAACGCCAGCACTCCCCACGGCGAGCCGGGGAATCGGGACATGGCCGAGTACTTCACGATGACCCTCGATGGTGATGGAAATGCAAACATCGCTTTCCCAGATTCTGTCAACAACTGCGATCCGAACGTCTGCGTCACTAACGCATGGTTCACCAAGCAGACGGGCGGAACGAGCGCGTATGCACCGCCGCCGGGACCGGCTCCAGTCACATTCGGCCCTAACATTCATCTGCCGGGCTCCGACAACAACAATGGCGAGCCGAGCCTTGCCGTTGATTCGCACAACTGCATTTATGCTTCCGCTTTAGGTGCAGCCTTCTGGGCTTCAGAAAACGGCGGCTACACCTTTAGGAACACTACCGCACCTCCAGCCCTCGGCGGTGGCGATGAAGATTTAGTCACCGTACCGCAAGCGAACGGGGCGCGAAACGATTCCATCTATTATGGAGATCTTCTGCTCGCGGACATTGATGTCTTCAAATCGACTGACCGCGGTGTGACCTGGAGCAATACCGCGACTCCGTACGGACATCTTAATGCTTCCTCCGATCGCCAATGGTTTGCGGCTGATCGCATCAACGCTAATGCCAATCAGATTATCTGGGAGATGGATCACGAGCTCGCCAGTGAAGACATTCGCGTCGCCGCATCCATCGACGATTCCGTTTGGGGTACAACGAGCGCGATTGCTACCTGTTCCATGCCCACAGCTGGTTGTGATCCCGAGCTGGGAACCACCATTCCAAACACAAATCCAGGTCCGGTGTTCGTTAATAAAGTAACGCATCAGGCCATTGGCGTCTTTTTGGCTTCGACAATCACCACGAACACTGCCGACCCGCCGTTTGGCAAGGAACCGAACCTCTGGAATTTCGTCGCCAGTCCGCCTGCACTTGGCGGAGGGCCTCCTCTCAACGTGGCTAACTACCCAATCTTCAAAGGCGTGATCGATTCACCCGCGACCGCACCTGCCGGGACAACCACTTACGGCACTCATCTGGCCGCAATCTTCCCATCAGGGGACGCTGATTCCGCGGGTAACGTTTATGCCGTCTGGAGCATGCTCAGCGCGCGGCCGAACGCCACGATCGGAGCGAATCCTGCAACGACCTGGGACATCTGGTTTGCCTCCTCCCACGACGGCGGCAAGACGTTTTACGGACCGTTCAAGGTTTCATCGGCCACGGGAACGGCGGTCTTTCCGTGGATCGCAGCCGGAGACGCGGGCAAGGTCGACATTGCCTGGTACCAGGCAAATAATCCGGCGCCGCCGCTACTCTCCGATCCGACCAGTCCGGCCGAACTGACCGGTGGTCCAAACAGTATGCCGGCTGGCACTTTTTGGAATGTGATGTTTGCACAATCCGTAAATGCCGACAGCCGCGAGCCTTCGTTTACAACTGTCCAAGCGAGCGACAATCCAAATCACCGGGGAAGTATCAGCATCGGGGGCACAACCGGCAGCGCGGACCGTTCTCTCGCCGATTACTTCAACGTCTATGTTGGTCCGGACGGCATCGCAAATATCATGTATACCGATAACGCCAACGCTACTGGCAGCGAAATCAACCATGTTGCGTACGTAAGGCAGAATGGCGGACCTATTGCTCTCAACAATCCAAGTGGCGTTACATGCTTGGGCGGCGCGCCGATTCCGATCAAGGTCGTGTCGCAGAAGACCCATGCAAACGGCACATTCGAGGTGAATCTGCCGCTCGCCCCTCACGGAATCGAGTGTCGTCGGGGACAACCTGGAACCGATCAACACAAAGTGGTGTTTACATTTCCAGTTCCCGTTACCCTAACTAGTGCAACGATCACCTCAGGTAACGGCACGGTGAACAGCACCACCATAAGCGGCAATACCGTCACCGTGAACCTGACGGCGTCTCCCGGACCGCAGAAGATCGTCATCAAGCTCACAGGCGTGAACGATAGTTCCGGAAATTCAGGGGATATTTCATGGCCAATGGACATTCTTCTGGCAGATGTAAACGCCAGCGCGAGCGTAGATTCGGGAGACGTCTTCCTTCTTCAGCAGCAAAACGGCCAGGCCCTTCCGCCGACCGGTTCGGCTGATTTCCGAAGAGATATTAATCTAAATGGTTCGATCGATTCGGGAGATGTGTTTACCGGCCAGAAACAAAACCCAAGCCAGCTCCCCCCTTAACTTACCATCCACCATCGATTCGCCTAGCCACCGGATAAGGCGAGTTGAGCAATTCGAGTGATAGCTCCAGACAAAACAATTGGTTTATGAAGAAGAGATGTTCTCATCAGTCAGGCGTCTTTAATCCGCGCCTTTTTACAGCCTTTATTCTTTGTGCCAGCGGTCTCTTATTGGCCGTATTCAGTATTGGGGCTCGCCCCTCGTCATCGAACACGAGGGCGAGTGGAATTACCGGTAAATTTCAGCCAACCGTGATTTACCCGTTCACTCATGGCGTTTCGCCCAACGTTCGCGATTTACCGGTCCTAAGCCGGCAAGTGCCGGCCGTTTTCCGGGAAGCGGAGCCCGTCCGGCCGATCCATCCGCCGCACAAGGCACCGCAGTTACCTGTTTACGATCCGGTGCAGCAAGCTGTTGCTCGAACAACGGCGGCCATTGCAGCCGCAGCGCCGATATTGCTGCAAACCTTTGAAGGGATGAATCAAGCCGAAGGCTGCGGCGGCTGCATCCCGCCCGACCCCAACGGTTCGGTCGGACCGAACCACTACGTTGAAATGGTGAACTCAGCCTACTCTATCTACAGCAAAACAGGGACGAGGCTGGCTGGACCTATCCAGATCATGCAGTTGTTTAGCGCATTAACCGGGTCGCGTTGCGCTGCTACTAACGACGGCGATCCGGTCGTCGCCTATGATCATCTCGCCGATCGTTGGGTCCTCTCTCAGTTCTCGGTCAACGGCGGCAACGGTCCCTACGCGCAGTGCATCGCCGTCTCAACCACTCCGGATCCGACAGGCTCGTACTACGTTTACGATTTCGATCAGCTGGTGTTCAACGACTATCCCCATTTGGGCGTCTGGCCGGACGCTTATTACATGACAACGAACAATTTCGGAGGCACAGGGGGAACTTTCAGCGGCGCCGGAGCCTACGCCTTTGAACGTGATAAGATGCTCGTTGGGCAGAACGCCCGGATGGTTTTCTTCGACGAAGGTCTGGTTAACACCAGCTTTGGCGGCATGCTGCCATCATATTTGGATGGACCGCCGCCGCCGGCTGGATCGCCTAACTATTTCGCCGAAGTAGATTCAGAAATCAACACTCCAGGGCTAGGCGCTGATGCGATGCGTATTTGGCAGTTTCATGTCGACTGGTCCAATCCCGCAAATTCCACCTTTGGCATCAACGGCATGCCTAACTCAACTGTGCCGGTCGCGACCTGGGTCCCGTCACAATGCATTGAGGCACAGGGCACATGTGTACAACAGCTCGCCAGTCCCTACCAGTTGGACGTAATCGGCGACCGTCTCATGTTCCGACTGGTTTACCGCAACTTTGGCGATCATGAATCGCTGGTGGTAAATCACAGCGTTGTCGCGGACGCGCGCATTGGGGTGCGCTGGTATGAAGTACGCAGCCCGGCCTCTTCTCCAACGATTTATCAACAAAGCACCTTTGCGCCGGTCGATGCCCTTCACCGCTGGATGGGCAGCGCAGCAATGGATCGTGCCGGAAACATTGTAATCGGGTATAGCACTTCTTCTTCGAGTTCCTTCCCTTCAATCGCCTACGCAGGACGGCTCGCGAATGATCCGCTAAACACGCTGGCACAAGGCGAAGGACAGATGTTTGCCGGCCTGGGTTCCGAGAACGTGGGCTTCTATCTTCCTCCCGTCGGCCGCTGGGGCGACTATACCTCGCTCTCCCTTGATCCAAGTGACGGTTGTACTTTCTGGTACGTAAATGAATATTTCGGCTCTCTCGCCGAAGCCGACCCCGGTGCCCCGTGGCAAACGCGCATAGGCAGTTTCAAATTTCCAACTTGTACGGCCACCGCACCTGCTCCGGTAAGCGCAGTGTCACGCAAAAGTCATGGAAGCGGAGTTTCGGCTCAAGACTTCGATATCGATCTTCTGCCCCCCGCCCCGGGGATCGAGATGCGAAGAAACACGGCCTTTGCGGTTTCGCCCGATCGCAACGCCGGCAAGGATCATGAGGTAATCGTAACGTTTCCGACTGCCGTCAGGGTCGGCAATGTCACGATCACCAGCAGCAACACATCAGATACTCCGAGCGCAACCTTTGTCGTTAGTGGAAATGTCGTCACGGTCGATCTGCACAATATTAAAAACGCCCGAAGGCTCACCATCCATCTTGGCGCCGTCAGCGATTTCAACAGCACGGCCGATCTCGATATTCCGATGGCCGTGCTCTTTAGCGATGTCAATCAGAGCGGAGCAGTTGACTCGGGTGACGTGTTTCTTCTACAGAAGCAAAACGGTCAAGCTCTGCCTCCGGCCGGAGCCGCCGATTTTCGAAGGGACATAAATCTGAACGGCTCGGTTGATTCAGGAGACGTTTTCATTGGGCAACAGCAAAATCCCGGTCAACTTCCGCCTTAAGCTGCTTCTCTTTTCGCGCGCCACAAAGTCCGACTGACAGGCCTGGCCTTTCCTGTCGCGCTGCGCCATAAGGCGAAGAAACACCAATACGGTTAGGCTCGGAAAAATTGCTTTCCCAATCATTACAAATCTGTAATGATTGCCCCGGAGCCAATGGAAAATCCAAACCGAGAACCCACCTTTTGTCGCATGACTACGCAATCGCGTTTCGATTCAATTTTGCGCAGGTTGCCATTCCTCGTAGCATCTGCCTGCCTCATCTTTCTGGGTTTTCAGTATTCCGCGGATGCCCAGGAAGCCGCTTCATCAGCGGTTGTCGTCACCGGCGATGATGTCGGTAGCGGTAGCGCCTATGGTGCACCGGCGGGGTTTTCGCGGACACGTTTCTCGCCGCTCACCAGTGCTTATGTCCTGCCTCCATGGACATTTTATTTTGGCGAGATCTACGAGGGCGACGCTTTTCGACATGGCCCGCCGGACCACCTTTTTACCCAGGAAATCGAAATGGGTCTGCCCTATCGTTTTGGGGTCGCGGTTGAAACAAGCTTTGAAAGATTCAACGGCGGGGGCGGCCCTTCCAGCACGAGCATCGAAGCTCGTTACGCCCTTGCCGATTGGAACAAGATCCCGCTGAACCCGACGCTGTTCGCCGAATACAAATTCGGCACCGGCCCCATTCGCCACGAAGAAGGTCCTCCGCCGCCTCCGGGCGAAGAAGAGGAGGCCGGACCACCGCAAAGACCCGACGCCTACGAACTCCGTTTGCTTCTCGCGCAGGAATTCTGCACTCGATTCGAATGGGCCATGAACGGATTTTTTGAAAAAGAAAATACCGGCGACCGCGGGCGCGAGTGGGGTTTCGCGCAAAGCCTTGTCACTCCGGTCCTGCTAGCTCATGAACAATTGAAAGTCGGGCTTGAGATGGAGTACAAAAACTTCACGGTCAAAGATACTCGAGGCGACCCCCAACACACTTTTGTCATCGGACCGACCGCGGCATTCCGGACCACGCAGAACACGCGGATCGACGTTTCCACGCTAATTGGTTGCACCGACGATTCGCCGCGCCTGCAGGTTTTTGCCGTTTTTTCCTGGCTGCTGGGACCGGGCGGTGAACAGGGCGCTGAAGCTCCGGTCTCAACGCGCAACCGTTAGGATTAAAACCACCGCCTTTCATTTATGAAGCACACCCTTTTGACACTTACGATTGTCACTCTCTTCTGTCGCCCTGCCGGCGCTGGAACAGAGTACTCGGCCAAAGAACTAAAACAGGTTCAGCCCGCGCCCTGCCCGGAATGGTATGGCGATAACGAATGGAACGTCAGCCTTTGGGGCACCTACGCCTTTACCGGCACCGACTACAGTCCCAATCTTGATCTGGTCGACCTGGTCGTGAGCACGACGGAAGGCGAGACGGTTCATGGGAGCTTCGATCGTTATATTGGTAACGATCATGCCTGGGGCGGCGGCGGCGACATCAAATATTTCTTTCATCGTTACTTCGGCATCGGCGTCGAAGGTTTCGTTCTCAACGCCAAAAAGAACGCGTTCGACATTGACCTTCGACCGCTGGACGAAGTGTTTTTCCACGAGCGATTCAATCATGAACGGGCGATCGGATCTGCTTTGGGAACATTCACTTTTCGTTATCCCATTCCATGCAGTCGTTTCGCGCCGTATGCCTGGGCCGGAGCGGGCGCAATCTTCGGCGGCGGCGAGAGCGATCAACTGATCACGAACAACATTGGAGACAACGGAGCGGCCGCCGCGCAAACAGTCCCTTTCGTGAACGCGCGCACTCGGCACTTCGAAGGCGATACAAGGTTGACCGGACAATTCGGTTATGGTCTTGAGGTCCGATTCACCCGGCACATCGGTTGGACGAACGACTTCAGTTGGAACGTGGTGGACGGACCAAAGAACAATTTCGGCATGGTGCGAAGCGGGCTCACTTTCGCCTTTTAAACCCACGCCAGGATCTTCAATCCGGCGCTTTATGGTGCCGACCTGGGTTCGATGATTCTTGTCGGGCTCCGCAGGTAGGGACGGCTCTCCGAGCCGTCCGCACCTCGCCCCGGCATAGTAGTCCACGGACGGCTCGGAGAGCCGTCTCTACCTGTCCGCCGGGGGGCACCTTGACCTAGTTTGTTGGGGCCGATAGCTTGGTGGATGGAAAGGAGTTCCAAGTGAAAACCGAGGTGTCTATTGAGTATTGTGTAGTTTGAAACTACACCCCCAAGGCCGTCAGTTTGGCGACCCAAATTCTCGAACTCGGCGAGCGCATCAAATCGCTTACTCTGATTCCTTCCAGCGGAGGAGCCTTCGAAATTCGCGCTAATGGAAACCTTATCCATTCAAAACTCAAATCCGGCGATTGGCCGGATTTCGACGCTGCCGTTAGCGCAATCAAAAAGACGAAATAATCAGTCTAGTGCATCTCTTGCGGCTTTCAGCCTAACGATGGCGGATCGATCTTGGGCGGTTAGACTTTTCAACGCTCAACCCCGAAACTTTTCGGGGCCGTCCTGCGGCAGGCGCTCAACCCCGAAAGCCTATCGGGGTTGGACGTTTCTTAATCGGAGAGTGAAGGGTGCCTGGTGGCCCTCGCGGTCTTCAAAACCGTCGTCGGTCGGCAACGGCCGGGGTAGGTTCGATTCCTATCCTCTCCGCCTTTTTTCTGCGGCGGGAGCTTTCAGTCTCCGGCGATCTGTAGCCACGGCGCTCTGTCGCCGTTTCGGGAGTCGCCCCGACAGAGCGGGGCGGCTACAATTTTTAGCATTAGAAAGGTGGTGAATAATCCATGTCGCGCGAACGAATCCGCAGCCTGACGTCGCTCTCATCCAGCGCCGGCTGAGCTTCGAAATTGAGCCAACAGGCCCTGCGACAAGTTTTGCCGCAGCTTCCCATTTCTCTGGGTACAAATGTGCTCGTCAACTCAAGCACGGGCGATGACGCCGGCGTTTATCGATTGGACCGGCATCGCGCGCTCGTGCAGACCGTCGATTTTTTCACGCCAATCGTGGATGACCCGTTCGTCTATGGCCAAATCGCCGCAGCCAACTCCATTTCCGATGTGTTCGCCATGGGCGGCCGTCCGCTTACTGGTCTGAACATTATTGGTTTTCCTACCGACATGGTTAGTCCCAAGACAATAAGCGCCATCCTACGCGGCGGTTTGGCCAAGGCCGCCGAAGCGGGATGCACTATCATCGGGGGCCATTCCATCCGAAATCCGGAACCGATTTACGGCCTCGCCGTTACTGGCATGGTCGATCTCCGTAAGATCATGACCAATGCCAAGGCGCGCCCAGGGGATCTTCTCGTCTTAACGAAACCGTTGGGCACAGGCATCGCTACCACCGCAATCAAACGCGGCCTGGCCTCGCGCGCCCTGACCCGAAGAGTAATTGCACTGATGTCGAAATTAAATTCGGTCGGCGCCACGCTCGGGGAAGCCGGTCTCGTAGCAGCCGCTACCGACATCACCGGCTTCGGCCTGATTGGTCACCTTCTCTCTCTCTGCCGTGCCAGCGGTGTCTCTGCCAATATCGATCCGCGTGCTGTCCCGGTGTTGAGCGACGAAATCATCAAGCTGATCAAGCGCGATTGCGTACCGGGCGGAACACGCGAAAACCTGTATGCCACCACGGTCACGGTGGATTGGCAGGCTGCCGGCGCTGAGCAACAATTACTCTTAACCGACGCGCAAACCAGCGGCGGTCTGCTTCTTTGCGTGGCCGAGAAAAAACTGGCCAAGGTTTTGAACGTTCTGCACAAGGCCCGGACCCCATGTGCCGCGGTCATCGGAAAAATCGTCGCGCGGCGACGCGGGACGCTGATATGCATGACGAAATAACATCGCGGACGCGGAGAGAAATTCCGGCGGTGAACAAAGTGCTCGAGGCTTTGGGCGAATACGATGTTCCGCGGCCGCTGATTATCGATTTGATCCGGCGCGAATTGAAATCCCAACGGGGCCGGCGCAACATCTCCTCCGCTGAGGGAATTGTCGGCCGCGTGCGGCATGCTCTGGGTCTGCTTCGCCGGTCACGTTTACAAATGGTGATCAATGGCACTGGCATTATTATCCATACCAACCTCGGCCGTGCTCCCCTTTCGCCCGAAGCCGCCGAGACTCTGCGCCAGATCGCTTCTTCCTATGCCAATCTCGAGCAGAACCTGAGCACCGGCACGCGCGGAGATCGCGCGGCTTATCTGGAGTACGCGCTCGCTCTTCTTTGCCGGGCCGAAAGCGCGACCGTAGTCAACAATTGCGCCGCCGCGCTTGTCTTGATCGCTCGACACTTCGTGCAAAACAAACCGGAGATAGTTATCTCGCGCGGTGAAATGGTCCAGATAGGTGGGGGATTTCGAATTGGCGACATCCTGCAATCAACCGGCGCGACTTTGCGCGAGGTGGGCGCCACCAACAAAACCACACTTTCTGATTATGCGGATGGCATCACTCGCCAGACCGGGTTCATTTTGAAGGTTCATCGCAGCAATTTCTTTATGGAAGGGTTTGTCGCATCGCCTTCCACCGAAGAGCTCGCCGCTCTCGCATCGAAAAAGCGAATTCCATTTGTCGAAGATCTGGGCAGCGGCGCTGTTATGCCGACGGAGACGTTAGGGCTTTCCGATCATGAACCGACGCCGGCCGAAGCAATCAAGAATGGAGCTGATTTGGTCTGTTTCAGCGGTGACAAACTTTTCGGAGGTCCCCAGGCGGGAATCATCGTTGGAAAGAAACGCCTGGTCACAGCGCTCAAACGCGAGCCGTTCTTCCGCGCTTTGCGCTGCGACAAGCTCGCTTTAGCCGCTCTGCAGGCGACGGTTGACCTTCACCTTCATCAGTCAACTTCCGAGATTCCGACGCTCGCCCTTTTGCAGACGACAAAGGACGAGCTGCGCGGCCGAGCCGCAGCCATGCTCATGCGGCTCCGGGGACTGCCGCTGCAGGTCACCATCGGCCGGGGCTCGGCCAGCGTCGGCGGCGGAAGTATGGCTCGCTCGACTATCTCCTCAGTTACCCTCGATATAGTCCCGGAGAATTGTTCCGTGAACGAATTCGCGGCGCACCTCCGCGCATCTTCTCCGCCGGTCATCGGATACATCGCTAACAAAACGCTCAAGCTCGACGTGCGAACAATCTTTTCGTCACAGGATGACGTGGTCGTCGACGCAATTCGCACCGCAAGCGCGATTCCGCGCCGGACGTGAGTAAAAAGCATTTTATCGTCGGCACTGCTGGCCATGTCGACCACGGCAAGAGCGCTCTCGTAAAAGCGATTACCGGAACCGATCCCGATCGTCTGCCGGAAGAAAAAGCCAGGAAGATCACCATTGATCTCGGCTTCGCTCACTTGGACCTTCCTGCTCCAGACTCTCAACCGTCAGCCTTGTCTGTCAGCATCATCGACGTTCCCGGCCACGAAGATTTCGTCCGCAACATGATCGCCGGCGTTGGCTCGATCGACGCCGCCCTTCTCGTTGTGGCTGCGGACGACGGATGGATGCCGCAGACAGAAGAACATTTGCAAATCCTGGAGTATCTCGGCGTCGATGCGATGGTCGTCGCCCTCAATAAGAGCGACCTGGGCAATGTGGACGGAGCCATCGCCCAAATCACGCAACGCCTGCAGGGTAGCGTCTTCGCCAACGCGGCCATTATTCCGGTCTCCGCGCGTCGCGGAACCGGGATCGACGAGCTCAGAACAGCGATTGCTTCGACACTCGCAAAACGCAACCCCCAGCGCGATGTACAAAAGCCACGCCTCTTCGTCGATCGCGCATTCAGTGTTGCCGGAACTGGGACGGTCGTGACCGGTAGCTTATCCGGAGGAACATTAGCCATTGGACAGACGGTCTACATTCAACCGGATAACTTCAAGACACGCGTCCGATCGATTCAGAGCCATCACTCGACGCTTCATTGTTCTGAGCCGGGTATGCGCACCGCGGTTGGCCTGAGCGATCTGCCAAAAACGACTTCTGACAAAGCGATCCACCGCGGCAACATGGTGACGGGAAGCGAGTGCGAATCCTCCGCAATCATCGACGTCCTCCTGCAAAGATCGGCGCGCTTGACCGAACATGAGTCAGCGGCTCGGCCGCTCAAGAGCGGCGCGTCCGTTCACGTCCATTACGGAACGGCCCGTATTGCTGCCACCGTCGTCCTGCTTGAAGAAGAAGCACTCGAAATTGGAAAGCGCACCATCGCGCAATTGCGGCTCGCTGCTCCAGTCGTCGCATTTCTGGCCGATCGTTTTGTGTTGCGCGATCGATCGGAGCAACACACGATCGCAGGCGGAATCGTGCTTGATCCCATGGGGCAGCGCGAATCCTTTCGCAGCTTCGAGCAACGCAGGCTGCTACTTGCTCGAACTGCCGCTCCCGGTGACGTCGATATTGTCCTCGCCTCAGAGATTGCCCGACGAGGACCGGCTCATCTGGACACCTTGCTGCGTCAGTCCCATTTCAGCACAAAAGAGATACTCGCTGCCGCTGCGCGGCTCCAAAGCCGCCGCCAGATTGTCGTGCACGGTGAAATCGCGTGCGACGCGCAATCGTGGGCGGCTTTAAAGACCCGTGCGATCGGCGTTATCGATGAAGCACATAAGAAGAACACGGAACGCGCCGGCATTGATCTGAACGAGCTTCGAGCCGCATTGCGCAATCTCGCGCCCGGCCTCTTCGAAGCTCTCATCGCAGATCTCTGTTCGGACGGATTCGCGCGCAAAGGATCAATTATTGCGCGTGGGTCACATAGCCCTGCTTTGCCACCGCATTTGGACGCAATCGCAAAACAAATCCTCACTACGCTGTCGCAAAAGCCGTTCGAGCCGCCGGCCCGAAAACAAATCGCGCCGGACCTGAAGACGGGACAGGTTCTGCGCTACTTAATGGAACAAGGCCTGGTCGTCGAGATAGCCGCCGATTTAGTGCTTTCGGCAGAAGCATTCGCTCGCGCCAAAGAGATTATCGTGTCTGCCATCGCGCAGGATGGTGCGGCCACGGCAAGTGAGCTTCGACAAGCCCTGCAAACCTCCCGCCGCATCATCGTTCCATTGCTCGAACGCCTCGACCGCGACCGTATCACACGGCGCGACGGCGACCGCCGGACTCTGCCGGATCAGCCGGGAGGGACGAGCTCGTCTCGTCCCGCTTCCTCTCCTGGCCAGCTAAGAGCGGGGCCTTAAACCCCAGGGCAGCCACCCTCTATATATAGAGGGGCAGATTTAAGGGGTCTCCTACACACGAACCACCGTCCTTCGGCCGAGAGCTCGACATCCGATGTTCAGGTCTCTCCCTCTCTTCCACCCTTGGGTGAAGACCAAGATGAGGGCCAGACATCCCTGAGACGTCAGAATCCGCGCTTATTCTCCCGGAACGATCGCGGTTTTCTTCGTCTTATCCTCTACCGTAACGCTGAAGTGCTTCCCCGGTTTGGCCGCTCCATCCTCAGACTTCTGGTTATAAACAACCGCCCATCTATCCTCCGCTGCGGCGTATTTCACCTGGCGCCCCTGATACTCGCTCAGATCGTAGCCTTGCGTGTGCGCTTCTGCGTCAGCCAGAGCGATCACTTCCGGTTTATTGAGCTGAGGGGGAGTGGCCTTTGATGCCGACGTCGCTGGCTTCGACGCCTCCGTCGAGACATTGTCACCGGCACCGGTCCGTAATGAAGAGGGCGGCATCGCCAACGACCTCACCGAATCACTCTCCAGGTTGGGGCCTTCTATCTTCGCGCCTTTGGAGATCTTTGGAGCATCCTGCTTTGCGATCACTGGAGGTCCTTCCGCCGGAGGCTCAACTTCGGGCCGTTGAACTGCCGCCTCATGAATGCTTTCCAGGTTTGGCGCGGGACGCTCCGAGTTTTCTGCCTGTTCCACAACTGCTTCTTTCCGGTGGCTCGCTCGTTCGCGCGGTTCCTCAATCGCGGGCGCACCCCCGGCAGCCCATTTACTGCGCCTCGCGCCGTCGGCAAACGTCGAATGGTACACGTTTCCACGGGGATCAATGCCAACCACGGAACCGCCAAATTTTCCTTTCACCATATTGCCGGAATACCGACTCACGAGAGTGTACTTTGGAATAGGTAGGTTGGATCCGATGCGCATCGCTCGCTCAACTCGGTACCAAACCAGCGTACCGTGTCCGGTTGCGTAACCATCTTCATCCCGGTGTCCTGTCCACTTCGCAGCGTCTTCGGGACCGGGGTTATTGTTCCATACGAGATTCTTGCCGTCTTTGGTCTTCTGATAAGAGCCGTCCGCATAAGCGCCGTGCGCGAGAGCCAGGACAGCCGTCAGGGCAACAAAGGCACGAATGCTCAGTTTTTGAGAAATCATCACAAACAAGTAACGATCATTTTAGCGCACTCGCAGAACACCCGGCAACAGTAATCGAGTTCGTTCCGCACAGTGCGAACGGTCGGTTTTCAGTTTTCAACCCCACGGACATCTCGGAGAGATGTCCCTACCTTTGCGTGCACAGGTAGGGATGCCTCTCCGAGGCGTCCGTCTCTTCGCGCACAAGCCGATCTCTCGTCTTTCATTCCAAGAGAGCCTCGAGAATACCATTAGGCGCCCGGCGGTTGTGCGGTATATTGAACGGTTCACTTTTCGCAGTGCCCATCGACCGCTAGCTGCGGCCCTTCTCTCTGCACCTCAGGACACGACCGGACTATCTTTATCACCATTTCACCCCGCCGCCCGACCCAATGAAAGACAGTGTCACTCTATGGAATTAACAATTACCCAAAACAGCGCGCTTTTCCTCGTCTCTACCAAGCTTGCCCAACGGCAGAGTGCATTCTTTCGACGTTTTCGCCTTGCCGGCGCGAGGAAGAAGCCGGATTCACGGCGAACAATGAACGACGAAACCATCATCGTCCGTTGGCGGCACACTGACAACGGTCGCTGAGTCTTCTTTTAACAATAATCCATGCACGCTCGCCAATTTCACGAAATCCTTCGGGACGCCGAGGTAGCGCAGGCCATTTATTCTGTCGTGCTTAAACACATCTTGAGCGTGGAGGATACGACGAATGCGCTGCTCGCCTGCGCCGTCCCGCGCGCGGCGAACGTTGCTCGCATCACCGCCAACAGGTTCCGGTAGCACCTACGACACCGCACCCCCCCTCGCTTTGCTTTTAGTTAAGAACGTCGCAGTTAGATAAGGCTGAACTCTCCCGAGATACGATTACAAGTTAACTGCCGCATCTTCTATCTCCTGGTTCGCCGAATTCGTCGGCGTGAATTAGCGATCTTGGCTGTGATCTCTGCAGAGAGTTAGCAAATTAGAAAGTTCGTTTATGATGAAGTTATTTATTGGCGCAATATTCGCCACCGCATTGAGCGCGTCACTGGCGCTTGGGCAGACATCCAGCACATCCACCACGGTCGCAACCGACCCGGCTGGGACAACGCAATCCAGTACCACCACCACGGAAAGCACTGGCACCATTACCGAATTTACACCCGGCAGTGCCTTGATACTGAAAACAGAGACTGCTGAACCCGTTCGTTATAAGTTCGGCAAGTCAGTCACCTATGTCACGGCCGACGGGCGCGTGATCGAAGCTTCAAAAATTAGAAAAGATTCAAAGGTTCGCGTTCACTATCTCAAGAACGGCGATGACATGGTCGTCGATAAAGTGATTGTAACTCAGGACTAAAAGGATTTCCCCCTTTAAAGCTCGTTCCGGCCTCAAAATCGGAGCGAGCTTTTTTTGTCGATCAGCTCAGCGTTCTTGCATTCCCGCGTTGAGCGCCTGCCGCAGGACGGCCCCGAAAAGCTTCGGGGTTGAGCGCTCCGCGTTTCCGCACCCCGCAATTATGTAGGGCGAAATTGCGCCGGACGATGAGGCCGGGTTCTCCGGCTCTGCTGCTGGCGCTGTTGCGGCGGAGCCGGCGTATCGTGCACGTTCATTAATTCGAATGTTCTGAATAACGTCGCGAGATCGATCACGTCGTTCGCGGCTGCCTTCAAGATGCTGCCGAGATTTTGTGCCGCTGACGCCACTTCCACCCGCACGCCGCGACGTCTCAGTTTAATCACGAGGTAAGCAAAATCAGCGTCACCCGTGACGAGGATGACGACGTCCGGTCGCATTTCGACCGAAAGCTCAAGGGCATCGATCGCCATCATGACATCGACGTTGGCCTTGTAATGGCCTTCTTCGGCGGGCGAGCCATCTTTCGTCACCACCAGGAACCCGTTGGAACGCAGCCACTGCACAAACTTGTTCTTCTTGTCGCGTTCTTCCTGCCAGATCGGCATGGCCGGCGGTAATCCTGCATAAACCACCATCTCGATAAGCTCGCGTCCGGTGGCTGGTCCGGCAAGAAAATCGCGCAGCTTGAGCCAATCCAGACCGCGGCCAGCCGTTCTCACCGAACTCCCGATATTCGATTCGTCTACCAGAACCAGTAACCTCGAGCGCGTCGGACCCTCATGATTTCTCTTTCGCATGCCGGCAATGTTCATCCCACCTATCCGATTGTCGAACTGCTTGTTAGGTGTCGCCCACACTCCGTGCCTTGCTCGGCGTCGGTTGCTCGCCGTTCAGTATCTCCCTTTCTTCTCCCTCTGGGAAGAAGACTAAGGTGAGGGTTCCCAAACCTCCCGTGTCTAGTGCCTTAGGAGCGGTTTTCCCTCTCTTATTCAACGCTCCATATTCATTCGCGCCGTAGCTTGGCGAAGTCGGATCCGCGACCCGAAATTGTTTGCCCAGTTGACCCTGGTTTGATAAAAAAATATCTTCTCTTCTTCAGGAGGCCTCATTATGAAAAAAATTCTTCTTTTACTAACCATCGCAGTCCTGACGTTACCTCTTCCGGCCCAGCACAACGGCGGCAAGGGTAACGTTGCGCCGCAAAACAACGGCAACAGCAAAGGGAACGGGAAGGGCAACAACGTTCCGACCCAGCATAACGAAGCCACCATTGCGCAGCTCCAGGCGGAAATGGCTTCAGGAAAGCTCACCTCGAGGAGCCTGACAGAGGAATATATGGCCCGCATCATCGCCCTCGATCAGAACGGTCCCGGGGTAAATTCGATCATCGAGCTAAACCCGGACGCGTTAGCCATGGCCGATAACGCAGACAGACTGCGCAAGCAGGGCGCCGTGCTTGGGCCATTGCACGGCATCCCCGTGCTGCTTAAGGATAACATCGATACCGGTGACAAAATGCAGACCAGCGCCGGTTCGTTCGCCCTCGTCGGCCAGCCGGCAAAACAGGATTCCACTGTGGCCGCGAAACTGCGCGCGGGTGGTGCGGTCATTCTCGGCAAGACCAATTTGTCGGAATGGGCGAACTTTCGCTCTTTTGAATCGATCAGCGGCTGGTCGGGCCGTGGTGGACAAACAAACAACCCCTATGGCCTTAACCGCAACCCGTGCGGCTCGAGCGCCGGCTCCGGCGCAGCCACTTCCGCGAACTTCACTGCGGTTTCGTTAGGCAGCGAGACCGATGGCAGTATAGTCTGTCCCGGGAATGCGAATGGGGTCGCCGCGATCAAACCGACAGTAGGGTTGGTCAGTCGCGCCGGGGTAGTGCCGATTTCGCATACCCAGGATACTATCGGCCCTCACGGGCGAACTGTGGCCGACGCGGCAACCGCTTTGGGCGTTATCCAAAGTCGCACCTTTGATGGACGCGACGCAGCCACCGGCGGCGTCCCGCTCGGCTGGCAGGGAACGGGCAAGACTCGCCCCACAAATATTCCCACTGACTACACCCAGTTCCTCGACCCCAACGGCCTTAATGGCGCCCGACTCGGTTTAACTCGTGCCGGCCTGAATGGGTTCGACCCGAACCTCCCAACACCGCAGTCGGTGCTCGACGCGTTTGAGGCGGCGGTGAATGCGCTCACTGCGGCCGGTGCCACCGTCATCGACCTTGATGCCGCCGGCTTCACTTTTCCCTCGGCCGATGGAGAATTTTTCATCCTCCTTTACGACTTTAAATTCGATGTCGCGAATTACTTTGCCACTCGCGTTGGCGTGCCGGTGGCGGGCGGAACACTGCAAACCGCGATCGATTTCAACAATGCGCATGCCGACGTCGAGATGCCGTTCTTTAACCAGGACATCTTCGATCTCGCGCAAACGGTCAATCCCGATCCTGACTTCATCGATCCGAACTTTGGCCTTACCTACAACCAGGCGCTCATGATCGATCATAATGCC
Organism: Verrucomicrobiota bacterium; assembly: GCA_041167085.1. GTDB lineage: Bacteria > Verrucomicrobiota > Verrucomicrobiia > Chthoniobacterales > UBA10450 > DATFCK01. The sequence goes on from JBEEGV010000030.1 coordinate 74,000, forward strand.
GGCGTCAACGGAGTCGACGCCGCCATCAGCCAGTTCAATTTAGACGCCGTGGTGACAGCCACGGATAACCCTGCGTGGTCGACCGATCTGATCTACGGCGACCATTTCATCTACGGAACCTCGGGCTTGGCTGCTGGTCCCGGCTACCCCATCGTGCAGGTCCCTGCCGGAATAGTGCACGGCATGCCGCTCGGCATCAGCTTTTTCGGCAGCGCGTTCAGCGAACCTACTTTGATCAAGCTCGCCTCCGGCTTCGAAGCAGTGACCCAGGTCCGCGCGCACAATCCTCCAACCTTCCCGAACACCGCGCCTTCGACGAATATTCAGGGAACAACAATTCCCACCCACGGGAATTCGTCTTCCATAAAGTTCGACGCCAAAAAGAAGCCGCATCACATGTAGCCCGGTCGGCACTTAACGCTGTCGAGCTCTGGGGACACGCCGCGGCAACGTGTGCGACCGTGTTAATATTGGGTGTTAAGCGTATCTCCACGCTGCCTGCGAAGTCGATGTTCCTCCATTCCGCATTACGAAGTCTGCATTTGCGCCGGATTTATTTCGACAACACGCGCAAAGCCTGCCACGAACTTCTAATTAATGGAACCTACCGCCACACCTCCCCCGCCTCCTCCCCCAATGGCCCCTCCGCCACATCCAGGTTGGTGGCGACGTAATTGGAAATGGTTCGTTCCCGCCGGTTGCCTGAGTTTTATCGCACTTGGTGTGGGATTGATCGCCTGCATTGTTGTCGTCGTCTTTGGCGTAATCAAATCTTCTGACGCGTACAAGATCGCGGTCGCACACGCCAAGGCGGATCCCCGTGTCGTCGAGGCACTCGGTTCGCCCATCACCGAAGGCTGGATGGTTTCGGGAAATACAAATGTCAGCGGAGGCTCAGGTGAGAGCGACCTGACCATTCCGATCCACGGGCCACAAGGCGACGGCAAAATTTACGCTGTCGCGAAAAAATCAGGTGGGCATTGGGAATACTCAAAGCTCGTTGTCGAAGTCGCGAAAACCGGGGACACGATCGATCTGACCGAAGAAGCGAACGAGTAAGTCCGGCAATTCCACACGCCGGGGGAGACCTGACTATTTTCGCGTTGCGTTTGCGCGGACGGGGACGGCCGTCTGGGTTCTGGCATTTGACCTTTACGGAAAAGTTTAGTCGATTCCTACTACTGAGGGACCTGATGAATCGAACGAAATTTCCGATACTGCTTTGTCTCGCTCTCCTTGGCCTTCGTCCGGTCACTCAGGCCGGGAAGCTGCCACCACTCATTCCACGTGAGATCCTTTTTGGGAATCCGGAGCGCCTCAATCCGCAGATCTCCCCGGACGGTTCACAAATTTCATGGCTGACCGGAGACAAAAATGCCGTCCTCAATGTTTGGATCGCCTCCATCGACGGTGCGAACCCCCACGTCGTCACCAATGAATCTCATCGCCCGATCTTGTGGTACACCTGGGCCGGCGATGGTAAACACATTCTCTATCTCCAGGACAACGGGGGCGACGAAATCGATCATCTTTTTTCGGCGGATCTCACTTCGAGCAACGTGCGCGATCTGACGCCGTTTCGGGGCGTGCGCGCGCAAAACGTTTTGTCGAATTTGCAGCACCCAAACTTCGTCCTCGTCGCTCTCAACCTGCGCGATCGCAACGCGTTCGACATGTACCGGGTCGATTTGACCACTGGGGCGATCACCCTTGAGGCGGTCAATCCAGGCGACGTCCTGACCTGGGCGACGGATAACGATTTTGTGATCCGTGCCGCGACCGCTTTCGATGGCAAAAGTGGCAACTCGATTGTGCGCGTGCGCGACGGTGTTGATCAACCGTGGCGCGATCTAGTCGTAATGACGTTCGAGCGAGCGCTCTTCCCCGGACAAGTGATGGGCGGTTCGCTCGTTGCCGGCTTCGATCCGGATGGAAAAAGCATCGTCATCCGTTCCGCACTCGATTCTGACAAGGGGCGTCTTGTCCGCGTCGATTTGCAGAGCGGCAAGACACTTTCGGTCGTCGCCCAGGATCCACAGTGCGATGTCGCCTCCACGGATGTCGATATCGCGGATGAACCAGCCGTGATTGTTAATCCGATCACTCACGTGCTCGAAGCGGTTAAATTCGAATACGACACCGCGCGCTGGGTTTTTCTTGATTCAAAATTACAGGGTGATTTTGAAGTCATCAGGCGTAACGCTCCTGGTTTTATCGAGTTGATCGGCCGGGATCGCGGCGATCGGAATTGGATTGTGGCGGCGCACCGAAGCGATGCGCCGGCATCTTATTATTCATTCAACCGCGCAACCAGAGAGGTCACGCGGTTATTCGAAGAAAATTCGGCCCTGACCCGGTTTAAATTAGCCGCTAAAAAGTCCGTCGTGATCAAAGCCCGCGACGGCTTGCCACTTGTCAGCTACCTAACCACTCCACCAGGAATCGCTGCGAAAAATCTACCGCTGGTTCTTCTTGTCCATGGCGGCCCCTGGTTCCGCGACCATGCCCTTTATGAGCAGGAAGTGCAGTTTCTGGCCAACCGTGGCTACGCCGTTCTCCAAGTGAACTACCGCGGTTCCACCGGATTCGGAATCGATTTCCTCAACGCCGGAACACACCAGTGGGGCCTTGGCACGCAGGAAGATCTTTACGATGCGGTGCAGTGGACGATCGATCAGGGAGTCGCAGATCGGAAACGGGTCGGATCAATGGGTTGGTCCGGCGGCGGCTTTGCTACTTTGCGCGCGCTGGAAATGCGACCCGATCTTTTTGCCTGTGGCGTCGACGGGGTCGGTCCCGGCGATATTGCCACCCTGATTAGTTCCTTTCCGAGCTACTGGTCTAACATTCTGATGCGCTGGCGGCGCCGGGCCGGGGATGCCGAGCACGATGCCGAGTGGAACCGAAAGATTTCACCGCTTTATCACATCGATACGATTCGCGCCCCCCTCCTGATCGGCCAGGGGAAAAACGATCCGAGGGTAACAATCGCGAATACCGATACGATGGTGGAAGCCTTGCGGAAAGCGAAGCGGGAAGTGACTTATGTCGTTTACCCGGACGAAGGGCACGGTTTCTATCGCCCGGAGAATGAGCTCGATTTTTATGGCCGCGTCGAAGAATTCTTGTCGAAGCATCTCGGCGGCCGTGCCGAACCATGGAAGAAAATCAGCGGCGCGACCGCGGAGTTGAAATAATCATGAGAACATCCCGGTTGCTTGTCATCTTCGCACTTTTGCCCGGGCAATTGCTCGTCGCTGCGGATTCCGCCAATATCGCCAAAGAAACGCGCAACTGGAGGGCCGAACACGAGCGCGATATTCTGACAGAGTTTTCTGATCTTCTTGCCATCCCAAACCTGGCTAGTGATACGCCCAACATCGAGCGAAACGCCTCTGCCATTCGCACCCTGTGCGATAAACGTGGCCTGACGAGCCGTTTACTGACGCTCGACGGCGCCCCGCCAATCGTCGTGGAGGATTTTCTCGCGCCCGGCGCGAAACGCACCATTGCTTTTTATGCGCACTACGACGGTCAGCCCGTTGATGCTTCTCGCTGGAAGACCGATCCGTGGAAGCCGGTCATGCGCGATCCCGCCGGAAAAGACGTCGACTGGCGCAACTCCAGGACTACCGATCCGGAGTGGCGTCTTTATGCGCGCTCTTCCGGCGACGACAAAGCAGCAATTATCGCGATGCTCGCGGCCTTCGATGCCCTGCGAGCGAACCATTTTCAACCGGCCGTCAATCTTCGCCTGGTTTTCGAGGGAGAAGAAGAGGCTGGTTCACCGCACCTTGCCCAGTTTCTCGAAAAATATCCCAAGGAATTGCGTCCGGATGCCTGGGTCCTTTGCGATGGGCCAGTCCATCAAAGCCGACGCGCGGAATTGTCCTTCGGCGCCCGCGGCATAGCCGAGGTCGAGCTGACGCTCTACGGACCTATAAAAGGACTGCACGACGGTCATTACGGGAACTGGGCTCCGAATCCAATCGTTCGTTTATCGCACCTGCTCGATTCGATGCGTGACGAGTCCGGCCGCATTCTGATCAAAGACTTCTACTCCGATGTGAAGCCAGCCACAGCGGCCGAGCACGAAGCAATCGCGAAGATTCCAAATGTGGAGACCGATCTTCGGCGTGAATTCGCAATTGACGCTACGGAAGGAAAAGGCAAACCCCTCAACGAACTCCTCATGCTTCCCGCGCTGAACGTGCGCGGAATTCAATCAGGGCACGTCGGCACGGAGGCTTCCAATACCATCCAGACCGAAGCCAGCGCCTCCATTGATTTCCGGCTGGTGCCGAACGAGACGCCGGAATCGGTCAAGACCCTGGTCGAACATCACATTGCAGCACAAGGTTACACGATCGTTCGCGGGCCGCCGGATGTCGCGACACGGCTTTCGCATCCAAAGATCGCGCGGGTGAGCTGGGGCGCGGGGTATCCGCCGGCGCGCACTGCCCTTGACCTTCCGTTTTCCAAGGAAATCGCGACGATCATGATCGCCGCTGGACACGAACCGGTGCGACTTCCCACCGTCGGCGGAAGTATTCCCATGTTCCTTTTCCAGCAGCCGAACGAAACACCGGTGATCGGTCTTCCCATTGCGAATCACGACGACAACCAGCACGCAGCCGACGAAAACCTCCGCCTGCAAAATCTGTGGGACGGAATCGAAATCTACGCCGCCCTATTCGCCGGCCTAACGAATAACTGATCCTGGCCGCGAGCGGCCGCTACCCTCAACCGCTCACCCTGCCACCTTCTCGATCTCTTTCCATTCCGCGGGGGTTAATTTCACCTTTGCCGCAGCCATATTCTCTTCCAGGTGCGCGACGGAGGACGTTCCTGGAATTGGCAGCATTACCGCCGATCGCCGGAGAAGCCAGGCAAGAGCAAGTTGGTAAACGCTGATTCCGCGAGCTTTCGCGGCCGCCTCCAGTCCGCCTTCAGACTGTAACCCTCCGGTTCCACCGATCGGCGACCACGGCATAAACGCAATGTGTTTCTTCTCGCAATAGACCAGCGTTTTCTCCCATCTGCGATTTCCGATATTGTACTGATTCTGCACGCTGACAATCGGAAGAATCTTACGCGCTTGCTCGATCTGGTCGGGCGAAACTTCCGACAATCCGACGTGTCGAATCTTCCCCGAATCCCGCATTTCTTTCAAAGCACCGAGCGATTCCTCCGCCGGTACGTGCGGATCGATGCGGTGCAACTGATACAAATCGATGCGTCCGAGCCGAAGTCGTTTCAAACTATTGTCGACGCATTGTTTGAGGTATTCCGGGCGACCATTGGGCACCCATTCGCCCGGTCCGGGTCGAGTAAGGCCGCCTTTTGTCGCAATAACCAATCCTTTCGGATAAGGATGAAGCGCCTCAGCGATTAGCAGTTCGCTCACTTCCGGTCCGTAAGCGTCGGCCGTATCGATCAAGTTCACTTCGAGTTCAACGGCGCGCCGCAAAACTTTGAGCGCGTTCTCCCGGTCCGGCGGCCAACCCCAAACACCGTCTCCGGTGATCCGCATCGCGCCGAAACCGAGCCGGTTAACTGAAAGATCGCCGCCCAATTTCCAAACGGGATTCATGGCCGCGCCCGGTGCCGAAGATGACGCAGCCGCGAAAAGAGCGCGAGATCCCCCGGCCACAATCGCAGCCCCGCTCACCATACTCGCACCAACAAATCTTCGACGGGTCACGTTACCTCCTCCTGTTGTACTGCGCTTCCCTAATCACCGGCTATCAAGCGCAGCGTACCTTCACGCCAATTGCTTTCAACGCCATTGCCTTGCAACCTCTTAACTTTTTAACCTTTGTAGCCCGCCTACTTCGTCGCCTTCTTGTTCTTCTTCGCGAGAGCGAGGCGTTCCGTTTTTCTTCGGCGCGAGGCGCGTTTTCTGACATTATCTCTGCCTTGGCTGTTTCCCATAAGACCTTAACCTCACCCTTCCTCCGCCGGTTCCAAGCTGTTTCGCTGCGTGCCGGCAAAAAACATTGTCCCATCAGACGAAATAACCCGCGGCTCGCAAGAAATTCCTCAACTGGAACGGGGGCCCCGAGATCTTCGAGTCCTTCCCGTAAACTTGACTGGTTTAACCAGTCAAGTTCACAGGATCTTTGCGACCGATCCACGTTGCGCGGAAAGCGATCGTGTCGTCCTCCCACCGTCACGTGCAGTTGAAAGGAGAGTGCGCGCGATTACTTCTTCGCGGGTAGCTGCGCGACGGATTCGGCGATGCACTCCCAATTTCCGTTACGGTCCATCCAAGTATCCACCCAGGCATAGCTGCGGCTAAATGTTTTGCCGTCTTTATCCTTTCCTTTTTCCGTCGAGAAGCCGCTGACAGTCGCCAGGTTCGGTCCGTAGACGTGGACCTCCATGCCGTCGTTCACCGAGGCGCTTAAGGTATCGGTTTCTTTCTTTATTTCTGCGAGCAGTTGGGATTTGTCTACGCGTTTCCCTTTGGAATTAATGCCGGCGAAATCATCGGCCACCATGGGTCCTACGGCTGCGACTCCGTGATCCTTGTCCATCAAGCTCTTTTCCCAGGAGTCTTCCATTTGTTTGAGCTTTGTCTTAATCGCGTCAGCGGAAGAATCCTGTGCGCGTGCGCAGGGCACCACCGCAAAAGCGACAAGGGTGAGCGCCAAAAGTGGCTTAAGTAATTTCATAACGAACTTCTTTCTAAGTTTGAGTTGGGAAGAAGCTCGTCTTGAACCACGACCCCTTTACAGGGCGAGCCACGTCGAAGGCAGTGCGCTTCGACCCGCGTGTTTATGTGGCAAACGGTATCCGGCTCAGTTATTGAACGTCAAGAGCTAACGGTCTTAAACAAGCGGATCTATCGCCTCCAAAAGATCAGACCGCCGGTTCGCGGTCCCTGCACAACAATCGCCCCCACATCATCGTCGCGTTTGAAACGTCTAGGTCCCACCGGCCACGGTGTACCCGTCGTTACGCAAATCTTCCGCAAGATCTTTTTCCATCTGCGCCGCGGCTTCGAATGGCATCGGGTTGAGATGCGCGTATAACTCCGGCATCAACCGGACACCATATTTCCTGGCAAGACGTGCCGCCTTGTACCCGTTCTTGTGATTTTCAAATCGATGATCGACCGGCAGCCCGGTCATGCCGACGTAAACGCACGGTTTGGCGGAGTCACGTTTCGGATTTAGCCGCCGAATCGACGATTCCTTTAACACTTGGTCCGAAAGCAAAATCACATAGACGCTGTGATGAAATTGCCTCTGTTCGACCGGTCTCAGCCGACGTCTCTTTCGCGGTCGTCGTATCACTGTCCGTATCATCGGCGATTTCACTAACCACTCCAGCTTGTTCGATCTGCCCTCATGTCGCGTGAGAAACTTGACTGGTTAAACCAGTCAAGTTTAGGAACACAAAAGAGTAGGGATCTCAGCATTCTTCACTGCTTCCCACACCGGCCCCGGCCGTGTCGAGGCCCACCAGCCACTCTTCGCTTCTCACGCCGCTTTACATTTAGTGCGTCCGGGCACACTTCTTTACCTAATCACCCTTAGTCCCACTATGCGTCCCGAAGCCGATCTCCTGAAAGAAGTTCCCCTGTTCCATTTGCTCGATGACCATGAGCGCTCGGAACTTGCCGCGCGGCTCGAAGTCGTCAGCTTCGCCGTCGGAGAGACCGTCTTCAGTTACGGTGAGCCGGGCGACGCCATCTATGTCGTCGGCTCTGGTGAGGTGGAAGTGTTTTTCAAGAACGATACCGGTGAGCGCGTCGTCTTGGAGGTGGCCACGCGGGGCGACTTCTTCGGTGAACTCTCCATGCTCGATAACGGCACGCGCAGCGCCTCTGTCGTCGCAACTCAGGCAACCCAGGCCTTTCGGCTCGACCGCACCGATCTCGAAAAATTTCTTCAGCTCCGTCCAACCGCCGCGATGGATTTGCTGGCAGCGATTGGCCGCCGGCATCGCCTGACCGTGGAACGGCTCCGTCACACCGCCACGCGTAACGTGAACGAAGAGATCGAGGACAAACGCACCATTGTGCAAAAAACGGCCGATTGGATTGCCGAATTTGCCGGGAGCATTCCCTTTCTCCTCGTCCACGTCGGCGTTTTTGCTTTTTGGCTGGTCGTGAACTGGGCGCACGTGCCCGGCGTCCCGCAGTTCGATCCTTATCCGTTCGGTTTCCTCACGCTGGCGGTTTCCCTTGAAGCCATCTTTCTTTCCGTATTCGTTTTGCTGAGCCAGAACCGGCAGGCCGCGAAGGATCGAGTGCACGCCGACATCGAGTACGACATCAACTTGAAAGCCGAACTCGAGATTGCGCATCTGCACGAAAAGCTCGACCGGCTCACCGGCGATGTGCTCATGCGGCTCGACCGGGTGCATCGCCTGCTGCCGGGCAATGCCGATCTCGACATCGCCACGAAAGAAGTGCGCGCGCTCGATTCAACCTCAGCCAACTAACCTTGAAACCGCCATCTTCAAAACTTAACTGATAAAGCAGTTCAAGTTTTCAAGAGTGCGTTTCGTGTAACAGTTATTCAAAAGCGTTACTTCATCGCCGCCCACACCCGATGTACGTCATCGTGATCCTCCAGGGTCTGCAGAAACTCACCCACTTCCATACGCTGCTCATTCGTTAAGTCGGGAACACTTTTCGCGAGATATCCCAGCTCACTCGTCACGATCGTCCAGCCGTTTTCTTTCAACCATTGCGAGACGGCATGCAGGTCGGTGCGCTCGGTTATGAATCGAGCGCCCGTCCCTTCTGCTGGAATATCGTCGTTCTCCACATGACTAAGCGGGACCACATTCTGTGCGTTCGCTTCGATCCCGGCGGCTTCGATGTCCGCGCCGGTGCCGGCATGAAACGCTTCCACCAGGCCGACATGATCGAACAGGAACTTGTTGCTCCCGGGCGCACCTAACTGTCCGTTTTTCTTAAAGAGGACCCGGATTTCAGGAGCCGTGCGATTGTTGTTATCGGTCAAAATCTCGACTATCACCGGCACTTTGTGGGGCCCGTAGCCTTCGAAAACAACGTGCTCCAACACCAGTTTTTCATCGCCGACGCCCGCTCCTTTCTTGATCGCGCGCTCGATTACATCGCGCGACACGCTTGCCCTACGCGCTTTATCGAGAGCGGCCGAAAGCCGCGCGTTACCGGTCGAGTCGGCTCCTCCCATTTTGGCCGCCACCATGATCTCCTTGACCAATTTTCCAACGACCTGGCCTTTTTTCAGGCCGGCCACCTCGCGCTTTGCATGCAACCATTGCCGCCCCATCTCTTCGGTGTATCAGCCGCCGCGCAGCGGGACAAGCATTCAGCGCCCTCCCGGACCCTTCAGCTCCCGCATAGTCAAAGTGAGTGCTCAGACAAAAAAAAACTTGTCGCAGTATCTGCCAGCCATCCCTGAAGTTCCGGCTGCTGGACTTCAGGCTGTCGCGCGTTCAGAAACTTGACTAGTTTAACCAGTCAAGTTTCCTGCACTTTCGACTCTCGTAGTCAGCTCTTCCCGGGATTTCGGTGCTTCGCCTCCTTACCACCCGGTCATCGCGCGAAGGAAAAGGATGAGCACGCCGATCGTGACCAGGGCGAGCGGAGCGCGCGCGAGAAATTTCGTTAACCCATCGAGACTCTGGCCGCGCCGGGATTGCATGAATACGATCAAGGCCAGAATCAGCCCGATGCAGTAACAGATCAACGCGACCGTAGCGGCTGTCTGCGGGGCCACAACCATGGCCGAACGAGGGACCGCACCGTTCAACAGACCGAGCCCAAGAAAAAAGAATGACGCCAGTCCGAGCCTACGCAGGTGATTCACGCTAGAGCTTGCTTAGACGATGCCGCGCATTGCGCAAATTCGGCAGGAGTCGCCCCAATAGGGATCCCCGGTTTACTTCTTTTTCTTTAATAACTCAGCCTTCTCCTCGACCGAGAGGAAGGCCGTTTCCAGGGAATTGCGTTGCGCCTGCCGGATTTGTTTCTGTGACAATCCCGCGGCGGACGCTGCGACTTCAAATTCGTAGGGCAAGTCGATCGCACTTACGCCCGGATCGTCCGTATTGATCGATGCGAGCAATCCGCGATCGAGCATCGCGCGCAACGGATGACTCGCCAGATCCGGCACCGTGCTCGTCTGCACGTTACTAGTCAGGTTAACTTCCACGCCAATTCGTTTTTTCACCAGAAGATCGACCAGAGCAAGATCTTCCATCGCACGCACGCCGTGTCCGATCCGCTCGGCTCCTAGCAACCGCACCGCGTCCCACACACTTTCCGGCCCGGCGCTCTCGCCCGCGTGAATGGTTACGCGCCAGCCCGCGTCGCGTGCTCGGCGGAAATGCTCCGTGAAAAGACGCGGCGGAAAATTCGCTTCATCGCCCGCCAGATCGAGAGCTACGATCGCTTCGCGCTGGGTCAGCAAAGCAGCGAGTTCCTTTTTTGCAATTTCGACCCCGTAAGTGCGGCTGAGAATTCCAATCAAGTTCACACGCACGCCGGTCGCCTGCGCGGCTTCGTTCACGCCTTCGACCACTGCTTCCACCACCCCGTCCAGATCGAGCTGATGTGGTTCGGCCATGAACCAGGGGCTGAAACGCAACTCGATATAGTCGATACCCTCGCGTTGCGCCTCCTCTACACTTTCGCGAGAAATACGCCGGCACGCATCGGTGTCTCCGAGCACAGCCGTCATCCAAAGCATCTTGGCGATAAATGCCATCACGCCGGGTTGCCGCTCCACCACTTGCACGTGCGGTCGCAATTCCGCCAGGGTCGCGCCGGGCAATTTCACGGCGTGCTTTTTCGCAAGATCGACAATGGTGGATAGCCGCACACTGCCGTCGATGTGACGGTGCAAATCGATCAACGGCAGTTTTGGATCGATCGAGCGCGAGTTCGCGGGATTGGACGGTTGATGTATCGCCGCCTTCACGCTTCAACTTTTACCTGCTTCACGCTTAAAGGCCAAGAAGACGTGCGTCTCCTTCGATTGCAGATTGTACTTTCGTCAACTGATCGAGAATCGAAACAAGAGGACCCCAAAAACAGAAAAAGCCGCCAGGCATGCGCCCGGCGGCTTTTCGTTGTGAGTTATTCTGGCTTATCCCAAATCAAGCGAGGAGAGCGTCGGCTCATCAATCGCTGCGGTGGTGTAAAGCCCATGATCGGCCTGGTAAGCGGTGAGGGCCTGGCGCGTTAACGGGCCGAGCAATCCATCCACTTCCCCCTGATAGTAGCCTTCGTGCTGCAGGACCGCTTGCACGTCGGCAATCACCCGATCCGGCGGTTCAGCTCTGTGCCCGACATAGATCGGACCATCGTAGGCGTAATATTGCGCGGAATTATCGTAACCCCATGCCGGATACCAATAGCCGTTGTTCCAGTAGTAGTAGCCCCCACCGATCAGCTCAACGCGTGGGTAGCGTGAGTGGTACCAGTTCCGGTCGTGCATTTCAGGGTGGTAAGAGCGAAACACTCCGTACTTCTCGCCCTGCCACTGATCGCTTCCGCTGATACGGTAGCCCTGATTGAATGTTACCGCTGGGACCTTGTCCGGTCTTGGTTGAGCGCGAAAGTTAGCGTGCTCGGTCTTAATCGTCTGAACCGTCTGAGGATCCACCTTTTTCGCCTGGGCATTCACCCTGGCACCCCCTTGGGCGGCCGGCGCGTTTGCCTGCACTGCGGCCGGACTCGCGGATTGCACACCAGCATTGGCCGGACTTGGGCTGGCAGCTGCCTTATTTACGGCCGTAGATTCATTAGCGTTCGGGGCGTTGCGGCCCTTTCTGCCCTGCGCTCCTCTACCTTTGCCTTTGACGTTGGTATCGACGGCAGCGGGGCTGGCGTTGACGTCAGCGTTCGCATTGACGTTAGCGTTACCTGGCTTGTTTCTGCCCGCTCCCCTACCTTTGCCCCTGGCGTTGACATCGGCGGCACTGGGACTGCCATTGACGTCGGCGTTCGCATTGACGTTGGCGTCAGCTGGCTGCTTCCCTTTGCCCTTGCCCCCGGCGTGCATTTTGGGGGTGGCCTCTGCTTTCGGCGCACCGCTCTCCTGCCCGGGAGCCTTTGTCTCGGCCTGCCCCTTGCGGCCGGCGTGCGGCTTTGGCGCCGGTTGCGCTTCGTTCGCCGGCTGCGATTTCTTCGGTTTCTGTTGCTCCTCGTCCTGCTGGGCCATTGCGCTCGCAGCCAGCGTCAGAGAACAGCTGATCAATATTGTTATAAATTTCTTCATCTTATCCTTTGTCGTTTTTGGTTGGTTATTTATTCAACATTCCTCGGGGGAGGCCGATAGCCTTCCGTTATCAGTTGAATCGTTTATAGGGGATATGCCGGATGGGAGGTCGGCGGTCCGGAGGACAAAGCAGCGCTCAACCCCAAAGTCTCGAGATGCCCTGCCACAGTGCCGGAAAAATCAGGCTGCCGCCGAAAGCCGCGGAGCCCGAATCAATCTTATCGCTTAATTAGCGACTTGCGTCGTCGTGGCGATCACCGTCAAAGCGAACGTCTCGGTGACGGTTGAGCTCGTGGCGTCGGAGTTCGGTACGAACGTAGTGGCCGTGGACCCAATGATGATTGTGCCCGGACGAGTGGCCTGAGACCCAAACCATTTCGTAGTCGCCGGCCCAGTAACGCTCACCATGGTTGAAGAACGCGCGGTCGCCGATCTGCACTTGGATTCTATCTGCCCGAACAGCTGCGGGGAGGATAACGCTCGCCGCGAGTATGGCGACGAGCAGTAGCTTATTCTTTGTCATCTTCACCCTTCGACCGAGAAGGTCAGATAGCTAGCTCTTTTATATAATGAGAGTGCGTAGCGCACTCTACGTAGAATCTGGGAGGGCGGAGACGGAGCAAACGCAACGTCCAACGCTCAATGGAAGAGTACCGAGCTCGGTCCTGAGGAGGGAATGCTGAGGGCGAGTGGAAGAGATGGGGAAACTGAGGTCAGAGTTGAGCGTTGCACAGTTGAGAAGTGTCGCCGACGGTTTTAGAGAGGACGTGCGCTCTGCACTGGACGAGAATGTCGAACTTTTATGGGTAACGTTGCGGAACTCCTGGTGGAAACGCTTTCACGCGCGGGCGTTAAACGGGTGCTCGGTGTGGTGGGAGATTCGCTCAATGGCGTTACCGATGTCATTCGTGCACGTGACGACATGGAATGGATCGGCGTTCGGCACGAGGAGGTCGCCGCTTTTGCCGCTGGTGGCCAGGCGTATCTGACCGGTAATCTTGCGGTGTGCGCGGGAAGTTGCGGTCCGGGGCACGTCCATCTTATCAACGGCCTGTACGATTGTGCTCGCAGCCGCGTGCCGGTGTTAGCCATCGCGGCTCATGTGCCGAGCACGGAGATTGGAAGCAGTTATTTTCAGGAAACGCGGCCCGAGCTGCTTTTCCGTGATTGCAGCAGTTATTGCGAAACAATTTCCCACCCATCGCAGGCGCCGCGAATTCTGGAAATCGCGATGCAGGTTGCGATCGGCCAGAGAGCGGTCGCTGTGGTGATCCTACCCGGCGACGTGGCGGTGATGAAAGCTGAGACAAACGAACCGCGCGTGGTTTTTCGCAGGGCGCAGCCGGCCATTCGTCCGTCCGATGAAGAGATCACGACGCTGGCCAATGCGCTCAACGAAGCGGAGAAGGTTACGATCCTCGGAGGCGCAGGCTGTGCCGGCGCGCATGAGGAATTAATCGCCGTGGCGGAACTGCTCAAGGCGCCAATTGTCCACGCCTTGCGCGGCAAGGAATTCATTGAGTACGACAATCCTTTTGATGTCGGCATGACTGGGTTGCTTGGCTTTTCCTCCGGATATCGAGCGATGGAAAGTTGCGATGTGTTGCTGATGCTGGGAACCGATTTTCCCTACACGCAGTTTTATCCGAAGAAGGCGTGGATCGCACAGGTGGATACCCGTCCGGAACAGCTCGGTCGGCGGACACATCTGAACCTTGGACTTCTCGGCGATGTGAAAGAAACGCTGCGCGCACTCCGGCCGCTGCTGCGATTCAAGGAAGAGCGCAAGCACCTGGACGATTGTCTTAAGCATTATCGGAAAGCTCGAGAAACCCTCGACGATCTGGCGATAGGCAAACCCGGCCATAAACCGATTCACCCGCAATACCTCACGAGGATGGTGGACTCGTTAGCGGCAGACGACGCGATATTTGCCGGAGATGTCGGCACGCCCAGCATCTGGGTGGCCCGTTACCTGACGATGAATGGCAAGCGCCGTCTGCTTGGTTCCTGGGTCCACGGCTCGATGGCGGCGGCAGTGCCCCTGGCCATCGGCGCGCAACTTGCCTGTCCGGGCCGCCAAGTAATCACCCTTTCGGGCGATGGCGGCCTAACGATGCTGATGGGAGATCTTCTGTCGCTCGTCCAGCACAAGTTGCCGGTCAAGATGGTCGTTTATAACAATGGCTCACTGGCCTTTGTCGAACTGGAGATGAAAGCGGGCGGCGTTCTTCCTTACGGCACGGATCTGGTAAATCCAAACCTGGCCCAGGTGGCCGAAGCGATGGGCATCCGGGGATATCGCGTGGAAGACCCGGTTGACGTGGAGCCCGCGCTAAAAGAAGCTTTCGCGCACAATGGTCCGGCGCTCGTTGACGTGGTCGTTAACCGGCAGGAACTGTCGATTCCGCCGTCTATCACGTTACAGCAGGCGGCGGGATTTAATCTTTACATGCTCAAAGCGATCTTAAGCGGTCGCGCTGATGAAATCCTTGACCTGGCCAAGACGAATTTTTTGGGATGGTAGGAGTGTGAAAGTAGAAATTAGGATTGAAAGTAGAAAACGGAGCAGCCGCCTACGGCGGAGTCAGTCAGAGAGATAAGAAACGTTCGACGCGAGAGAGTGAATGGGAAACGGGGATAAAGTGGGCATGAAAAAGCTGATTCAATCGGTGTTTTGTTTGTCAGTTATGATGTGCCAGGCGGCAAACGGACAAGGTGGGTCGGCCAATAACACGCCGGCGCAGACTGCGGTCGCGGCGCCGGTGCCTGCACCTCGGTATCACCCAGCCAGGCGGCAACGAGGCGATGCCAGAAATCAATCGCTTGCGCCAAGAATGCGGGCAGCCAGGTCAAATGGAAAACCGGCCCGGCAACCGGCAATCAATTACACCGACGCGCTCCGGCGTCACCGGCATGAACGACACGACCGCGCCTGGTGGAAGTCGCATTACGCTATCATCGTGTTCGCCACCAGCGGCTATTATTATTGGGATGCCGGTTATTGGTTCCCGGCCTGGGGTTATGATTCTACCTACGGCACTTACGACTCTGACGGACCGATTTATTGCTACGGCAATCTGTTGCCGGACCAGGTTATTTATAATGTGCAGCGTGCGCTGCAGCAGCTGGGTTATTATTCTGGCGGATTAACGGGCTCGCTCGGGCCGTCAACGCGCGCGGCTCTGGCCGCTTATCAGGAGGATGCCGGGCTCGAGATTACCGGGGCAATCGATGCGCCGACGGTTGAGTCGCTGGGGCTGGAGTAAGGCCTTGGAATTGGACGGAGGAGGGAGACGAACCAAGCGTCAACGTTCAACGTCCAATTGAAGAGCCCAGACCTTTGAAAACGGAAACGCTGAAAGCTGAAGCGGACATCACACATCTAACATGCTACCTCAGCCCTCACGTTACTTTGTTTCCCGCAGCAATTGCTCTGCGGTGATAAATCGTGGCTCGATATCGATGGGCACATTCTTCAGTTTATCCAACGCACGTTGCACTTCGGGGCGAATGACGCCAAGACGGGCCTGCATTTCTTTCGCTTTCTCGTAGCTGCCCTCGGCCTGGATGGTCATGATCTCGTGGGTAAGCCCAGTGACACCTTCTCTGATCTTCCCGGGTACGACGGTAAACGTGCCGTCAGGCCGGACGGCGACCGCGCCGGCATCGACGAGATAATTTAGCTGCATGGCCTGGCCTTTGCCGTGGGCTTCGGTGATGCCGAAGCGGATCGAGCGGAAGGCGGAGGTTAAGTAGGTCGTGTAAAGCGTCCGCTCGAGCGATTTCGGCATGACACCTTTATCGATCAAGTGCTGGATGGCGAACAGGCTGGAAATATCGGCCTTTGCTTCTTCCAAGGCGCTGCCGGCTTCCTTCATCTCTTTGCGCACGGTTGTTTCGCGTCCGTTGACGACGATGTTGTGCGGGCCGAGCCCGTGCAGGAGTTCGTGCACAAGGACCTGTGTAAAAAAGGCATCAAACGCGACGTCTTTTTGGTCGGCCGGGCTGAGGACGACCTTCGAAATTGGCACAAGTGTTTTGGCGAACTTCGCGTCCTGCACATTCTTGAGCATGATGCGCTTCGACCCCTTTTCGCGAGTGATGCGCTCGTCGTTAGGCAAATTAAAGGCCGCGGTCTGGACGCCGTGGCTGCTGTCGCCGGAACAGAAGATTTCATTGACGACAGCGATCGGCGCGAGCGCGCCAAGCTTCGGGTTATGGTATTTGGGGTCGATCGGGAGATGATTCTCGATGTCCTGTAATTCCGCGGAGAATTTCTGAAGCTTGGCCGACTCGGCTTCATCCCGGACGGTGATGAACGATTCGAACGCGGCTTTGTAATTGAACCAGCCGTCCTCATATACTTCGTAGGGGCCGATGGTGGGCTGAATCGCGCCGTTCAATTCCATCCACGCAACGTCGCTGGCGTAATAGTCGTTCGAGAGAAAGGCGTCAGCGCGAGCAGTGAGAAATTTTTTGAGAGTCGGTTCGGTCGCGACCTCAGCCGCCTCGCGCAGACGTTTCGCCGCCGCGAGCAGTTCGCCCTGATATTCGAGATTGTAAGAAACGATCTGGAAGCCTACTCCGTCGGCCTTGCGTTTGATGACGGTGAAAAAGCCCCGGGCCTGGGCTTGTTCGGATTGGGGAAGTGCGGCGATCCATTTTTCGATCTCTTCTTTTGTCTCTCCATCCGGATAGAACCCGCCGTTCGTCGGTTTCGGTGGCGCGCCGAAGACGAATGGCCTGTCGCTATCCAGCCGGGACCACGGGCCTTTGTTAATGAGGAAGAGATGCAAACGTGCCCGGCCTTCCGGAGTCTGATCGCCTGACAGATCGAGCAGCATGGAAACGTTACCAGCCCACACCTGGCGCACGAAAATTCCGTCAATGACTTTCGAGGCCTCGACCAATTTGGCAAGAACGCGCCGGTCGTTAGGCGATAGTTTTGAAATGTCGGCCGTGATATCGGTGGGGACGAAACGGGCAATCATCTCTTCGAGACGGGCAGTTTCGGATCCGCCGGTCTTTTGGTCCTGGGACGATGCGAAAGTAGACGCGACCGCGAGACAGGCGATGAACAGGACGAGAAGTTTTGTGGTCATTGGCGAGAAGGAAAATCAGGCAAAGATGAAATACGGACAAGTGGAATACTCGGCAGCGGGAGAGCGCGGAGCATGGAGCACTCAACGCCGAACCCGGAAAGCTTTCGCCTGCAGGCGCTCAATGAAACCCGGGCCAGAGCGCATCCCTGCTACACTCAGGCCATTGCTTTGTCGTGAATCGGTGATAACGACAAATCATGGAATCGATGGAATCGAAAAAGACGGACGCAGGGAAAATCGAAGACAAAAAGTTAAAGGAAATCGCGGAGCCCGCAACGGCTGTATCCAGTGATGTATCGGTCAAGGTGGCCTTGGACGAAATCAAGGCGCAGGGAGGTCAATCGTCGCCGGTGACCGATCAGGGCGGGAAACTGCTCGGGAGCGTGTCGAAGGATCAAATGAACCGCAAAGTTGGTGGTTGTGGTCACGACCCGCAGACTGCCCCAGTGGAGCCGCAGGTTGAAAAAGAGAGCGCCTATTGTTTCGAAGACCAAACTGTCGGCGAAGCTGAAAAAGTGATGCGCGACGCGAATGTGGACGAATTATCCGTGGTCAGCCGCGACAAGGTACTGATCGGGAAAACCAATCTTGGAGCGATTTCTCACCAGAAAAAAGTGGGAGAAGAGAAAACGAAGGCGACACCTCCCGCGCGAGAATAATTCTTGCCGCAGAGGGCGCTAAGTTCGCCGAACAGGCGCTACGGTTTGCGGACTGCGAAACGGAAAGCAACGATGGTGAGTGTGGCGGCGATGAGCATGAGGCTCGATGGCTCGGGGACAATGAGGAGATTGTTCGCGTAGGCGTTGTTGGTCTGCTGGAAGCCACCGTTGTGATCGAAGAAGGCGAAAAGACTGACTGATCCCGGATTGGCCATTGATCCCGACAGCGTTTCAACCGGGCCATCGGCTTCGCGAATCGTGACCGAATACGTGGTCGTTCCGGTCAGGGTAAAGTCGATATGAATTCCATTGTCGGTGAACGGCAAAGTGGTATTCACAAATCCCCGGCCGTCGAACACCTGATAGACGTTCTCGCCGCCCGTGAACAGGAGTTGCCACAGCGTGGCGCTTGTGCCGCTATCGCCGAGGCGAATACCTTCGCTTCCACCGTTGTCGATGAAGCCATTATCAAAGTCGGCGCTGAAAGTGTCGCCGATTGAAAGCGGAGCCGCAAACGGTCGAACGGCGTCGGCGGCGCCACCGCTATTCGCGAATACTCCCCAGGAGCGGCCGTTGGGGCTGTTGATGCCCTGAGATTGAAATCCGGATTGATCGGGCGGACCGCCGTTTTGCATCGAGTCGCCGATGAAAATCCCGGCATTACCGCTGGTGCTAACAAACTGCCACGGCCCAAAACCGAACCCACGATTGTCCCCGTCGTTCCAGATTCCGCTGCCCGCTGTGGCCGGATAACTTTGCGTGCTATCGGCCGCGACCTGGGCCTGGACCGGATGAACGAGAAAAGTAAAAAAGAGGAATGCCAACGCGTTGAAGGATCTCATCGGAGCCGGGTCTTTTACTCACTCCGAGGGAAAAAAGGAAGGAGAAAGTGGGCGGGAGGGTGGAACCGCCTTCGCCTGCCACGGCTTAGCAGCGGAATGGTGAGAGGGCGAATTGTGACTAATAACAACGAGCCACTAGTCGCGACTTTGCCCCGAACTCCCTGCTTTGTAGAAACACCTTGTGATTGGGGATTTAGGGGCGAGAGTAGCTGCGGTTTCTCTGCTACGATTTCCCGGGAACAGCACTCGACCCCGTCGGGATTAGCCGTCGTCAGCGCTGACTCTCACTCCAGACATTATGAACAACGATCTCATCAAAGCCGCCTCCAAAATCGTGCCTAATCAGCAAATCCTCATCAATATGGTGTCGCGACGCGTGCGCCAACTCACCAAGGGTCACCGCCCGCTCGTGGAATACGCACCTGGCCTCCGCGAAGCCGATATCGCCCTCACCGAGATCGCCAACGAGAAGCTCACCTACGAATCCACGTTCGGTCTGAACGGGAAGAGCGAAACGGCCGAGGTCGTGCAATTTCCCGGCGTCATCGCGACAACGACGCCGGCTAAGGCGAAGAAAAAAGCAGCCTAATTTGCGGATTACCGAGTTCGGAAGAGAGCTCGAAGTCGATCCTGGATGCTAGATCCTGGAATCTAGATTTCGCGGCGGGGTTGGCAAGGCCTTAAGCAAGTCCTCATCTTTAATCTTCTCCCAAAGGGAGAAGAAAGGGATTCTACGAACCCGGTTAGCGGCCGTCCAATGCTTACGGGGCACTGAGTCGCTCTCCATTGCGGATTGGAAGAAGGGGAGAACTGGATTCTGACTGCGCCATGCTCCATGCTCCTTCATTCCTTATGAAACAAATTTTTGCGTTCCTGATCGCGATCTTGATGAGTGCGAGCGCGCTCTTTGCCAATCTGGGGGATGGCGACGAAGTGATTGAGAAATCGTATGGCAACATGATCGAGCGTCATTTGCTCGATGACGGAACAGTCAGCGTGCTTTATCACAGGGACCGATATCTTTGCTTCGTCATTTTCGACAAGAGCCGGAGCATTTTAGAAACGTATGCGCGGATGGACGGACACGATCTTTCCCAAAAAGAAATCGCCAAGTTTTTAAAGGCGAATGCCGGCCCGCGTGGGAGATGGATCCGCGACGAGACGTCGAAAGAACGTCGATTCGAGCGGAGCGATCACAAGGCGGAAGCAACGGTTATTGAGGTGAAAGGACGACCGACATTGAAGATGCGTTTGCTGAGAAACGAGAAGGTGAAAAGCGACGACAGGTAGGTCCTCCGATTGGATTGAAGGAAGAGACCTTCAACGCTCAACGTCCAACGCTTAACAGCAATTGCGCTCCGCCATTAGCAATCAGGAATGTTTCGTAGCGAGTTGGGGGACTGCGCGATAGGTTGGCGGTTGATATGCTTTACCGAATCCTGACTGTTCTCATTTTAAGTTGTACCCTCGCATATGCGGCTGATCCTGAGCCCGCCAAGTCCGGCGCACCGGCCAACCCTGCGGGCGAGGCATCCGTCAAACAGCTTCTGGAAGCCACGCACGCGCGTCAGTTAATCGATTCGATGCTGACCCAGATGGATGGCATGATGAAAAACGTCATGCAGCAGGTGACGCAAGGACAACCGGTCCCGCCCCAGGTGCAGAAAATCTACGATCAATCCCGTGCGGAAGTGCTTTCCGCGATGAACGATCAATTCAGCTGGGATAAGATGGAGCCACTGTATGTGCGGATTTACCAGAAGTCGTTCACCCAGGCTGAGCTCGATGGCATCCTCGCCTTCTACAAGACTCCCGCCGGACAGGCCGTGATCAACAAGATGCCGGTCGTGATGCAGAACACGATGCAGGAAGTGCAGCAGATGATGGGACCGATGATGCAACGAATCCAGCGCATGCAAAAGGATATGGTGGCACAGATGCAGGCGGAGAAAGGTAAGAAGAGCGGGGGTTGATAGCGCCGTTCTTGGGTTATCCATTATTGGCTAATAGGAACTTGGCGGGTAACTAAAGGCTGAAGAAGACGCTCAATCCCTGTCATGAAATTTCTTCGGCAATTGCATCTTTATCTCGGTTGTCTTTTTGCGCCGATCCTGATTTTCTTTGCCGTGACGGGTTCATGGCAGATTTTTAACTGGCATCAGTCGGACAAAGCGCCAGGCGGTTACCGTGCGCCGCACGCGTTGCAGATCTTGTCCGATATTCACAAGGACGCGCACATTCCCCCGACAAGACGATCCAGTCCGGCGCCGGTTCGTTATTTTATGTTCGCGGCTGCGCTTGGGCTGATCCTGACGGCGGTAATCGGTGTGATTATGGCTTACCGATTTAGCCGCCAACCACTGGTCGCGACGATTTGTCTGGGGATAGGAACGGTTTTGCCGGCGGTGCTGCTGTGGATCTATAAATAGAAGCAATCTCGGATCCTGGAGCGTGAAGAGGGAAGAAAAGGTTCAGCCGCGATTCCGAACATCGAAGGCAGCCAGAGCGCCTTGGCTGTGTGCGCACGTCGGATAGCGACGTGCTACATAAGAATCAGCGCTGCAGTCGGAGGCGAAGAAATCGGCGAGGAGTGGGCTGCAAGGTATTCGGATCAACGATAGGCACCGAGTCTGTAGCAGTGACGGAGACGACGTTGCCCGACCCCGATTCCATCGCGGTCGCACCGGCCGCGTTTGACGTCCAATTGGTGCCCGGCGCGCGCGTGAGGATGGGGGCCCAGGCTCCCACACCTAAATCCGACCGAGCTTCTACAACATACGTAATGTCGGTCGCCGACGTATTTCGACGAAAGATTAGCTGCAAATGATTGCTGTTGATCGCGACTGACGGGAGGTCGCCCACGCTGACCAGTTTGGGATCGGACAAAAGGCCGTATTCCAGCAAGTTCGTCATTCCATCGCCATCGAGATCAGCGGCATCACCAGCAATTGCTGGAACATTGGCGTCCGTGCCAAATTGCTGAAGACGCCAAGCGTCAATCGGTTTGTCGTGAACTGTGACGGTGGCATTAGCAGGCGCGCCAACGTTATAGCTGGGGAATGGAGAAACCGTCAGGCTTATCGTTTGATCTCCGTCGGCGGTGTCGTTAGGAATTGGAGTGGCGTTAATCGCCACGGTCGTCGTGCCTGACGGAAGCGTCACCGATCCGGACAAAGCGGTATAGCGAACACCCGGCATCGCGGAACCGGTCACCGCATACTGGACCAAAAGATCGTAGTTGGAGCTGCCGGTGCGACCGACAGTAAAAACACCGGCCACACCGCCGAATTCATATGCATCCGGCGTGGTCGCCGAAATTGTCACGAGAGGCGATGAAACCTGAACGTTCTGGGATTGAAGATTGTCCGTCGCAAGAATATCCGCCCCGCCAAGAATCGCGGCGGAACCGGAGTAGTCGTCTGAGAGAGCGGCCGAATTGATCGCAACCGTGAAGATTGGGCCGATATAGGTTTCGTTAGGCAACAGAATTCCGGGAACATCAGCGAAAAAACCGTTGCTCTCCGGCGTGAGCGCGCTCGCGGCCGTGCCGGTGAAATTAAATTGAATGCCGTTAAGAAAGAGGCTGTCCGTTGTGCTCGTATTCTGCAATGTGCCGGAGAAGATGACTTCGGTGCCTTTTGCTCCGGATCGCACTGCGGGAGTCAGGGTAAACTGCAGCGCTGCCGGCAACGAGTTGGGCGCGAAGAGAAGAATGAGGATGCCAACCAGGGTCGGAGTCTTCATTGTCCGAGCGCAAACAAGGTCGCGTTGTTGATGGCGAAGACCGTCCCATCCATGCCCACCACCGTCGGCGTGTAGGCCTCGCCGACGCCGGAAGTGAGTGTGAGCGCTTCAGTGAGGCTGTTTGTGGTCAGGTTCCAGCGGTACATCTTGCCGTCTTCGTTATTAACGAGCACCGATTTAGTCGCGGGATCTACTGCGGCCATATTGATGCACCACTCCCGCACCGCATTCGGGTGATTGGACAGGAACGCCGCATCCGGTGTTGGTCCTGCAACGGTGAGAATCTCTTTCATTACGCGCGCGCCGGAAATCGGATCGGTCATATGATCGCGCGGATCGAGAATGGCGAGTTTGTTTACGCCGTCGCCGCCGGCTTCGACGTAATTATTGTCCTTCGTCATTACCAGGTAGGGTGAATTACCCTGATACGAAGGGACCATCGACGCCGGAACCACGGAAGCGGTATCGTCCCAACCGAACGCACCGGCGTCTTTTCGTTGCGCGAGCGTGCTATCGAAGTGAAGCAACCAGCCGCGCTGGTGATTCGAATAGTAAGGATTCTCGAGAACGCCAAAATAAACATCGCCGTCCGAACCGATTGTTGGCGAAGCGGAGCCCTCGTCCGATAGGTTGGCATCGTTCCCTGGGGGGGCCACGTCCTTCAGTCGCACTTTGGAAATAGGGACAAGCGTCCGGCTGTCGATCGCAACAAGATAACCGGCGCCCGGGCTCGCATTCGCCGCCGGATTAGCGTTGCTTACAGCCAGGTAAAGGATCTTGTGATCGTTGCTCAGAGCGGGAGCACAATTGTGCACCACCTTGAGCATCGCGTTGTCGCCCGAAATCGTGCTCGCGGCCTTCCAAATACCGATGCCATCCTGGCTGATCCGGGCAATTCCGCTTTGCAGGTTGGCGGGCGTCGGTCCAGTGACATAGAAACCAAAAAAAATGTTACCGTATCGATCAACCGTGATAGGCGTATTGATTCGAACATTCGATTGGTAGGTCGCAGCGTGCGCGTTGTACTCGCTCAGGCCATAGAACGCGATTTGTCCCGTGCCCGACCCGCTCGTTGCGTCGGGATTATCCCGGTAATAAACCGTTCCGCCCGCACCCGGAAGATAGAGCCGGTTTTTGGGCGTTAGCGCGACGCCAAAACTGGGAACCCAGTTATGAGGCGGGAGCGCGTAATCGGTGCTCTGTGTCCACTTGAACGCGCCGGTCCCGGCGTTGCGAGCGTCCACGCGAAAGCCGTCCGTTGCCCCGGTTTTGATCGGAATAATGATCGTGTTTGCACGGGTGACGATAGGAGATCCGTAGTGAATATGAAGATCGTTGCCATCGAACTGCGGATTCAGATCGACCGGCGTTTGCCAGAGGATGTGACTGAGCGGTTGCGACGCGACAGATGAAATGGCAGTGTGCTGCGGATCATGACCATAGTTACTCCAGGGAATCCTGACGCTCTGCGCGGATACCTGCGATGCCAGAAATAAAATGAAGAGGGCAAAGGCCGATCTGTTCGACATAGACGTGGCCAAGCTGGAACGAGGGCAGCCCGGATGAGCGAAGACGCGCCGACTCAAATCGCAACCCACCTGCGCTTTACTTCGCCAGCTTGCGGCGCAGCAAGGCGATAGCGGTGAGCGCAATAGCAAATAACCCCAGCGTTCCCCCATTTTCCGGCACTGTAACTGGCGGTAGAGTGGCGCCTGCGAGGGCGGAAGCGGCAAAGACGAGGAGGCCGGCGAGTGTCAGGTTTAGTTTCTTCATATTTTTTATTAATACTCCCCGGTTCCATATAGCATAGCGGTTCTAATTCCCTTATTACAAGGATAAAGTGCGGGCGTTTGAGAGCTGGGAAGGGCGGAATCCGATGCTCGAATTGGGGCGGAAGCAAACGCTCAACATCGAACATCGAACATCGAATATCGAACATCGAATATCGAATATCGAACGGACAGGTGTTAGCCGGGACGGCGGGTCATGATCATGTGATCGCTGCCCGGAAACGTCGCGACCCAGCCATGATCTGACTGGCGCATCACTGTTGTGAGTATCTTGCCAGGTTCAATCGCTTTGAAGGTCTGCCGGAAATGCATAACCAATCCCGAGGGCCCGGCAACGGGCGCTCCAATCGGTCGCGCACCGGCCGAATAGGTGGCGGTAATTTCGCGAACGACCGTCCCATCCGACTGAATGCTGACCGTTCCCTGTTCCTGCACCAGGCCCGATTCCAAATCCATCGCGACCAGCATGTCCAGATTCTTGTGCACTCCGTTCCACATCAGAATCCCCTCAAAGTGCGGTTTTTCTTCGTCATTAAAAAGCAAACTGCCGGCAAACCAGATATAGGAGTGATTTGGCCCCCAGCGAAATCGTTGCACAGCGACGGCAGGTTCGTTCTCATCGGAGGCAACGTTCCAGTCGCCGACGAGGAACTGGTAAGGACCGTAGGGATTTTGTGAGTTCGGATCGACGCTCTGAGCGGCATCAGTCTGCGAGGCCGATGGCTGGTCTTCCTGAGCGTTTACATTAACAACCGAGCGGAGCGCAAGTCCCAGGACAATTACGAGATTGGCGACGCTGATTGATTTCATGTAATTCGTTCCGGTTGGTGTTGTGACGACGCGATTCGCCTCTCACAGTTTGACCGGCACCAACCGCGTTCGGTTACAAAAATGCGGATTTCGGACGCTCGACGTCACGCCGGACATCGAACACGTTGGCGGACTGGGTCCGCGATGCTAGATACTGGATCGCATGTCTTCGCCGATTTTTGAGATAACTGTTTCGGTCTTGCCGGCAGACATTGACGGGCAAAACCACGTCAACAATACCGTCTACCTGCGGTGGGTACAGGATGTTGCGACGGCGCACTGGGAAGCCATCGCACCAGCAGAGGCTCTGGAAACGATTAGCTGGGTCGTCCTACGACATGAAATCGATTACAAGGCAGCGGCCATGTCCGGCGATGACATTCTGCTTCGGACGTGGGTCGGCAAAGCCACCCGGCTTACTTTTGAACGATTTACCGAGATTCGGCGCAAGACGGATGGTCAGCTATTATCGAGCGCGCGAACGTTGTGGTGTCCGGTCAACACCAAAACTGGGCGCCCAATGCGCGTTTCCGAAAAGGTTCGCGGTCAGTTTTCCATTTAATCAGCCCATGAGCGGCGAAAATGGAATCTAACAAGATGACCATTCGGTGAAATCGCCGCTACCTCGAAGCGGAAACCGACCCATTAATCTCGCCGAGCCGCCGTCACTGGCTAAATGTGCTTAGGAACGAGCTGGTTGGCGTGCCCAATCCCGTGACGTTGTCCCAGCCAGTGTTGGTGTGCTGGCTCGGTGACCCGGAATAGTCGTCGAACGTGCGAAGGTGGTCGCCCGTTCCGGCGCTGGCATCGACACTGTTCAAGTAGTTGCGACGCGCCACTGCTGTTTTGACCGAACGCACATCGTAAAAAGCGCTCGGATTCGCGTAGAACGTCGGGTTGGAAAATCCGTGTGGATGTCCGGCCGCCTGGTCCGCGAGCGCCATCAGACCGGCAAAAATGGGGCAGGCCAGGCTGGTGCCGCCGATGCGGTACTCATCATAATAATTCCCATCTGGAAACGATTGTGTCTGGCCTACCAGCAATCCTGTTTGCGGATCGGCCAATGCCGCGACATCCGGCACGCCGCGGCCGGTGAGATTTAGCCCGGCGCTTGTTTGGTAGGCGGGTTCGGCAAAAATCTGGCTGACACCCCCGCCCGCGCCGTAGAGCCAGCCGGTTCGGGTGCAAACCAAAGAGGTGGAATTGCAATTGTAATCGCTCGCGCCCCAGCCCGTCTCGATCGCACGGGTATTGGCCTGACTGATTCCGAGGCTGGTGCCACCAACCGACGTGACCCAAGGGCTTGCGGCCGGATAATCGGTGGTCGCAAAACCGAAGGAAGAAGATTCATCCCCGTTATCGCCGGATGAAAAATAAACGCCGATGCCTTCAATCGCCGCTTGAATCAATGTGTCTTCCATCGGCTTAACAAAGCCGCGGGGCAGCAGCTCGGTTGAGAAACCGTAAGAGTTCGACACGATTTGGGCCAACCCTCTGTCCACGACGTGATTCATCGCCGCGTCCAAATCCTGATAATTATTCGGGGCTCCTACGTAAACAATCCTGGCCGCGGGCGCCATTCCGTGCACCGCTTCAATATCGAGAGTTTCTTCGCCGTACCAGCCCTGTGGATCCTGCGCCGGGCCTTGCGGTTTATTATAGATACCCGGTGGAACGACCTGAGTGAACTGCGAGCCGCTCATCGGCGGGAGTCCGCGATTGATCGACCATTGATTGACATCCTGAAGGATGGTCGGTGACGCGTAGGCATCGATAATCGCGACAGTCTGGCCGGCCCCGTTGAAATTGGAGGAGATTCCATAAGCACCCTTAATTTGGGCGGGCGTATAACCCTTCACGGTCCAAGGCACACTCTGGAATACGAGATCGTTAAAGCCATTCGGAAAAGAGTAAGGCGAGAATAATTGCGCCCAGTAAGCCGAGAGGGGCGGCGCATTTCTAAATCCACCGGAGGGCGGGGCATTCTTGTCCGCGGCGCGATTGGTTTTCACGAATATTGCACTTTGATCGAGACCGATGACGCCGCTTACGATATTGCCTAACGAATCCGGGATGGTCACGTCGGCAGAAGGCGATCGCACATTCGTGCCATTAACGCTGTAAATGCCGAGCGAGGTAGCAAACGCCGTCTGGACTTGGGCGACGGTGCCCTCCGCGGAAACATAGTGATTGTTCGCGGGCGTGTAATTGACGTTTAAACCCTGGCTTTTTAGCCACGATTGAACCGCGACCACCTGACTTTGTGCCGGGGCGAACTGCTGTCGAAATTGCGCCGGCGTCAGGTACTGCCGGTAGGTGGAGCTGTGCGGATCGGACACGGCCCGGGCAAGCGCCTCGGCTGCAGTCGGATTATTCCAGCCAAGGTAAACTCGAAAGCCTACCGAAGCATTCGGGTCGGCGGCTCCTTTATAATTTTTTGCCCTTGCCCAGGACGGCGCGCTGCCGTGAAGAGTGGTCTTGCCCGATTGTGCCTGAACGGCAGTAACGCTGGCGACGGTGAGGATCGAAAAGAGAAGTCTGATCATATTGGTAAACTGCGTTGTTGAATGGCCTGCTTTTAAGCAGCTCGACTGAGGAAATGCCGACTGAGACAGACAATCAGTATCGGACAATGGATTTTTACGTCAAGGATGGAGTAAACACCATATTGGGAAGCTTCGTTCCTCCGGGGGCTGAATTCGCGAGGGGACAGTGAAACATTGCCATCGACTCGGGCCGAGGTTAGCAATCTCCCATGGGATTTGAGCAATACCACGAACCGCCTGATGAGCTAAGCAAAGAGACCCGGACCTTTGCCCGCATGATCGTTTCGCTGACCGAGGAAGCGGAAGCGATCAATTGGTACGAGCAGCGAATCGAGATTGAGCGGGACAAGAGTGCTCGCTCGATTATGCGCAACGCGCAGAAAGAAGAGATGAAACACTTCTCGATGGATCTGGAGTGGTTGCTGCGCAAAAAACCGCTCTGGCGTGAAATCGCGAAAGGCGTCCTTTTCACGAAGGGCGATATCGTGAAGGAAGGCGACGAATCCGAGGAAAAGGCTGACTAAAAAAAGCCCGCAGCCGCGCGAAGGGGAGTCTCCGCGGCAGGGGTTAACAACGTTCAACTCCGCAGCGGGAACAAGGAAGAAGGGAGTGCAACGCCCGCACGTCGAACATCCAACGCCGAAGCAAATTCCGATGCGTCCCGCCTAATCCCTAACACTCGCGCTCGCCGCGAATGAATTGCTCCACGCAGCGATAGGCTTCGTCGTCAGTCATTTGCACCGGTGGATGCTTGGAAAAGAAGGCGGAGGCCGAATGCAGAACTCCGCCGATTCCTCGATCAAGGCCTAGTTTACAGCAGCGAATGGCGTCAATAGCGATGCCGGCGGAATTTGGTGAATCTTCCACTGAAAGTTTTAAGTCGAGCTCCATTGGAACATCACCGAAAAGACGACCCTCGACCCGAATAAAGGCGATTTTATTGTCCAGTTGCCACGGCACGTAATCACTCGGCCCAATGTGAATATTTTCCTCCGCCAGTCGTTCGCCCATGACCGATTGGACCGCTTCTGTTTTCGAGACTTTCTTGGAAGCGAGCCGGGTTCGATTCAGCATGTTGAGGAAATCCGTGTTCCCACCCGTATTCAGTTGGTAAGTTCTGCTCACCTTGACGCCTCGTTTCCGAAAAAGATCGATAATTGTGCGATGCAGAACGGTCGCGCCCATCTGTGCTTTAATATCATCGCCAATCAACGGTAAGTTTTTGTCCGCAAAACGTTTTGCCCAGACTGGATCGCTGGCAATGAAAACTGGAATGTTGTTCACAAAGGCGAGCCCGGCGTCGAGAGCGCAACCGGCGTAAAAACGAGTGGCCTCTTCCGACCCTACCGGCAGATAATTTACCAGAATCTCCGCACAGGAATCTTTCAGCTCGGAAATGATCTGTTCGCGTGTGGACTCTTTCTCCAGCGGCAAGAAGGTCCGGAGCGGGTCCTGGTCACGCATATGCTCCCCGTAACTGTCGAAAACGCACCCCATTTTCACGATGGCGCCGGTCAGATTGATTTTTTCGCAAAAAACCTTGGTGCAATTCGGCGGAGCGAAAATGGCGCGCCCGACATCGAGACCGACCTTGCGGCGATCGATATCGAAGGCTGCGACCACCTCGATATCGCCGGGCCGGTAGTGTCCGATCTGGCGATGCATTAAACCGACCCCAGCGCCATTGGCGGACGAGCCGTGGTAAAAGTTGATTCCTTGGACCAGAGAACTGGCGCAGTTTCCGACTCCGACGATGGCAATTCTAATCTTTCTCATTGGAAAAAACGGCAGCCTAACCGCAGGCAGGCAGACCGGGCAAGAAGCAAGTTAACAAATAGTGCATAGCGAGGTTGTGGGACGATACCCTACGGGTGCCGCCAGGGCCACGGAAGTGGCATTGGGCGGAGTTTTAGCTTATTTTCGCGTTCGCGCAAGTTTAGCAATCCGGGAATTATTATTGAAAAATAGAGTTTGGGCGGAGAGACACATCGGAATGCGCTTCCGCTGGTGGCCTGTTTTTTTGCTTCTTGGCTTTGCCGGAGCAGGGATTTCGGAGATTTCAGGCAAGACTTATTCGGCCGAAGAGGCAGTCGCCTTCGCGGATGAGCATAATTCGGAGATCGCCGTCGCCCGGAAAAAAATCCAGGCCGCCCGCGGTGGTGTGATCGAAGCGCGCTCGGGCTATCTGCCTTCTCTTATCTCGACCGGGCTTTTGCGCGAACGCGAACATCAGACGGATTCGCGGCTTCGGAATGAGGATTACAGCGCCTCCCTGAGGATCGTCCAGAACCTTTATACCGGCGGAGCCGTTTCCAGCCAGGTGGCGATAGCGCACTTGAAATTGGAGAAACAGGAGCTGGAGCTGAAAGCGACCGTGAACCGCGTGACGATGGACGTCCGGGTCGCGGTGAACCAATTCCTGCTCGACCGCGCCAAGGTGCGTGTCCGGCAACAATCGGTCGGTGTGCTGGAGGAAGAATACAAATCACAGCAGGAGCGCTTATCCGCCGGGCTGGTCGGCCAGCTTAATGTTCGTCGTGCCGAGGTCGCATTGGCTAATGAGCGGACAGAACTGATCGATGCGGAAACGCAGCTCAATAATTCCCAGCTGCAGCTGAATGATCTGATGGGAATCGATGCCGGGAAAGGCCTGACCATGGCAACCGTGGACATCTCCGGTCAACTACAGTATCAGCCGCTTCATCCTGATCTGAATGAATGCCTCGGCCGGGCAGACAACGATCGCCCGGAAGTTCAGGCCCAACAGAAAGAGGTCGAAATTGAAGAGCACCAGGAGTTGCTGGACAAGAGCGAAACGCGGCCGCAGGTGGAAGCTTTCTCGGGCTACGAACTTTACAACGAGCGTGATCCCCTCATCGGGCAGGAGTTCAACCATGGCTACGTGGTCGGCTTGAACGCCCGATGGCATATCTTCGACGGGCACGCCACCGCCGGAAAATTGCAGGCGACGCGCGCCCGGCGGGAAGCCGCAGCCAGTACCCTGGCCGCGACGCGGCGGACCGTCGCATCGGAAGTGCGAAGTGCATTTTTGGACCTGCAGCAAGCCGATCGAGTGTTGTTATCGGAAACCAAGAACGTGCAAACGGCGGACGAATCGCTTGAGATTGCGAAAGCAAACCTGGGCGCGGGGCTGGGAACGCAGCTGGATATTCTGCAGGCATCGGCCGATGTAACGAGAACGCGGACCACGCGCCTGAGCTCGATTTATCTTCACAATGTGGCTCTGGCGCGGCTCGCACGCGCGTGCGCCACATCGCCGGAGGAGCTCGCATTTGCGCCTAAAAGCGCAGCCGGCCCCAAACCAAATGGACCCGCGGCAACAGACATGGCTCGTCCGCCAAAGAAACTCAGTCAGCGATGAGACGCCTTTTACCTCTCCTACTGCTCCTGTGCGGATTTGGTTCAGGTCACGGATTGACCCTCGACGCCGTTTTAAAAAGAACGGCGGACAGCAACCCGGAAATAACAAAAGCGAGAATCGAACTGGAACGAGCATCCGGGCAGAGATTGGTGTTTCGGTCCATCGGCCTGCCTGACGCCGTGATCGGAATCGTTGGCGGCGACGAGGGCGGTCATCGCGCGGGTCAAAAACCGAATCAGCCGTTTGGATTTGCCTATGGCGGCATGACTCAGGCCTTCTTTAACCTTGCTGTGCCGGCCTCGTTTCGCCGCGGTGATCTCGAAGTTTTGATTGCGCAACAGCGATTAAATGTCGCGATGATGGATCAATTGCACGCGGCCCGCGTCGCATTTTACACCGCGATCTACAGTCACGGTCTCAATCAGATAAGAGACGACCAGCGCCAGCGTCTCGAGCAAAATATCGCGAGCCAACAGGACCGTTACCAATCCGGCCTGGCCACCCGCGGGAACCTTGTCGGAGCCGAGGTTCAGATGCGGGAACTCGACCCTCAGGTTGAAGCGTCGCAGCGTGCGTATGACGGCGCGCTGGTGAAATTGGCGGAGGCGATGGGCGAAGATATTGGGCCGAGCGCCTTGTTGCCGGAGCCAGTAGGTGAATTAAAATACGTCGCTTTCAACGTCGATTTGCAGACCGAGGTGACGCGGACTCTGGAACGGCGACCGGACCTCGAACTCGCTCGTCTGGTCGTGCGCGCCGCGAATGAAGATCAGCGAATTATGGAGGCTGCTTATTATCCGATCGTGAACGCAACGGTTTCCGGCGACTACATTCCCGTCTCGGACGTCCGCCGCACCCAGGGCACGGGTTCACCGCAGCGCTCGAATGACATCGTTTCCTCGGAGATCCGCGCCGGCGGAACATATACCTGGCGCGTGATCGATAACGGTAGGACCTACGGCGCGGTAATGAGACAGCGTTCGGCGCGTGAAATAAACGAATTGCTTTTGCACAAGCTGGAGGGAGACGTGTCTCGCGACATGTCGCGCATTCAGCGCAATTTGCAGGCGATTGCGTCCAAACATGAGCTGCTCTCCAAAGCCGACAATTCCGCCATGGAAAATGCCTCAACCGTACAAGAGAATCTTACCGGCGGCCTCGTTTCCCAGCTGGACTTTCGGCTCGCCCAAAATGCCGCACTTGAAATCAGGAGCGGTCTGCTTTCACTGGCCTACCAGGAAAATATGGCGCGGGCCGAATGGGACCGGGCGACCGGCCGATACTTTCAATTTTCCGTCGAGCCCCCGCAAAACGTGCGATAGTCCCCACCTCGTTGAAGCTGCCGCAATCGAAGAATTTAGTATGGATCGCGGTGCCGCTTGTTCTGCTGGTGGCACTGATTTGGTATCTGACGCTCCCAGTGGCGGAGATCTCCATCGTGCGCCGGGGAACGGCCCTGTCGGCGGTATACGGAACAGTCCGGATCGAACCAACCTTTGTCGTTCACGTCCGTGCGCAAAATTCCGGCTTCATCCGGCTGGCGGATCCATTCTCGGCCGGCCGCGGGGCGATCGGCAAAAATGTCGAGAAAGGTGAATTGCTCGCAACGATTGCCGACGAGGCGACGGCGCGGCAACTAAAGCAAGCGCGCGCCGATTTGCAGGCCGCGACACAGCGGGCGGCTCTGCCACTGCCTTCAACCGAGCTGCTCAAAACCGCAGAAGACAATTTGCGACGGCTCGAAAAACTAGCCGCGCTGAGCAACGTGCCTGCCGTGGAGTATGAGAAAGCGAAAAGTGAGGCGGCGCGGTTGCGCGACGTAGTGGAAACAGAACGTATCGAGCGCAACCGGAATTTGGAAACACTCGAAGAAACCTGCAAAAAGCTCGAGTCCCAGATGAAAAACTCGGAGATTCGATCTCCCATCGAAGGCCTTCTCACCGCCGTCCAAACCGTCGACGGTGAGTTAGTCGGCGAAAACAACGAGCTGTTTACGGTCTCGTCGCGCCGCAACTACGTCCGCGGTGAAGTGAACGAGGAAGACGTTGGCGAAGTCAAAGCGGGGATGGAGGCGGTCGTGCAACTTTATGCTTACCGGATTCAGCAATTCGCGGCCAAAGTTTCTTCGATTCAACCGGCAGCCGATCCGGAAACACAGCGCTACACCATCGTGCTCGAGCTGGAAAAACCGCCCGATAATCTCATGGCGGGAATGACGGGCGAAATGAACATCATCACCGGGCGCCACGAAAATGCTTTGCTTGTGCCCAGCCGGGCCATTCTCGTCGATCAAGCACTGGTGGTGAAGGCAGGCATCGTGCAGGGGCGCACGGTCAAGGTGGGATACCGGACTCTCGATTTCACGGAGGCCCTCAGCGGCATCTCTGAAGGCGATCACATCGTCGTCGCGGATCAGGATCGCCTGAGACCCGGCCGCCCGGTTCGACAGCGCAAAGTCCGTGTCGCCAAGGCGCCGTCGGCAATGTGACTCCGCCGCTTTACATCGCCCTGCGTTTCCTGGGCCATCGGAAACGCGCATTATTTCTGAGCCTGGGCGGCGTCGTCTTTGGCGTCGCCTTCTTTATTTGTACGCAGGCGCAAACGCAGGGATTCGCTAAGTATTTCATCGAATCGACTCTCGGGAGTAATGGCGCGGTGATGGTTCGCTCGCGGTTCGAACCGCGCCGGCTCGTCTCGCTCGTTGCGAACAAGTCCGCTAAGACCAACTCGGTGCACCGGCAGTATTTCGAGGGCATCATGAATGCCAACGAAATCATGCGGGTAAGCAGACAGTTCTCCAACGTCGTGGCTTGTTCGCCCGTTTTGCGCGGGACGATCAGTGCCCGCTCCGGCTTTGAAGACGCGACAGCCGATCTTTACGGCATCGAGCCAACCCTCCATTTTCAAACGACCGATCTGGCGCGTCAGGTGGTCGAGGGAAGCATCGACGATTTTCGCAACAAACCGAACTCGGTCATTGTCGGCTCGCGGCTGGCCGAAACGCTCAATGTCGGAATCGGTGACACGGTGCAATTATTGGCGCCCGGCGCACAATATCGGCGTTTCACAGTGGCGGGTCTGGCGCGGAGCGGCGTCGGCAACATTGATTCGACCCGGATTTACTCGCACGCGCGCGTCGCGCAAACACTGCTGCACAAACCATACACCGCCTCGATCATTATTTACAAATTACGCGACCCGGATCGCGCTCCGGCCTTGGCTCGTCATTTCGAGACTCTCTTTCAACACGAAGCCGCCAGCTGGCAGGAGCGTGAGCAGTCTACGCTCCATCTCTTTATGACACTGCGACTTTCGGCAGCGATCACTGTTTCGCTGGTCATTCTCCTGGCGGGTTTCGGCATATTTAATGTGCTGACCATGACCGTGCTTTCGAAGATGAAGGAGATCGCGATCCTCCGTTCCATGGGCTATCGCCGTCGTGATATTAGTGCGATTTTTTTGTGGCAGGGCGGACTTATCGCGATCGCAGGGTCGCTGATCGGTTGCATCGCCGGCGCGTTGCTGACCTGGGGTGTCTCCCGGATTCCAATTCGCCTGCGCGGTCTGCTTTCGACCGATTACTTCGTCGTCACCTGGGATTGGCGCCACTATGTCGAGGCGATATTGCTCGCGCTCATCTCGGTTTTTATCGCCAGTTATGTTCCGGCACGGCGAGCCGCGGCGCTGCCGCCCGTCGCCACGCTGCGCGGCTCCAGTTTATGAACGGTGAAATTTCCCTGAGCTGCCGCGATCTCGAACGATATCTCGGTGAAGATGAGGCGCGCGTCCACGCCCTGCGTGGCGTTTCGCTCGATCTCGAGCCGGGAACTGTGCACGCGGTTGTCGGTCCCTCCGGATGCGGCAAGAGCACGCTTCTCTACATTCTTGGCCTGCTCGATCAGCCCGATGCCGGCTCGGTCATGCTTGAATCGCAACCCGTTTCGCAGCTGCCCGACAATGAGGTCGCGCGCAAACGTAATGAATTCATTGGCTTCATCTTCCAGTTTCATTTTCTGATGGAGGATTTCACGGCCCAGGAAAACGTTATGATTCCAATGCGTCGCCTGGGAAGGTGGCCCGAAGCTGAAATGCGCGAACGCGCCGCGGCATTGCTCCTAGCAGTGGGTCTGGGTGACAAGCTGCAGCGCGGCAGTCATCATTTGTCCGGTGGTGAACAACAACGCGTGGCGATCGCGCGCGCCTTGGCCAACGACCCACGGGTTGTCCTCGCCGACGAGCCAACCGGCAACCTGGACACGGAAAACTCACGGCGCGCTTTCGAGCTTCTGCAAAACATCGTTCAGCAGAACCGAAAGGCGCTGCTCCTGGTCACGCACAATCCGGCCATCGCCGAAGCCTGTGATTGGATTCACGAAATGAAGGATGGTCGTATCGTCGCCAGTCATCCCCGCGGAATATCCAGCCCCGCCTTTTAACGGCCGCTGACCTTAGCGCCGCGAGAAGACGTTCCAGGAATCGGTAAAGAATTCGATGGCCTCGTTGTTATTGCGCCGGCGCCCATCGGGCACATCGTGCAATGTCATCGTGCCGCGTTGCTCGCGAACCGTTCGCATCATGCCCGAGGCAGGAACAATAAATTTTGCTACACCGCGGCGATCGAGACATCCACTGATCCAGATGTCGTCCATGTAGAATGCACCGGCTGGTGCGGTCGAATAATCCCACAATTGAGAGTCGAAAAAGCGCGGCTGAATGAAATAGCTTCCGCATCCAGTCACGACCGCGACCTTGCTGGGTTTACGAAGACGGTCCGCACGCGTGATCTTCGGCCTTCGCCACTTCAAATCGCTCGGCATCGGAGCACCGCGAAAGCATAACGCCGCATTCGGCAGTTGCCGATGATAATGCAGATAAGTTTCGAGCGCATCCCTTGGATACACCCGATCGTCATCCACAACCATGATCAACGTGCCGCCCCGGCCCATGCTTAGCTCCTGCTGGATTACAGGAATAAACTTAGTGGCCGGTCCCCAGTCGCGGTCGCAACGCAAAATACGAACCTGCGGATACTCGGCCAGGTACTCCGGGATAACGTAAAACTTCTGCTGGCGACGCGAGAACTCGGGAACGGCAATCACGATCTCATCGGGCGGCCGCGTTTGTTCGAGAAGGCAACGAATCGTTGGTTCGAGATTGGCGATTCGATCCGGTAACGTCGAAAACGAAGCGATCACGCGTGGGTCACGGCCCGAGTTGTCCGCGCTCGCCAGTTCCTCCCGAATGAACCGGACCTGACTGCGCCGCCCTTGCCAAAAACGCCACAGAACGAAAAGTCCGGCCAAAACCAGGAGAAGGAGAAAAAGCCAGCCAGGGTTCATTTACTTTTATGACAAATATTCATCCCCGAATGACTGAAGATCGGCCATACCGCTGGCCCAAAAAGGACGGCCCGACAACGCGCGATCTGATCACCGGCGAATCGGCGATCCCCTTTCGCCGGGATTCCACATATGGCCCCTTTGGATGAGTCGGAAATAAGATACCCTGTTCCACTGAATGCATCATTCGACCGGTCACATTTCTTGGAAAAGTCGTTCCCTCCAACTCTACTTAATCGGTCGGCAGAATCATCGATAATGTGTAATCCTTGCGCTGGCCACCTGTCGATCAGACCAATGCCGGTTCAATGAAGGCAATAGAGAATCGCGCCCATACCATGACGCCGGTGAAAGACTTTCCCGGACGCGCGGGGACGACGGGGGCGGAATTGAAGCGTGGTGCGGCCCTGAACGCCCTGGCCATGCTGGCGTCCAATTTCCGGGCGATTTTCACTCTTCTCATAGCCCGATTGCTAGGCCCGGCTGCGCTTGGAATATTTTCTGTTGCCTGGGCCACGACCGATCTCATGAGCAAGATCGGAATTTGGGGTCTCGATGATGCCATCGTCGCTTTTGTCGCGCGTGCTGAAGCGGTCGGGCACCGCCTTCGTAGCCGCGCTTTGTTTCAACTGGCCGTTACGGTGGCGGTTACGCTATCGGCAGTTGTCTCTCTTCTTTCCACTCTTGCCATCCGAAGATTTGGTGACCAGCTCGGCATGGAACCGGAAATGATCTCGGCCCTCGCCGTCATTCTTTGGGCGCTTCCCGGCATTGCGTTATATCGCATCAGCAATTCGGTTTCTCGAGGAATGAAGATGATGAAACACGACATCTTCTCGCGCGGATTGACCGAGCCATTTGCGACGACCATTGCATTCCTGATTGCGCTCTGGATCGGTTTCCGCACTTTTGGTCCCGAGCTCGCCGCGATTGTCGGAAGTGTCGCATCCGGAATCGTCGCGTTGATTCTTGCGGCGCGGCTATTTCGCAATCTGCCTGCATCGGAAGTGGCAGGAATTAGAAGAGAAGCTCGCGAACTGCTCTACTACACGCTACCCATTGGGGCCGACCAATTCCTGAACGCCTTCATCTGGCGAGTGGATGTAATCATTTTGGGGTGGTTCGTGGGACGAGCGCCCGGTGTCACGTTAACGACTCTCGGCATCTACGGAGCGGTCGTGGGCCTGGCCAACGGTTTACGCAGGGTGAGCCAGCCTTTCACGCCGATCTTTGCACCTGTCGTCGCCGGGATGACCGCCACCGGAGAACACAAACAGGCAGCTGCGACCTATGCCCGTCTGTTGCAATGGATGCTCTGGATATTGCTACCTTTCGTCGCCGTCATGATACTGGCCGGCCAAACGATCTTACTCGTCTTCGGCCCGACGTTTCAGCAGGGCGGACAATGGCTCGGCATTGTCGCAATCGCCTGTGCGACGAACGCCTTCGTCAATTTGGGCGAAACCGTGATCATGGTCCAGCGTCCCGGCTTAAACCTTCTCAATTCCCTGATCACATGCACGGTGGGCAGCTGCGCAACTTTCCTGCTCATTTCGAGACTCGGCGTCTTAGGAGCCGCCTTTGGAATCCTGGTGACTTATGTCCTTCAAGGCACGGTGCGCACAATTATTTTGCGCTTCGTTTTTCACTGGCCTAATCCTTTTACCGAGCTTCGTCCCGTTTGGACGGCCGCGACGATCGCGATGATTCCCGCCGTTCTATGCCGAGTTTTGTGGCCGGGAACCGCCGGACAGGTCACCGCGGCACTGCTTTGCCTTGCTTTGTTTGGGGCCGGCTGGTTCTACTACCGGCGCTCGGAAAAGGTGATTTGATGAAACGAATTTTCTTAACCGGTGGCAGTTCCGGGATTGGACTGGCCACGGCGCAGGCGTTGCTCGCGCGCGGCGAAGAAGTTTGGGCTACATCAAGGAACCCGGCGGCGTTGCCGAAACACGAACGGCTTCATCCGGTTGTCCTGGATTTGCGCGATAAAAACGAAATCGAAAGAGCATTTGCCCGCTCGCTCCGTGAGGCGGGACATTTCGATGTCGTCATCAATAATGCCGGCAGCGGTCACTTCGGTCCGGCCGAATTTCTTTCCTCCGCGGAGATTGAGGAACAGTTTCAAATTCTGTTTTTCGCCCACGTGCGATTGATGCAGCTTGCGCTCGCCGAAATGCGTCAGAACGGCGCCGGGTTAATCATTAACGTGACTTCCCTGGCAGCGCTTTTGCCAGTCCCGTTCATGGGCGCATACAACGCCGCAAAATCGGCTATGGCCGCGTTCACCATGTCGATCCAACTTGAGCTGGGTCCGAGTAAGGTGCGCATTGTCGATCTCCAGCCAGGGGATATTCACACAAATTTTAACGAGGCGGTAACAAGAGGATCTCAGGCCGGATACGGAGATCGCGTGGCCAAGACATGGCTGGCGGTTGATCGGAATTTGAAAGCGGGCCCTAAACCCGAGCTGGTGGCCCGGCACATCCTCAGGTTGATCGATCAACGAGATCCGCCGAGCCGCATTCTTGTGGGCGACTGGTTTCAGACGAAAATTGCCCCATTTCTGTTTCGCTTCCTTCCGCAACAAGTCCGCGTCTGGGGACTCAAAAAATTTTACGGAATATGAATGGAATTCTCGAAGCCGTTATCCTCCTGGCGGGGTCCGGGTCGCGTTTACGTGCGGGCGGAAGAACGATTCTCAAACCACTTGTTCCCGTTCTTGGTCGGCCCCTGATTTCCTACACGATCGATGCATTGGCAGGTGCAGGGATCAAAACCGTCTACGCCATTGTTGGATTTGAGAGCGAAACGATGATTGGCCAGGTCGAGCCGCTCGTGCCGGCAGGACTGGACGTACGATTTATCCACAATCCCGATTGGCAAAAGCAAAACGGCATATCAGTTCTGAGCGCGGCCAATTATCTTACGCAGCCATTTCTCCTGACGATGAGTGACCATTTGTTCGACCAGACGATTTTCGATCTCCTCATGAATGCGGCCACGGCTGATTCACTCCATCTCGCGATCGACCGGAAGATCAGCACGATTTTCGACCTGCAGGACGCCATGAAAATCCAGATGAAGGATGACTTGATTGTGACAATCGGGAAAAATCTTTCCGATTACAATGCAATCGATACCGGTCTTTTTGTTTGTCCGCCGGAATTGTTTGCTTATCTCAATCGAGCCAAGCGCGATGGGGACTGCAGCTTGGCGGATGGAGTGCAATTAATGGCGGACGACGGCAAAGCACGCGGTGTTGATATTGCCGATGGGTGGTGGCAGGACGTTGATACGCCGGAGATGTTGCATCAGGCGGAGCAGAAACTGGCCGAACGATCGAAGACGCAGATGCTGGCCAGGTAAGATGATTCATGAATGTGTTATCATCGCGGACCACGATGGGGCGTTAGTCGAGTTGTGCGGCATTACCATTCTCGAACGTCTCTTGCGCAGTCTGCAACGGTGCGGAATTTCGCGCGCGTTCATCCTGACCGGCACACCGCGGATAAACCCGGAGAGCGTGACAAACTCATCCTGGGCTCGTCCACAGCTCGAGCTAACCATTTGCCCCAGTTCAAGGCCGATCACGGCGGAGCAGGCGCTTGCCATCTGGCCGCAGACAACTCCGCTCCTGCCCGCATTTCGAGCTGACACCGTCTTCGACATCCGGTTGCTGCAATTTCTCGTAAGGCAGACCTCCCCCGCGGCGCTCTTCGATTCTTTGGTGCCGGCGCAAATTCAGCCACTCGTCACACCTGCGCGACACTCAGTCGCCGGCAAAATCTCGTGCGGGGCAAGCCTCGTGCGCCGCGACTGGGCGGCCGTGCAACGCGGTCCCTGGGAGAACGTTGTTGCGGCTGGGGTGGACCGTGGCGCCATCTCCATCCTCAATGTTGCTGATCGACCGACCTACTCAGCCGCACTCCGTAGAAATCTCAGACCGTATTGGTTTCCCGCTCCATCTGCCGCCCAAACGAAAATCGCAGAGAACGCCCTTCTCGATTCGGTCCAAAAAGGCTCCCAGGATCTTCCCGCATTGGTTCACGCTCCCATCGAACGTTTCCTTCTGTCGCATCTCTGCAAGACCGGAGTGCGCCCCGATTATCTGACTATCACATGGGCAATCACAGCTTTGCTGGCCACTCTATTTTTCGCCGGCGGCCATTTATTCCGCGGTCTGCTATGCGCCCTCGTCGTGGGAATTCTGGACGGCCTCGACGGCAAACAAGCGCGCATTAAAGTCGAAACAACCAAACGCGGAAAGTGGGAGCATCATCTCGATTCTTTTTTCGAAGTGGCCTGGCCCACGGCGCTGGCCTATTACTTTCACGCTTCCGGCCAACTCCCTAACGCCTACTTTTATCTCTTCATCTTTATTTTGGTCCAGGCTCTCGACGGTATTGCTAAGGGAGCAATTTATTACGTCGCTGAACAATCAAAACAACCGGCAGGTCGTTTTGACCGGATGGTTCGTTTTCTCGGTGGGCGGCGCAACGTTTATGTCTGGATTCTGGCTGCGACGATGTTACTGGGCGTCCCGGCCAAATCGTTAATCGTGATGGCCTGGTGGGAAGGTTGCACCGCTCTCCTCGATCTCCCTCATGCCGCCTGGGCCATCCATTGGCTTCGTCGCAACAGACGCCCGACCACCGGCTCAGCCTAACGACTTTTGGTAGATTCGATAGGTTTTGTATTTGGCCGCGCCCATCGCTTCAATAAAACGATTGACCATCACATTGTCTTCCAGCGTCATGCTCAATTCTCCGGTAAACCCGCGTTTGAAGGATTCATCCATCACGTGCAACACGAGCATTTCCGCAATGCCCGCGCGCCGATACTTCTCCACCACGCCCAGCGCTACGAGCCGTCCCGTCCGAATCTTCGTGCGATAGTAGAGCAGTTTGATCAGGCCAATGGGCAAGCCAAACCATGTCAGACGACCATTAATATGCCGAAACGCGACGTTAATATCGGGAACAGCAATGACGAACCCGACCGGTTCGTGTTCGATTTCCGCGATTAACGTTGTCGGCGGAACTAGGAGCGGCTTCATCTCTTTCGCCATGTGATCCATCTCGGCCTCGGTAAATGGGACAAAGCCCCAGTTTTTCTGCCAGGCCTGGTTGTAGATCGTGCGAATTCTTTGACCTTCCCCCTCGATGTCTTTCAAATTGACCGGGCGAATGACGACTCCGTGCTTGCCGGCACGAGCAAGGGCGATCTTCCGCAAGCGCTCGACCGGTTCGGGATAATCCGAAAACCACCAGGCGTACCAATCCTTCTCTTTGGCAAAACCACCGGCTTCGATCAAGCCGGCGTAGTACGGTGGATTGTGAGCAGTCAGAACCGTCGGCGGGTGTTGAAATCCATCGATTAACAGTCCGCAGACATAATTCGTCGAATAATCGATTGGCCCCATTATTTCCGTGCGGCCCTTCTGCCGGACCCAGTCCTCCGCCGCGGTAAATAAGGCGCCCGCCACTTCGCGATCGTCGATACAATCGAAAAGACCAAAGCAGCCGACGTTGCTTTCGTGAAGGGAATTGTAGTTTGGATCGTCGCTGGCCATGATCCGTCCCACAATTTCCCCGTCGCGCCGGGCCAGGAACAACGCCGCGTCGCCGTGACGATAAAACGGATGTTTTTTGCGATCGAGGAACTGTTTTCGTTCCATAATCAGCGGCGGCACCCAGGCCGGATCGTTTCGATAAATGCGCCACGGGAACTTGATGAAAGCGTCCCGATCCCGGGCCGATACGACTTTGCTGAGAGTAATCTCGGGCACGGGTCCTTTTACGATAAGCCGGGCGCCCCTTGCAGAAGCGTCCGCGACATTCTTTCCTGCCGGCTGATCAAATAAATCAACAGAACATTAAAGGCGCTCAGTTCGAGCCAAAAATACCATGTCGGCCGATCTATGATTAAGAAGAAGAAGAGAAAAAACATCCGTGTATTGGTCATGAGAAATCCCCACCAGCGAAGCAACGGCCGTGAAACGGCACGGTAATCCTGGCGGAACGACTCCGAGATTTCGCCCCCGAAATGATCCATTATCATGGCTCGGAGTTGTTTCAATCGAGGCGAAAGAAACTCCTGTTGCCTTGTAAAGTTCAAATACATGGCGAACAGAAACTTGTGCCACGGTTCGGTTTTCCATTGCCGCTGGCTGTATTCCGATCGCAAGCCGGAGGAAGAATCCCACTCTGCTCCGGATCGTCCCTTCACAAAATAGAGGTAGGCATTTCGAAAATAATCGGCAGCCGCGCCTTGTAACGCATGGCTGGCTCCGGCCGCGATTGCCAGCAGACAAACCAGCGGAGACGCCCCTTCAACTAGAGCACGCAGGGTGAGATGCACATAGATGCTGAGAAAAATAAGATGATCGAAGAAACTATCCGTGACCCGTCCGATCCGACTTTTTTGATTAAGTATACGCGCGAGCTGGCCGTCGGCGTTGTCGAGAAGATTGGCGCTAACGTGCAGAATCATACCAATGATATTTATTGTCAGATCATGATAGAAATAGAGATGGCCTGCCAGGATACCGAGAATACCGCCCAGCACGGTAACGGTGACCGGCTTCATCTTTAGACGCGCAAAAATCTGGGCCAGTCGAAACGCCACCCTGCGATAAAAGTAAACGTCGGCGATTCCTTCGACGTCGCGCGTTTTGAATGTTGCTTCGAGAGGCGAAAGGCCCGGACCAACTTCTTCGGACATTCAGATCGGACCCAAGCGAGAGTCAGGCGTTCTGCAGCGCAGCCGGGACGAGCGTATCGGCCAGAATATTCAGCGCCTCGTCCAGATCAGCACGCGTATGGGCCGCGGTCACACAGGCGCG
Source organism: Verrucomicrobiota bacterium (assembly GCA_041167085.1). Taxonomy (GTDB): domain Bacteria; phylum Verrucomicrobiota; class Verrucomicrobiia; order Chthoniobacterales; family UBA10450; genus DATFCK01. The sequence continues at coordinate 117,294 of JBEEGV010000030.1, forward strand.
GAAACAAACTCGATTAAGAGGTACGGCCGGGTAGTCGACCGGCGCGACCCACAGCCCGCGTCGGCGCAGTTCGTGACCAAGCCGATACAAGCGTTCGCGTTCGCCAATTACGATAGGCATAATGTAAGTGGTCGAGTTGCCCGCATCGATTTCCAAATTGCGAAGTTGGGCATGAAAGTACTCGGCGTTTTCCCACAGTTGTTTTCGCAATTCAGTCTCCCGCGTTCCGATCTCAAGCGCTTTGAGGATTGCCGCTACAACGACCGATGGCAGGGCACACGAATAAACGTAAGGGTGCGCAAAAAAACGGAGATAATCGAGCGTGTCTTTGGAACCGGCGACGAACCCTCCCAAAGCCGCGAACGCCTTGGAAAAAGTACCGTAAATTAATGGGATACGATCTTCGACTCCGAATATCTCGGCCGCGCCGCGACCGTGCTCGCCGCAGGCGAGCATCGAATGCGCTTCGTCAACGAAGACACTGGCTCCGTGGGATTCCGCGACATCAATCAACTCTCTCAAATTGCCAAAATCACCGTCCATCGAATAAATTCCCTCGACGATGACAAGCTGCCGGCGGCCCTGTTGCCGGGTCAATGCGGTGTCGAGCGATTCGGGATCGTTGTGCTCAAATTTTTCCGTGCGGCAGCGCGAGAGAATAGCACCGTCGCGAAGACTGAGGTGAGAACGATTGTCCAGAATGGCGACATCGGATTTCCGAAGCAGCCCGGAAATGGTGCCAAGGGCACCGCCAAATCCGCTGTTGAAAAGCATTGCATCCTCGCGCCCGAGAAACTTTGCAACCTGACGTTCCAGTTCTCGGTGAAGATCGGTCATGCCCGAGAGCATCGGGGCGCCGCAAGCGCCCATACCGTGCGTGCGAAGGGCCTCGTGGGCGGCCGCGATAACCTCCGGGTGATTGGCCAGCCCCAGATAGTTATAGGAACAGAGATTGATGACGGAATGGGGTTTACCGTCGTAAGTGATTGTCGTCCGCGCGTCGGCCGTTGACAGCATTTCCGGCTCATAGAGTTCGCGCGCCCAGGCGCTCTCGTGCACCCATTTGGTAAAACTTGGCGGGGCCTCGAGCGGGTCCTTGCTTTCACCCGCGAGGAAGTTGCTCAGACTTAGTTTAAAGTGATCTTCGGTCATTGCCTTATGTAAGGCTCCGTCGTCGCGCTACCTTGTCGACGCGGAGTTCCATATCGGGGCAACAACTTTACCGAGTCTGGCGAGGCCGACAAGGGTTAAGTGATCGCCTTTTTGCCGAGAGAGGGCCCTCGTGTGGCAGGACCTTACTTTCGGGTAGTTCCGAAAATGAAGTCCCAAAGGGGGGAGCTGACACCATATCCAGCCTGGTCATCTTTGTAATGATGGCGCAGGTGGTACTGCTTCAGCCACTGCCAGACTCTGCGTTTCATGGCGAAATGGTGGGTTGCGTAATGAATCGTGTCGTAGCAGACATAGCCAAAACCAAAGCCGGCGGACACGGCAGGCGCAAAACGTCCGAGCGTGCTGGCGAACAAGACGTAGAAAAAAACGGCCAGCGGAATGCTGATGATCGGAGGCATAACCAGCCGGGTCGCATCGTTTGGGTAATCATGATGAACGCCATGCACCACGAAGTGCAAAAGTTTGCCCAATCGGGTCTTCGGTTCGTAATGAAAAACGTAACGATGAATGATGTACTCGAGCAGAGTCCAGATCAGAATCCCGACCACGAACAGTCCGGCGACGGCGAGGAGGGAAAGCCGGCTGTTTACAAAGGCCGCATAAAGGAGGTAGGCGATGAGCGGGGTGTAGAGCACTACCGGGGTTGCCGGATGAACATGGGAAAAGAACTCCATGAAATTGCTTTCGAACATCCGGACGGACTCGTTTTTGTTAGAAACGTAATGTTGCGCCATACGGCCTCTAAGCGTTTAAAACTTCTCGAGTCACCTTCATCGCATCCTCGCGATGGTTGAACGCATCCCTTTCGGGCCTGCTCCCCTTTGTTCGCTCGATTCTTGAAAACAAAGTGTAACGCTCATCAAAAATGAACTGGAGAAGCAGCCTGGTCCAGGAAGTGTGGAACCGAAGGTTATTGTAGAACTCAGGCGCCATCGCCCGCAGCTTGGGAAGATTGTTCCAGGGAATCGAAGGTAAATCGTGGTGTTCGTTGTGATACCCCATATTCAGGGCCACGCGATTGATCGGGCCGTAGTAATCGTAAGTCTCCTGATCCGGATCGTTAGTGTAATGCTCCTGGATCCAGCGGGCACCGACCGGATGTAACCCGACCGAAAAGAAGAACGAAAATCCCAAATACAAAAATCCAGCCCAGCCGAAAAAGTAGATCACGGCAGCGTCATAAACAGCAGCACAGACAAGGTTCACCACAAACCACCGGTCCCGCATCGTAATCGCTTTTAACCGGGGCGGCCGGGTCAGCTGGAAAATCGGGAACAGCGCCAGCCAAATTGCTTTTCGGTACCATTTGTTGCCGACCAATCGCGCTTCCCAAAGGTTCGCCAGATCGGCGTCGTGTTCGTAATCGCCCTGATGAGAATGGTGCTTCAGGTGGTAGACGCGAAATCCCATTGCCCCCGCGGTCAGGTTCGGGAGATCGGCGAAAATCGCGATCAGCTTGTTCACGCTTTTATTGCGCAAAATCAGATTGTGCGTGGCGTCATGAATGATGACGTAATTGGCATGATTGGCGAAAGCGCCGAAGAAATAGGCGACGAGCAAACTTAACCACCAATACCCGAACCCGAGCCGGCCGAACCACCAGGCCAGGAACGTCTGGGCGAGAACAAGCGAGGTCGCGATTAGGGCGGTCCACGGATTTCGGACCATTAACTGCCGAACTTCGGGATGAGCCCGGACGATAGCGCGCGCCCGACCGCCATGGGGGTGCTCGACCTCGGATTGAAAGAAAGCAGCGCGCATCGGGGCCAATTTACTACCACGATTTTGCCTTTCGCACCCGCCTTTTTCTTAGGATGCTATCCTAACAGGATCCGAATCCTATTTAGCGGGCTAGTGCTCAGAGGTTTTTAATTTTCGCGAGCGTATTGTCGGTTACTTCGTGCCAAGCGAGGTCCGCCTTTTTTTTCGCCAGTGACGAGCAAAGTGACCCTTTGGCAGATTCGCGCAGATTTACGCAGTCCGAGCGTCCGAATCTCTTCTGCGCGCGTGTCCTCAGCAAGTGGTCCCGGGTTGACAGCCGGTCACGGCTTGAATCCGGGTGGCCGCGTTGCGCAGCTGCGCGGCTTGAGCGGGCGTCAGCTTCTTCGCCTTTTCCACCACCCCCATGAACTTGCTCAATTCGTCACAGGAAATTTTGCTCATCAAGCCGTGGCTCTGAACTTCGTTCAGCTGTCGAACCCAGCGTTGTTTTGTCCTGGAATTAAGGGGTAGACCGTTAACCAGTCTGATCAGGTCGTTGAGCTGTTCCTCCGGACCGTTGACATGAATTATAAAGCTGCAGGTCGCTCGATTATTGGATGAATCTGTCGCCGTGGACGTGATCGTCGAATCGCCGATGGGGAAGAGACTGCCGGAGGCCAGCCCAACATTTACAATGCTCGCAATGGAGCAATTGTCCGTGGCGGTCGGAGCAGTATATGTGACCGTGGCGCCCGTCTGACACTCGGCGTTAACTACCTTCGAGGCCGGGCAGGTGATCACGGGAAGCGTGCGATCCTCCACCGTGACGGTGAAGCTGCACGCGCTAATGTTCGGCGGAATCGCCCCATCCCTGGCCGTGTAGGTCACGGTCGTTATTCCGTTCGGGAACGTGTCACCGGAATGGTAGTTCGAGGTGAAACTGGCCAGAGTGCAATTGTCGCCGGCCGTCGGGGGCGTCCAACTTGCCACCTGATCGCAGGTTGTTCGGCCCAGCCCGGTTTGGACAGTGATGTTCGCCGGGCAATTACTGATTAACGGCGCGCTCACGTCCTTGACGATCACGGTCTGATTGGCCGTGCTGCTGTTGTGGCGACCGTCGTCGAAAGTCCAATGCACCGTATAGGTTCCCTGAGCATCGTAGGTCAGGGGATCGCTCGTTGTGCCTGTCACCGTTCCAGCGCAATTGTCCGTTGCGGTCGGCACCGTCACGGTCGCCGAGCATTCCCCGGTCACATCCACCAGTACCGGGGCTGGTGGCGGCGTGTTATCCTCCACCGTCACGGTAAAACTGCAGGTACTCCTGTTCGCGGTCGTCGCACCGTCCACCGCTGTGTAGGTCACGGTCGTTATCCCGACCGGGAATGTGGCACCAGACTCGTAGTTCGAGGTTAAGGTCACCGCGCTGCAATCCGTGGCTGTCGGCGGCGTCCAGCGTGCGACCTGATCGCAAGTGGTTCGGCCCGGCCCGGTTTGGACGACGATGTTCTCGGGACAGCCCGAGAAAACGGGGGCCGTCGTATCCTTCACCGTGACCGTCGAAGTGCAGCTGCTCGACGCGTCGTGGCTGTCTTTTACGGTCAGCGTCACCGAGGTGTCGCCGAGCGGATAGGGCCCGGGGGGATCTTGTGTAACCGTGATCGTATCGCCCGAGTCGGGATCGAAGGATCCGTCATCAATCGACGCATCAGCTTTGCAATTCGCGCCCGCGGATACCGTCATGTTCTTGCATTTGGCCACAGGCGGTTTGTTTTCGACGGTAAACGTGATTACCGAGTTATTGGAAGTCTGCGTGTTGTGATTCGAGTCAACGAACTGCGCGTGGACGACGTCATCGCCAGGGCCATTCTCGTTTGACAGTGTGAACATTACCTGGCCGTTCGTATCGGTCTGGCCCGTGAATGTTTGTCCCAGATCTGGTCCTCCGACCACCGTGAAGGTTACGCTCGTGCCGACGACTGGAACCGTTTCCTGCGTCTCCAGATCCAACTGAACCAAAGTCGCGGTGAGAACCTCGCTCGCACCTTGCGGCTTCGAGTCCGAAGCAGGAGCCAGGCTGATGTTGTCGGAGTGAGTGGCGGGCAGGAAACGTCCGGCCGGCCCAATCCGCACGATGCTGGCGTTGCCATTGGTCGTGCCGTCGGGAAAGCGCGTGCCGCGCCAGTAAGTTATGTAAAAATAGCCGTCAGGCCCGACGTTCGCTTGATCGCCGTATTCTCCGGGATAGGTACCCGAGGCAATGACCGTTCTCGTCATCGGCTGGGAAAAGTCGTTATTGGGAAACTCGTACATCGAGAGGGTCTCACCATTGCCGTCGTTCGTAACCACCACCTTCTTGTTGCCGATGGTGCCGAACGCCATGCCGTCAGGCGAACCGCCCTGTCCGTTATCGTTGGCATATTGGACGTGCTGAAAGACCGGCAGATCGGGCGTTTCAGAGTCGGACGCAACGCGCTGTGAGACCTCCATTCCGCCGCCAGTGGTGAAGAGGTAATTCCCGGTCGGGTCGACGGCGAACCCATCCGTGCCGATTGGGATGTCGCCAAGATACCTCTGATCCAGAGGATCAATGACGCTGATGCCGCCGCCTGCCTGATACCAAATATTATGGTGGCCATGCGAATTGAGCTGCGGGTCCACAACGATGCCCCAGTTCCCGCCGGGGGCGCCCGGGATGGGATCGCTGGTGATTGATGCCGTGGCCAGATCGACCCGGACCACACCGAGGTCCGTCCAACTGTTCAGATAGACCGTGCCATCCGGATATTGTGTAAAATTGCCACCATAGGTGGTTTGGCCCGTGCGGGCGCCGGAACGATAGGTCAGGGGGCCAAGATCGATAACCGCATAAGTTTGACCAATTCCGCTAGGGAGCGGGACGGTAGTGGCCAGGTCAATCTTATAGAGATGCCCGTTATCGAACGAGTCCACGTAGACGTTACCCTGGTTATCAAAAGCATAGCCGCTACTTTGGGTATCGTTAGGCAATGAGGCGACCAGCTCCTGCGTGAATCCGGTAGCGAGGTTGTCGAATGGCTGATGACAAACATCGGTAACGCTCGGATCAGAGTCGTCGCAGTCTGCATTGTTGGTCACATAGCCGGCCGGCGGCGTTGCTGAAACTGCAAGTGTGGTTTCATTGGGATTTCCCCGGCCGTCACCGTCCGCGTCGCGGTAGTAAACTGGACCGAACTGCACGTCGAGAGAGTCACCCGTGTAGCCGGCACAAAGATCCTCGTTGGTGGCATCACCTCCGCGGAAATCGTAGTAAACCGTCTTCGGGCCATCGGGGAACTCGAGCGTCGCGCGGACCCATGAGAAATAGTAGCCGTAGCTTTTGACGAAGCGCAGGCTGTTCGCGCCGCCGGCGTTCCACACTGTGGCGAGTAATTCGGCGTCACTGACAATGAAGGTCTGCAGCGCAGGGTTACAGGTGCATTCATTCTCCACCCCAATGACAGTTCCAAGCGAAGTATTGTTAAGAAAGAACTCGTACGAACTAGCGCCGCCTTCGCAGGTGGTTTGCAGAATCTCAAAGGTTATCTGCGTTGGCGCAGGAGTACCGGGCGGTGGCACGAGAGCCAGGCCCGGCAGACACAAGATGAGCAACAGGAGCGTTCGGCCGCGCCGCCACCACTGGCTGCCGGATGCTGGGATCATCCTCGCTGCGAGCGAGCGCAGTCCCGACACAAGCCCGCCGAAAGAATCTCTCGTTTTAGTTGTAGTTTTCATGGTTCTCTCCTTCGCCCGGAAGTTTCGAGAACCAGTTAGGCGTTCCTAACCGAATCGACTAATAATTGAAGGAACCGTTTCTTCGGAGCCCCGAATGAGAAATCGACTGCTCAAAGCCAGCAGCAATAGAAAGCAATTTTAGAGCAGGTTTGGAGCCCTAGGACGAGATACCGGGGCACATTGTGATCTCAGCGTCATTGCGCAATTTTGCGTCAAAACCGCCGAATTGCGCGTCACGCGTTTTCATGCTGATTTACGCAGTTTCTGTGTCCGGAACTGTCCGAACGCCCTTCTCACACACGCGAAAAGGGAAATCACCGAAAAGAGCCTGATCTGACCGAACCATGCCGGACCCTTCTGCATCCTCCGGAAATGCAAACCGGCTTCAAGCGTATCTCGGTTTGCCCCGCAGGGCCGAGCTTTTGATCGCTGCAGGTCTGTTAGGTATGGGGTCTTTGTTCAAGTTCTGGAATGTCTTCCTTTATCGATTCGACAGTGATGAATCACAGCATTTGCATGTCATTTGGGCCTGGACGCATGGGCTCGTGCAATATCGAGATGTGTTCGATAATCACATGCCTCTCTTTCATTTGCTCTGCGCTCCACTCCTTGGAGTCCTTGGCGAGCATGCGACTGATCTCTACTGGATGCGGCTCCTCATGGTGCCGCTCTATTTTCTGAACGCATGGTGCTTCTATCGCATCGGCACAATCGTCTTCTCTCGGCGCATCGGGCTCTGGGCAATGCTTTTCGCCTCGGGCATGAGCGTGTACCACTTCTGCTCGACTGAGTTTCGCACGGACAATGTTTGGACCGTCTTCTGGTTTCTGAGCCTGATCGTGCTAGTCGCCAATCCGTTCGATTTTGGTTCTTTCATGGTCGGTGGCCTGTTCCTTGGTTTGTGCTTTGGGATATCGATGAAAACCACCCTCATGCTGCTGACAATTCTCTCAGCATTTGGGATCGCGATTGGATTGGTCGGTTGGAAACCGCTCGGTCTCACGCTGCGGAAAATGGGCGCTGGCGCTGCGGCCTTCGCACTGTGTACGGCGGTAGTGCCGCTTCTCATCATGGGTTTCTTCGCGGCAAGGGGAGTGTGGTCACAGTTTCAGTATTGCGTTTTTGTGCACAATCTGGAGCCGGCCAATCGGAACACCTACCTGGACCTGCTCATCCTGGGAGGGGGAGCGCCAATCCTGATCTACGCGACCCGAAAGTTTATCGGGAAGGAAACGAACCCGACTGTCGCCTTCCGCCAGGCTTTTCTTTGCCTTGTATGCGGCATGTACTTTCTATTGTTGGAAGGCATTTGGCGGCATAGAACCAGGGAGGATTATCTGCCGTTTTTTCCTCTGCTCGCTCTCGTTTGCGTGGCGATTCTGGTCAAGGTTTCCGACAAACTCAGTGAGCGAAGGTTAATGCCTCGGCTGTTGCTGCGATTTCCACTGCCGGCAATTGCCGCCGCTCTCGTGATGTTGTTGGATCTTGCTTTGCGGCTTCCGGTGACCAACGAAGCGGACAAAGAAGTTGGCCGCGTGCGCGACGTCCTGGCTTTGACGAATCCAGGTGATTCCGTTTTTGATTGCAAAGGCGAGACGGTCTTTCGCAAACGCTCTGTCCGTTACGTACTCGAAACGATAACGCTGAAGCGCATCGAACGGGGGGAGATTGCTGATGAGCTTGAAGGGCAATCGCCGGAGAGCCGCGCACGGGTCGCCGCGATCGGCGGTGAACTTCCAGAGGATGACGAGAAGTTTATCGAAAATAATTATCTTTCGGTGGGTCACGGCGTCATGGTCGCCGGTTCCAAGCTGAACGCTGCTTCTACCGCCGGAAGGGCTATCCGTTTCCACATTGCCATGCCCGATCGCTACGAAATTATCTCTCCGGATGGCCCCGCGGCTGGACTTCTGGATGGGACCCCGTCCGACAGGGACCGTTTCCTCGCGGTGGGCGAGCATACCTTTGTCCCCGCCGCATCCGGCCCTCTGGCGGTCGAGTGGGCTCAAGCAGCAGACCGCCATTTCACCAATTTTCTGGCCGCACCGCAGCTCCATGCAGTTTATAAGGATGGCTCGATAAAGAGACCGGGGCGTCGAATCGTTGGCGTTATCACAGAGCTGCCCGATCCGTTTCTTCGTCACGTCAGCGTCTTTCGTCCGTGGAACCCATTTTCGCGCTAACACATCGAACCGCTGCGAGCCTTGTAAGGCCGCGCCCGACACGTGATTAAGGTCCCGGTCCATCCCGATTTCACGTAGGAGAAAGGGATGTCCGTCAACATTCCGTCGTTTACTGAGCGGTCGAGGTTAATGCTAATCGCACCGCATCCCGACGATGAATCCCTCGCCTGCAGTGTGATTCTGCAAAAAGCCCTGCGCGCAGGAGCGGCCGTTCGCGTTGTGTATGCGACGGATGGTGACAACAACCCCTGGCCGCAGCGGGTGTTGGAATGGAAATGGCGCTTGGATGAGTGCGATCGGGAGTGGTGGGGGCAATTACGTCGCAAAGAGGCGCTCGATGCACTTGCCGTCCTCGGTATTCGGGACTCGGACACGCGTTTTCTCGGGTTGCCCGATCAAGGCCTAACGGATCTGCTCCTGTCAGGATGTCAGCGGACGCTCGCTCTTCTTGCACAAACCATCACAGAATGGGCCCCCACGGATCTCCTGGCACCGGCAACTGCCGACATCCATCCTGATCATAGTGCCGTGGCGGTTATGTTGCGTCTTGTTGTGGCAAATTTACTGCCGCCAGATTTGCAAATCTCTCCTTGGAGCTTCTTGGTGCATGGCAACCATGCACGGTTCCGCGATAACGCGGCTGTGCTCCGCCAAACACCGAAAGAAAGCGCAATCAAACTGGCCGCGATCAATTGTCACAAAACGCAATTGAAACTGTCGCGAACACGATTCGTCAGCTATGCAGGTCGGTTGGAAGGATTCCGCGCTGCCAACGGAACAAAAGGCAATGTCAACGGAGAAGGATTTTCCAACTCCGGCGCACTCGAAATCACGCTCCCGCCGATTTCAAGGCGATTACTCTCGGCCCGTCCGAGGCTATGGATTCTCGGCCATGACTTAACGAAACGCTTCAACAGCGTAGTCATCCCGATTCGAGCTCGATCAAGCACGGCACAAATGTCTGACTACAAGAGTGGTGAAGATATCGCCATCGCCGCATGTCAGGGCAAGCTTTCCACCGGTTTGCGAGTCACGATTCCGTCTGATCTTTTTTCGACCAATTCTCCTATTTACGCAAAGGTCGAGCGTCGCGGCAGTTTCTTCGATGACTTTGGCTGGATCGAAGTTCAAGCAGAGGATTACCGGATTCCGAGCGATGCCCCAATCCCAGCGGTCGACGATCTGTCCCTGGCGTTTGGTTAAATGACCGCATTTGCACCTCCCGACTCTTTCAGGGTCTGGCGAACGAGTTTGTAGCGGTGCAGCAGCCCCTGAGGGTTGCCCAAATCGCATCTACGAACGCGACGCGACCCTAACGGGATTCGAAATCGCTTTAGCGACATCGTACAATTGCGCAGTTCTGTGGCAAATACGTGGTAGAACTGCGGTAAACTGCGAAGCGGCTAATTAGCGGTCTTGCCGTAATCGCGCAGCTTTACGCAGTTCTTCTGTCCGAAATTGTCCGAAGCGCACGCGTAATTGTCGGAAGCGAAGCGAAATTCGGAGTCCTGTTTGCACTCGACGGTGGGGATGCCTCCTTGCGAGTATCTCCATGAGGCGCGTCCTGCATAAATCCGTATGTCTTTAGAGGGTAAACCGGATCTTCATCTCGAAATCGCCCATGTCCTGTTCATCGACGTGGTGGGTTTCTCGAAACTTCTAATAAAGGATCAGAGCGAGATACTTGAGCGACTTAATCAGATCGTCCGGGACACGCCGCATTTCCGCGAAGCCGAAGCTGCGAGCAAACTGATTCGCCTCCCTACTGGCGACGGGATAGCGCTGGTGTTCTCCGACAGCGCGGAAGCACCAGTGGAATGCGCTTTGGAAATCACCAAGGCGTTGAAGAGCTATCCGCAAGTCCAATTGCGAATGGGTGTGCATAGCGGGCCGGTCAATGCGGTTCGTGATGTCAATGACCGCTCAAATGTCACTGGCGCTGGAATCAACATGGCACAGCGGGTGATGGATTGCGGCGACGCGGGGCACATTCTCCTCTCCAAACGCGTCGCCGAGGATCTCCAGGAATACGAACAGTGGCGACCGCTTCTGCACGATCTTGGCTCTTGCGAAGTAAAACACGGAGCGCGCGTCTCCGTTGTGAACCTTTACGCGGATGAAGTGGGCAATCCGCAACTGCCAAAAAAGTTCCAAGCCCTGAAGAAGCACAGAGCGCGAATGCGTTGGGCGGGGACGACGGCAGCGCTGCTCGCGCTCGCTGCAATCTTAACCGGCATCGCAATGTTTTCCCGTTATCGCGTTCGATTAACGAAGGCTGCGCCCGAAAAAAGCATCGCAGTATTACCATTTGAAAATCTGAGTGACGAGAAACAAAATGCCTATTTTGCCGATGGTGTGCAGGACGAGATCTTGACCGATCTTGCCCGGATCGCAGACCTGAAAGTGATTAGCCGCACTTCGGTGATGCAATATAAGACTGGAGTCGCGCGCAATCTCCGCGAGATCGGTCAGCAACTTGGCGTCGCCCACCTGTTGGAAGGCAGTGTGCAGCGCGCTGCGAACCGAGTTCGCGTGAACGCCCAGTTAATCGATACCCGTACCGACGCGCATCTCTGGGCGCAGACTTACGATCGCGATCTCGCGGATGTCTTCGCGATTCAAAGCGAGATCGCCAAAGCCATAGCCGACCAGCTCCAGGCAAAAATTTCACCGCTTGAAAAAGTGGCGATCACGCAAGCTCCCACGAACGATCTCGCCGCGAATGCACTCTACGTGCAAGCGAAGCAACTGGAATCGGAGGGCTCCGATACGACACAGGCCCTGCCGCAAGCGGTGCTCCTCCTCGATGAGGCGGTCGCGCGCGACGCCCATTTCCTGCTCGCTTATTGCCTCCTCGCTCGCGTGCACCTCGCAATCTACTTTGGAGGGATTGACCACACTCCCGCTCGACGCGAGTTAGCCAACGCCGCAGTCCAGACTGCGGCGCGTCTCCAACCAGGAGTCGGTGAGGTCCACCTCGCGCTAGCTTATTATGCGTATCAAGGCTTTCGCGACTACGATCGCGCGCGCGCCGAGTTAGAACTTGCCCGAGCTACGCTGCCCAACGATGCCGGGATCTATGCACTCACCGCCGCGATCGACCGTCGTCAGGCGCGTTGGGCCGAATCAATACGCAACTGGGACCGGGCCGTCGAACTGGACCCACGTAACAGCTTCTTTCTCGCGAACGCTGCCTTTACCTATCAAGGCCTGCATCGCTTCACCGAGGCCGATCGGCTGTTGGAGCGGTTGATTGCGATCTCGGCGCGCAACTACGGAGCGCGGACGCTACACGCCATGCGGCCGTTCCTCGAGCGAGCGGATGTCCGGCCACTGCGGGCCGAGCTTTCCAAGATCTTGAACGAAGAGCCGCAGGCAGCGGAACAAATTGCCGACACTCTCTTCGATTGCGCGCTGCTCGAACGGGATTCGGACGCGGCCAAGCGCGCTTTGGCAGCGATACCGCCAAAGGGAATTGCCACTAGCAGCAATTTTTACTTTCCACGCGAATGGCTTGTCGGCCTTGGCGCTCGCGTGTTCAACGACGCCGCCACAGCACGCACTGCTTTCACGACTGCACGGGCTATTGTGGAAAAGCTGGTGCGTGAGCAACCCGATTACGCCCCGGCCTGGAGCCTTCTCGGACGTATCGACGCTGCGCTGGGGCGAAAGGAGGATGCGGTGCGGGAAGGCCGGCACGCTTGTGAGCTGCTGCCTCTGTCCAAAGATGCGTGGATTGGCCGGGCGTATGTCGTTCATCTTGCTATCATTTATGCCTGGATCGGGGAAAAAAAACTGGCCCTCGAACAGTTGGCAATATGTGTGCAACCGCCGACTGGTCTCGCCTACGGTTCTTTAAAATTGGATCCTGATTGGGACCCGCTGCGGGGCGATCCGCGCTTTGAGAAGATCGTCGCCTCGCTCGCGCCAACGGACGCAAAATGAACGTGAGGCCACGGACGAAGAGCGAACGGCTAACGTGCCAAAGTGTGAAGGACTGAACAAAACACCGAGCAGCATGGTGCATAGAGGTAACAGCGAAACATCTAACTGAAGGTGAAACCCGATATCAGATCGTTGCCTAGTTGCGCAGATTTACGCCGCTCTTCTGTCCGGAATTGTCCGAAACGCTAAACATCAATAACCGGCCCTTCTGCTGAGCTCTCTATGCCAGCGCGTTCACGGCGAATCTGGGCCACGACATTCGAGGGAGTCAGATATGGCAATACCAGGCACGCCACCAGAAGCGGGCCAACGATGATTTCCACTCCATCCAACAACAGGTCACCGCCCACTCCGGCAAATGGCACTACGGCCGCGATAATCTCCTCCACCGGAAGTTCAAGAACGCCCACCAGCACAAGCACGCCCAATCCGATAGCGAGAGATGCAGCCTTAGAGCGAAAACGCACCCGTCGATCTCTCAGCAGCGCATAGCCAAGCTTCAGATCGAATGCTTTCCATGGCACTCCACGGCGAGTCTGTCTTTCGATGGGAATTGCGTTGGGCATGATGCTTGCCGACCGAAAGCGTATTACGGGTTGAGCCACTTCTCAATACAAGTCCATTGTGATTGGAAGCGCTCGTGGTGGCGGCGGCTCCGAGTCACTCCCACAAACAAAGCACCGACTGGCACGAGCAGTTTCACTGTCCGAATTTGTCCAAAACGCAAAACGGAACTCCGACCCACCGTATCGCGACGTCGTTTTTAACCGGACACGCAGCAATCACGAAAACCTGGACTCGCCAACTTCAGAATGGAGAAAACCGTAGCCGTCCGCCGACAGCAAACTGGCGAGCTACGCACCGCGCTGCCGTGTCACCAGAACATACGCAGGCTCGTGAAGGTCCTTTCGTTTCAAGGTCCGCAGCGGCGCGATATTGGCCTGTCGGAGTGCGGCCATAGCCGAGCTCAGTTGGTCTTCGGGGATTACCAGCGCCTCCATTTCGTTGTTGTTCCATTGTTCCACCGCCTTAGCCAGAGGGATGAAATGTAGCTTCTGCAAATACAGCAGCATGCCTTCGGTTCCAGTCCCGTCTCTGGATGAAACGACTTTGTAACGCCAGTGGTGGAGGGCCGCTTCCTGTCGAACGGCGCGGCTGAAGGTCGCTAATGCTTGACGGTGATAAAGATATCCCGGCACTACCTTCCATAGAGTATATCCGGTTGCGAAGAAAAACCCCAGGAGCAAAGCGGCTGCACTCGATTGGTAAACCCGTCTTCGCATTGACTCCGCAGTCAGACCAAGACCTACCTGCGCACCAAGGAGCAGACACAACGGGGGAACGACTGGAAAGATGCGATCTACTCTTTTCGATGGAACCAACGACATCACGATGAGGCCGCCAAGACTCCAGCAAATCAGCCAGAAAATATCCGCCGGCATATTGCTCAATGCATCGCGCATGCGACCACCCGCTCGGCGACCTAGCCCCAGCAGAATCATCAAGAGACTCCAAGGCGCAAATTTGTGCAGCAAATGCGGCAAATAAAAGTAAACCGGTTGTGGACGATGTACTGTTCCGCTAAACCGGCCCAGGAATTCGTGCATTACGACCTGATCATAAAACCCGGGTTTGAACAAGATCCCGCCGGTGACCCAGGCCAGGAAAACGGCAAGAGATCCAATCCATGGCCACCAGCCGCTCCACGCGTTCGTAACTTTATCAGCGCCCGCGTGCCATGCGACGACTGCGATTCCCGGAAGCAAAAAGGCATACACAATCGGGCCCTTGATCAACAGTGACACGGTTAAAAAAACAAAGAACCACCATCGATCTCGTGAGGTCCAATCGTTGCCTGTCCTAATTTTTTGCCAGATAAGCAAACCCGGTAAAAAAATGGACAATGCCAATAGCATGTCCGTGGAAACCAGCGTAGCGAGACGGGCGCTGAGCAAGTTTAAGCCAAATGAACCCAGGGAAATCAAACCCGCAATCCGTCCGTAGGCCAAGCTAGCGGCCCGCGGCAGCAGGATTGCGATTGCCATTGCCGACAGCAACGAAGGCAACCGCCAGGCAAGATCCCACCACCGTGTCACCTCGTAAAAAGTAGCCGCAACCCAACCGAGAAAGGGCGGTTTTTGGGCGACAAACTCAAGCGGCGTTCGCTGGTAAAGCCAATCTCCTTCGCGGACCATCTCGAAAGCGCCGAAGGCCGGTTTGGCCTGATCGTAATCATCCAGCTGCCAAGGTAGATTGGTAGTCAGAAACAATAGACCTATCCACGCGCTTGTTACCCAAAGGGTACGCTCGTTTCCCAGAAATCTTTCAGCTAACGAACCCTCCATTAGTTTAAATGGTGGTCTGTGGGTTCAAGCCATTTTCTGTGTGTTTCTGAAAGTTAACACCAGATTGCTCAAACGGATGGCTGCGCTGTTTCAGCGTCGCTATCCACAACTCCCAATTCCACAAGGGATTCCACTCCATTTTGCATCGATTCTCCTAACGGATGACGGTGCTCGGTTTGAAATGGCTGGCAACCGATTAAGGGTGTCGGACTCGGGATGACAACCATCGGCTGACAGCAGCTTCCGGCCAGAAGAGCGTGTAATTTTTGGAAAGGCGGTGCGCACCGTTGTTAAATCCACGCAATCTGTCGCCGAACTGATGAGCGCGCCCGAACCTGAACTGTCCGTCGTTATCCCGTTTTATAACGAGGCCGCTAACGTCGCGCCGCTTCTCGTTGAATTGCGCGAAGTACTTACGTCGTTAGGCGTGCCCACCGAGCTGATTTGTGTGGACGATGGTAGCGACGACACGACCGCCGCTGAACTCGTTGCCATCGCCAACGGCTGGCCCGAGCTTCGCATCGAACATTTCCCACAAAATCGTGGCCAGGCCGCCGCGCTGCGCTGTGGCTTTCGATTCGCGCGCGGAGCGTGGATCGCAATGCTTGACGGAGACGGGCAAAATCCACCCGCCGACCTGGGTCGTCTCTGGGCCCTGCGTTCATCCGCCGATATGATCTGCGGCGCACGCACCGACCGCCAGGACTCTGGCCTACGGCTGCTGATGTCGCGCCTTGCCAACACCGTACGCCGCGCCCTACTACACGATAACGTGAGCGACACCGGCTGCTCGCTAAAACTGTTCCGCCGCGAAGTGGCTGCATCGTTTCTGCCGATTCGCACAATGTATTCATTCCTCCCTGCGTTCGCAGTCGCTGCCGGTTTCACGGTCCGTCAAGTACCTGTGGCGCACCGGCGGCGTCACGCCGGCAAATCGAAGTATGGCTTGTGGGTGATGGCCGTACGTCCAATGCTCGATCTGCTGGCCGTAGCTTGGCGCCTGCGCAGAACGCGGCACTCCGCCCGCACGTAATGCGAGCCCGAGGAGAGAATCGGTTATACGAATAGAGCGCCGCCGCGCCAAAGCTATGGAAGTGAAATCGACCCTAACGGGATTCGAACCCGTGTTACCGCCGTGAAAGGGCCTTAATCTACCTACGTAGCCGGGTTTTGTAGCTCTTTTGTAGCTATTTCTTAATGCCGCTTGGCCCGAGACGTTCCTAGAACGGAGGAGCTTTTCTTCACGTAAAGAAAACTGTATTTATGGGGACCGCTCGTAAGAGGAATCACCTTGCGAAAGGGCGATAGGGCAAAGGACGACATCTCAGGACGCCCCGAAACTACTCGCTCAATCCAAATCGTTGTCTAAAAAAGCGCTGCATTTCTTTTAAGAGGTGAACGGCGTCAGCCGCGACCTCTCGCACTTCTTGATCGGAATCACTTTCAAATTTGGCCACATCAGCTAATACATCTACGCGTCCATTTCTTACCACCGCTTGGATGTACATTAGTTTGTCAAATTGATTGCTGGCGCGCTGCTGAAGGATTCCGAGTAGCGGTTTAGTCTTATCGCTATGGAACGCTGCTAAGGGAGTGACTACTTGCATGAAGGCAACGCGGTTCTCTTGGATTGCGGTTTTGAGCCGATCATAGTCTCCGCGTCGGAGCAGCTCTTCCACCTTAGCCTCGGTTAGTCGCTCACCAGACACGTCCGCGCAGTACCCAAGCGGTAGCGTCGAAATAACTATCGCTACTGTCAATAAAGTTTTCCGGGTCATTTGAATCAATATCCGGGTCGAGCACTGCGATTCTGATTTATTCTCATGGCTTAACAGTGCGGGAACCTTGTTCATATCCACTCTTCGGGCTGTAGTACCCAACTGAGCCGGTGACGGGTACTCCCAAAAGGCGTGCGACAGTCTGTAATGAATCCAAATAATTTTTGTTCGCGGCGCTGTAGCATTGAAAGAGTTGTATTTCGCTGTTCGGCCCAAGGTATTGTTGAAGCGACCGAAGCCCTTCGACAGTTCCAGGCAGCGCTTTATTGCCTACAATCGCAGATTGACTGCCAAAATAAAGGGCACCTGCAGGATCAGGCGTCCCTTGTCCATGGTCATCAAGTTGCAGCTTCCCGATTGTATCTCCGGGTTTGAGTAATCCCCCGACGAGTTTCGCGATGTCTGCGGTTGATCTGAAAGGAGTCTGGGAACTGTATGACTCTGTCACAGTATCGAGAAGTCCCAATGTATCGGATTTTAATTTTATGTCGATTTCAGCCAAGCCGAGCGGATCGGTTGTAAGCAGGGGATTATTCGAAACGTACGTGTACAGATTCGGGCCTTGCGTAATTTCTGCATCTTCCAGCGGGTCTCGGCTAAGCCATCGACCCGAAGTCGAGCTATACGCGCGGTAAAGGGACAGGCTAATTCCAGTCGGTGTATGACGCCAGTAACCCGAATAGCCGAAGTCAGAACTACTGGTGCCGCTAATCCTCGCCGTATTACCGTAGGGATCGTATTCGTATCGCGCAACGACGGCCCCCGTCGAATTAGTCATTTCGCGAATGCTGCCGAGATGATCGCGGCAGAAATAATAATTCACGCCGCCAATCTGCTCTCCCTCCGCAAAGAAACGCTTTGTCACTGTGCCTCCGATGCTGTCGCGCTCTTCCGCGATGGTCTTGCTGCTCCAGACATAACGATGATCGCTGACGATGACGAAATTTGGTGCACTCGTGTCAGTTGGTAGCCTCGTGTCCTGTTTCTCGAGGATTCGAACCCTGCGGCCCAATCCATCATAAGTAAATTCGCTGCGGGTGTAGGTTACGGTCTGCGGAGGGGGGGTCGGTCGACCCGCCGCTTGGATGGCTAAAGATGATCCGGCGACGCTATTATTCTTTGGCTTCGGTGTCGGCGTCGGTGTCCCGCCTTGGATCGGAGCCATGTAGATAACACCGGGGATTTTTTGCGAAACCACGATCAGCCTATTCGCCCGATCCCAAGAATAGTAGTACTTCTGGTCTTCAGAAGGATTTCCTACTGCGTCATACAAAAAGTCATCGGTGCTTTGGTTTACGTCATTAAAAATGTGTGTTCCTCGCTCGTCACTACTGCGGTTGCGCCCAAGATCGTAGCCGTAGGAGAAGCTGCCGAGCAAGGGTGGCGTGCCATTTTGAGCCTCTGGAAGTGTTGCATTAACTGCGTTGGTGATCTGGTCGGCCAAATCATAGCCATAGGTTCCCACGACGGCACTGTTAGTGCCGATCTGCTTCGTCCATGTCAAAATCTTTCCGTCGGCATCGTAAGTGTAATCAAATTTTGAAAGATTGGCTGAGCCGGCGGTAAGGTTCTGCAACGTTTGCATCTGACGATCATGAAGGCTGTCGAAATAAGTAAAATTCGCAGTCTGGCCCGTCGAAGTTGGGTACGTGAGCGTTTGCAATCGTTGCGTCACCCCGACGTAAGCACGGCCGAAATGCCCAAGTGCATTATCGCTGGTTGCCAGACGGCCAAGTGAATCGTAGGCGACAGTTGAGCCGACCGCGTTGATCGATTGGCCGACCGTGCGACCGAGTTCATCGTAACTGTATGTGAGTGTATCGTTGCTGAGCGGGCCGTCCACACTTTGCAGGCGAGTCGCGCCTAGGACAGGCGTGCTGGCCACTAGGTAGTAAGCGTAATTTGTCGTCCCAATGCCGTCTACCATCGTGACGACTCGATTATAGTTGGGGTCATAGGTAAAACTTACACTAGGCGTTCCACTGGCGTATGTCGTCTGTTTCGGATCATTGTCGGCAAAATACTGGTAGCTTGTCGTAGAAAAGCTCGCGTCGGTTAGTGATTTCAAGCGGCTGGTCGTGTTCTCATAGACATAAGAGATTGATGAATTGTCGGCGAACACCTTGGAGGTGATTCTGCTCTGCAGATCACGGTTAAAAGTTGTAGGTTTGCTACGCCCGTCACTCACACTCGTCAGAGCGCCGCAGGTGCACCAGTTGTATAGTGTCGTTCGCGTTGAATTGCCGTAGGGCTCGACCAGCGAGTCCATTTGCCGATTGCTATTGTAGTGGCGGGTTGTCCACCGGCCGCGCCGATCTTTTGTCTTTGTGACATCAAGAATCGTTTTAAGTCCTTGACCGAAATCTTGTGCGTATTGAAATTGTCGATTCGTCCCATCGGGATAGCTGACTTGGATTGGCCGATCGAGACCATCATAATCAGTGGTGACGGTATAGTTGTCGGAGTTATTCGTTACGGTGCGCACCCGATTCGCGCTGTCGTATGTGAAGCTGGTGACGGCTGATGAGGTGTTAAATTGAGGGCTCGTGACCGAGGCTAAATAATCAGGTGGCACACCTGTTACGGGGCCGTAAGCGTACGTTGTGGTCTCACCTTTGGCGTTCTGAACAGTAACGATTTGGCCGTGCGCGGGCGTATAAGTGTAAATCGTCGTTTTGCCGGCTGCGTCTGTTGCCATGAGCGGCTCATGCAGCGAGTTGTAAGTGTAACTCCCGATCTTATCGGCAGCCGCGCTGTTCGGATCAATGCTTACGCCAGCGGGATTTTTTTGATAAATAGTCAGCAGATCCACGTTGTTAGTATCATATACATAGCTCGTTACCCGTCCCACCGGGTCGGTTACCTTCGTGACTTTGCCGATGCTGTTGTACTGATACTGTGAAAGCTGGGTCGTCCCATCATCCAACACTCGAGCGACTTGGTTTGGATTTGCACTCGATCCCGCGTGATTAGTATCCGTTTGACCAGCATAACTGTACCAAATTCGATTCTCCAGCGGAGCCTTTTCGCTTGCAGGAATCCCGGATGGTGTGCCGTTCGCATTGAAAGCCCAGTGGGTGATTCTTGCCTTCGTGTAGTCGTAGACACCATTCACAGGCGGATACAACTGCGTCGCTTTTTTGTCCCAGAAGAAACTATTTGCGACATTGAGCCCGGAATTTGTAAATCCACTAGGAACTGTGCCTAGCGGATCAGCAGCGGCGATGCCCGGTGCGTTGTCACGGTATTCCACCCGCTCCTTCCCACCGAGCGGATCGGTTATCTCGATCCAGCGATTCGTTCCTGATTGGCCCATAACAAAAGTGCTCGTCCCATAAGGAGTCGTGAGGGAGTCGATAAAGTCAGTCCCGGATGAGTAGTGAAACTGTGATTGAATGCCGACTGGATCGGTAATGGAAGTTAACTGACCATTTGTGTAGGCGAAGACAGCGAACCTACCGAATGGATCTGTGACTTTCGTGATCTTCAGTGAATCACCAGGAAGTTCGTACGAAAATGCGGTTACTCGACCCAGAGCATCTGTCAGCGTCGCAACCCGCGAGGAAGAGTCGAAACCGATCGCCGTGGCATTCCCGGCTGGATCCACAATTTGTGTCATAAAAATCTTGCGCGGGTAAGTAGTCGTCCCATCAGTCCGAGCAAAGATTTGTTTCGAGCCATCCGGAAAGTCCTTTTCGTAACTAGCCGAACCAGTGCGGACAAGTACCGCGTGGCTTTGAGAATCTGGAAGATAGCTCTGCGACCCGGAGTTAAATCCTGAATAACTTTCTCCACCACCACCGGCTACGTACACCATGGCGTTCGCGCCAGGATTGTTTGGATCATCGGTCACATATGACAGCCAATTAAAGGTCCACTTCGGCCCGAGATTCGAATAGCTGAAAGTCCCCGGCTGCTCAGGCTCTTTTTGATTATAGGTAACCGCAAAGTTAATCGCCGGTCCGCGTGGAGGCGCATAGGCGATTGGCGTGTCCTCAATATTAAGGCTGACGAGCGTAGAATGCGCGCTGTACCGCGCCATACCTTTTGGAGGGCAGTCTTCATCGCCACCCGACTTTAAGTCATCCGACTTAAGATTTATGTTGGGAGGTGGAGTCCCCGAACCTGAGGAGTCCACTGTGAAGGGCACGCCGAGTTGTGGCGTGAACGTTTGTCCCGGAGAATAAGAAATTCCGTTAATCGTGATCGGATTAAGAACCGTGACCGTCGCCGTAAACGTGTAGGGAGGCGGAGAATTGGGATAGCTACAATAATTGGACAGTGGGCTCCCCGGTGCTGGATCAACTCCAATCGTGTACATGCCGCACTGCCCATTTCCTGTTATCGTTTCGGGTGGCGGGACCGCAGAGGTGCAATTAACGCCAGCATCCCGATTGGAGCAGAACCCATCAGCGCATTGCCCGCGCCAAATGATATAACTGGGAGTGGTCAGGAAGAGATCGTAATCCTCGATACCACTCCAGTTTAGACTCGTTGTTAACGACCAACTGTTCGTGCAACCGCTCTGAGCGGTTGCAAGTCTCACTAAACTGAGATTAGCGATGACTGCCGCGAGGAGGAAGAGGAGGCGGAGAAGAGTAAATGGGGGACAGATTTTCTGCATAGTTTTGGTGGCTGACTTCTGGTTTTTACGCTCCGAAATGTTGTTTCGGACGGACCGGTAGCCGCGCGCAGTGAGCGCAGGGCGGATCGGAAGCGTCAATGAAATTCGTGCAACAATCGTGCGACAACATCGGCGCAACGATTTTGATGACGCGTTTTGCCGCTGGCAATTCCGGCCTGCACCATGGGATTTCTTGACGTAAAGAAAAACGAAATCTGGCATTTTGAAATTTCCGGAGGCTGAAAATAGGTTCCTTTCAAGCGCACCGACGAGGACTACCTGCGCCCATATTGGAATGGCTGGCCATACAGTGGCCATAAAGCGTATAGCGGCGCTAAAAGCATGTGACCTACCTTTTCATCCGCGCGCCCTAGCGTTGCGTCAGATAGATCATTTGATTCACGAGGTGTAAGATGGACGCAACATGTCCACTTCCGGGCAAACGCAGCCGATCTCGATCGCCGATTCACTAATCGGCACCGCGGCGAAGGGTATCAGCGCCGTTCGCTGGGATGCGCAACGCGAACGCATCTATTCCTGGCTCCGAGATCAAGGCGGCCTGGGTTTCGCGGATGCATTCAAAGGCGCGGCGATCCTCATGCATTCGAAACCGCCAGCGTATGTGCGCTTCGTCTGTCACGCAGTTCGCGACATCACAAATGGCCTGCCTGCCGTGATCGCGAATCAAGAGCGTAAGCAGGTGCAGTATCATCAGTTGATGGACGAGATTCTCGCGCAGTGGACGAGCGAGCGTTTACCGCGCGGTCCGATCGCGGTCACCAACGTTGCGCTCGAGCATCAAATCAGCGGGCGGTTCGAAGAGATAACCATCTCCGCGGAACTGGTTGAGAAGTTTGCGACGCTGCTAAACGAGCACGAGCAAGGCCGTGCGCGCGGAAAAGGAAATCCGCTCAGTTTTCTTGAAGCTTCAATTCCAGAAATCGCCGGGCGTGCTGATCTTCTCGAGATTCCACGAGCACAATGGAAGGCATTGCAAGCCGATGCGCACCATGATGCACATGAAAATGGTAACGGCTGCAGTGCGGACGACGAGGCAGCCTGCGCAAATCTCTTCGCCCGTTTCGAGTCGCTACTCGGCAGTCTCGCCGGAAGTTACTACCTCAGCCTGGAGAATATCGATGCCATCCTGGACGAAGCCAACGCCTGATCGAGTCGCGCGAGCGCTCGCGGCCATTCCTCGCCCGGAGCAGGCGAACTACTTCTTTGCAAAGCTCAACAATCCAGAATGGTTAGATCCTCTGTTGGCAAAGGGAATCTTCAGCTCGCCCCCGGCCCCTCAGCCTGATGAGAGTGAAGGCACCGTCGGTTTCCCCCTTTGGCCGCAAGGCCGGTATCTCGTGAAAGTGGCGGCGCATTCGGCCGAGGCGGTTCTGAAAACAATCGAGCATGTCCCTTCGACAGAGAATTTTCGCGTCCACGAAGATTTTCTCGAGGCGGCGACTGCTATGCCGGCTGCAGTCGCTGTGCGGTTGGCAAAGCGCGCTCTCGGCTGGTGGCATGCACCGTACGGACGCCATCTTGCCCAGTCTCTTGAACGATTTCTCCTGCATCTCGCACGCGGGGGAGAGGTAACGGCGGGTTTGAAGATTGCGGAGGCTTTGCTGGAAACCGGGCCAGATCCCGAAGCCGAGAAAAAACGGCGAGAACGCGAAGAACATAGGTTGCGTGCGGAGTCTTTGAAACCGCAGATGCGTACTGAATGGTGGAGACTGCGGAATCTCCTACGAAAGGGTTTCCCGGAGTTAGTCCAACTGTCGCCACGCGCCAGTATTCAAATTCTCGCGTCAACGCTCGCCCGAGTGATTGAATATGCCACTTGGCAGCCGGATGCCCGGCGTCCGATTGATCTATCGGCGGCCTGGCGACCGGCAATTGAAAAAAACCCTCTTAATTCGCAACGCGATGCACGTAGCGAAGTGATCGCCGCTCTGCGCGACGGGTGCGAAACGGCTCTGCGCAGCAACTCCGTGACGTTCGACCATCTCGACGAAATCCTTAGCAGGCACCAGTGGGACATCTTTGAACGCATGCGGCTGCACCTTTATCGACTGTTTCCAGAACTCGCGGGAGCCCGCATCCCTGCGGTGCTTACCGATCGCGGACTTTTCGAACGACCGGGTCTGAATCACGAGCGCACGCTCCTCCTACAGGAGCATTTCGGCGGACTCCAACCAGTGGAGCAGCAAACGATTCTCGGCTGGATCGCCGAAGGTCCGCCGCGGCCCGAACTCTCTTGGACCGGTGAGCCGATCGAAGACAACGAGTGGCTGGTCTACGTCAAGCGTTTAACGTTGCGCCAGCTCCATCCCATCGCGAATGCACTGCCGCCCGACTGGACGCAGCGCTATCGCGCACTTGTGAACGAATACGGTGAGGCCCTTTCCGGGGATTCGCGAATCGTAAGCTCCGAGTGGCGTTCGGGTTCGGAAAGTCCAAAGACCCTCGAAGAATTGCGCGCGATGTCGTCGCCAGAAATCATCAACTTCATGCGTTTATGGCAGCCTTCCACGGACTTCATGGCACCAGACCGATTCGGCCTCGCCGGGAAGTTCGAGCAGCTAGTCGCAGAACAACCTGCGCGTTTCGCGAGCGAGGCAGGCCTATTTCGTGGAGTCGAACCAATCTATGTTCACTCTTTGGTTAGGGGATTAAGGACAGCGTTGGAAAAGGAGCAGGCAATTGAGTGGGAGCCGATCATCGAGCTGTGCGGCTGGGTAGCGACACAACCGGTCGAACTCGACCGGCAACCGGTTGGTGGCTCGCATCCACGCGATGACAGGCACGTGAGTTGGCGACCTACGCGCCAGGAGATCGCCAGTCTGCTTGGAGTCGGCATGAAGCCGCGCCCGACAGTCATTCCATTCGGTCAACGCAACGAGGTCTGGAAGATCCTGAGCGCACTCTGTGACGACGAGGAGCCGACCGCGGAGGATGAAGCCGCCTCAACGACTGACCCTGCGACGCTAGCAATTAACAGGGTCCGCGGCGTCGCGTTGAACCAGCTTGCTGATTACGGGCTTTGGGTTCGCCGTCATCTTGCCGAGGAGAATCCCGCGGCGCCTGCGGCCGATTTCAATCAGATGCCGGAGCTGCGCGACCGCTTGGACCTCCACCTTGATCGCAGTCGAGAACCCACCCTCATGGCCCGAACGTCATATGGCCGTAGTTTGCCCTGGCTTTATCTGCTCGATCCGACGTGGACACAGGAGCATGTTTTGGCGATTTTTCCGCGCGAGGAAGACGCGGCCAAATTTCGTCGCGCTGCATGGGTCAGCTATGTCTGTTTCACCCGCGCCTATGACAATCTACTGCCGGTGCTGGAAGATGAATACCGATGGGCAGCGACCAACGCCGTCGAAGAGGAATCGACCCAAGAGCATGGGTTTGCAAAGCCGGGCGAAGGGCTCGCGGATCATCTCCTCAGCTTCTATTGGCGCGGGCTGCTCGGGTTTGATCGCGAAGACGATCTACTCGTAATTTTCTACGCTCACGCTTCCGACAGCCTTCGCGCTCATGGCATGTGGGCCATTGGACGCGCGTTCGAGGAAGCGAAGACTCCCCCGACAGTCGAAGCGCTTGCACGCTGGCAGAAGTTTTGGGAATGGCGATTTTCCGTAATGCGGAAGGACCCAAGCGCAAATCGCGGGGAACTCAACGGCTTCACTTGGTGGCTTATCTCGGACCGTTTCGAAGCCGATTGGGCGCTCGGACAAATGACTGAAGTTCTCCGCGCAGTAGACTCGGTCGAGCACGAGACGTTAATCTCGGATTATCTTGCAAAGGTAAGCGACCGAAAACCCCTTGAAGCAGTGACGCTTCTCGGTGTGCTAATTGAAAAAGCCGTTCGCACACGTGCCTGGTTCGTCTCGGAGGAGGAAACCATCACGGTCCTTCGCAACGCTTACCAGTGTGGCGAGCCCGCTGCGGCGATGCGTGCTGATCAGGCACGCGATCTACTGCTTTCTATTGGCTATCACGCCGTTCGAGAGATTGGGCCGGCACCATCTCCAATGTCGGTGTAAAGGCTGAGACCCTGTTTAAATGTGCGAGATGTCTGGGTCGAAGTCGGCTGCGCGCCAGTCTGAAGCGAGTTGGGCCAGCTTTGCGAAGCGATCGGGGTACACGTTAATCGGTGAGTGTTTAACCACAGCCGCCATGTAGTGAGTGGAGAAGCGCTCAAGGTGCTGAGCCAAATCAACCCACTGGATTGCAGGGTCGAACAGTTTGGGAGGTGAGGCGCTAATTGGCGTTATGTGCTCTTTGAGTAAGATATGCCCGGCCAATCGCGGATGGCCTCCGATTCGGCAGTGCGTTTGATATTCCCCAACTCGAAAGCGACCCCGTGACCGCTCGCGCATCTGCGACGGAGAGAAGGCCCTCTTGGCTTCGGCTTCCGATGCGTGGAGCCAGATCTCCGGCTCATTATCGTCGGTCGCGAAAAGAAAGAGAAGGTACTCCGCTTCGATCAGTTGCCGAACAAGCGCAGCACCTGCGTACCACCGATTCGCCTCATATAGTTGGGCCGCACCAAGCGCTAGCTCAGCGCCCATCTGTGCCACAATTGCGAGAGCGCGACGCGCTCCTTCGGCCGCTCCAAATGCCCATAATTGGGCGGTTAGGCCATCGAGTTCAGCGGCGACTGCGACTGCCATGCGCTTGGCTGCAGCGGAATCCGCGGAAGTAAGGAGTTTCTTCGCAGTTAATTCATCCATTACCACCGCGCTTCGCCAGGTGTCAGTACCAAATCACGAATCATTGTCTTTCGATTTCAGGCCCGGATAGACAACGTGTCCTCCTCCTAAGGGCAAGCCCCCGTCAGGAAGCCGCTCAATCTTCACTGGAACCGCATCCGCTGGAATCTCATCCACTTTCATCAGAATTAGGTCGCCTTGCTGGATATACATCTCCTGCGCCATCGGAATGACAGGTGACAGTGGCTCTGTCTCTTTGAGAATCTCCGTCCGAACAAATTGCGAAAGCCGAAGTAAAGCCAATGGTCCGCCATAATGACGCCAGTCGAAATGCTGGTCATGCAGGTTGACGGTATCCAGTCTGATAATATCACCGACCGCGAACACCCGGTTCCTGCAATCTGCGTCGATGGACCACACAGGATCAAAAGGTGCGTGAGCAAAAGCGTTTCGAATCAGCCGCGCGATCTGATACGCATAGCGTACATCAGCATCATTATCTGTCTTCGGGTCAGCGACCGCCGCCCGAATTGCGTTCTTGATAGCAACAGCGATAAGAAATGTGGCCGATCGATGCAAGCTCCACGCAGCGTAATCGGCGTCCTCTTGCGAAAGCGCAATCTCATCGTAGCGCACCCTGTGCTTCCCATGCGACCAGTCGATTGGAAGGTCGCGGGGTTGCGTCTTGAATGTCGAGGCGAGACGAACCGCCGAGGCCAAGCGAAACTGCAACTCCGCGAGGCGAAGGTGCTGAATCTGTTGTGAGATGTCAGACATAACACAAAAGTATATATCGAAACGGGCCACGAATCGACTCACCTGTGGGGAATTAAACGACCAGGAACGCCTACTGGGATGACACTTCCCGGTAAACTACCAAGGTCTTCTTTAGCGGCTCGTCAAAGGTTCACTCGCGTCCATTCTGGAACTCAGTATGAAACCCTCCAGATATTTGTCCGTCTTGGGTTGAATAGGCGCCTAATATTGTCAGGCGACCTGGCCAAGACGGCGAGCGCTCAGGTGGATAGTAATTTTTCTCGCCGAGCAGAGTCCAGAATATCGCCAGGTCCTCGGATTCCAGAAGTTTCAGAAAAGGGCCTTCACGAATTAAGAGGACGCTTTGTCCGCGCTCACGCGTTGAGGGGTCGAAAGTTACAACCCTTCCGTCTGTCGCTACGAAGTCTCCGTGTCTTCCCGACGGTCGCAGGGCTAGTTTTTCGGCGAGCCAACGGGATGGGATGGAGATGTTGACGGTGGAATCTACCGAGCAGTCATAGGTGCCGTGCTCACATAGATATTCCCCAGTCGTAAGTAGAATTGGCGCTGGTAGGTCATTGGCCGGCCACATCTCTGCGATCCACTCATTGTCTAATGGATCATCGAATTGCGGACTAAAGTAATGCTCGAACAGATGAACATGAAAATGGTTGTGGGGTGATGGCAATCTGTCGTTGATCCAGTTCTGTTTCTTTGCCCATCGCATCATCGCAGCAAGATCTTTCCGCTTCGTTAAGTATGACCGGAAAATAAGATGTAGTTCCTGACGATCTCGCTGCGGCCGCCATGTTCCTTGGGGCTCGACTTTACGCCGCCAGAGATGGAAGCCATAGAGAAGAAGCCACGTCTCGCCTATTGAGTCGCGCAGTCGAAGAAAATCCGTGATCGGAGGCAGGTCCTCAAAGGACTTCAGCCATTCGAGCGGTGTTGGCTTCGAAAGCCAAGCTCCGTAACGGTGTGGCGTCCACCAATTGCAATGATTCGCTCCCCATCCCTCGCGGGGAGTTTTGCGAATGAGCAGCGAAGGATCGAGATCGCGGTAGTTAGTGGGCCATAGGCCACGTTCCCAATCCTGTTTGTCCATGACGCGGGTTTCAGTATCCGCGAGTCCATAGTTGTCGCTGATCCGCGCGTGAAGTTCATCGTATGCCATCCATTGGTATTTTTTTCCGATTCGTTCCGGTTTGTGATCCTCACGTCCTGCGGAAGATACGGTAGCATCGAAGTCGTCAAACAATTCACTCCGCCAGCCGAGTTCAAGTACTCGCTGGAGAATTAGCCGCTCTAAAAGTTCGATCGAAAAGTGATCGTTGAATTTCGAATCATTGGGATTTTCGAGATATGGTTTTATGCGGGTCAAAAACAAACGGGATCGCGCTTTGCCCAGTTCTTTTGGTAACTCCGCTTCTGCCGCTCGAATTGCAGCGAATAGTTCCGTGTTTTGCTGATTCGGGTACAATGCTAGACCATACGCCCTAGCAAGTTGCTCAATCATGTCGGCGTCGTTTTGCGATAGTCGGGCGAGCATTGCTCGAAATAGCTTCCGCGGCGAACGACGCACAGGCACACCACGCAGGGTGCCGGACCAATACGTCACATCTCTAATGACATAATGGTTGAAGTCATCTGCAGTAACGGATTCATAAACTCGTGCCAAACTGCCGTGCCCATCATCGAAGGCGTCGTAGCGATACCTTCGCCGTAGTTCATCATCAGAGGGAGGATCATTGGGCTGGTCCGACCGGTACGGCGGAACTATTAACTTCGGATCGCAATCTAACTGCGCACCGCGGCGCCGTGCCGATTCTATTGCACCGCGTGCATGATCGCGCAGGAGCACACTTGGTGGCGGCCGCCCGTGCCGGAAAACCCGATCATATATATCCTGTGCGAGCGCTTTGAGTTCGCGTTCATCGCGAGTCCGCAACGCGCAGCCGTAAGCGATGGCGTGCAAACGCTCTTGCAGGTACGGTTCCCGAACGCCGCTAAAATGAAGCATCACGCGTCGCAGGACGCTTATTTGGCTTTCAAGTAACGAAACGAGTGCCTTTGTAGCACGGTCTCGCACGAACCGATCCGAAGTTGTGAGCATCCAGGTAAGAGAAACAGCAGCCAGCCGAACAACCTCCTCCGGTATGCTCACAGCAACATCCTCCTGCGACGCCCATTCAATCAAACGTCGTACGGCGCCGTTTTCTTTCCATCCACCGAAGATTGCGGTTGACCAGAAAGCATCGCGTTCCGGCATCGGCATCGGACGCAAAAGTTGATCGAGCCAATCTGAGTTAAATGGATGATCAGGGCGAGTTCCTAACGAAAGGAGAATGTGAAGCGCCTCAGGATGGGCTTCGTTCGTGCGCGCCAGCAGTTTGCGAAGCTCTTTCTCCGTTTCCGGGGAAATAGATGATCGTTTACGCCAGACTATGCTATGCAAGAATGCGTCCCGATGGGACGGAAATTTCGCACGGTCGGGTGCCATCTGCGGCAACTCCGGACCGCCGAGTTCTGGCGAAAGCGTTGCTATCGCCTGAACCCAACTTCGGGCCGCAGGAAGCCATTCTGCTTTCCCCGATACTCGACCAAGAATTTCGGCACCGTCCTTGCCAGCCTTTTGCGCGCGTTCAAGCAAATCTGTTACGATGACATAATCGCTAAATCGTTGATAGGCGAAGCGCACACATTCTTCGCCGCTCATTGAGTCGGGGTTTGGGATACGAACAATCAGATCTTCTGCGAGAAGATGCTGCGCCAAAGATCGACTCCGTGAATCCGAAGGTTTCAGCTTTTGCAATTCCTCGATAACAAGCGGCCAAGATAGAAACTCGGTTTGTTGATCGGCCATCAACCGGCCTAACAACTGGATCGCTCGATGTACGTAACGCTCGGCGGGGTCATAATCGAGAGTCGTTGCGAGACGGGCGTTGGC
This sequence comes from Verrucomicrobiota bacterium, assembly GCA_041167085.1. GTDB lineage: Bacteria > Verrucomicrobiota > Verrucomicrobiia > Chthoniobacterales > UBA10450 > DATFCK01. The sequence goes on from JBEEGV010000030.1 coordinate 147,208, forward strand.
ATCGTCAAGCACCATTTGAAGCAGCGCGCTGAAACTCGGCGGATCACTCAGGCGCAAGTCCCCGCGGCTACGTAACGCTTCGCAAAGAAGCTTCAAAAAGAGAGGGTTCTCGTATTCAGGGTCGAGCACGGGCACATTAGGCTCAGCGAGGCGATAGTGTGCAAAGAAACGACGTGAAGCTTCCGTAAGTTGCCCGCGAAAACCCTGATGCTCTACGAAGACCCAATCCGCACCGAGGATTTTCGTGACATCCCGCGCATATGCTTCGCGCACGCTAAGCGCCAGCCCGACATGTGGGAAGGGACGGATGTGCTCCACTATAGCACCAAGATATTTCCGCCAGTAAGCAACGCCCGCGCCCTCGTTGAGCGCATCGATCATAATAATTGCGCGGCAGCAGCATGCCTCTCCGACCGCATCGAGCGCTCCGAGCAACTCGTCACGAGTTGTGTCCAACCCAAGCAGTTGTTGAATCTGCGTCCAAGGTTCGGACGTCGAATTAAATTGCTCCCCTAAGAGAAGAATCACTGGCCGCTGCCTGGCGATCTGTTTTTCTGCCGTAGCGCAAAATAGATGTGTCTTCCCTGAGCCCGCATCGCCAGCGATAACCGCGCGACCTAACAGTGCAGCGCCCAATTCTGGCGAAGCCAAGAATTCTTCAAGGTTATCGAGCGCTTTCTTAAGATCCCGAATTTGCGAGATAACAAAATGCTTATCATCAGCGGCCGAGCGTGGCGTACTCCACGCGGTCGCCTCAGCCTGCGTAACAGCCTGTTTTAATTGATTAAGAGCATCCTTCGTCCGAGTCGAATCGAAAGGTTCTGCGATCGTACTGGGCCATTGGCACAATATCTCAACGAACTGTTTAGCAGACTCGCGCACATCGCCATTTTGAGTGCCATCCTCTCTATCCAGTATAAACCGAAGCGTTTCCTCCACCGTCGCGCGCACTTGCTCACCCGCTTGAACAATGCGGCGGTGAAAGTCTTGATCGCGCGTCAGCGCATCGAGCGTTTGCTGAACCGCTACTTTAACATGAAGGGGCGGCGAGTAACGTGTATGTGCCTGTCGGACCGCAGGCCGCACCCCGTTGTTGGTAAACCAGTCGGAGGTGAAAGCTGGACCCCCAAACCAAAACGCCCTTCTGCCCAAATGTCTAGGCTTTGCCAGCATATCAAGCAGGACGGTTTCATCCCATAGTAGAAACTCGATTGGACTTCCGCGCTGCATACACCAAGCGGTCCATTTTTCGACATGCTCATTCCAAATTTGTCGCGCCGACTTGCGCCTCGGACGGCGATCCTCCGGAAGCAATGTGGGCAAGCAAATTGTGTAGCGGCGAAGAGATGGATTTCTTTCGAGCGCAGTTTTTACTGAATCATCTAGTTCGCTCCAGTGTTTGGCGCGGGGCGATTCGGTGATGAACTTCGCCTGCCACCCCAATTCTTCGCCATTAGGGAGAAGCCACACACACTCAACACCTGCATCGGGAGCGCCTCGGCGATAAAACCGGGCGTTCTGCGGAAGCGACTCCGTTTCGACACGCGCAAGCTGACAGCAGATCTCTTCAAAGGCTCGGTTCTGGGATCCGTTCCACGTCCGAATTTGTCGCCAGTCTAGTGCGTCCACCGATTTCAAACATATCGAGAATAGCCGAGGATTGCAGCTAACGGTAATCTGAATGTCGAATCGCTATTTGCTTCGAGTGCCATTCACGACTGCTTTCGCGAAAACACCGCATCGATTTGACCGAGGCATCCCAGAAGAAGCCGAGTGTCCGAAAGCAGAGGAATATGACCTAACTAATGACGCTTGCGACTGATGCTGGCGCTCTGATCGGCCTCGCTGAACCCTTAGCTTCATCGCCGATAAACCCTGAGTCCATAGCGGCGATCCCTTGAAGTGCTCTGCTAATCTGGTCCGCCTCAGATCGGCTCAGTTTATGTGAAAAAGTCGTGTCCTCGATGTAGGAACATAGCTTCTCCTCGGTAATGCAATGCACCTTCCCAGTTCTGCCGAACGTTGCATCCACTCGCGCTCTGGGAAACACCATTACAGCACGTATGTAAATATCGCGACAAGCCAGGCTCATGATTTGATCGCGAACGCGCATAGCTCGGGCAAGAAATTTCCGAACTTCTGGTTTCTCGGAGGCCGCGCCATTAATCAATAATTCACCCTGTCCATCTGCCGTTACCACACCTCGCCAATTCTTCGTCTCGATTGCAAAAACGCCGGTAGGACCAACGACAACGTGATCAAGATTTCCGGACGACGTATTAATGTCGTTCATAACGAAATAATTATCCGAAAGGCATTCCAATGTGGCGCGGACCACATGCTCGCCTAGCGCCCCTCGCCTCCAGTTCATCCGTTCGCGCTCATAACGATCAATACGAATCCCCTGATCGCGGCAAAGCCGGATGATCAATAATACGCCCAGTATGGCTGATCCGAAAGCTAAGTAGCTAATGTGGGCACGTGCGAGAATTAGCGTCGTAACACCTATCCCCTCAAGAAATGCAAGCGCGATCAAAAGGAGCATCGTGCTGAGCCAGATTTTTTGAAACGATCGAATCGATTGTGCGGTTGTGTAGCGCGCCGCATTTCCAATCATCTTCGCCATAATTCAATTTTGCTGCGAGATTCGTGCCAGGCAGCCACGTTTCGAACGAATCGGCTCGCACCACATGGACGAGATCAGTAGTGAGACCGCTGAAGATCTTCGGCGAAAGAATCTGCCGATCCTCAGGGAAGCTATCGACAAAGAGGTAGATGAGCTGCTCAAGCTTCTTTGCGTCTACGATCCGCTCGAACTAATCGCCCGCTACGCGCGCCATCATCTCGTAGCCAATGTTGATCAGCCGCAAGACGACAGCCGGAGCGAATCTCGCGTAGAATATCTCATCAGCCTAGCGATCTCACAAGAATTGCCGCCCGACCCGCTTTACCCAAGTCCAGACGAAATTCAACGTTGCTTTGATCTCGTCGATTCCATCTTCATCTCGGCGACACTTTATCATGGTTTCGATAAGATCGGGCGTGGCGATCCCCTCGACGCACAGACCGATTTGGCCGCTCAGCTCCAACTGAATGCGCTACATGTCCGAGGCGACAGTTTTTACCACCACATGCGTAAGCGTTTCGAAGATGTAATCGGCCAGCACAACGACTTCTTCAAAGACAAAATCGGCTTTTGTATCGGCGATTTTCATCGGTTGATCGATTCAGTCGAGAAACAAATGAATGATCGATTAGAACAGGATCAATATACAAATGTGCGTCCCCTACAGCAGTTAATGGCTTGCATCGCGAACGAGTCAAAGCTTTCGGTGGAGCAAATTGCTTCCGGTGCAGCGGAACCAACACAACTCGCCGCAATAAAGGAGAAGTATCGGCTACAAATTGCGGAAGCGAAGGCACTGTTCGATCGGGCCGCACCGGCAGACATTTTTAGGATCGAGCCGAGCAGTGAGACAGAAGCCAACATTCTATTCGCTCTTTCCTGCTCCTTCGGCGACAACGCCGAATTTTTGACGAAGGTTCGGAAATTCAAGGGGTGGCCGCTAAATCCAACGGTGTTCTCCACAAAACCAATTATCGGCGCGCGCGGAGCATTCTACATCTTTCACCTCCAGTTCTTAGGACGAAGCGCATTTCGGCTGTTTGAACAACTAGCGAGAGAACGCGATCTCGAATATTGCAGACACAAATACCTTAACTCTCGGGATAAATATGTCGAAACTGAGGCTCTAAATCTTATCTCGCACGCCCTTTCCGGCTGCAAGACTTACAATCGCCTTCGCTATGAAGCGACCACGGGCGATTGTCCCTACGAAGCGGAGCTCGATGGACTCGTCCTTTTTGACGACAACTGCCTCATCGTCGAAGCGAAGGCGCACGGATTATCAGCCGCAGCACGACGCGGCGCTCCGAGCTTCGTCGAAGATGTCGCCCTTTCGATCGGCGATAGTTACAAACAAGCCATTCGACTCAACCGAGAACTCGAAACGCGCGGCTCTGTCACGTTGTTTGACAACAATAGGAATTTCGTTGTCCGGCTCGATAAATCACAGTTCCAAAAAATCTTTTTCGTTTCGGTCACTTTTGAGGCGCTGCCCATTGTTGCGACAAAGCTTCCGTCTTTGAAGCAGCTCGGACTAATTCCCGGTCGCGAATGGCCATGGAGTGTTTGCCTGGATGACTTACGTGTTGTCGTCGAGATTCTAGATCGCCCCTCCCTTTTTCTGCACTACTTGATTCGTCGCGTTCGGCTCAATGATTTCCCAAAGGTTCATGCTAGTGACGAATTGGATTACTTGATGAATTATGTGTATCAGGGACTCTTTTTTGAAACCGATCCGAACTATGAGAAATTTGACGAGCTCACGCTTGCGGATCATACGCAAGAACTGAGCCGCTATTACCAGCGTCTCCAAGGTTGGGCGGATTCAGGAAAGAAACCTCGTGTGCGTTTGTCGAGCCGAGTGAGACGGTTCTTGGATATGTTAGAAATACGACGCCCACGCCATTTTAGTACTGCGGCGTTGGCTCTGCTCGACTACGACGGGGAAGGCCGAGATGAGCTTTTGAAACAGTTACCAGCGCAACTCGATAGACTTCGCAAAGCCGACCGAATTCTATTCGCTTCGGTGTCCTGTAAGAATGATGCTTTGGCACTGTTCATCTGCATTGTGCACGACGTTAAAGGTGCCAGGCTGTGGGCAGTAGAACGATGTAAAACTGATTTGCTTCCCAAATATGGCCTCACCCGTGCAGTCCTCGTCATCTTTGAACCCCCAATCGGCGGAGGAGTTGTCGAAGTAAAACTGATCGACGCATGAGTATCGTACGGGGTGGGTAGGAGAAGAGAGCTGCCCGCTCATAAGGTAATCCGACAATAAGTCACGCAGGGATCGGCGAGGGGCGGACGCGAACGATCAACGCCTAGCCCGATTCAAGTTTTCTTTACGTAAAGAAACGTGCCGATTATGGCTCTCTGAAAAGCCCCAATTACCGATAGATCCAAGGTGTGGGAGCTTGTGTGCTAAGGCGGCGGTCGGTGAATCGTTAGCTCTGCAACAATCTTAGTAGCCAAACCGCGAGTAATGTTCTGAGGAATCTCTGCATGAGATGGAAAGTCTCTTATCGGTCTCGGCTCGACCGTCAGGTCTGTCCGTGGTTTATGGGAGACGCCAAGACCTTGCAATTTCGCCACACCAATCTCGCCAATTAGCTCCAATTTTCGCTCAGGAGGCTTTTCGACAAATCTCCGGAATATGTCCCAATGATCAGCTAAAGAAGCGATCGCCAATCGTCCTACGGAGATATTTTGGCCTTTGAACAAGCTTGGTGACAGACGTTCCCCGTCCCATTTATCTGTGCAGATTGCCCGAACGATTTGTTCGTCTCCGGAGACAGCCATTGGCGCCTACTAAAGCGGTTATCGCTGAGATAATTCTCGCCCTAGGCGAGAAGCGTCCGTATGCGCAAAACACGATTCGGCAGCGCGATCGGACAAATAAAGCTCGATAGCGGTGGGAGAGAATTCGACCTGTACATCAGTTCCATTTTTCTCCCATCGCAATTCAAGGCCTCCGTCGTCAGTTAGAAACAAACTCGGCACGCAATTCGCCGGAAGCTCCAAGCAGTTAACGAAGCGATAAAATGCTTCCGTTGCGCGGGGAGATAACGGTCTGCAGTTAGATGCCCCCCACTCCGGTCTGTAGAAGTAACGGAAATGATGCATGCGCCCCCATCCTCGTGCACCGAGTTTCTGTAAAAGCAGTTCTTCGCGAGCAGCTTCGTTTGGTGGTGGAGTATATACCGCGGCGACAGGAGCGTCATTTCTCAACGGTTCGCCAAGTGTGTAAACCCCAGATTGGGGCGCGGGAATTGTGGTCATCAATAAACCGGATTCAATGTAGCTAAAAACTCTGGTTTAAGCAATCCAAAGAAAAGTCGTTTTATGGCTAAATGCGCCTCCTCGAATCGCTGCATAACATTGTTGAACAATTCGAATTCCAGGGGGCCATACCAGGCGTCTACATCCATGATGCTACCTCTTCGCGGCTCACCGTTAGCCGCTGACACGATAACGTTATTTCCAACAAGCAAGCGCATTGCCAATTCTCCATATTTAACGACCGTCGTGATCTGTCGTTCCTCATCTTTGAGAGGTCTACCCGCAGTCTGCAATTCAAGCAGCAACTCGGAGAAAATGTCGGTTTTAAAGAAATCTACATATCGCACTCCCAGTCTCTCGCCTTCGGTGGCAATGTTTGTTTGCTGTATTCGCTCTAACAACCATCCCAGTTCTTCCGCGATCGGTCGCCACCCGGGATACTCATTTACCTTGGTTACAAGACTAACCACCCGCGGACCAAGCTGGACCACGAAATTCGCGCTCAAGAATTGCACCACTGGTAAAAACGCAAACGCCGCCTCTTTGCGACGAACCTCATCCGGAATCTGTGATATCGGCAACATGAGTTGCTCGGGATATTTGTCGCGAATGGTCGTATAAAGGAGGCCTGGCATTGTTGTCCACGGTTGGCCACTTGAAAAGCGAAGTTCGAAAATCGCTTCGACCACAGGACACGGGGAGATCCTTTGCGGCAACCGCTCGGGTAACACGAAGGGAAAATTTTCAGCGTCCGCCATACTTCGACTTCATTAAACTAGTGCAGCATATCATTTAAACCGATCTTCACACGGCCCGGACGAGAAATTCCCGTTTGCCGTCACTCGCCGCAACGTTTCTTTACGTAAAGAAAATTCCCTGCCGGCACAATCTACTCCATGGGCCTCGACCGCTTGATTTGGGCAGCTTTCGCCAAATCATAAAGTGCCAAACAACCAGGAGATGGAGACCTTCAATGCCTTGCCGATGGCTGCGGCTTCGTAATCCATGACGTACCGTTGACGGTTTTCTAGCTTTGAAAGAGACGTTTGTGTGACCTGGACTCCTAGTCGCGCGAGTCGTCCTGACAAATCTTCCTGAGACACCGGCGGCTTGGCCATTGTGCGCGCGAGTCTGACGCGATTTCCAATAATGTTCTTGTGTTTCGATTGGCGAGTCTTCTTCACCCGCCGCTGTTGTACTCATATTCTCATCCAGAATTATTCTTATGAAGAATAAATGGTATGCTCTGTGCTTCAAGATTTTGCCCCAAATCCTTGATGAAATCGCTGCTCTTGCGTTCGATGTTCGCCGCCTTTGCTACGGCAATCTTTGCGCAGAATGGTGGGGACATAATCAACTACGGTCCGGCGGAACGTCCGCGCGGCTCAAGCGAGGTTGTCACGGCTGGGCCTACGGTACGAGTCCGGGGTGAAATTCGGCAAGTTGTAAAGGAAGGGCTTCTTGTGCATGCCCACTACGGCACTGCCGGGATGGGGAGTTACGATGCAGGGAGCAATCGTCCTGAAATGATCGTAGGTGATTTTCTAATTGTGGGTCATCCCGCACAAGCTCAGAAAGTTGACCAAGCGTGGTTTGATGTCGATGCGACTTCAGAGGGAATTTTTGAATACACGACAGTTCTCGGTGCTACGAAGCGCATCAAAAGACTCCGAGTAGTAAGAGCATTCTATTAAGAGCGACTTTTCTGATCGCGTTGTCGCATCTTAATTGGTCCAACGTCGTAATTCGGCTATTCCACTCAAGGGGGCCAATCACTTTTCTTGACGTTAAGAAAAGTTTTTAGGGCCGAAGGCAACCCGACCAGTTTACAGGTTTCTTTACATTGGTTAACGAATGGACGTGCTTTGGTTCGATCCCATTCGGTCATCAAATCCACGTATACCCACAGATTTCCCCTGGATGGGAAAAGGAAACCAGAAAAAGCATGTAAAACAAAAATCAAAATAGTAAGTCGCTCTCGGATGGGCGTTCGGGAACCTCCGCCGCAGTCGATTCGCAGTTAATAGATTCCTTACCGGGGTGTTCTACGATGTTCACAGCGATACTTCCTAGACACGGGCGAAGAATAGAAGTTGCGGTGCGCTGAGTTCACGAAGGCAACTTAGAGTAAAGTGCCTTCCTGACTTGTGGCAAATAACGTAAGACGGAGTCTATAACATCCCATCCGGCCCGCCGGTTCTTATCCGCCCACCATGCTGCAAATTCTTCCGAGGGCCGACTCGGTCGATCAGGAAAATTGTTGAAGCGCTGAGAGTTTGTTACGGCCTCGTTGAATCTGTCTACGTAATCGAGCGCGTGGTTTCGCAGCATCGAACGCGTCTCCTCGATCCAAGCATCTGGTTCGTTAGGCGGAAGCGAATCGTTGACTGAAGCAAAAACTCCTTCGAGCACTTTGCCTCTACTAATGGCTTCATCGATCGCTTCGATGGGCGTTCTCGCCTTGGATATTTTCGAAGCATTATCTTCGCTCAATTTGATAATTCTAAGCACCGATTCCTCTGAAGCGGTAGGGAATGACAGCTTAAAGCAGGCTTTCTGAGTTGTGACTCCACAACCCGTAACTTCTAAAATGAGGACATGCTCAGATCGAGCTACAAATTGCGTGTTCAAGCCATCCGGCCAGGAACCAAAAAATTGGACATTCGTGTCCAATTTGGATTCCATGAAAACGATTCGACGCGCCGCTTTGAACAGTCTGACATGGCCTACCTGATCACCCGAAAGAGATTTGCCGGTGATATCGATGAAGGAAAATTGCGCCCTCCGCAGCGTCATATCCTGAGTTCTTGGAAAGTGAACAGGTGACCCATCCATCGGAGGCTCGATGCTTAAAATCCTAAGCGTGACATCTTCGACGCGGTCCGTCGCACGTAGGTTACGGATGCTGATATCGCAATTTAGTGACCAGCCGGGTTTGCCACTCATATCGAATCCACGTTCTGTGAGATTTTCAAGATCAGGAGTCGCTGTCGCTCCAATTTCGAAAGCGTCTCGTTGCTTCAAGGCGTCGCTTTTTTCGCCAGACGGCGACTTGCTTTTGTCGGTTCTTTGTAGGCTCCAAAGGATGGCCAAAAGCAGCACGCCGCTAACCGGCATCGTTATATAGAATAGGGGAAAAGGTAACCGCGGAATCTGATTTCTCGACAACCAGGGCAAAAGTGGTTCCGCTGAAAATAGCGACCAGACAGATGCCGCCCATTGCGGCAGAAAACTCAAAACGAATCCTGCGACAGCGAACGACGCTGCCAACACTGGATGCTTTCTGAGCCATCGTTTAAATCGCACCGACAAACCTAAGGTGATCGCCTATCGAAATCCAATCGCTGGGCGAAAGGCATTCGTCGTTTGCCGGTTATTTGAAGCCGCTTTTCTTTACGTAAAGAAAAACCGCCTCGATGATTCCACGCGATTGTCTTTCCACGCCTTAGCAGATGCCTTGATAATAACTTTTGGTGAAGGTGACGGTCGAGACGGAAAGCCCCTTATGAGGAAGCTTTCCTCCTTGATAGCAACTTCCGTATGAAGTTCGACAGCCAGAGCATGGATAACAGACTGATTTAGGTCGCGCCTTTTCCGATCAGAAATAACCTCGCCACGTGTTTTGTATCCTCCGTGGCAGTCTGCAAGCGATTTGGTAAGCCCACGCTGGGCCGCCATTTCATTAATTACAACACCGTTCGTTTGGGTGCCCCCGGTGTTCGCGCTTTATAAACAAACGTGGGAGAGCATGAGGACAAGCCCTCCCATGTTTGGGAACTCCCGGCTGCGCCATTACGCTTTTTTCATCAGAACAGGAGGCGAGACCCTTATGTAAGCTCTGTTTTATTCCACAGCCTTATGAGTCAATCTTTCGAGCGCCGCTTCAACGCGGGGCCAACAAAAGCGCACTGTTCGGTGTCCGATTCGCGTTACGGGGATTTTTCGTTGCTTAACCATTTCATCCACGCATCGCACCGACGAAAGATTTAGACGCTGTCTAAGCTGTTCTTTCGTTAGCCAGTCTATTGTGGTTGTGTCCATGGCTACTTACAGTATACTATAAGTCGACGAATTGCTCGGGTAATTACAGATCAGACCCACGAAAACTGACAGTTGTATAAGTGATGAAAAAATCTCAACAACCACACGCTCGACTAAGGATCCTTCGCAAAGAGATTTCTCTCACTCAGCAACAGCTCGCCACGAGGTGTGGACTTAGCGGCTCCTACATCATTGCAGTTGAAAACGCTCGTTTACCGATGACCAGATCACTTGCCGAAACAATTGCGGTAGCGACAGGCGTCGGTCCAGATTGGCTCTTGGGCGTCAAAGGAAAGGCTGAGCAACCACTCACACCCTTCGACATGCACTACACTCGTGATTACTTCCGAACGGTCTTTGACCGCAAGAAGTGGCTTATACGAGATTTCGATCCTGACGGGGACGAAGCGGCGGGCATCAACGCGTTATGCCACGAATTGAGCGAAGTGCTGCGCACTGCGTATGCAGCTGGCAAGTTTTCGTTGGGCCTTTATTTCATCAAGGCCGCAACGCGAGGACTAATCAAGAAGCTAAAAATAAAACCATCGTCAAAATACGACGGTGGCGAGGCTCTTCAAAAATGGCTGTTTGGTGTTCCCGAGTCGCGTTGGTTGGAAGAACGTTTTGATCGAAGCGACATCAGCGTTCAATCGCGACTAATGTCGCCAACAGGATGGATGAAATGGGATTCGGCTCTGAAAGGCACTGACACGGAACGCGACGACTTCCTTGCAGACATTGATGGGCTTAAGGAGCTGGTAGCGACTTCATTTGCGAACGTTGAGACAGCCGCCAAGACTTCAACAACTAACAAAAGCCGGATATGCAGCGGAAGCCGGTAATCAGCGCGCTGCGAACTGCACAACGTTGTTCGTCACCGCAGGCGCAATTTGCCAATATTTGTCCGCCTCCGCCGGTTTAACAACCTGACGGTAATGTTGAAAGATCATACGAGTGTGAGTGTGTCCCAGTTGTAGTGCGAGTTGCGCCGCGTCTTTGAAATGGGCGAGGTGATAGGACGTGTAGGAGTGCCGCAAGCCATTCGCTGGCCAGGTTGAGATCTTCGCCTTTGTTCGCGCTTTCAAGAGAAGAGCGCGCAAATTCGGAGTTACGACTGGACCATTAGGCTTTGCGTAAGGTCCAAGCCACAAGGCCAAATTCGGTAGAATGTCTACCAATCGACGCGTCGCCGTCTTTGAATTTTTCGCCGTAACATTGATGTGGCCTTCCAGGAGATCGATTTCACACCAATCGAGACGTTCCACCTCAGCTGCTCGTAAGCCTGCGAATGCGCCGATGGCGATGTAGGAAATTATCTTCGGATCGGCGCTTTCCAACAGGCGGCTAAGTTCATCCGGCGTGAGCACTCCTATCGGAGAGCCAATGTCCTTTGCCCGTTGTGACTCAGTCACGGCATTTGTTGGGCAGTAAATTCTCGTAACACAAAAAGAGAAAAGCGTCGCTAGATCCCGTCGATATGTGTTGCGCGTGCCAGGCGCGACCCCGAGCGCAGAAAGCCATGAATCGATATCCGCCGTGGAAACCTCAGCCGCAGTTGTATTAGGAAAATCTCCGCAGAACCTTCCAAGGCGTAACCGAAGATCATTGCAGTAGACTTCTGAAGCGCCTGCGCTCCGTCTGGTTTCGATCAATTCATCGATAGCAACGTGCAGCGCCACACTACGACTCGTTTTTTCAAGGTGAGTGACATAAAAGACAACCGCTTCTTCTAGAGTTTTCTGGAATGGCAGCAGCGCTTGATAAGCGCGCTCCGCGCTCAACCGAAGCCACTCGGGAAACTCAATTCCGTTCCTTCCTTCATTTAACAAGCGCGTGTTCTGTTGCTGCGCGTAGGTGTTCGCTTCTCCTTTGGTCTCAAAATATCTCCTGTCCCATTTTCCTCCGACTTTGCCCCGCACAACGAACTTTAGCCGTGGATGTTTGTATGCTTTGACCCTAAACCCGTTTTTCATGACGGGTTCGATTGTATGATTTTTCGCGGTTTTTAACGAGCCTAATCCGTAGCTATTTGTAGCTATTTTGAGAGGGGAAAACGCGTTTTTATGCGCTTTTACCGGCGCGAATGAAAAAGGGGCCTAGAAGCCGTTTTCCCTCGTGTAGAGGGGCGACCCTAACGGGATTCGAACCCGTGTTACCGCCGTGAAAGGGCGGTGTCCTAGGCCACTGGACGATAGGGTCAAAAGCTGGGCAATATCGGAATTGAGGCTTCGGCGCGCAAGGCAAATTGGCGACAGATTCTCAGAGGGCGAACACTTCCAAACTCACCCACGAAACACACGAATCAAACGAAAAAAGAATGGGACGCGACAAGCGCGTCCCTCCCTTTTACCTCTCGCACTGGCCATTTGCTGCGAATGCCGAATTCGTCCAGTTTCGTTCCCCGCTTCATGAGAAATCTTTCGAGCAAATGTTTCTGTATCGATCGGCCCTGATTTCGGGCAATTTCGTCGCATGCAGAGGAAACATTTGACGGTGATCCCGCAATGACTGCGGTGGCGGGCAGGCCAGGGCATCGGTGTCGCCCGTTGCAATCCTTCGCGCTCGGAATCCTTCTCCTCACCGTAGCCATCCGGCTGCCTGCCCTTTGCCATCCCCTGGCGATTGACGACGAAGAAACGTATTCCCTGGTGGCGAACGAATTAGTCGATGGCGGCCGGCTGTACGTCGATGCGGTCGAGCGCAAACCGCCCCTTCTTTTTTGGACATATGCCGCGGTGTTCAAGATCGCGGGCAAGTATAATTGGAAGGCGTTGCATGCCGTGGCGCTAATTTGGACGCTGGCCACAATGGCTGGCCTCTATGTTATCGGCAAAGGTTTGTCCGATCCCTTGACGGGACTGATCGCGGCACTGCTCTACAGCATATTCCAACCGTGGGGGACTTTTCTTAACCTGGCCTTTAACGGAGAGGTGCTGATGAATCTGCCGCTGGTCTGGGCGTGGGCGATAGCGTTCAGACAAAGCCGCTCGCGAATGCGGCCAGAACTTCTCGTGGCCGGTGCGCTTCTTTGCGCCGCATTCCTGCTCAAGCAACCCGCCGCGATCGCAGCCGTTCCGATAGGAATCTATTTGCTGCTCCCGAGTTATTCCGCCAGCCGAGGCTTGACCCGCGTCGATTCAATCGTTCATGCCGCTTTGCTGACAGTTGGGTTTTTTGGGACCCTGGGTTTGGCAGTCGCGGTGTTGTGGAAACAAGGGATTCTGGCGGAAGCATTCTATTGGACGTTTACGAACCATTCGATCCCCCACGTCTTCTGGCAAAAGGGAGTCCTATTTACACTCGCCTTCATCGGGACCTGCCTGCCGCTAATCCTTGGTGCAGCGCTCGGGTACTTTCAGAAGGATGTCTGGGACGGGAAAAGGGCGGAACGCGTGACTCTTCTTGGATTGGTCGGTGCGTCGGCGCTCGGAGCCGCGGCTGGAGCTCGTTTTTACCCGCATTATTACATCCAACTTGTCCCGCCTCTGGTGTTGTTGGCAGCGGTGCATTACGGACAGATTTGGTCGGGGAAGGTGCAACGGCTCTATTGGTGGCAACGACCAGCCGTCACCTGGGCCTGGCTCGGACTAACGATTCTGGGTTTTTCCATCGCTCACTGGCAGGGCCTCGCCGGACATCGCAAACTATCCGAAACGGGCCGATACTTACTGGAGCATTCGGATCCTAACGACAGGATTTTCGTCTGGGGCCAGACACCGAAAATATATCTCGACGCGCAGCGGCGGCCTGCTTCTCGTTTTGTCATTACGTTTCCACTGACTGGTTACGTCTTTGGCGGTCTCTCCGGCGTTGATACGCGCGCCAGGATCGTTCCGGGCGCATGGGATAAATTGGAACAAGATTTTACCAAGCACCCGCCCGTGTACATCGTCGATGTTCAGGTGCCGGAGAAAAACGCGCAATATCCCACGCGAAATTTTCCAATCCTGGCCAGGATTCTGGCGGAACAGTATCAACCGGTGGCCCGGACCGCGGAAGGCGTAATTTATCGAGTGCGCTAGCCGGCGCCTCATTTGAGATCGAGGATCAGTTTCGCGGTCCGTGCGGTGGCACCGCTGTGGGAATCGAGAACGCGTCGCGCATTTTCGACCAGGCGAACTCGCGCGTCGGGAGCGCCCAGAAGCTTTGCCATCGCCCCCTCCAGGGCAGCGGGATCGCTCACTTGAATTGCTGCGTCATTCGCAACCAGTTCCCGCGCAAGCGCGGCAAAATTTTCCATGTGCGGCCCGAAGATCACCGGCTTCCCGGCCACGATCGGTTCTACCGGATTCTGTCCTCCTTGGACGGTTAGACTTTTCCCGACGAAGACGACCGTAGCGAGACCGTACCAACGCTGCAGTTCTCCGGTTTTATCGAGCAGGATACAATCTGGGCGCGATTCACCATCAGCCTCCGCTTCACTGCAGAGCTTTACCTGAAGAGAAAGACTTTCCAATTGCCTTCGAATTTGCGGGATGCGCTCCACATGGCGCGGAACAATAAAAAGCGTGAGCTGTGGAAAATCTTTTCGAAGCGCCAGGAATGTACGAGCAAGGATCGCTTCCTCTCCGCGATGGGTGCTGGCTCCGAAAAGAACAAGCTGCCCGGCGTTTCCCGGAGTCAGGTGAAACGCCCTCATTGTCGCCGTTTTCAGCGCGCTGTCCCGATCAGCCGGATCGTACTTGATACTCCCGGTGTGACGAATTCGCTCGCGACGGACGCCAAGCGCCACCCATCGATCGATGTCACGCGTTTCCTGCACACAAACCAGATCAAGAAGCCGAAAGGTCGATGCAACGATCCACCGGAATCGCCGGAACCGTTCTTCCGAGCGACCGGACAACCGCGCGTTGACCAGGGCAATTGGGATCCTTCGCGCCCGAGCCGCCGCCGTCAGGTTCGGCCAGACTTCGGCTTCGACGAGGACGACTCTTTCCGGCCGGATGGCGCCGAATGCTTTGCGCATGATCGGCCAAAAATCGAGCGGCGTATAGATTACTTCCATCGCCGGCAAAATATTTTTGTTCGCGGACGCGAAACCGGTCGTGGTGGTGGTGGTTAAAACGAATCGCGCGCCCGCGCGCACGGCGGTGATGGCACGCGCCAGTTTCAATGCGATGGCTACTTCTCCAACGCTCACGGCATGCAACCAGACCGGCGGACTCGCGCTGAGACGCGCTCGAACTTCGCGATCGTAAAAAGCGAAACGCTGCCCGAATTTATTTCGATAGCCGCCACGGCGAAACATTTTGACCAGGTATCCGGGCAGGAAAAACAACAGCCCGATCGGCCACAGCAGGTTGTAGAGGAACCGGATCACTCGGATGGGTGCGGATGGCGAATTGCGGATTGCACATCCGGGGACAAGAACAGGACTTCGGTGGCGCCGTAGGCCTTTTGACGAGTCGGCCGCCATAGCGGCGTTTCCGGAAAAGTTTCGGATGGCCGCTTTTCCAAGACGAAAATGCCGTGTGCCTGCAGGAGGCGCGGCAACGTTTCGTCCCCGAGAAGTCTGTCGGTGTAACGTTCACCCGACTTCATGTTTTCATAGGGCGGATCGGCAAAGATGATTAAATATTCTTCAACCGATGTCGCCCTCTTCAAGAACTGAAACACATCCTGCTGCCGCGTCTGGCCGTTCAGCTTTGTTTTGGCGAGGTTCTTTTGGATTGCGGCGATGGATTGCGAATCCTCGTCGATAAAAAGGGCGGAAGATGCGCCCCGACTAAGTGCCTCAATACCGAGCGACCCGCTACCGGCGAAAAGGTCGAGAACATGCGCACCGATAATCAGGTCTCCGAGACTGGAAAAAATTGCGGCTTTGACGCGGTCCATGGTCGGTCGAACACCGCGTTGTGGCACCTGCAGCTGGATTCCGCCGGCGGAACCCGCGATCACTCTCATGGCGGTGTCGCACTAGCAGCCGGTGGACTCTCAAGATTTCCGTCCGGTTTCGGCTGCGTCTGTTGCTCTGGAGGCGTGGCTTCATCAGCAGCTGCTTTTTTCTTTTTCTTACGATCGGATTTCGTCCCAAGTAATCCGCTCACGAAATCCTTGAGATCGCGACCAACCACTTTGTCCATCAGGTTGGTTTTGGGACGATCCACCGTTCCACCGACTTGAAAATTAACCGCGAAATATCCCGCGTCGGCGATGGGTTGAAAATTATCGCGAATGGGTTTGAAAAGCTGGCTCCTGATTTTGTCGTTGATGGCCAATTGCGAATCGAGACGCAGCTTGCCGTTGAACGAGACCGTGCCCGTCGCGGAAAGGCGTATGTTCGGTGACCGCAGAATGAGTTCGTCGATCGTGACCAACCCAGGCGTGATGTGGTATTTCGATTCTGCTTGCTCGAGCTCCAGCCGAGTAAGCTCTTCGATCTGTAAGATCTGCCCGAGTGCAACAAGAAGGCTGTACTGTTGCAGTTTCCCCTGCTGCAGAAAGATCTCTCCCTTTCCGGTTAACGCAGTGGAGTCGGCAGTTTTTCCGGATGCTTCAAAACTCCCTTCCAGTTTGCCCTGAATAACGCCGGGCGGACCGCCTGCTTCCGTCACAATCTCGTCGGCTTGAACGCCTCGAAACTTTACGCTGGCGGTAAAGGGTGAATCCTGCGATTGCGGCTGCAACTTAAACTCTCCACTGACATCTCCACCGCTGGCGCGCGCGGAGATTTTCGAAAGCTCCAGCTCGTCTGAATCATAACGCAGCGGTGACTCCAATCCCTGGAGGAAAAAGCGGTCACGTAAGGAAATCTTCGCGATGCTGGTATTGCCGCGCAGAGCCTGACTATTCCTGACGTTGGAACGAAAGCGGACCCCTTCGAAAGCGGCGACGATCGTGCCAGCCCGATCGAGGAATTGGAAACTTCCGTCAATGACATTAACGCGGCGGACTTCAGGAACAAAGGCGTGATAGACCGGAGCAGTTTTTTCCGGCAGCGCGGTTGGAGCGTGGAGCGAAGCGGATGCGGCTGCGCCAGGCGGCGGGGAAGTCGGTCCAGCGGCGCCGGTGTCGATCCGGCCGGGGGAGGGTGCCACCGCGCCGTTTTCTTCAACGGGGCTCCCTGCCTGATCGACAATATGTGTTCCGGGCAACCTCCATTTGCCATCAGGATTCTGCGGCCAAACAACATCCGGACTGACCAGCGACACCTCTTTGATGATCAACCTTTGAGAAAAGAGGGAGAGAATTCGAATGTGAAGACGAAAACTCTTCGCGGACAGAAAATCACGAGAAGTGGCAGGAGAGATTTGGGGAATGGTGATTCCGCTCAGGGCCAGACCGCCCCACGGCGTGACGCTGACGCCACTGATATGCAAGGGGGTGCCAAGGCGCTGGCTAAGTTCCTGCTGAATCCTGGCTTGTGTCCCCTGCGATTGCACATACAGATTCACCACCAGCAACGTCGTTGCGGCCAACGCAAAAAGCGTTCCGAAAAAGAACAAGGTTGTTCGCCTGAGTCGACCCACATCGAGACGTTACGCAGGGCAAGTTTGAAGAAAAGATCAAAGCAAAATCTCGTAATTTGTGACGGAGAGCCAGACCATTGTTATTCTTAACCCCGCGGCGAACGGTGACAGAGCGCAGCGGTCGCGGGCCCGCGTGGAAGCCCTGGCCAGCGGTTGCATGGTGTGCACAAGTGCCGGGCCGGGGGATGCCGAAGTATTAACGCGCAGAGCTGTCGCGGAAGGATTTAATAAGATCGTCGCGGCCGGCGGGGATGGAACTATTAATGAGGTGGTAAACGGACTGGCTGGAAGCGACGCGACTCTCGGGCTACTGCCCATCGGGTCCGTCAACGTCTTTGCCATGGAGATGGGATTGCCGACTCACGATCTCGATCAGTGTTGGAATATTATCCAAGCCGATCAAACCCGCCTGGTCGACCTGCCCAGTGCAAACGGGAAGTACTTCGTCCAGCTCGCCGGTGTCGGCCTGGACGCCCAAGTCGTGAAAGAGACCAGCCTCACTTTGAAGCGGAATTTCGGGCCACTGAGCTATTTGATCTCCGCCGCCCAGGTCGCGGCCCGCCGACCGCCACGTCTTTTTGTCGAATCGGAGAATGCGTCTCTCACCGAAGCCTCTTTTGTGTTGATCGGAAACGGCCGTCGCTACGGCGGACCGTTTCCCTTCTTTAAACAAGCGGTGATGGACGATGGACTGCTCGACGTTGTCGCATTCAAACAACTTGGATATCTGGAGATCATCAAATATCTGCAGGACGTCTTTTTCAGCTCTGAGATTCGTCTGCCGGAAGTGGAATACTTCCAAACACGGAAGCTGCGGATCACAAGCAACCAGGACGTGCCGGTGGAACTTGACGGCGAACTTGTCGGAAATTGCCCGGTGGAATTCGAGCTGCGCGACCGACGCCTGAGGGTCCTTGCCCCACAGGTTTCAGGGTAGAAACCAATCCCGCTCGCTCCGGGAGTGTTATTAGAATCGACAATCCGAGGCCGTTGCGATAGCATCGGGAAGATGCGCCTGTCCGGCCGAAAATCCTCGCCCTACACGCGACATTGGAGAGAGCGCCAACGCGTCGTTTTGCTGACGCTTATCGGGGTCAACCTGGCGGCTTTTTTGGCCCAGATGGTCATCGAAACTTACCAGCCGGGATTCATTTCTGATTATCTTGGATTGAGCTACGTCGGCGTGCACGACGCGTATGCCTGGCAGTTTGTCACCGCCATGTTCCTGCACGGTGGACCCTGGCATTTGCTTGGCAACATGCTGATTCTTTATCTGCTCGGGCGGGATCTGGAATCCATTCTCGGGCAGCGACACTTCCTCTATCTCTACCTGATCGGCGCGATAGCCGGAGAATTCGGCCATCTTTTCCTGATGCCGCCAGATTCGGTACTGCTGGCTGCTTCCGGGGGCGTCGCGGCCGTGCTTGTGGCTTACGCCACAATCCTGCCGGAGCTGGAATTGACAGCGACAACCTTTTTCATTTTTCCGATCCGTTTGAAAGCGAAGCACCTGGCTTATGGCGCGTTTGCGCTGGCGGTGATCCTCCTTTGCCTCGACCGCAGCGGCACGGTCAGCCATAGCGCTTATCTGGGAGGATGTTTCGCCGGTTGGTCTTACGCCCACTTGCTGGGTTTCGGCCGTCCTTCGCTGCTCCAACGCTATCTGCGTCAGCGACAAATGGAGGCGGAGCGATATGAGCACATGAGCGCAGAGCAGTTGATCGCCGATGAGATAGATCCGTTGCTGGAAAAGATCGCTCGCCATGGTTTGCCCAGCCTCAGCCGAAAAGAACGTCGTAATCTGGCCAAAGCGCGCGATAAAATTCTGCAAATAGAACAATTGGGATAGCGCCAACCGTTTGCAGGCTATTTCTGGCGATTAGCCGTTCACGGAAATTCGGCGAAGATTGGGCCTAATGGTTGACTTCGATCGCTGGGTCAGGGAACGCGCGAGTGCTTCATTACATCCGGCACAAGCAGAAACGAGCCTTCGCCAGATCGCCGAAAAGTGGCCCGAAACCGCGCCACCTTTACCGGAAGTGATCGGCCAATTCCCTCTCGGGGAGCCGGCATTGCTTCATCTTCTCGCGATCTCGCCCATTTGCGCGACCAGGCTGCGACGCGACCCTGATATTTTGCTCTGGCTGAGCCAGCCGGAAATTTGCCTCTCCCGCCGGGGATTGGCCCAAATGGCGAACGGATTGCGGGCAATGGCCGACGATTCCAGCGCGGCGGACAATTTTCGTCTTCTTCGCGTCTGGAAGGGACGCGAAATGGTTCGGGTCGCGCTACGAGAAGTCGCGAACGTGGCGTCCCTTGAAGAAACAACCAGCGAACTATCGCAAATTGCGGAGATCTGTATCCGCCACGTCTTCGAACATTGGAATGCGGAATTGCGGCGCCGGCACGGGTCGCCGGAAACGGGTTTCACCATCCTCGGCCTCGGGAAACTCGGTGGGTGTGAGCTGAACCATAGTTCCGATGTCGATCTCATTTTTTTCTATGGCGAAGAGGGGCAGGTATCTCCCCGGCTTTCCTACCACGAATTCTTTAACCGACTGGCGGAAAAGATTCTGGAGACTTTTTCTGCGTCGGATCCGGCGGGTTCGCTTTTTCGAGTTGATCTCCGTCTCCGGCCGGAAGGGTCGGCCGGGCCGTTGGCCCGATCGCTCGAAAGCATGGAACACTACTACTACGGATTTGGCGAAACGTGGGAGCGCCTCGCTCTGATCAAGGCTCGCGGAGTGGCCGGAGACCGCGAGCTCGCCTACGAGTTCCTGCGGCAACATCAGCCCTTTATCTACCCCAAAAGTCCGACACCCGATTTGCTGGATGAGGTGGCCAACATCAAACGACGCATCGAGCGCGATGTCGTGGGTCAGGATCAGTTGGAGCGCAATGTAAAACTTGGTCGTGGAGGGATTCGCGAAATTGAATTCGTCGTTCAGACGCTGCAGTTCATCCACGGCGCACGGCAGGCATTTCTCCAGGAAACAAGCACACTCAAGGCGTTGCAAGGTATCGCGCAGCTTGAGTTAGTTTTTCAACAGGAAGTTCTCGACCTGGACCGGGCCTACCGTTTTCTGCGGCGAACAGAGCATCGTCTGCAAATCGAAGGGGAACAACAAACCCATACCATTCCCGATGCACCTGAGCCGCTGCAGCGGCTCTCCGAAAGCCTCGGCTTCGAATCGACCAAGGAATTTACGGACGCTCTCGAACAGGAAATGCACGCGGTGCGCACCGTTTTTCGTCGTGTCATCGCTGACGCGCCAACCAAGAACAAAAGCGAGGCATTGAACCTTGGCATCTTTGCGAATCAACCCCAGGCCGAACGGGCGCTCAACGGGCTCGCGCAAGGAAGTCGCATTGCCCACGTCTCGCCTCGCACGCGCCAGGTTTTCCGGAAACTTCGCCCGCTTCTCCTAACTCAGCTCGTCCGAACCGCGGATCCGGACGGCGCTCTCACGCAACTTGTGCGCTTCGTCGAGGCCTACGGGTTGCGCAACATGCTCTTCGAATTGCTGGTGACCAATCCGAAGCTGCTCGAATTGCTCGTCAACACCTTCGATACCAGCCGATTTGCCGCCGATTTGTTAGTCCGTCATCCACAACTGCTCGAAGACAGCACGCGCGATGGACGACTTGACGGCGCGATGGACGAAGCGGCGCATCTGCAGCATCTAAAATCTCTGGCCAAGAAGGACGAAGCCCTTGATTACGTTCGGGCCTATCGGCAGGCCCAGCTGTTGCGCATCCTCCTGCGCGATGTGGTCGGCCTCGCCGATTTCGCGTCCCTGTGTCAGGAGCAAACCGCGCTCGCTGAAGCATGCCTGGTTCATCTTCACGACATGATCGGCGGCCAAGATTTGACCATTATCGCAATGGGCAAGTTCGGCGGCCGGGAGATCAGTTATGGAGCGGATCTCGACGTCGTCTTCGTCGGAACGGAGAGTTCCGGTGCACAAAAACTTCTCTCGTTAGTCGCCCAGCCGAGCGCGGAGGGAAGACTTTCGCGCGTGGATGCGCGGCTCCGCCCCGAGGGGGAAAAGGGACCACTGGTCGCCCCGGTGGAAAGTTACCGCCGCTACTACGGAGGGCGCGCCCAAATGTGGGAGCTGCAGGCGTTGACGCGCGCACGCCCTGTCGCCGGTCCACATCAGGCTGAATTCCTCGAGATGGCGCAAACCGCCTGGCGGCAGGCCGGTCAACAACCGGATCTATATGCCAGCATCGACAGCATGCTGGAGCGGATTCGACAAGAGCGCGGAAGTGGATCGGAGTTCGTCGATTTCAAAACCGGTAGCGGCGGCATCATTGAGGCGGAATTCGTCGTTCAGGCGTTGCAGATGCGAGCCGCAATCTGGCAGCCAAACTGGATCCGTGCCGTCGACTGCCTGCATCATGATGGTCACCTGTCCGACATGGAAGTGATCCGCCTGAAGTCGAGCTACGACTTCCTGCGCAAATGTGAATCCACGGTAAGGCGTTACGAAAACACCAGCGTCAGCACGTTACCGGCCGACTCAACCGAACTCGGACAATTCTGCCGACGAATGGGTTTTTCCACGGTCGAGGCGTTCTCGGAAGCATACAACACGGCGCGCACTTCCATTCACGACGTCTACCTCAAACGATTGAAAGAGTCTCCGACTACGGCCGTCCCAGCGACTTCGCAATCGCTCGCAGAACAACGAAGCTAACGATCAGACCGGCGCAGACGAAGAGAAGCAAGGCGCCAAGAACGACGCCGACGAAGACCCAATCGCTTTTTCGCGCGGAACGCCACTCACCAAGGTGCCCCTGCAGAAGCTCGTAGTTCCGCGCATTTGACTTGAACCAGAATGAAAACGCGTCACCTACTCCCGGAATGATGCCGACAAACTCGTTGATCAAGATGTTGAGCGACATGCGTGCGAGGAGGATCTTGGGCAATCCGCAGCGCGCGGCATAAATCAGCGTCATGGCGGAGACGATGGCTGATGCCGTATCCCCAATCCCGGGAATCAATCCGACAACGGGATCCAGTCCAAAGCGGAATTTCGTGCCCGGCAAACGCAGCAGGTTGTCCATGATGAGAGCAAGCCACTTGAAAAGCGACTGGACCTGCGCGGTTTGCGTCTTTTCCAGCGGAGGCAAGACCTCCCATTCCACTTCCTTTGCTTTCATCGCGGTTTCCTGGCAGTGACAATCAACGTCCGACCGAGCAAAAGATCGGTGGAATTGATCGCTCGCACAGTGGAAGTATTTTGGTCGTTGAGAGACCGGAATTTATTCGTTTCCCGGCGCATGGCCATGCGATTGCTGAGGCGGATCGGTCCGACCAGGAGAGGAAATGAAAGGAAGGAGCGGCGCTGGTACTTGTCCACCGTCAAAGCGAGGTCGCTAAACCCGATACTCAAGAGGGCGTTCGCCAGATAAAACCAACTGACCGGTGTGATATGGCCCCGGGGGCTGTAGACATCTTTCTCGTCCGGAAAAAGCGGGCCGAAAAGGTTGTAAAAACCGGTCGCCAGAAATCGGAGCCGTGAGCGCAGATTCAATATGTTGGGCGTGGAGAAGACGGCGATGCCTCCCGGTTGCAACACGCGATAAATTTCACGGATGACCGCCCAATAATTTTCGAGGTGCTCGATTGTTTCCGTGCAGGTAACGATGACGAACCGATCATCCGGGAACGGAAGCGGTTCGCGATTGAGATCCACCACTTCAACTTTCTGCTCCGGCCTCTTCATCAACCGGTTCGTGTAATCGCAGGCAAAAGAAGAGAGCGCGGGATACCGCTCCGCCAACAGCGTCAGGAGTTCTCCTCGACCGCTTCCGATGTCGAGATGTGCGCCGGCGACAGGTTCATTGGCAGCCTGCTGGATTGCCCGCAGCACGGCATCATGAATACCGGGGGTGCTCAATTCATAGGCCCCGGCCGGCGCGCGTTTGCCGGTTAACTTTCGATAAATCCTTTGAGCACGCATCGAGAATCGGCGGCAGCAGTTGATGGCCGCCGCTTATACCTGCTCAAACGTCCGCGACATGCGAACCGCGCGATCGATTCCCGGACTTAACCGGGAATTTCTTTAAGCATCTGGGTGTTGGTCGGAAACTTCTTCACAAACATGAGAAGGCGCTGGATGGCTTCCTCTGGTTTGTGCCCAGCAAGTCCGCGGCGGATGAGATTGATCTTCTCCAATTCCCAGGCTTGAAGCAACAGTTCTTCACGGCGCGTGCCGGACAGGAAAATGTCGATCGCCGGATAGATGCGTTGATCGCTGATTTTTCTATCCAACACCATCTCCATGTTCCCCGTGCCTTTGAATTCCTGAAAAATCAGGTCGTCCATTCGGCTACCGGTTTCGATTAGCGCGGTCGCGACAATGGTTAACGAGCCCGCTTCTTCCGTGTTCCGGGCGGCGGCGAAGATTTTACGGGGAATCTCCATTGCGCGAGCGTCGATGCCGCCGCTCATCGTGCGGCCGCCACCGGACATTGCATTATTAAAGGCACGAGCTGTCCGCGTGATGGAATCGAGGAGAATGAAAACGTGATTGCCAGCTTCGACCAACCGTTTGGCGCGCTCGATGGCCAGCTGAGCAATCCGCGTGTGACTCTTGATATCGCTATCATTCGAACTGGCGATAATTTCGGCCTTGGGATGCGAACGTTTGAAATCAGTGACTTCTTCAGGCCGCTCGTCGACCAAAAGGATAATCAATTTCATCTCCGTATGGTTCTTCGCCACGGCGTCGGCGATGTGATGGAGCAAGGTTGTTTTACCTGTGCGCGGCGGGGCCACGATCAAACCGCGCTGGCCCATGCCCAGCGGAGTCATCAAATCCATGATCCGGGTCGTGTAACGATCGGGAACGGTCTCGAGCTTGATCCGCTTGTTTGGGTTGATGGTCGTCAGCTCCTCATACGGACGCAGTCCCTGATACTTGCCCGGATCCTCTCCGTTGATGGTCAGGAGCTTGGTCAACTGCGGTCCACGATTCCCACGACGGGTTTCGCCATAGATCCACATGCCATCACGCAATCCAAAGCGGCGCACGATCTCTGGGGTAACA
This sequence comes from Verrucomicrobiota bacterium, assembly GCA_041167085.1. Taxonomy (GTDB): domain Bacteria; phylum Verrucomicrobiota; class Verrucomicrobiia; order Chthoniobacterales; family UBA10450; genus DATFCK01. Next base: position 171,684 of record JBEEGV010000030.1, read on the forward strand.
AAAATATCCTGCGGAGTCTGAATGAAATTGCGTTTCGGATCGCGGAGGAAGCCAAACCCTTTGCCCGAGATCTCGATAATTCCTTCGCCGAATTCCGGTTCGACGGGTGTCTGGTCGCTGTTTTCTGTCTCGGCGCCGACCGCGCGGTCGGCCGTTTCCACACCGGCGGCCGCGTCGCCCGTACCGCCGTGGTCTGAATTCTCCGGGTTCGGCGAATCAAAATTATTGCCCCGATCGAAATAGCGGCGTCGGCCGTAGCGTCGGCGCGGCCGATGGCGGCGTTGTTCCGTCGAAGCGGAATCTGCTGTTGTTTCCAGCGGTGGTGGAGGCTGGTTCTCGTTTTCTTGCTCCATAACTAGGGAATCTGAGGGCTGTTCGACCAATGACAGGCGCGGTCCAGCAGCAATAAAATTTTCAGGCCGGCAACTTGGCCAGCAATTCGTCGGGTATGTCTAGGTTTGAATAGACGTTTTGCACGTCGTCGTCGTCCTCAAGAGCGTCGCAAAGGCGCAAAACCTGCCGTGCGACGGTCTCATCGGCGACCGGAACAGTCGTATCGGGAATAAACGTAAACTTTTGCCCATCGGTGGTTACGCCCCCTTGTTTGAGCGCTTCAGCTACGGCGTATAGCTGATCGTGGGAAGTAGTAATAACATACCCATCTTCTTCCGTTGTCAACTCTTCTGCACCTGCCTCCAGGGCTAGCTCGAAAATACGGTTTTCATCCATCGCGGTGTGCGGCACGGTAATTTGCCCCTTTTTGTGGAACATATAAGAAACGCTGCCGGAGGAGCCGAGGTTTCCATTATTTTTCGTAAAAATGCGGCGAATCTCGGCAGCAGTCCGGTTTTTGTTGTCGGTGGCCGCTTCCACGATGACCGCCACGCCGCCGGGTCCGTAGCCTTCGTAAACAATCTCATCGAAATGAGTGATATCATTACCTTCCCCGGTTCCTCTCTTTATGGCGCGTTCGATATTGTCGTTCGGCATACTTTGTCCACGCGCCGTCTGAATTGCGCTGCGCAGTCGCGCGTTGCCCGCCGGATCCCCACCTCCCGTCTTGGCCGCAATCGAGATTTCCTTCGATAACTTGCTAAAGATCTGGCCCCGCTTGACATCGATGGCGCCTTTGAAGCGTTTGACCTTTGACCATTTGCTGTGCCCGGCCATGAACTGAGAAAAGAGTAAGTGGTGAGTTGCCGGACAAACCTTGTTCGCGACGACGTGAACCGGGCGTCTCGAAAGAACCTATCGAGAAGGCAAACTAACTGAATTATTGAATCGTAAGCGGCCGCTTTTGTCAACCACCTCTAGGCAACGGCTGAACGTTTTCGCGCGTTGGCACCCAGAATCCGCTTGCGCAAACGGAGCGACTTCGGAGTGGCTTCGACAAATTCGTCAGAGCCGATGTACTCAATCGCTCGTTCGAGACTGAGGCGAAGAGGCGCTTCCAATTGGATGCCTTTGCCATCCCCCTGGCTCCGCATATTCGTGAGGTGCTTTGCCTTGCACGGATTGACGGGCAGATCTTCCAGGCGGGCATTTTCGCCGACGATCATGCCCTCATAGACATCCTCTTGCGGACCAATAAAGAGCCGACCGCGTTCCTGAATATTGTTGAGCGCGTAGGCCGTGCTGATTCCAGGTTCCATCGAAACCATCACGCCGCGGCTACGGCCTTCGATCTCGCCCTTAAAAGGAGCGTATTCGCGAAAGAGATGGCTCATCACGCCTTCCCCGCGCGTCATATTAACCAGATCGGTTTCAAAGCCAATCAAGCCGCGCGTCGGAATGACGGCTTCCACGGCTACGCGAGCGGCATGGTGATGCATATTCACCACCTCGCCTTTGCGGCCGGCAATGGATTGCATGACGTCGCCCAAACCCTCCGCCGGGAGATCAACATAAAGATTCTCGATCGGCTCCAGCAGGTGCCCCGCAGCATCGCGATGGAAAATGACCTCCGGCCGCGAGACCATCACTTCATAACCTTCACGCCGCATCTGCTCGACGAGAATGGCTATCTGCATCTCGCCGCGCGCATTAATTTCAAATGCGCCGGCCGCTTCCGTATCGTTCATTTGCAAAGAGACATTGCCGCGCGTTTCCCGAACCAGCCGTTCGCGCACGTGCCGCGCGGTAACAAATTTCCCTTCCCGGCCGGCGAAGGGTGAGTCGTTGACCAGGATGCGCATGCGGATGGTCGGCGGATCAATGTCGACAAATTGCAGCGGCGTCCGTTCTTCGCGATCGGTCAGGGTTTCACCGATATAAACTCCTTCGAAACCAGTCAGTCCGATGATATCGCCGGCGCTGGCGTGTTTGGCCTCGACCTGCTCCAGCCCTTCGTAAGTGAAAAGCGCGGTGACGGTGGCCCGCTCCCGGCGTTCATCCCGGTGAATGCAGACGATGGAATCACCGACCGCGACCCGGCCACTGACCACTCTTCCGATTGCGATACGACCCAGATAATCGCTGTAGTGAAGATTGGATACCAGCATCTGGAAATAAGGTTCAGATGAGACCGTGGGCGGCGGAACATGTTTCACGATCGCCTCGAACAGCGGCGTCAGGTCCTCGTTGTTATCGTGCAATTCGCGCATGGCGAAACCGTTCTTCGCGCTCGCGTAAATGATCGGAAAATCCAGCTGTTCGTCGGTCGCCTTGAGTTCAACAAAGAGATCGAACACCATGTCGAGGACCTTGTGCGGTCGCGCATTCTCGCGGTCGATCTTATTGATGACAACAATCGCCTTTGCCTTGTTCTCCAAAGCCTTGCGCAAAACAAAACGCGTCTGGGCCTGTGGACCGTCGTGCGCATCCACCACCAGCAAAACGCCGTCCACCATTTTCATGATCCGTTCCACTTCGCCGCCGAAATCGGCATGGCCCGGAGTGTCGACGATATTGATGCGATAACCGTTCCACTGAAACGATGCATTCTTGGCGCGAATCGTGATCCCCTTTTCGCGCTCGAGATCCATCGAGTCCATGACGCGTTCCTCAATCTTTTGATTGGAGCGAAACGTCCCGGACTGCCGCAGCAATTGATCGACCAGCGTCGTCTTGCCGTGATCAACGTGGGCGATAATGGCTATGTTACGGATTTTATCCATCGAAGAGTTCTTGGGGCGCGCGTCAACTATGCGCCGTCCTCCACCGGTCCAGCATGCGGTACGCCGCCCGAATCAGGAGCGCGTAATATATGCCTCACGCCGGGTCTACGTCAACCGACAGCAGGGCCACAGAATGGCCACGCGGCCGAATTCGATACGCGCGCCAAAAGTGCTCATAAAGAAAACGGGCCGGCATTACTGCCGGCCCGCGCTATGATGTGAGGATATGGTTAGGCGCGCGTGATGCGTCTGCGCAAGGCGACCAATAAGGCCGCTCCCGCGATGCCAAGGCCGATGGTCGACGGTTCCGGAACGGCAGAGGCTATTGCGACATTATCGACGAGCAGGCCGGAGGCGTGATCAGGCGATCCAAAATCTGCGACACCAATCCCCAAGGTGTAATTGCCGGGGGCGAATCCACTGAGAGAAAGAGTGAACGTTTGGTAGCCGGTGTGAAAATTGAATGGCATTTGGGTGCTGCCAAACAAGCTGAAGGACGCCGTATTCACGTCGATAAACGTGCCGCCGCTTTGCAATGTGTTGGTGCTGTTAAACAACGCCGCAAACGCGAAATCGTTGCGGATCATGGTTTGGAAAGGTTCGTTCGACAAAAAGTCGTATTGGAACGTCAGGCTTCCGTCCCCCGCCGAAACCGTGAAAGGAATCAGAACGCCCGAACCTTCCTGTCCAGATATACCCAGGCCATTAAAGAAATTCTCTAATGAGAGATTCGACACGGCGAACGAACCGGCCAGCGGCGTCAGCATATCTTCGTTATGCATCATACCGATGGTCGTAATGAGAAGCTGATTGTTCCCCTCGGGCGGCGCTTCCTGTTGTAGCGTCCCTATCGGTCCGGCATCGCCGATGGTTGAAATCGCAGGGTCACCGCTCTCGAAACCCTGGACCCTTCCGGCAGCCTGGATCGTCTGCGCGACAGCGACGCAGAGAAACAGGGCCAAGGTTCCGGTAAAAATGTGCCGCATCGAATGAAATCTCATATGGTGATTCTCGGATTTTTGTAGTTTTTATGTCAAGGCAGAACGGTGAAGCCTCCCCGGGTCGAGGAGCCGGCTGCATTCGAGACACGGATCGGGCCGCTTGACGCACCCGCTGGAACCCGCACTGACATCGTGGTGGATGTTATAATGTTCACTGAGTCGGCCGGAACGCTGAACGGCGAGGAGCTCTTGAAGAACGCGACCTGCGTGCCGGGTCCGAAGTTGGACCCTGTGATCGTGATGAAGTCACCCACGTGCGCACTGGCCGGGCTGAACCCTGTGATGGTCGGCGCTCTGAATGCGACCACGTCGGTGTGGTTGCCCGTGCCGTTGTGCATGTGCACCACCATCAGACCTTGTGCCGCGTCGGTTTGGAAGCCGGTGCCGTTGTAGTTCACCGTGAACGCCGTTGTCGGCAGATCGTTGACGAAGAACGGCTCTAACTGTCCCGGCGGGGTTGCGTCGAGACCGGCGTTCGCGGCGTCGAAGAAGAGAACTGGGCTTTCATCAACCTCGCTTCCGTTGCGATCAAACGTCGCTACCTGGTATTGGAAGGAGCTGAAGCCCGTCCCGACCAGGCCGTCGATCGGCACTGTGATGACGCTATTGTTGAAGCTGTTTGTATCCCGAGCGGTCGGCGCACCGGAGCGCGCATTGAGTGGTTCCCAAGGATAGACCGCCCCGGCCGGACCGAACACGCCGGTGATGTCAACCAGGAATGAGAAATAGACATTCGTTGGCGAAGTGCCACTGCCCAGGCGACTCATAAAGATCGCGATGTCGTAAACATTGTCGAAGTCGAGATCGATAAAGATTTCCTTGTCCGCGCCTCCAAAGGCGTCGGGCACCGGCGAATTTCCGAAGCCTTCGATGGCGAAGTTCACCCACGGCACGAAATTACTGCGTTCAGCCGTCGTGCGATTCGCCCAGTCGGTAGAGATGCCAACGTATTTGATGGCGTTCTGATCCGTCGGAGCGCTTGGAGAACCGGCCAGCGGATTGATGTACTGCAACTCAAACGCCTTAGCGTAGCTGACGATGTCCGTTGGGAACGAAACACCAGTATTAATTGGCGATCCGGACAAGTTCAGTGTGAAAGCGCCGGACGCCGCGTCGGGAACAACACCGGTCGAGGTCGCGTGCATGGCCGAACTCGGTTTCGGTGCTGCGTAGAGAGGGACACGCAGGATTGGTTCCGTTCCACTGGCCGGGGTCAACACGGCATATCCGGCTTTCTCCGTCAGATACTGACGTGAAAATGTGCCGAAATCAGTTGCCTGTGTCGTGCCAGTGCTGAGGTCGCGTTCATGTCGCAGCAGATTCCCCGTGGCGGTAAGCGTGACGTTAAACGTATTGCTGCTGCCGGCGGTAACGGTGATCGAGGACGGCAACGTGAAAGTCGCACCTGACGCCACAACACTGTCGACATAAGTAATATTGTAAGTTACGTCGGAGGAACCCTTATTCGCGACCTTGATCGCCTTGGTCAACGTGCGGGAACCGTCCACTGGAACTTCCACTGCGCCGAAGGAAACGCCGATCAAATTCGGATCTGTTCCATTGTAGGCCACCAGGTTCGCGTTGCTGGCATTGGCCATATCAACGCGGCCAGCGCCGATGCGACCGACACCGATCTTGGTCGCGCCCCCGGCCGTGGTGGCAAGGTCATGCGTCGCGGTATCGGAAATCAATGCATTCAATTCCTGCACTGTCCAAGTCGGATGCAATTGGCGCAGAAGCGCCATCATGCCCGCGACATGCGGCGTGGCGGATGAAGTGCCGTTGAAGTTTTCCACGCCCTTGCCGGTATTATTCTGCGCGACACCGGTTACTTCGGCCGGTGCAGCGAGGTCGGGCTTGAGAGCGCTATCGGGAAGTCTGGGACCACGCGAAGTATACGACGGAACGGTGTCCGGTGAGCCCGCACCCGCGGCCGAGCCCGGAGGGTTTGGCCCTCTCACAACCGAGCCGTTGTCGTTATTAATGGTGACGTTAACCGGATTGACCGGCAGCCCGGTGGTCGCATTGAATCCTCCGGCGGCGGCCACGATCGTGTCCCGGCTGGTTCTCGAAATCATCACCGCCGGAATATTTGTTGTGTTATCCAGGGCCATGACGATGGGATCAGCTGTCGGGTTGTTAAAATTGTCCACGATAACCCCAATGGCGCCGGCGGCCTGCGCCGCCTGAACTTTGGCCACAAAGGTGGACACTCCACGATCGATCAGGCAGATATGGCCACTCACCTGGGCGGCATTCGTTAGGGGGGCGCTCGCGTTATTTGGGACAGCGTAAACGACATCGTTCGTCAATCCGCCAGCAGGGACCTTCGGGCTGGGATTCCCATAGATTGCCGCGTACTTCGTCCCCACCCCACCGCCCCCGGCCGTGTTTGAGGTAACATTTGCGTCAAAAATGAAGCCGTTCTGATCGTTAAAAGTTGCCGCGCAGGAGAGCGTGCCGCTTGCTGCCGCGGGGGAGCTGTGGACGTAGAATGTATCTCCGGCGTTGCCGGCTGCGGAGCATACCTGAACTCCGACGGCCGCCGCGTTCGAAGCCGCCACCGCATCGGGATCGTCCGCATAACCTTCGTTCGACCCGAGTGACATGTTGATCACATCCAGGCGATCGTTGAAATTGCCGTCTCCGTTAGGGTCCATTGCCCATTCAATCGCTTCGACAACGACATTGGTGGAGCCACCGCAACCAAAAACACGCAACGGATAAAGTTTCGCGCTCGGCGCCATGCCGGGGCTCAGTGCCAGTGAAGAGATCGCTGGATTGGCCGCGTCATACGTTCCCGAGTAGGTAAACCCGGCGTTGGTCACACCGAACCCTGCGATTAAACTGGCCGTGCCCGTGCCGTGGCCAGCGCAATCAAACGGATCCGGATCCGGGTGTGGTATCGGTTGAAAACTTGGGCTGCTCGGATCGGCATTGTAGCTGTCGCCGACAAAATCGTAACCACCGGGAACTTTTTGCGTTGGGAAAAATGGATTCGGAGCGGAACTGGCCGAGCTGTGGTCGGTCACAATTCCATAACCGCTCGTGCCGGGACCGCCGAAATTCGCGTGAATGTAGTCGAGGCCGGTATCGATGTCCGCGACCTTGATGTTCTCACCATGGACTCCGAAGGGACCCTTGGTCCACAAGGAGCGAACGCCGAGGTAATCGACATCGGAAAAGGCTGTCGTATGAAACTTCGGATGCATTGGGTGAACTGCTTTCACTCCCGGCAAAGCGGCAATGGCCGCAATCTTGTCGCGACTGACAACCATAGCGACACCGTTGTAAGCGCGTTGCGCGCGGAACAGAACCTTTCCACCGATATTGCCGCCGGTCAGGTTGGGAAGAATCGCTTTTTGCGTCTGGTCGAGCTGTTGAACCTTGCTCTGGACCTGGCGTGCGGCAGTGGCGTTGACCTGGGTTGCTTGCGCCGGTTTGGAAAGCAGCGCTTTTGAAGTCCTCATCGCCGGATGGGCCAGGGCGTAGTTGCGCGCTGCATCCACCTGCGCCTGCGCAGCCTTAAGTGCTTCCGCATAAGCAACTGCGGCGGGAGCGCCGTTCATCTCTACCATCACAGTTACCAAATTCTGTCGGCTCATCGGCAGATCCGGGTTCGCGACCGCCACCCCGTGGGCCGCCCGCGCGTCGACATCTTCCTGCGCGGATAACGGACTAACGAGCGCGCCGACGACAAACAACGAGGCCGTCAAACAACAAAACGTGGAAAACGAGCGGACAAAGCGGGGCTTATATTTCATAGAAACAATAACTGGAATGGAGTTGTGGTGAATCGCCAGATTGACTTACCAGGAACGAAAGCGTCAAGATTTTTTTCTATTTTCTTTTAAGAAAGTAACCCGCCGTATCTCGCGCCCTGTGTGCGATTAAGTGGCGTGAAGGTTGTCCCGTATTGGACGGGTTCAGGTGCCGCCTACAGCGTTTCCGGGCGTAAGACCGCCTTTCTCCGTCTATTTGGACTCGTTAGGCCGGTATCAACCATACGAAACTCCGGCGCTAAACGGAGACGATCGGAAGCCTGGACCAGGGTAAATGAAGGTAGGTGACGCGAGCCGCATCCCCTTCAGGGAACGCGGCTCACAGATTCCTTAAATCCAGCCTTTAATGAGGGGTCGGCGTGGGTCGCGGTCTGCGGCCACCGCCGCCCCCACCTCCACCTCCACCTGCGCCTCGTCCGGCTCCTCCACCACCGCCGCCTTGTGGTCGCGGTTGAACTTGCTGTTGTTGCTGCACCTGCTGTCGACCCCGCCCTTGACCTCCCGCAGCCTGACCTTGTGGTTGTTGTTGTTGGGCTTGCTGCTGTCGGCGTCCCCGTCCCTGGCCGGCACCGGCTGCCGGTTGTCCGCCGCCTTGCACTTGCTGCTGCTGTTGGCCACCTTGCTTTTGTCGGCCTCGTCCCTGACCGGCCCCGCCAGCACCAGCTGGTTGTCCAGCGCCCGCAGCTTGTCCGCCTGCCTGTGTTTGTTGCTGTTGTTGCCCACCTTGTTTATGTCGGCCTCGTCCCTGACCGGATCCCGCGCCAGCTGCCTGTCCGCTACCGGCGGCTTGACCGCCGCTCTGTAATTGTTGTTGTTGTTGGGTGCCCTGTTTATGTTTGCCTCGCCCCTGGCCGCCGCCAGCGGCTGTGCCCGTCCCCTGACCTTGGGTTCCGCCTTGTGCTCCGGCGGCTCCACCCTGTCCCGTTTGGCCTTGACCCCGACCTTTACCGCGACCGGTTCCGCCCTGACCCTTAGCCCCGGTGCCTTGCTGCGCTGTTCCTTGCTGCGCGCCAGCGCCCGCCTGTTGATTACCGGCTTGGCCAGCACCCTGAGTTCTTCCGCCTTTGTGCTTCCCGGGATGTTGTCCACCGCCTTGCGCGCCCTGGCCACCGGCTCCCGCGACCCCAGCGTTGCCTTTACCAGCTCCAGCACCACCCGCTTGACCACCGCCTTGTTTCTTCAACGACTGGCCAGGATGTCTTGCACCTCGCGTTCCTCCCGCCTGGTGATTACCGCCTTGCAGAGCATTGGCTCCCGCGCCACCACCGGCGTTACCGCCCTGCCCTGCACCTCGATTTTTTCCTTTCCCGGGGTGTTGATTAAATCCGCCGCCCTGCCCTGTGCCGCCGGCAGCGGCGTTTGCAGCGCCGCCTTGTCCAGTTCCCTGGCGTTTTCCTTTTCCGGGATGTTGATTAACACCACCCTGGGCCTGTCCCTGGCCTGTGCCGCCACCTTGTAGCCCGGCACCCTGGCCTTTTCCTTTTCCACCACCGGGATGAAGAGTGCCCGCACCGGCACCTTGACCCTGGCCCTTTCCTTTTCCGCCCTGTTGGCCAGCTGCCTGCGCATTCTGACCACCACCGTGGTGCTTGCCCAACTTCTGCGCCGCATCACCTGTTAACTGCGCCGGGGAATTCTTCGGATTCTTGCCGTTGTTTTCCTTCGCGATGTGATTTCTCAACTCGCCTTGTTGCTTTTTGTTTACGCCGTTCCAGCCGTGATCGATCTTGTTCGCTCCGACGTTTTCTGTCGTCTTCGGCCTGTGTTGCGGATTTTTTTCGCCCTTGATGCGTGGAGAAACCAATCCGAGCTGATTCCCCTCATGTTTGGCAAATTTTCCTCCCAGTTTGCCGGGATTATCGTAGCGATTGACATAGACCTTGCCGCATTCTTTGCCCCCGAGTTTGCGGATCTGACTGTTACACCAGTTGAAATCGGGGCCGCCACAGTAAGTGCCGCCACGCCCGTGCCAGATGTTGGTGCAATTAAAGGTATCGATGATGAGCGTGGAATTGCGTCCGCGATCGTAGAGGCAACCGCACCCAGAATAGGAGTCCGAACCAAAATCCCGAATGTTAATGAAGGTATAAGCTTCGGGGCCGATATCGCAGGTCTCGTCGACCCAGCTACTGACGCCAACTCCCCATTCACAGCCAGCTTCAGGCGGTAATGGTGCCCAGCCTATGCACGAACAGGATGATTCATCCCGACCGCGTCGCCACGACACCCACGACGCCGCCCAAGTTTTGCCCGGCACCCATGCCCATCCGCAACCTGTCCGCACCTTGCACCACCTGCCATAATGGTAGGTCGCCCAAGCCCACGGTTCGTCGGAGACGAAAGTCCAACCGCAATCCTCGCACTCGCTGAAGTTGCCATTTGTGTAAGGAGACCAGCCGCTCGGAACATTGGTTGGCTGCCAGCACGTGCCCCATTTCGACAACTTAATCCAGCGACCATTGGAGTTGAGCGAATCACTGTTATAAAAATCATCACTTTCCACGCCCACTTGGTCGGACTCCTCGTCGACGGAGCCACTGGTGAGGCCTTCATCTCCTCCCTGTCCTTCCACTCCACCGCCGCCTCCGCCCGCTGCCACTCCTCCTCCACCTCCGCCGGCCGCCGCCGCCGTCTCTTCTCCAGTAGCGCCGCCTTCTCCTTCGGAAACGAGCTCGTTAGTCAGCGCATACAAACAAAAGGGCGCGCCGCCCGATTTCTGCGTGATCGTAATTCCCGGTGTGGAATCACCGTCCCAGATGTAGCGATAATTGATGTAATAAACTTGATTCGCACTCGGAAAACGTCCCGCCGAAGTCCGTGCATCGTCTTCGTTAAAAAACCCGGTCTCAGAAGCATTCTGTCCGTCGCCAAAGAACGCAAGATTGACCTGCCGGTTCTGTCCGGAGGAAGAACAAATGTAAACGCGCAAGTCATAGGTCGAACCTTGCTCAAGACTTTCCGGATCGAGCACAACCTCAATCTGCGAGTTGTCGCCACCCGCGTTATTAAATGACATATCCGACATCACCTCCCGCACATTGCCATCGGCCTGGATGCTTGTTTTTGTCAGGCCGCCGTCAGCGAGCGTGCCGGACAAGGCGTTCACGGTACAGTTATCGGCCGTAGCCGTGTTTTGTCCGGAACCGGTTAGGGCGTAGAGCGTGATACCGTTGATGACGCGATCGGTTCCGCGTGTGTTCCCGGCATCCACGGCGCTGGTGTAGCCATGCGTGTTACTGATCCCGCAATTGGCTTCACTCTGGCCGTTAGGGATCGCCACGTAGGATATCGTTCCGGCATGCGTGCGAATCGCGCCAAACATCAGGGTCAGGATCACTGCAAAGAGAGGGCAAGATTTTTTCATATGCGTGAGGATTGTCGTTAGAACGGCCAGTCTAGGAAGGCGCCGCTGAAGTGGTCAATCTCAATCGGCGCCTGCGCGAAGCCCATCAGTAAGCGATGGCCCTAACGAATGACGCGACGCTCGGAGCGAACCGCCGGTCTCTACTGCGGCGACTGCGCCAGAGCAGGCGAATCCGCCGGTTCGATCCATTTGCCATGTTCGCGAATCAGATCTTGCAGGCGATCGACCGCGTCCGCTTCCGGAATATTAAATTTTACCGGAGTTTTGCCCACGTAGAGATTCACTTTGCCGGGCGCCCCGCCGACATAGCCGAAATCTGCATCGGCCATTTCACCCGGCCCATTCACGATACAGCCCATAATGGCAATCTTGACTCCTTTGAGATGCAGAGTGGCGGCTTTGATACGGGCAGTGGTGGTTTGCAGATTGAACAAAGTCCGGCCACAGGATGGGCAGGCCACATAATCAGTTTTAAAGATCCGCGATCCCGCCGCTTGCAGGGTATTGTAGGAGAGACGCAATGACTGCCCGGGCGCTTCTTCGCCCTGGATAAGGATGGCGTCCCCGATTCCATCGCAGAGCAGGGAACCGATATTCGTCGCCGCCGTGAGGAGAGTGTGGAGGAAATCCGGAGCGGGACTTTGCGCAACGCCGTCATCACTACCGGCCCCCCGCACCGACGTTCTGTAATTCAAAACATCCTTCAGCAAAATCGGGTGCCGACAATCCAGCTTTGCGGTTAACAATCGAAAAGCGGCAATGACCGGAATATCCAGATCGTCCCGCACGGTCACGAGTTGCGGCGAGGCGTTTTCATTCAAGCGCGCAATCGCTTTGTCATCGGTTGGATCGACTTCCTGGACTTGCGCCTCTTCATACACAATCTCCGGTTTGTAATCTCCCATTCCTTCGATTTTGTGCGCGATCTTATCGAAGTTCGCCTGCCGAATGAAAACGCGAATCAGTTCTTCGCCCCCCAGGCGAATGCCATCGCGTTCAATCGTCTCGGTCGCACGCCGTTGATAGGAACATGGATCGAAAGATAATTGGAGTTTAGCCGGCAAGCACTCCGCGTTGGGCGTTTTTCGTATGGTCTCGACCAGCGCTTTCGCCACCGGGATTTCATGAACGCTGTCCTCGGTCAATGAAACGCGGATGGTGTCTCCGATTCCATCCGCCAGCAGCGAACCAATGCCAATGGCGCTTTTGATCCGGGCATCCTCGCCTTCGCCAGCCTCGGTCACGCCCAGATGAATTGGATAGTTCCAATCCGCTCCTTCCTCCTGCAGCCGGGTCACGAGCAGCCGGTAAGCGGCAATCATCACCTTCGGGTTGCTCGATTTCATTGAAAAAACAAAAGCGTGGTAATCGAGATCCCGCGCGATGCGCGCAAATTCGAGTGCGCTCTCTACCATTCCAAGTGGCGTGTCGCCGTATCGATTCAAGATACGATCACTGAGCGACCCGTGATTCGTGCCAATTCGCATGGCGATGCCGCGCTCCCGGCACAGCTCGACCAGTGGTGCAAAACGCTCACGAATTCGCGCCAGTTCCGCGGCATATTGGTCGTCGCTGTATTCGCGAATCAGAAACTTCTTCGAATCCGCATAATTGCCCGGGTTGATCCGCACCTTGTCCACCCACTTCGCGGCTTCCATGGCGGCGTCGGGCTTAAAGTGGATGTCGGCTACGATGGGCACATCACAGCCGCGCTCGCGCAGGCCTTTGACGATATTCTCCAGGTTTCGCGAATCTTTGACCGTCGGCGCCGTGATGCGCACAATTTCGCAACCAACGGCCGCCAGTTCCATCGTCTGCTGGATAGATGCCTCGGTGTCCATCGTGTCGCAGGTGATCATCGACTGCACGCGGACGGGATTAGCGCCGCCAAGGCCGATGCGGCCGACCCTTACCTCGCGCGTTACGCGGCGGTCATAAACCAGGGGATTTGCGCAATATTGCATCCGTTAGGCGGGAATCGTCGGCTCGACCAGCACAGCCGTGCCGTAACACAAAACTTCGGTAACACCTTGCATGATTTCCGTCGCGTCATAGCGCAAACCAATCACGGCATTGGCTCCCACCTGGCGGGCATGATCGAGACATAACTCGAGTGCCTGGGCACGCGTCTGTTCACAAAGATTCGTCAGAATCGTGATGTTGCCGCCGACCAGGGTTTGCAATCCGGCTCCGATCGTCCCGAAAATCGATCGGGAGCGGACGATAATCCCGCGGACCACCCCTAGGGTTTTCACGACACGGTATCCTTCCAGACTGAACGCTGTTGTTGTCATCGCCACATTCATCTTGCGCTTAATTTATAATGAGTTTGGCAAAGCTGCAGCGCTTATCAGCACCGCTCAGCCGACGGCGATTTCACCAACCCGGGCCCGCTCGAGGGTTTACGGCGCGTCCGCGTCCTTCGACTGAGACTGGGGCTCGAAACGATCCAGCTTCTTCTTAATAAAAGGCAGATCCTGCAGGTCGAAAAACGTCGTATACAAAATGACGACGATGATAACAGCCGTGCAGGTTCCCTGCACGATTTCCAGCACACGCGTGTTCAACGGCTTGCGTCGCACCGATTCAATAATTCCCAAAACGACGTGACCTCCATCGAGCACAGGAATCGGCAGCAGGTTGATGATGGCAAGGTTCACGTTCAAAATCACACTGAACCAAAGGGCGAGCTGCCAGCCGTGCTCGTTGTCGAAAAGCAAATAGTAGATCCGCACGATACCGACCGGGCCACTCAAGTGTTGCAGTTTGACGTCCGATTTGGGCGATATGATCGCCGAGATCGTGTTCAGGGTGCTGGAAATGCTGTTATCAATTTGTTCCAGCGGACTGGGGTGCGCCAGCGCGAGATGGCCGCTTAAATCCCACTGCACGCCAATCAGGGTTTTTTGCTGTTTGGCCATCAGTTTGGGAGTCACGGTTGCTTCAATCTCTTTGCCGCCGCGGCTGATTCGCAGCCGGACCGGTTCGTTGGGGTGCGCTTCGATGTAGTCGGTTAAGGCCAGCGGGTTGTAGATCGGGGTGTCGTTAAACGCCCGAATAACGTCGCCTGGCTGCAAGCCGGCAGCCGCTGCGGGCGAGTCCGGCAAAACATTTTGCACTACGGCCGAGACCGCCGGGTAAATCAACACCTGGCGCACGCTCTTTCGGCGCCATCCGCGCTTTTCCGCCTTATAGGGCACCACGTTAAAATCCAAAATCTTGCCGTCCCGCTCCACTTTGAACGGAATACTTTCGCCCTCACTGCGCAACACGCTCCAGGTCACGCTGTCGTTCATGCCGGAAAAACGGTGGACCGGTTTCCCGTCCACTTCGAGAATCTTGTCGCCTGGATGCATCCCTGCCTTACCCGCCGGAGAGTCTTTCTCGATGTATCCTACGGTTGTCGTCATGTCGGATTCGCTAACCGGGTAGCCAAACGTCCAAACCAGGCAGGCAAAAGCGAAGGCGAGCATTAAACTGAAAAACGGACCGGCCACGGCCACGATAATCTTATCGATGGCCGAGATGGGTGGCAGCTTGGAGCGATCCATGTCGGCTTTGCCCTCGATGATGTCCATCGGAGCAAGTTGCGGCAGCGCCACGAACCCGCCGAAGGGCAGCGAGCCGAGAGAATATTGCACGCCGTTCATGGTCTTTTTCCAAATCGGTTTGCCGAACCAGATTCCGAATTTTTCGATGTAGAGACCGCGCCAGCGCGCGGCCAGAAAATGCCCCAGTTCATGCACCACGATGAGCAGATTAAAAAGAATCAGAACCTCAAGAAGAATGAGGATAACGCGACCGATGTGAAGGATCATATTCTGCTCGCCTGCTGATTTGTCCCGATTGCGGCGGTCGCTTCCGCTCGCGCCCACTGATCAGCCTGCAATATGGCATCGAGATCCGGATTCGCAACGGTGGTGTGCCGCTTCATAACCTGTTCTACGACACCCCAAATCATGGAAAAATTCAGGCGTCGCTGCAGAAATGCTTCTACCGCCGCTTCATTGGCGGCGTTTAGCACGGCCGGCATCGTTCCACCTGCGTCTCCCGCCTGGCGGGCCAGATTGAGCGCCGGAAAATCGTCGTAGCGCGGCTGAAAAAACTCGAGCTTCGACAACGTTCCGAAGTCGAGCGGCGGCAGAGAATTCCGAACACGGTCGGGCCAGGTAACGGCATATTGGATTGGAAAACACATGTCGGAATGGCTGAGCTGGGCCAGGACGGATCCGTCAAAGAATTCGACCATTGAATGAACAATGCTTTGCGGATGAATGATTACTTCCACTCGTTTCATTTCCACACCGAAAAGCCAGTGGGCCTCGATCATTTCCAGCCCCTTATTAAAGAGAGTGGCCGAATCGATCGTAATCTTCGGCCCCATATTCCAGGTGGGATGCTTCAAAGCCTGGTCGACGGTAATTGAATCGAAGGCCTGAGAGGGCGTTTCGCGAAATGGTCCGCCCGACGCGGTCAGAATAATTCGCCTTACATCATCTACGTCCGACGCCGAACGTCTGGCGATGAGCGTCGAGCGTTTTCCTTCGAGACACTGGAAAATCGCATTGTGTTCACTATCAACCGGCAAAATGTGAACACCCTTTGTGCGCGCCTCGCGCATGACAATCTCGCCGGCCATCACCAGAATCTCTTTGCTCGCCACCGCCAGATCTTTGCCCGAGGCAATGGCCGCCAGAGCAGGGCGCAAACCGGCGGTCCCGACGATTGCCACGAGCACCATGTCGGCCTCCGCCATCGTCGCGATTTCGAGCAGGCCTTCTTCGCCGGAAAAAATGCGCGGCTCGTAGTTGAGCGCTCCGCGCAACGTTTCGATTCGCGATTCGTCAACGAGACACACCGCGCTGGCTCGGACCTTGTTCGCGGCGGCCGCAAGTTTTTCGGCGTTGCTGTGCGCAGCAAGCCCCACGATCTCCATTCGATCGGGAATATCGTGCGCGACTTTTAACGCACTTTGCCCGATCGAGCCGGTCGCCCCAAGAACGACGACGCGTTTACGTTTCATGATGGAAGCGCGCCCGTGATTGGTTCGCTCACTGGACCCGAATTACAAGGCGCAGATAAAAGAACAATAAAGGCGCAGTGAAAAGAAGACTGTCGATCAGGTCGAGTGCGCCGCCGATTCCGGGAAGAAGACCGCCCGAATCCTTCACTCCGGTGCTCCGTTTGACAATGGATTCGGCCAGATCGCCAATCACGGCGGCGAAACCCAGGAGTAACCCGAGCGTGACAGCGTGCGTCCAGTTAAGAGCAGACAGATGGCCGGGCATGAGTTTGAACAATCCGATGCTGGCAAGAAGCGCAAAGGCGAGCGCGCCGAAAAAGCCTTCCCACGTTTTCTTGGGGCTAATGTGTGGAATCAATGGATGCCGGCCGATCAACATGCCGGTGAGGTACGCCCCCATGTCGCTGAACTTGGTGATCGCGATCAAATAGAGACAATAAAATTGCCCGGTCACGGTGCCGGAAGGTCCACGCGGGACCACGTAGAGAATCTTGGTCATGAAATTAAAAAGCCAGAGCACATAGAGCAGACCGAAAAGTGTGTAGGCCATGGTTTGCAATGGCTCGTCCTCGCGCAGCCGGGCAAACATCTGCCGTGCAAACACGGTCAGCAGAAAGAAGAGCAAGACCGCCGTTTCGAAGTCGTAGGAAAGAGCCGGGCCCATTCGAGAGAAGTAATAAAAACTGCCGGCCAGCATGACCACGCCGCAGAGCATCCCCGTGACCTTGAAATTGGGGAGACCACGATGATCGAGCATGCGATAAAATTCGTAGAGCGCGAGGAGACCAAAAGCGCTGATCAGAAGGAAGTAGAGGACTTCGTACCCCGAAAAAGCGATTGCCAGAGCGACCGTCCAGAGTCCGATCGTACTGAGAAACCGAAGCAAAAAGGTAGAGCGAGTAGTCTGCGGTTTCGGTGCCGCCTCCTCGAGTGTGGTGCCAGCCATGGATCTCCATCTTCCCGACGGAGGGGAGTTTTGTCCATAGTTTACAAGCATTGATCGGAAAGAGTCCGTTTTGATTTCTTCTTTCCTGCTCTTCCGATTTGCCTAGTTTCTGGCGTGCAGAAAACCATGCAGGCTGTCGTCAAAAACCGAGCGGAACCCGGTCTTTGGCTGGAAGAGGTTCCCGTGCCTGAAGTCGGCAGCGACGATGTTTTGATTCGTGTCGCCAAAACATCGATTTGCGGCACCGACGTCCATATCTACAACTGGGACGCGTGGGCCCAGAAAACGATTCCTGTGCCGATGACGATTGGCCACGAGTTCGTCGGCATCGTCGACCGCGTGGGGGATCGCGTGAAGGGATTCGCGGCGGGCGATCTTGTCACCGGCGAAGGTCATATCACCTGCGGCCATTGCCGGAACTGTCTCGCCGGCCGTCGTCACCTGTGTCCCAACACCCAGGGTGTGGGGGTGAATCGAAACGGCGCCTGGGCCGAGTATGTCGCTGTTCCGCAATCGAATGTCTGGCATGCCGATCCTTCCATTCCGCTCGATGTCCTTTCCTGTTTCGACCCGTTAGGCAACGCCGTTCACACCGCACTCTCCTTCGACCTGGTCGGCGAAGATGTGCTTATCACCGGCGCGGGGCCGATCGGATGCATGGCCGTGCCCATCTGCAAACACGCGGGTGCGCGGCACGTCGTGATTACCGACGTTAATCCCTACCGCCTCGACCTCGCGCGCAAGATGGCCCCGAATATTGTGGGGGTTGATGTCCGCACGGAGAAACTGACCGACGCCATGCAAAAGCTCGGCATGAAGGAAGGTTTTGATGTGGCGCTCGAAATGTCCGGCAACCCGAAAGCATTTGCCGACATTCTGCCGAACATGTTTCACGGCGGCAAAATCGCGTTGCTTGGTATCATGCCGGGAAGCGCAGCCATCGATTGGAACCTGGTTGTTTTCAATCAGCTGACGATCAAGGGAATTTACGGCCGCCAGATGTACGAAACCTGGTACAAAATGACGGCCCTGATCCAGTCCGGCCTGGATATCTCACCGGTGATCACTCATCGCTTTCCCTTCGCCCAGTTTAAGGAGGGAATCGAGCTGATGAAATCCGGCAATTCCGGCAAAATCATCCTCGATTGGAGCAAAAGCTAACCCGTCGACCGCAGATTACGCAGATTTTCGAGAGGGCCGATTTCTTTTCTGTCATTCCGAGCCCTTCGACTTCGCTCAGGACAGGCTCCGTCGAGGAATCTCTCATTAATCGCTGGTTGCACTTCCGATCGCGCCGCGCCTTTGGTAGATCTGGGCGCGCACGCGTGCCACGTCCTTTCGGCATCTAACGGAAAATCTGCTTTCGTTTTCAGCGAAATTAATCGTTCGGCGAGGCGCCGAACGAGGCACGCGAGGCGCGTGCGCTCCCCGGAATTCCTTACTGCAAGCCGGCCGCCGCCTGGTCCTGCCCTTCCAGCTCCAAAACCATTCGATGGATATGCTTGTAGCCCTGGCGAGGCTCGAGCAAACGCATGCTTTGCACCGGATCGCCCCATTTCAGAATTTGAATCGGCTCCTGACGCGCGCCCCACGAGTTCATTTCGCGCGGTGTCGCCATGTAAAGGTCGATCGTGTTCCGACCACTCAACGCCCAACCGTAATCGTCGACGCAATAAATTTGGCCGGTCGAAAGCAAACGAAACGTTGTTCCCGCCGGCCAACGCGACCAGTCGGCCGCGGCGCTTCCGATTTTGGGTGTTTTTTTGGCCACCGCAATCGCCCGTTTTGCGCCATGCACGGACTTCGTTGATCGGGCCGTTCTGGTTCGAGCCGTCGTCGTAGTGCTTGTGGCGGTCGCGGTGGTTTCCTCCATCGCAAACGGCTGGCGTGGCGCCCCTGAATAAGCGACACGCTGATAGTCAAGCTGCGCATCAAATTCCGCAGGAACTGCGCGCGCGACATTCTCGGCGCGACGAATTGCCGGGCCAGCAGCATGCAGTTGCCCGCCTAATGCATTCCGTGCCCCATATTGGGTATGGTCGGCTTCCGTGTGCGTATACGCTGTCATGCGCACATTTTGAAAATCGCTGCGGGCCAATGGGGCTTCATAAGCCGGCAGCACGCGTGCGGATCTGCCGGTGCTTTGGCAGGACGAGAAGACAATGGCGGCGCTCACCGTGAATACGGTGCAGAGGAGCGAGCGAATTTCAGCGGGTCTCAAACGGGATCGCCGAAGTTATTAACAGTTATTCACAACCCCCTGCAAGCTGATTTTATTTTCAAGTAGGGACGGCTCTCCGAGCCGTCCGATTGTGCCGGGAGGGACGAGCTCGTCTCGTCCCACTATTCTTGCCCCCCGCTCGGACCTCTCGGAGAGCCGTCCCTACCTGAATCTCTATTTTTGTTTATCGGAACAAATCCGCGTAATCTGCGGTTAAGTATGCTTGCCGAATTCGAGAAACAGCTTTCGCAGACACTGGAAGAAATTAAATCGCAAGGTTTGTTTAAGACCGAGCGGATCATCACCACGCCGCAGGACGCCCACATTGCCGTCGCAGATGGGAAACGCGTGCTCAACATGTGCGCGAACAATTATCTCGGTCTGGCCGACCATCCGGCGCTGATCGCCGCGGCCAAGGAAGCGCTCGACACCCATGGTTTCGGGATGGCGTCCGTCCGATTCATTTGCGGCACCCAGGACATTCACAAAAAACTCGAAGCCGCGTTAGCCACATTTCTGGGGACGGAAGAGACTATTCTTTATCCGAGTGCCTTTGATGCCAATGGCGGTTTGTTCGAGACCATCCTCTCCGACAAGGACGCGGTGATCAGCGATGAACTGAATCACGCATCGATCATCGACGGGATCCGCCTCTGCAAAGCGCAACGGCTTCGCTACAAGCACAACGACATGGCCGATTTGGAAGCGAAATTACAGGAGGCGGGCAGCGCCCGGTTTCGCTTGATCGCGACGGATGGTTGTTTCTCGATGGATGGCACGATCGCGGATCTGAACGGCATCGTGAGGCTCGCTGAAAAATACGATGCCCTGACCATGATCGACGATGCGCACGCCTCCGGTTTCCTCGGCAAGACGGGCCGCGGGACACACGAATACCGCGGGGTGATGGGAAAGATCGACATCATTACCGGCACGCTCGGAAAAGCTCTAGGTGGGGCCAGCGGCGGGTTTACCAGCGGCCGAAAACAGATCGTCGATCTTTTGCGGCAACGTTCCCGGCCATATCTTTTTTCCAATAGCGTTGCCCCGCACATTGTCGCCGCCACGCTCAAGGCGCTTGAGCTCCTCAGCGCATCGACCGAGCTGCGGGATAAACTGGAGGAGAACACAAAGTATTTTCGAGCGGCGTTGACCGAACGCGGCCTAACGATCAAGCCCGGCACGCATCCAATCGTTCCGATTATGATCGGGGACGCCGCCAAATCACAAAAATTCGCCGCACGCATGCTGGAGAAGGGCGTGTACGTGATCGGCTTCTTTTATCCGGTCGTTCCGCATGGCACGGCGCGGGTTCGAACACAAGTTTCAGCGGCGCATTCGCGTGAAGATCTGGAATTTGCCGTTAAGGCTTTTGCGGAAACCAACGACGAGCTGAAGACCAGTTAAAAAAGTTGCAGGGTTACAACATTAAAAAGGTCCGCCGCCGTCTCGGCCTAACGATGTAACAGTTTTAACGTCTCCCTCTCTTCATTGATACGGCGACCAGAAAGAGTCGTCGGCCACGTCCGAAAGAGATGCTTTGGCGCTGGCCGGAACATTAGGAAGGCTGTCAACAACCTGCGCTCCGTAGGGATCTCCAAAGATATCCGACGCGGTATTGTAGAGAGTGGTGTTTTTCTTCAGGTAATTAGTCCAATCAGTCACGGCTACCGTCGCGCCGGTCGACTTGTTCGTCTCGATCGCATATTGATCGACCGCCGAATCGATCAGACGGAGATCGTTAATGATTCTGCTCGCTTGCGAGCGTTTCCGGGCACGCAGGAAACCGGGCACGGCGATCGCGGCCAGCAACGCAATGATTGCGACGACGATCATTATCTCGACCAGAGTGAAGCCGCGGCGGCGGTAGGACGTGGGTTGAATCATAATATAAAAAATTATAGCCGCGGTCGTGCCAGCATTGTGCGGCGGACTATTAATAGGGCCATGTCCGACAAGCATTTACGACTTGGTAACTGCTCAACGTCACGCTTCCCCTGACATGATTCACTAACGGGCTCCGGAAGGAGAAATGTTGAGATCCTGCGGCAAGGGCCCCAATACTGGAGAATGCTCTATATGGTCATCGAACGCTTCAAAAACGCCCCGGCAATCTATCAACGCCTGCAGGAAAAGGGACGGATGATGCCGGCCGGTCTCGACTACGTTTCGAGCTGGATTGATCGCGACTTCAAAATCTGCTGGCAGGTGATGCAAACTGAAAACCCTGCGCTTTTCGAACGCTGGATTGAGAATTGGAGCGACCTGATGGAGTTTGAAGTCGTTGCCGTCCGCAGTTCCGCTGAAGCGGCGGCGGAAATCATCGCGCGCGGCAGCGGTCAACTGTAGGGGGACGCTGTCAGCGTCCCATGGGAAGCTAGCAGCTTCCCCTACAGGCATCTGCGGTTAGCTCTCGCGCAAAGCGATGCTGGAGCCGACCCAGGTCTTTTCCTTGTTGAAATCGACCCCCATCATTTTCCCCTGGCTCATGCGCACAAGATTGTTCACGAGGATCGGCGTCCCTTCCCCTTCCGGCCAGACAAACATCATGCGCAATTCGGCCTTTGATTTTTGTCCATCAACCGTCGGCACGAACGACGCGTATGGCACTTTCTTCTGTAAAATCCATTCGCGCGGCTTCTGCAGTGCGGCCAGTTTTTCCCGCGTTGGCTCCATGTCGACGCCCAACCCGGCAAAAGAATAAAGAGGTTTCATTACGTAATCCTCAATATTTTCGCTGATCGGAAATTCATCCGCAAAAAACGCCGGCGCGGTGTGCGCGGTCCGCAGAAAAGGCAACGAATGTTTGCTGATCCGAAAGTACCAGTTTGGATGACCGACCCAGATGACGTCGAGGTCTTCCTGAAAGCGAAAAGGAACCTTCAGATCCGGGCGGCGCACAAGTTCATCGAAAATTACCCGATTATAGATGCGTTCGATGGCAACTTCCTTTCCGTCCCGTTCGTAAAATAATTGCCGGCCGCGCTTTATCACCCTGGTCAGGCAAACCGAGCGAATCCCGAGAAGCGTCTCCGTGGCAGCGAAATCGATTCGGGTTTTTTGCTTGTCCGGCTCAATTTCGAGCAGGACCACGTTTTCAGGTTTGGAGCGCCCGAGGATCGTTCGACGTAAAAGATCGAGGTAGCCTTCGTCTTTGATTCCCCCGAACGACGATGTCCAATTCCGGGGGATGGCGGGGTAGGCGTTGCGCATGCAATGCAGCAGCAGCAGCTGAAAGCCAAACAGGCTCGGAAACGCCTGCAGTTCGATCAGGCGCGGGACGAGCCGGTCGCCTTCGCTGCAAATTCCGAAATCGACCACGACAAAGCTAGGGTGCGGCGATTCCTTCGGCACGAACAGTTGGGAGGGAACGGCGGTTGTAGCGTGCCGGACAAATTCCGGCGTTCTGGTCGCTGCCACAATGTCGTTGGCAGCACGTGTCGCCTCATCGGTGAACTCGTTCGTCAAAAAAATCGGAGTCTCGGAAATACGAAAATCGGCCGGCCACTTCTCCGTTTCGTTCACGCATCGCAGGAGGGCGGAATATTTCCCGCCCGTGAAATCTGCGTTGAACTGGGCCCGGAGTTCAGGATGCATGATAGGGAATGATTGCGCTGAGCAAACTATATCAGGTAGGGACGTTTGAAACTCGATCGGCTCCTGCCTCTCTCGGTGCTACCCTGCGCACCTTTACCTTCTATGTCATTCCTCCCGGTCACTCCATTCTCCGAAACGTCCGACTTGTGCCGGGAGGGACGAGCTCGTCTCGTCCCATATTTCTAAACAGACGGCTCGGAGAGCCGCCCCTACCTGCTAAACCAGAAACTTGCCCTGCGCCATCACCTGCTCGCCATCAAACCAGATATCGAAGTCGCGTCCGACACAGTCGATATGCGTTTTCGATTTCCAATCCGCGCCGGTGTGTTCGGAATAAGGGTGGCCAAATGCGATGTGCACGCCGGGAATTTTCTCGTCCTGCAGGATATTGCCGATGACCTGCGTGCAGGCTGTGTTGGTGCCGATGGCGAACTCACCGACCCGGTTGCTGTTCTCATCGGTGCTGGTGTAGGCGCGAAACTCATCGAGCAAGCCCGTGTGATCGCAGGCTAGGCCGACAATGCGATTATCGCGCACGTCGATCGTGAGGGGCGCGTCGTGCAAATCACCGTACTTGGCGCAGAGGTAATCGCCCACCACCCCATCCACGACGAATCTGCCGTTCGTGTTCGCCGGCGCAGTGAAAATCTCGCCCCCGGGCAGGTTCCCCCATTTCTCCGGAGTGATGATTCCGCTCGTTTTCAGCCATTTCAGTTTCGGCGAAAACTCTGCGGCGAAATCGGTGCCGCTGGGCGTGCGACAGGTAATCTGCCGCGCACTTCGCGCGCGTTCGATCAGGCGCTGGCTAAGCGCATCGATGGCATTGTAATCAGCCCGCATCCCTTCGAGCATGATCTGCCGCGTGATATTGACCATGTGACCGTGCCGGATGTGCTTCCTGTTGACGACATCGCTCATCTGCATGCGCGCGGCGAGCTCACCTCTCTGGGATTGACCGGCAAAGATCGATACCTGGGACTGGGCCAGATCATCGAGAATGGTCTGCGGCATCTTCGTCAACGGCCGGCAATCGTAGTTCTCCAAAATGAACACGGCGTGTTCCGAACCGAGTTCCTCGACTTCCGCCTGCAAGGCGGCCGCAATATCCCGTGTGGCCTCATCGGTGATAATCGTGATGCGTTCTTCCGGCTTTAGTCGAAGACAAACCCGAATCGCATTGCGCGCGCCGGGCGTGAGCTCCGCATCTACGGTATCTATGGTCAATCGGTCAGGCATTTTAGGGTGTTCAGAATTACGCGGAAAAGTGGTGTCGGCAACTCCCTCGGGTTGAAAGCCAGCAAAGGTCACGCCGCACTCAGGTTCAGTCCCTCATAAGTCTCTTTCACGACATGATCGACCACCGCTTTCATGTCGTGCGTCTGGTGAAACACGGCGAGTTGTCGATCCGCGCCCGTGCCTTCCCGCATGATTCGCTCGATGTGCTCCATTTCTCTCCTGCTCCCGAGCTCGTCCACTTCCGTGGAAACGAACTGGAGCAGTTCATTCAACAAACTGCGCGTTTCGACTTCCGTTTCGCGACCAAAATCGATGAGCTTGCCTTCAATTCCGTAACGCGACGCGCGCCACCGATTCTCATCAAGCAGCCGGCGGCGATAAACGCGGAAGGTGATGTTTTGGCGAAGCAGTTTGAAGAGCCGTGCGACAATAGCCTGGATTAACGCCGCGATCGCGAGCGTGTCGTCGACGCGCGATTGCGCATCGCACACGCGGACTTCGAGCGTGTCGAAAAACGGATGGAGCCTGATGTCCCACCAGATTTTCTTCGGATTGTCGATGCAACCTGTTTTGACGAGGAGTTTGCAGTAATCCTCATATTCAGAGAGCGATTCAAAAGCATCTGGAATTCCGGTGCGCGGGAAGCGCTCGAAT
Source organism: Verrucomicrobiota bacterium (assembly GCA_041167085.1). Classification (GTDB taxonomy): domain Bacteria; phylum Verrucomicrobiota; class Verrucomicrobiia; order Chthoniobacterales; family UBA10450; genus DATFCK01. The sequence continues at coordinate 196,624 of JBEEGV010000030.1, forward strand.
ACTTTCAGCCGATATCCTTTCAACCCGGTGTCCTGACCCACCCAAAACGGGGAGTTGGCCGAGAGGGCGTAAATATGCGGCAGAAAATAACGCGTCTGGTTCATGACATGAATGGCCGAGTCACGATCGGGAATGCCAACGTGCACGTGCAATCCAAAGATGAGGTTGGCCCGGGCAAGCTGTTGCATGTCCTTGACGATTTCCTTGTAGCGTTCCCCTTCGGTGATGAGTTGATCACGCCAATGCGACAAGGGATGCGTGCCGACCGAGGCAATTCGCAACCCGGCCTTGCCGGCAAGATCGGCCAGCTTGCTGCGCAGTTCGACCACGTGCGTGCGCGCGTGGTCGATCGATCCGCAGATCTCCGTGCCGAGTTCGACCACGGACTGGTGCATTTCCGGCTTGATCTGCTCTTTCAGCGTCACTTTGCCGCCTTCGAGAATCTCGTGGATGTGCGACCGCAATTCGCGCGTCTCTGGATCGACGATGGCGAATTCCTCCTCAATGCCGAGCGTATAGGTGTGTTCTTTCATGCTCAGGTAGGGACGGCTCTCCGAGCCGTCCGAAACCTCAACCCCGCGTGTCTTAAAAACAAATTCGCAGGACGCCTCGCCTCCGGCCCAGAGGCCTACGGCCCGGCGGGGAGATGCGTCCCTACCTGATTTTTAGGCCAGGTCGCTGAGACGTCGCATGTTCACGGCCGATTGAACGAACTTGCCCCAGCTTAGATTATTGCGACCCGGCACATGCTCTTTTGCTTTTCGGATCGCCATCTCCGCAACGGCTTCGACGACCCATTCAAAATTTGCCTGTCCGACCGATGCTACCTCGGCGTCCGGAGCAGGGTTGCAAAAATCGATCGCCACCGGAACACCGTCGCGAATGGCAAACTCGACCGTGTTCAGATCGTAGCCCAGGTGCTGATTGAGGCTCAGAACACCCTGTTCAACTTTTTGCAAAACCTCCGGCGGTGTCTGCCACTCCGTTTGATACCGCAGATGATACGGGTGCCTTGGCTCATAAGGCATAATAAGCACGTGGCGTTGATCGATCGAGTAGCACCGAAAGTACATGTCGAACTTCACTTCCTCCTGCAACATCATCACCAGCTGTCCCGTTTCGTTGTAGGCGCGGAAAAATTCCTCTCGATCGTGCAATCGATAGACATTCTTCCAGCCGCCTCCGGCAAACGGTTTGAAGAAAGCCGGCCAGCCGACGTACTCGAAGATCCCCTCCCAATCGAGCGGATACTGCAGATTTTTAAACGATTTGTCGTTCGTGTCGGGCGGCGGCTGATTTGAGGGCAAGAGCACCGTGCGCGGAACAGCCACGCCAATCTGCGTAGCGAGCGCGTTGTTAAAGAATTTTTCGTCCGCGCTCCACCAAAACGGGTTGTTCACCACCGCCGTGCCGGTAAGCGCGGCGTTTTTCAGCCAGGCCCGATAAAAAGGCACGTCCTGGGAGATGCGGTCGATGACGACATCGTATCCACAGGGTTCTCCCTGGATCACTTTGTCGATCTTGACGAACTCAGCGACAATATCCTTGCCGCCGGTTTTCTGATTCACCCGCTCGACAAACGCCGGCGGAAAACTCTGTTCCTGGCCAAAAAGAATTCCGATTTTTTTCATAAAGAGAGAACCGCAGATTACGCAGATTTAGATGGATAAAAACAAAGAAGAACAGCCTTTCGCAGATTCATCTGTTTCAAATCCGCGTCATCTGCGGTTAGGCCAACCTCACTCAGATCTTCGAAAGATAATGGGGAAGCATGTCGCGCCAGTAATTCCAGTCGTGGCCGCACCATTTTCGATCATCCAACCAATGGTTGATACCTTTGGCAGTGAGAATTTCGGAGAGCCGCATGCTCTCGTGGCGGGTGTTATCCCATTCGCCAGTCCCGAGGATTATGCCCATGTGACCGTATTTCCAGGGATCGGTCGTGTTCGGCAAATATTCGTAGGGACTGTTGAAGTAGATATTGTCGTCGTGGTAACCGTCGAAAAATGAGCTGATATCGAATGAGCCGCTCAAACTGATAAGATTGCTGACCAAATCCGGATGGCGGAATGCAATATTGGCGGCATGATACGCGCCGAGGCTCGCACCGCTCATGGCTACGCGTTGGCAATGGCATTCACGCCGGGCCAGATCGAACACCTCGCCGACGATCACGTTTTCGTAGGCGTTATGCGTCCGCATACGGTCCGCGGGATGGATCGCCTTATTGTAGAAGCTGTCGAGGTCGATCGCATCCGGGCAGTAGACGGTTAATCTGCCGGCATCGACAAAGCTCGCGACGGAGTCGACCAACCCAAAATCCTTGGTCTGGTAGTAGCGCCCAAAGGAAGTGGGAAACAGGACCAAGGGCAAACCGCCCCCGTCCCCAAACGCGAGCATTTCAAAGTCGCGGCTCAAGTGCGGTGTGTACCAGCGAAGGTGACGTTCGTTCATTTCAGTTAGTGCTACTTTTCGAGCCGTCCGAATTATTGCCGAAAACTATTCTGCACAAGATAAATCGAAGGCCGCCCTGGAGGTGCGTCCCCTCCCGGGACATGTTGGACAAGAGCGCCATTTTCGCTATGCGTCTCCGCTCATGCCTGAACACACTTTAACCGGAGATATTCAGGAGCTCCGCGGGTTTCGATCGAAAATTTTGGGTAACCAACGGGACGTTCTCGTCTATTTGCCCCGTGGCTATCGAAGATCCCTGCGGAGGCGCTATCCCGTTTTGTACTTACACGATGGCCAAAATGTCTTCGATGCGGCGACTGCTTTCAGCGGAGTGGAATGGGGTGTTGATGAAACTGCGCAACTGCTCGTTCGAAAACGCTTGATCGAACCTGTAATCATAGTTGCCATTGCCAATACCGGTGAAAATCGCATCGATGAATATGCGCCCTCGCCCGGTGCAATTCTTGAATCCGCGTCGGAAGAGAAACGCAGCCGCGGTCTGGGGAAGAAATATGGTCGCTTTTTGACGGAGGAACTCAAACCGTACGTCGACCGGAAATACCGGACAAAACGGGGAGCCGAATTTACCGGACTCGGTGGATCATCGCTGGGAGGTCTGGTAACAATGGCCTGCGGGCTTTGGTTTCCAAACGTATTCAGCCGGCTGATCGTCATGTCGCCCGCAGTCTGGTGGGACGACGAAGCGATTCTGCGCATGGTTGAGCAACTGGACGAGAAACTTCCATTAAAAATCTGGCTCGATACCGGAACGAATGAACCCGGTTGGGAACGTGCGGGCGCTTTGCGCGACGCTCTGGTGGAGAGAGGGTGGAAATTGTTCGATGACCTCCAGTACCTCGAAGTTCAAGGCGGAGAACATACGGAGGCGGCGTGGGCGGCGCGGGTCGATCCGGCTTTGCGCTACCTGTTTCCACCGGCGCCTCTGCCGCGCCGATAAGGGTCGAGGCGATTGACCCTGGTCACCCCTGAGGCGACAGCGGCCAGAGTGTGATCTTTATCTTGATAGGGAACCTCTGCCGTGGATGTTCATCTTAGCTGACATGGCCGAGCCCATCCCACCGCCCAAACCGCCGGCTCCGCCGCCGCAACCCGCTCCGGAACCGCTACCTCCTAATCCGCCGGAGCCTCCGATTCGTTAGGCGACACAGGAAAGCATCCATCTCGTCTTTTTTCCGATGGTGACGCGGGCGCCGATCCCACTGCGCTCGTCAAACCTTGGTGGGGCGAGACTCCGTCGAGCCGGACAGGAGCGGCTCCGCAGAGCGTCGCCCCACCGATCGGTGATCGCGGCGTGCTCGTTAAAGCGCCGAGGCGGCAGGACGACGCTTTTACATTCACTATTGCAGAAACTTGCCGTAAACGTGAAACACCCTCGTGAAACCGCCGACGAATTCCTCGTCCTTTTCGTATTCGAACGCCCGTTTGCTGGCTAACCACTTTAGTTCACGCGGCGCGTCCGGGTGATTAGGGTCGTAACAGACGTAACGGTCCACCTCGCCGCCGGCTCGCCCCGGTTTGCGCGCATACACGAGCACCGAGTGATTGATATGCAGTATCGGGTAATCGGAAAGGTAGGCCACGAAGAATTCGTTTCGGGCCAGGGAGGCATTTAATTCCTGGCGCGTCTTTTCCTGATATTTCGTGCTGTGCTCAAAAAACATCCGGAAGTTGCCGATTCGGGCATAAGCCGGCCAGCCGAGACCCATGTTCTGCTGCAGGATCCGGCCCCGACTCTTGCTCAACTGGCGCAGGCTGGTGTATCCGGGAAAGACGATCCGCTTGTTTTCGGGTAACGGATCATGCCAGGGCGGTCGCCGGGTGACATTCCTGACCCGGTGGGCCAATTCCTTGTCATCTAGCGGCGCGCCGTGCGGATCGAACCGGGCGAACTTTAGAAACTGGAGGACCGATCGACTCATGACGAAACATCGGCGCGTGTATCGTTGCGTCTTCTCCTTCGCGTCGCCCCGGCGAACCTGCGCAACGCCGCCGTGATATTCAAAAACGGTGGAGTTGGCAAAGGCCAGGGTATCGCGATCGAAATCGAAGTGGGCGCCGAAGGCAGTCGACGCACAGACGGCCGCGATCCATAAACCGCAGCCGACACGAACCCCTTGCCCCCACCAGCCCCAAATCACACGGAAGATCGGGTCGAATTACCGCTACTCTTACCCTCGGCAAAGTTGCCAAGTTCGCGGAATTTTTTGTAACGCTTCTTCAAAAGTTGATCGGTCGGTTGCTCGAGCAACTTGGCGAGATTTTGACGAAGAGCCGTGCCGAGATTTGCCGCGGCCAGATCAAAATCGCGATGGGCACCGCCCCCTGGTTCCGGCACGATTTCGTCGACCACGTGGAGCTTCAGTAAATCATGAGCGGTTAACTTCAGCGCTTCGGCCGCTTCAGGGGCGTGACGCCGATCGCGCCAAAGAATGGCCGAACACGCTTCCGGACTGATGACCGAGTAATAGGCGTTCTCAAGAATCAGGACGCGATCGGCCACGCCAATGCCGAGCGCTCCACCCGAGCCGCCTTCGCCTATGACTGCCGCAACAATCGGGACGCGCAGTTGCATCATTTCACGAAGGTTGACTGCAATCGCTTCGGCAATATGCCGTTCTTCCGAACCAACGCCCGGAAAAGCGCCGGGCGTATCAATGAGAGAAATGATCGGCATGCCGAATTTTTCACCCAGCCGCATCAAACGAAGTGCCTTTCGATAACCTTCCGGATGCGCGCATCCAAAATTGCGCATCACGTTTTCCTTTGTATCGCGTCCTTTTTGGTGACTGATGACAACGCAACGCTGCGAACCCAGCTTGGCGAGGCCAGTGGGCATTGCCTTATCGTCGGCATAGTGACGGTCGCCATGCAGCTCCCTCCAATCGGTAAAACAGCGTTCGATATAATCCAAAGCAAATGGCCGTTGCGTATGGCGCGCGATCTGGACCCTCTGCCACGCGCTCAGGTTATCGTAAATCTCCCGTCGGGTAGCGTCGATCTTCGCCTCCATCGCCTGAACCTCGGAATTCAGATCGACGTCGTGTTGATCGGAATGTTCCCGGATTTCCTCAAGCCGCCGCTGTAACTCCAGGATCGGCTTTTCGAAATCGAGTGGTTGTAGGGCCATGGGGTGAACGTTAAATCGTTAAAGTGTTCAAGCGTTAAAGGACAGAATCTCGGATTACGAGTCAGCCTATCCGCTTCAACTCTTCAACTCTTCAACGAATTTTCAATCTGTAATGGTGACAAGGGTCTTGTTATTGACAAGGCCACTCAGTTCCTCGACGTCCCCCGCCGCCAGCCCCAATCCCGACGGCGGTGGGGGCTGATCCACGTTCGGATGTGCTCCGTCCGGCAGTGAATAAATGGTGTAAGCCGGTGCCGCCAGCCGAATCGAGCGTGTGCTGCCAATGAATTCCTTTGTCCCAAAACCGACACGTTTCCCCCCTCGCCAGGCCATGGTTTCGGCCACCTTCGTCGTGATCTTTGGCGGTTGCTTGGGACCGAGTTTCGCCTCACGCATGTGATACTGCTTGAAGAACGCGCCGTGATTCAGCAATACGATCAATTTCGCTTTCCGTTGGATGATCATGGAAAAGTCGGGGTGCGAAATGAGCAATCTCTCTCCGATATGCAGCATGGTGCCACTGAGATTGTTCATGCGCATGATCAGCTCCGGCGTGGTCTTCAATTTGTGGGCGATCTTTGCCAGCACATCTCCCGGCTTCACCGTGTACTCCTCCTTCTCCGGCGAAGGAATGCGCGAAAGGAAGACGTCGACGTTGACTTCGCCGAGCAGGTCTTTCGCCTCTTCCACGTGCAAGCCGGTCGGATATCTTTCGATGAAACTGGTGAGAGCTGCTCGCGCCTCAGCCAGTTTCCCTTCCTGGCGCAATTTCGCCGCAGCCTGGAATTCGGGAAGGCTGATGTCTGGAGTCGGTTCCGTTACAATTTCACCGCGCTGTTCCTTTTGAACCGCGATCCGTTCTTTGAACAGGAGGTCGTATCCAAACCAGGCCGCTCCTCCGAAGATGATGACGGCGAGCAGGAGAACGAAAAGCCACTTCATGAAATGGGACCGATAATCATCTATTGCAGGGGATGGCTGCCGCTTTCAGCCGGGCTTCAATAAGCGGGATCGCGCAGGGCTCTAGCTGGTTTTCTCCGGCGCCGCACCCGGAAAGAAACGGTGCCAGAAGCGCCCCAAAACGCGTTCCTCTTGGTTGGTCCAGGTAAAGTGACAATCCTCGCAATAAAATTCCTTCGGAAAGATCCTCAAGGCAAACAACAGACTTGCCAAGGCCGGTGTCAGAAACTTCCGCGTCAGCTGCGGATACTGGATGCGAGATGAGCCGCACTGGCGGCACCGAACGACAGCGGAAGCGATGTCAGGATCGTTTGCCTCCCATTCCACCATGAGCTGCTGAGCCTGTTCGAAGTCATCATCATCCACCTGCACCTTCACGTTCGCCTGAGGCTTGGACATGAAGGCGACCTGCTGGAGATGTCCTTCATTATGAATATCGGCCTTCAGGCCCGATTGTTGAAGACGCTCCTTCAGCCGCTTCGCTTTCGTCGGCTCATTGAATGTGGCGATGGTCACCATAAGATCGCTTGCCGCAGCATTGCTTTTCCTGATCAAACATCAACTACCGCCCGAGCGCAAGGTTCCCGGTAAGTCATTGACCAAACCTCCGCACCATTGAGGGATGAAGAAATCGGCCCGGGCGATTCACCGCACGCCGGCCGGGGGGAACCATTTATAGAGCATGAGATAAACCAGGACACCGGTGACCGAGACATAGAGCCAGATCGGCATCGTCCAGCGCCCGATCCGGCGATGCCGGTCCCAACGGCGTCGAAAAACAGGGATAAGCGTGAGGATCACCAGGGGTAGTGTTACGAAAGCGAGCAGGACGTGTGATATCAGGAGCGGAAAATAAATCGCCGCCGTCCAACCTTTGTATCCGGAAGATTTTTCGCCGACATGTACGTGGTAAACGACATAACAGATGAGAAACAATGTCGATGAGAGGATTGCTGCGATCATGCACGGAACATGGCGCTGCCAGACGTTGCGCCGTATCCAATACCATCCGGCTCCGATAAAAATGGTGCTGATCAAATTCAGCGAAGCGTTAATCGCGGGAAGATCAGCTACGGTCATGGTGAGGCGGATCGGGAGTGTCGCCCGAAACAGGGAGAGACTCCGCGACTTCAGCTGGAATGACAACGACCGAAACGGGTCAGCCTGGCCCGGACGAATTTTGTAATGCCGCCTCTGCTCGAATCGCCCCCCCCCGCCACTACGCGCCGGCCCAATCAGCTGCCCCCGTTTTTTCGGCGCCTACTCATCAGCTTCGTCCGATTCCTCATTATCGTAGCGACGTCGGCGCTCCTCGGCGGGGGATGGTATCTGGCCAAAAAAGGCTTCGGCCGGGAGTGGCGCCTCCGCGTCGTCGAAGAATTACACAAGCGTGGAGTTGAAGCCTCGATCCGGCGACTGACGCTCGACCCGTTTCGGGGTCTCGTGGCCAAGGACGTACGCATTTTTGATTACAAAAATCGCGAGAACATACTTGCCGTGGTGAGTGAAGTTTCACTCAACATAAATTACGCGGCTCTCTTTCATCATCAGCCGTTTCTCAACGCGATCGATATTCGCAACGCCCAGATCTCGCTGCCGCTCAAGCGTGGCGAAAAGCAGGGTCAAGCCCAGCTAAAGCACTTCCGCGCGCATGTTTATTTTCCTCCGGAGCAGATCTACGTCAGTCAGGCCGAAGGAATTTTTTGCGGTGTGCGAATCTCGCTCACCGGACAACTGATCAAGCGCGACAACTATCAACCCTCGCCGCCGCTGAGCGAAGAGGAATGGGAACACCGCCTGTCGCTGGTCCGGCGCACGGTGAACGAACTACAGAAGTTTAGCTTCCCAGCCGGTCAGCCAACGCTGCTCGTGAAATTCAGCGGCGACCTCGCGGAGATGGAGGATGCGCGTGTCGAAGCGACTTTGCGCGGTGCCCGAATTGTTCGGGGAAAATACGATATGCGCGATCTCCTCGTTACCGCCGAGTGGGCGGATGAGACCCTCAATGTGACCCGGTGTGAATGGAAAGATGGAAGCGGCGCGTTTTCGGCGGCGGGAAGCTGGACCCGGTCAGACTATCTCGCAAAGTTTCAGGCCCAAAGCAGCATTGACGCGACAACTTTTTTAAAAGCGTTCGGTTGGGAAGAGCTCCTGGCCGATGTCTCGTTTGAGAAACCGCCCACGCTCGAATTCTCCGGGGAGGGGGATTTCCGGAACAGCCGCCCGCAGCTGAAGATCATCGGACACGCCCGAGCTCCGAGTTTTACCTATCGGAACGTGTCACTGACCGATCTCGTCACGGAGTTTTCATGGGACGGAGAGCACACCTTGTTGCGCGACTTTCATCTTCGACATCAAAGCGGGCAGCTTGCCGCTGATCTCTTTGATGGGCCGGATGATTTTCGTTTGAACGTGCACAGTACAATCAATCCGGCTGCGCTGAAATCGCTGTTCCCCGCTGAATCCCAGCAATTCTTCAGCGAATGGGAATGGCAGCGATCGCCCGCGGTAGATTTGGTCATCCGTGGCCGCGATCACGACCCAACCACCTGGCATGGCGACGGAACCATCGCACTCGATCGAACTCGCTTTCGCGGGAGCTGGCTGAACAGCGCCAGCGCCCGGGTGCGGTTTGGCGACAGCGCCGTTTCTTACGAGAACATTCGCATTGCCCGCAACGAGGGGATCGCCACCGGTGGTTTCACTTACGACTTTAAGAATCACGAGGTTCGCATCTCCAATATCAAAAGCTCTTTGTTTCCCGCGGAGGTCATCGTTTGGATCGATCCGAAATTGTATAACACGGTCGCTCCATACCGTTTTCGGCGTCCGCCGAATATCCATACCGATGGGATTTACCAATTTCATGGCGGAACGAATACACGACTGGTGCTGACGGTCGACGCGGCCGGCATGGACTACGGGTTCCTCGGCAAGACACTCCCGTTCGATGCTGTATCGGCTAAATTAATATTCACAAACGACCGTCTCGAAATCGATGATCTGCGCGGAGATCTGCTTTCCGGAAATGTCCGCGGCAGCGCCGATATATCGCTGGCCCGGGGAGATCCCCATTACCGCGCCGGTATCGCTGTGAAAGCGATTGATTTCCCTCGTTTGACCGAGCTCTACTACCAGTACAAAACAGCCCGGGGGCAGTTAAACGGGAATTACGATTTCAAAGGGCTCGGTTCTGACGCACGCCAGATGCGAGGAACAGGAAAAGTGGAAGTAACAAACGGAAACGTGTTCGCGATCCCCATATTCGGTCCGTTATCCGAGATCTTGAACGCGGTTGTTCCGGGAAGCGGCTACAGCATCGCCCGCAAAGGGACCGCCAGTTTCACGATCAAAGACGGTGTCATTCACACCGACGATTTCGAGGCCGCGGGCAAACTGTTCGGCATGCTCGGTCACGGCGACATTCATTTCCTGGACGACAAGCTGAATTTTGACGTGCGCATGGACGCGAGCGGTCCCGGCGTTTTGCTCACACCAATGTACAAACTTTTCGAATACGTAGGCGAAGGCAGCCTGAAGAAACCGAATTGGCACGCCAAGCGATTCTAATTTTCCAGGATCAGGATCGCGAACCCGCCGGTTTTGTTGTGTCATGTCGGCCCTTCGGCGCTGCTCAGGATAAACTCCGTCGAGACATCTCTTACTGTTCGCCTTGAACGCGTCGCGCTACGTCGAATTTAGAATCGCAACCCGCCGATCTCATTGGTTTGTCATGTCGAGCGAAGCCGAGACATCTCTTACTGTTCGCCTTGGACATGTCGCGTGATTACGATTTTTGGGTTTACATCGTCACGAACCGCAACCATTCCGTTCTCTATATCGGAATGACAAACAGCCTGTCGCGACGAATCCAGGAACACCGGGAAGGAACCGGAGCGAATTTCCCTGCGGCATATCGTTGTTCCAAACTAGTTTACTATGAGAATTACTCTCAGGTGCTCGACGCAATCGCCCGCGAATCCCAACTGAAGAAATGGTCGCGCGCCAAGAAAATTCGTTTGATTAACGGATCGAATCCAAGCTGGTTGGATCTTGGAGATGACATTCTCGAGGATGATTAACAGGAAGAGATTTCTCGGCTCCGCTACGCTTCGCTCGAAATGACAAAGGCGTTGTTGGGCGCTCACATGTCGATCGCCGGCGGGGCTCATGCCGCGATCGAACGCGCCTGCTCAATTCAGTGCACGGCGATGCAAATCTTTGTGAAAAACAACATGCAATGGTTCGCCAGACCGCTGACCCGCCCGGAGATCGATTCATTCATTAAACATTCTCAGCGCAACGAATTATTGGCAGTTTTCGCGCACGCTAATTACCTCATTAACCTGGCCGCAACCAATCCGCAGTTTCACGCCAATTCGATTCGAGCGTTATCTGAAGAATTGACGCGCGCGGATCAATTGCGTTTGCCTTTTCTGGTCCTTCATCCAGGCGCTCACCTTGGCGCGGGTGAAGAAGCCGGCCTGGAAAAGATCGTCGCATCGATCGATACGGTTTTGGCCAAAATTCCGAAGGTCAAAACCAGGATCGCGCTGGAGACAACTGCGGGACAAGGCTCTTGCCTGGGCCATCGTTTCGAACAAATCGCCCATATCCTCGGACGAGTGCGCGAGCCGGAACGCTTATGCGTATGCTTGGACACGGCGCACGTATTTGCCGCCGGTTTCGACATCACAACGACCGCGGGCGTCCGTAAAATGTTCCGCCAATTCGACGAGACGATCGGACTCGACCGGCTGGCCGCTCTTCATCTCAATGATTCGAAGACAATTGGGGGATCACGTGTCGACCGGCATGAACATATCGGTCAGGGACAGATCGGTCTCGAAGCTTTCCGTTTCATCATGCGCGACCGTCGGTTTAGTAAAATTCCGAAGGTCCTCGAAACACCGAAGGAGAAGAACCTGGCCGAAGACGTGAAAAATCTGACGCTTCTGCGCGGATTGATGGAGACAAAGAGTGGATCGGCCTCTCCGAAGGCGCTGTTAAAGGAGCCGCGGCCAGGCCGCGCATAACTTACCAACGCGCTCGGAGAGCGCGTTCCACCTTTCCTGATCGGCACGCTGATCGCGGCGCTTATTTGGTGCGAGCGAGTTCCCTTACTTAATCAAACGAATGGTGAAGGGATATCGATAGAGCTTGCCTTCACTCGCCTGAATCGACGCGACGATCACCAGCACAAGGTTCAGGAGGTGCAGAGCGACCAGGAGGAAAAAACCAATGAGCAGCAGGCAAAGCACGCCCGCTATCACGCTATAAATCAACATCGATATCTGAAAGTTCAGCGATTCCTTCCCGTGCGCGTCGATCTCCGGCGAATCCGCACGCTTGGCCAGCCAGACAATGAGCGGCCCCAGAATGTGAAACGCCCATGGGACAACGAAGCCTAACAACGCGCTGGCATGACTCAGCACGCACCATGTCCGGACCTGTGATTGGGTCGAAGCTTCCATTCTATTCTTTTACCCGCTCAATATGCGCCCCGAGTTCGCTCAGTTTTTCATCCAAATGCTCGTAGCCGCGATCAATATGATAAACGCGGCTGACTTCGGTGATGCCGTCCGCCTTTAATCCGGCAAGGACAAGCGCCGCCGACGCCCGCAGATCGCTGGCCATGACCGGCGCTCCGAACAAGCGGTCAACCCCTTGGATGACGGCGGTAGACCCCTCCATGTCTACGTGCGCGCCCATTCGTTTGAGTTCGGCCACATGCATGTAGCGCTGGGGAAAAATGTTTTCGGTCACCACGCTGATACCCGCGGTGGTAGAAAGCAGCGCGCACATTTGCGCCTGCATGTCTGTCGGAAATCCCGGATACGGCTGTGTGGCTAGCTCCAATGGTTTGGTGGCGCCATTTGGCGCGATCGAAATGGAATTTTCCGTGGTCGTAATTCGGAATCCGCAATCGCTCAGCGCAGTCGTGAGCGCGCTGACATGTTCAGGTTGCACTCGTTTCACCGTGATCCCTTTGCCGCAAATCGCTCCGGCGACGAGAAAAGTACCGGCCTCGATGCGATCGGCGATCACGTCGTGCTCGGCCCCATGCAACTCCCTGACTCCTTCGATAATCAACCGCCGCGTTCCGGCCCCTTCGATTTTCGCGCCCATTTTATTGAGAAAGTTCGCGAGATCGACCACTTCCGGTTCCTGAGCCGCGCCTTCAATCACCGTTGTGCCTTCTGCCAGGACCGCAGCCATCATGACATTGTCAGTGCCAAGGACGGTGGGGCCGAATTTGCCGCGCAGATTAATGACGGCGCCGGTTAGTTTCGGCGCAAAGACTTTGACGTTTCCGGCTTCGACCCGCACCGCGGCGCCGAGCGCCTCAAATCCCTTCAAATGCAGATCAATCGGCCGATCGCCAATGACGCAGCCGCCGGGCAGCGATACCGTTGCTTCCTTGCACCGGCCAAGCAGCGGACCGAGCACACAAACGGAGGCGCGCATCTTACGCACGACATCATAGGGCGCGACCGAATTCACCTTGTCGGCCGTAACGCTGACCGTTCCGCTGGCGCGTTCGACCTGCGCACCCAGATGAGTCAGAATCTGCAACATGTAATGCGTGTCGCTCAGATCCGGCACCCGGCGAAGAATGCATGGATCTCGGGTGAGCAGCGTCGCGGCCAGAATGGGCAAGGCGGAATTCTTCGATCCACTGATTTTGATCGAACCGGAGAGCGGATGACCACCGTGGATGAGAATTTTATCCATATCGGGCAAACAGAAATCGAAGTGTACCTGAATAATCGTTTTTGGCTTCGATGTCGTGAAATTTCTTTTCCTTGAGCATTCCCAAAAGAGCATCGCTTTGCCCGACCCCGATCTCGAGCGCGAGCAGTCCGTTGGGGCGTAGCCGGGCCGGGGCTTGTTCGATCAATGTTCCAATGAGTTCGTCACCTCGTTCGCCACCGAAAAGCGCCACTTCCGGGTCGTGCAATACTTCGCGGGATAAAGATTTTCGATCGCGCATGGAAATATAAGGGAGGTTCGCCACAACGAGATCAAATCTTTCAGTCAAATTCCCGAGCAAGTCGCTTTTCGAAAACTGAACCCGCTCGCTTAACCCGAGTCGAATCGCGTTTTCCCCGGCGAGAGCCAATGCTTCCTCAGAAATGTCGACCGCCCAAACTTTCGCCTCCGGAAGGGACGTCGCCAGGGTCAGAGCAATAACACCACTACCCGCTCCAACGTCGAGAATGTGGCAATCCGCAGTCCGCAATCCGCAATCCGCAATCAATGATTCGACGAGCTGTTCTGTTTCCGGCCGCGGAACCATGGCGCGCTTGTCGCAAAGAAATTCGAGTCCGCAAAACTCAACTGTGCCAAGCAGATGCTGCAGGGGTTCGCCTTCGCCGCGGCGTCGAACAAGTTCGCGCAATGGTGCCAACTCGGCTTCGTGCAAGGGCCTTTCAAATTCAAGATAGAGCTCGAGTCGTTTACGCCGGAGCGTGTGCGCCAGCAGATGTTCTGCATTTAGTCGCGCGCTCTCGATCTTGCGTTTCTTGAAATAGGCGGTCGTCGACTGCAGGACTTCAAGCAGAGTCATGTCCGATGCACGCGGCGTGTCAGAATTCCCTCTTTAACGAACAGAAGGCGCTGCGTCCTCCGAGGCGAGACGCTCCGCCAAATCTGCGCTTTGCAGCGCCTGGATCATCTCACCCAGATCGCCTTCGATGAAACGATCCAGGTTATAGAGCGTCAGGCCGATCCGATGATCCGTAACGCGGTTCTGCGGAAAATTGTAAGTCCGGATCTTTTCTTCGCGACCACCGGAGCCGATCTGGCTTTTGCGGGTCGCCGAATATTTCGCGTCTTCCTCGCGCTGTTTGTCCTCGAGCAACCGCGCGCGCATGATCGTGAGCGCTTTCTCCTTGTTCTTTTGCTGGCTGCGTCCGTCCTGGCAACGCACGATTCGGCCAGTGGGAATATGTAATATCTGGACGGCGGAGTCGGTCGTGTTGACGCCCTGACCGCCCGGCCCGCCGGCGCGGCAAACTTCAATCCGCAAATCTTCCGGCTTCAAATCGATGTCTACGTCTTCCGCTTCCGGCAATACTGCGACCGTCGCCGTCGATGTGTGAATCCGGCCCTGCGCCTCAGTCGCGGGAACGCGCTGGACCCGGTGGACACCGCTTTCATAACGCAGTTTTCGAAAAACCGATTCGCCGGAAACGCGAAAAATCACCTCTCTGAGTCCGCCTAATTCCGATGGGCTCGATTCCAGATCTTCTGTTTTGAGACCGCCGGCTTCCGCATACCGGTTGTACATTCGATACAGGTCCGCCGCGAAAATGGCCGCTTCGTTGCCGCCGGTCCCCGCGCGGATCTCAATAATCGCGTCGCGATCTTCCGTTTCGTCCGAAGGCAAGAGCGCGATTTGCATGTCGCGCTCCAGGCCGGCCACACGTTTTTCCAGCTCGGGAATTTCATCATCGGCCATGGCGGCAATTTCCACGTCCCGCGAACTGGCCAGTTCGCGATTATCATCGAGTTGTTTGCGCACTGACTCCAGCTCGGTCCATCGCGCGAGCAACTGCTTTGCCGCCGAGTGTTCGCGCATCACTTCGCTCGCCCGTTTCCGATTGGAAAATAGCGCGGGGTCAGCAATTTCGCGCTCAAGCTCGGCGAAACGCTCGCGTTTGCGTTCCATGAGAGAGGTAAAATCCATAGATCGTGTGTCGTCAGGCTCCGGCAGCCGCCGGATAGCCGGGCCGCCTCGGCAGAACGGGGCGGCTGCAGCTTTCGTTCAGCTAAGCCTTGGCCACGGCCCGAGTGGCCTTGGTGCTACCGTAGCGGCGGGTGAATTTCTCAACCCGTCCCGCTGTATCGACGAACTTTTG
>JBEEGV010000031.1:0-18355 GCA_041167085.1 Verrucomicrobiota bacterium
GACGCCAAGCGGCGACGAGAGCCAGTGCGCCGATCGGCAGATTGACATAGAAGATCCACCGCCAGCTCAACGCCTGGGTCAGGATGCCGCCGATGGTTGGTCCCGCGCTCACGCCCAGCGCCAGGAGAATCATGTTGAGTCCGAGCGCCCGGCCGCGCTCGGCGGCCGGGAACGAGCGCGTGATCATGGCGACGTTGACGCAAAGGATGGCGGCCGCACCCAGGCCCTGGAAGCAGCGCGCGGCGATGAGCGTGCCCAGTGAGGGCGCGGCCCCGCAGAGCGCCGAGCCGAGTGTGAAGACCGCGAGACCGGCCAGGAAAAGCGGCTTGCGTCCCAGCATGTCGGCCAGCCGTCCAAAGGTAAGCAAGACGGCCGCGATGACGACGAGATAGCCGATCAGGACCCACTCGATATTGCCCGACAGTGGTACGCCAAAGGCGCGTGCGATGGACGGCAGGCCGATGTTGACGATCGAAGAGTCGAGCGTCGTCATGAAGGTCGCAGTCCCCGAAAGGGCCAGCACCACCCACTTGTTCGCGCGCTCTGCAGAATCGATAGGCGTCGGCATGGCGACGTCGGCGTGCGCCTGGCGCGAGGCGGCCTGGCCGCAGAGCGCGGACGAGACGACGAGGGCGATAGGGGCCGAGCGCGATGGACTCGACTCTGCGCCAAACATCCCAACATCCGCATGCGCCAACCGGCGTGTCTGCTTCTGTTTGCTCATAGAGACTTTGCCGTCGCTTAACGGTTCCTTTAGCCGATGGGACCGTCAAGCGTAGGGCGCTGAGGTTCTACCTACGAGAAGCCATCGCGCGCGTTCCCTCAGGAGCTGCTGCCATCAAGCCCAACCTAAGACGCGTAGTCGAAGAGCGTTCATGGAACCGTAGTCCATGTGCAGTTGCTGGTGGCAGTGGAAAAGCGTGAGCCCTGGATTATCAGCAACAAAGTCCACCTCAGCTTCCTGGTATCCGCCTAACATCACAACATCTTTCAAGATTCTGGCGGTCGGCTTTCCGGCCAGGCTTGTCAGCTCAAAACTATGTCGATGAAGATGGATCGGATGGATATCGTCACTGGTATTGCGCATACGAATGCGATAGCGCTTGCCTTGCTTGAGGTGAAATGAAGCTGTGGCAGTCTCACCGGTCATAGGGAAAGCCACGCCATTGATGGTCCATCGGTTAAAACCTTCCTCAGCGGCGTTGTCCTTGGCGAAGATCATCTCGATCGTCGCGTCCGGCGACGTGACGCTCGACTGTGCTTGATTAAGCGAGCCGCCGTGGTGAGAGCTCGGCCACCCGACGAGGAGAATAATACCGGCGGCAATTCCGATTCGCTTGGGCCTGCTGAACCTGCTCGATAAATTCGAGCAGATTAATGGTTTAGTTCGTAATGCGTTTTTGCGAACCCCGAAAGCCTTCGGATCTGATATAGAGGCCTACAATCGGATAAATACGCCTACAGTTGAATCAAGCCGCGACGTGTGGCGTTCGCGACCGCTTCGGTTCGACTGATGACGTTGAGCTTGGCGAAAATGCTTTTCACGTGCGACTTCACCGTCCCTTCGCTAATAAAGAGAGTTGAACCGATCTCTTTGTTGCTTTTGCCTTGAGCCATCAGCTTGAGCACATCGATTTCGCGTTCGCTTAATGTTTCGCCACTGACGCGCTGCGCCAGCTTGGCCGCGAGATGGACCGGCACGCAGGTTTCGCCGGCATGCACCCGTCGAATGCAATCCATCAATGCTTCGCGCGGTGCGTCCTTGAGCAGGTAACCTTTCGCTCCGGCTTGGATGGCGCGGTAGATATCTTCGTCGCCGTCAAACGTTGTCAGCACAATAACTCGGGCTTTGTCATCGCCGCCGCGAATTTCCTTGATCGCACCGACGCCATCCAGCTCGGGCATCCGCAGATCGAGTAGCGTTACATCGGGATGATGCTCTTTCCAAAGATCGACGGCCTCGCGTCCATTGCCCGCCTCGCCGATGACAGTCATGTCCGCTTTCCGAGTGATCAGCGAAACCAGGCCTTCGCGAACAACGCTATGATCATCGGCGATGAGTACCGTGATGCGGGGCTTTTTTGTGTCTCCAACTTTCGGCGCCTTCTTCGCAGAAGGGTTGGGTTTCTTTTCCGATCGCTTGGAGATAGCCGCTGTTTTCTTTTTGGATCTCATTATGTTGATTCTCCGTTTCCAGGCAATAACACGGTGATCTTCGTGCCCTTGCCGCGTGAGCTGGTGATTTCCAATTCGCCGCCCATTTGCTCGACCCGCTCCCGCATTCCACTAAGACCCACACCATCGTGTCGATCTTTGACTTTGAATCCGTCGCCGTCGTCACGCAGTTCCAAACGAAGTTTTTTCGCCTTGTAGGTTAGTCGCGTCTTGAAGTTGCGAGCATGGGCGTACTTAAGCGCATTAGTCAATGCTTCCTGTCCAATATGCAGAAGATTTTCCTGCCAGGGCAGAGGAAGCTCAGGCAGTTTGCCTTGCGCCTCAAAAGTTGCGTGGAGCGCTGTTCCGACAGTCGTGTTCTTAATAGTACCTTTGAGGGCTTCCCAAAAATTGTGTTCCTGCAAGGCGTGCGGACGCAACGCATGCACCGAGCGGCGCGCTTCGCTGAGACTGCGCCGGGCCAATTCCCCGGCGCGGTGCAAATGATTGTCCGCTTCCTTTCGGGAACCCAGGGAAATTGCATCTTCGGCTGCTTCCAATTGAACAATCACGCCGGTAAAACCTTGTGCGAGCGTGTCGTGAATGTCGCGCGCCATTCGATTTCGCTCTTCGAAGACCGCAGCCCGCTGACCTTGCTCGGCAAACTCATTGAGTTGAAGCGCAAGCATGACTTGATGGGCGAGCGCCTGGGTCAGTTCAATCTCCTCCGGCCGATACGAGGCCTGGTCGCCGTGGCGGACTCCGATAAATCCCCGAACCTGGCCACCAATCAAAAGTGGAACTCCAAGAAATCTCTTCGTTTCTTTTTTGTTCAAATAGTTGCGCCACTCGTCGGTAACGCGCGGATCATTCTCCACGTCGTCGCAAATGACTGGCCCCCCTGTGAAAAGCAGTTCCTGGATAACTGGGTTCTGTTTCCAAAACGATGGGTCCTTCACAAATGGGTGCGCCGGGTCGGACGACGCCAGTTTTCCGCCGTCCGACATTAACCGCCAAACAAAACCGTCAGTTGATGCGTCGAATAACCACAAGGCCACGCTTTGCGCGTTCAAGAGACGGCCGATGGTGTTTAACATCTGGCCAATAAACTTTTTGGGGTCCGGAGCGGTCGTCAGCACATCCAAACTCTGCGCCAACGCTTCCACTTGTCCGCGCGCTACTTGCTCGGAAGCGCGCAGCGCCTCTTCGGCGCGTTTGCTTTCGGTTATATCGATGACCGTGCCCAAGAATTCCACAAAATGACCGGTTTCATCGCAGACCGGATGACCGACCGAGTGAATGTGCCTAATGGCACCGCTCGGATGAACAACTCGGTAATCTGTTTCGAAATCCGCTTTATCGGCAATCGCTTTTCCGAACAGTTCTCTGACTCTGTCCTGGTCCTCAGGGCAAAGGCGCCCAAAGAATGTTTCGAATCGCGGCGGCCCGGCCTCCGGATCGAACCCAAGCACGCGATATGTCTCGTCCGACCAATACCTGATCTCGCCGGTGGCGGGCGCCCAGGCCCAACTCCCGGTGTGGCTGAGCCGTTGCGCTTCGGCCAGATACGCTTCGCTCTCGCGTCG
This sequence comes from Verrucomicrobiota bacterium, assembly GCA_041167085.1. Taxonomy (GTDB): domain Bacteria; phylum Verrucomicrobiota; class Verrucomicrobiia; order Chthoniobacterales; family UBA10450; genus DATFCK01. Next base: position 3,741 of record JBEEGV010000031.1, read on the forward strand.
GGCCGTTTCCGTCAATTTCCGCTGAATGGCGACGCCCGCGAGATGAGTAATGTGTTTAATAGTATCCTGCTCACGCGGACTGGGGCGACGCGGCTCACGATAGTACATGGCAAACGTTCCAATTACCTCGCCTTCGGAGGAGAAGATCGGTGTGGACCAACAAGCGCGAAGCGAATGGGCCAAAGCCAGGTCGCGAAAATCGGCCCACAATGAATCGCCAGCGATGTCGGCGACGATCACCTGTTCGGCGCGGTAGGCCGCCGTTCCACATGAGCCAACAGCAGGCCCGATGAAAGCTCCGTCGATCGCTTTCGTATAAGCTTTGGGAAGATTCGGTGCGCCACCATGCCGCAGCTGTTTGCCATTCGGATCCATTAACAAAATGGAGGCAAGGACACCGGAAGATTGCTCTTCCACCAGTAGACATAAAGTGTCGAGAATATCGGAGAGCGAGTCGCCTTTGGCCACCATCTCAAGAACTCGGTTCTCGCCGGCCAAGAGCGCTTCGCGTCGCTTCCGGCGGCTGATGTCTCTGATAATCGACTGGTAATAGCGGCCGCGTAGCGCTGATAAAGAAACCTCAACCGGAATCACCTCACCGTTTTCCCGCACGAATTTTCGCTCGAACCGGAAAGACCCTTCCGCTTTGAGTTTCTCGAGTCTGTTGGTCAACAGGTGGCGCTCTTCCGGCAGGTAAGTATCTGCAATTGAACTGCCGATCAGTTCGTCTTCCGGACGCCCCGCCAGCTCGATGATTGCTGGGTTGACCAACACGCATTTGCCATCGTCATCGATGATGCAGATAGCGTCCGGCGAAGCGTCGATTAAATCCCGATACTTTCCCTCGCTTGTCCGCAGATCCGCCTCGGCCCGATCGCGTTCAATCGCAACTCGCGCCAGGTAGGTCGCCTTCTCGATAATCCCGAGATCCTGGGAGCTCGGACTTCGCGGTTCGCGACCGTAAATGCAGAACGTTCCCAGGATCTTTCCTTTCGAAGAGAGGATTGGATTCGACCAGGAGGCTCGCAGCCCAAGACTTAATGCGGCCGCACGATGCTCCGGCACTTCCCAAAGCGGATCACAAGAAATGTCGGAGACGATGACCGCTGATCCACGATACGCCGCCGTTCCACAAGAGCCGGCACACGGTCCGATTGGCAACTTCTCCATCTCCTCTCTCCATCCTTGGGGAAGACTCGGCCCCGCCACGGAATCCAGATGAAGACCATCGGGACGAAGCAACAAAATAGAAGCAAGCGTGCCGCTGCGGTATTCTTGGATAATCACGCAGAGGCGATTCAGGATTTCCTCGAGGGCAACGCCGGTGGCGATCATCTCGAGAAGACGCTTTTCTCCTGCGAACAGCGCCTCTCCCCGTTTGCGCTCGCTGATGTCTACCGTGGTCCCGGTGTAATTATCGACTTCGCCGGAACGTCCGAGCGCAGGTCGCCCTAATCCCTGCACATGCTTTATGGATCCGTCGGGGAGCGCGACTCGGAATTCGAGGTCGAATCCCTTCTTCTCCTTAACTGCTTGATCGAGAGCTTGCTCGAGGAATGATCGATCCTCGGGATGAACTCTCTCCAAGAATAGCTTGAGAGACGGTTCAATCTTCTCCGGGTCGAAACCAAAGATCCGGAAATGCTCTTCTGACCAGGTAAGCTTCCCGCTGGAAACATCCCAGCTCCAGCTGCCGGTGTGGCTGATTCTCTGTCCTTCAGCTAGAAATGCTTCGCTGCGCTGGAGCGACCGCTCGGCGCGCGCGTGTTCCCTCTTTTCCTCAGTTTCACGAAGCGCGCGGGTGACTGCAGGTCCCAGTCTGGCCAGACGCGTCTTTAATATGTAATCGGTGGCGCCGGTCTTGAGCGCTTCGATGGCGACGTCTTCACCGAGCGTTCCGGAAACAAAAATGAATGGCACATCCGGGCAGTTTTGTTGGGCGAGCTTCAAGGCAGATACACCGTCAAAAGAGGGAAGCGAGTAGTCTGCAAGAATCAGGTCAAAGCCGCCCTGTTCGAGTGACGCGATAAAATCAGCCTCGGTTTCAACACGCGTGACCTCGCAGGCGTTACCGTCGAGCGCGAGCTTTTCCTGAACTAACTCTGCATCCCGCGGGTCGTCCTCAAGCTGCAGAATACGCAGAGGAAATTTCATTTTCGTCTAACCTTTTTTTATGCTTCCAGGTGGCGGCTCGTTCACGAGCGCCCAAAAAATCCCGAGCTCCTTGACGGCGTTGACAAACTCGTGAAAATCCACCGGCTTTACCACATAAGCGTTCACGCCCAGCTTGTAACTCGTAACCATGTCCCTTTCTTCATGTGAAGACGTGAGCACGACAACGGGAATCAGCTTGAGCTTTGCATCGGCCTTGATCTGCTGCAGCACCTCCAAGCCGTCGACCTTGGGTAGTTTCAAATCGAGCAGCAGAACGGCCGGGTTATCGGTCGAGCGCGTCGTGAAACTTCCACGACGGTAAAGATAATCGAGAGCCTCCTCCCCATCGCGAGTGACAACGACTTCGTTGGCGAGCTTGTATTCCTCCAGAGCTGTTAGCGTCAGTTCCACGTCTTTTGGATCGTCTTCAACCAGTAAAATACGTCCTAAGTTGCTCATAAGTTAGACTCTCTGTGATTTGGGAAGTGAGAAGTAAAAGGTGGCGCCTTCATCCACCAGACCCTCCGCCCAGACTTTGCCTCCATGTCGATGGACGATACGCTGAACGGTGGCGAGCCCAATACCGGTGCCTTCAAACGTCTCAGGTCCGTGCAAACGTTGGAACACGCCAAATAGTTTATTTACATACCTCATATCGAATCCGACGCCATTGTCCCGGATAAATACAACTATCTGATCTGGGTTGTGGTTCGCAGACGCTATTTCGATTTCGGCTTGCGGACGCGTTCGCGTGAACTTAACAGCATTCGAAACCAGGTTAACGAGTGCAAGTCTTAACATGGAACGGTCTCCGAAGCAGACGGGCAAGCTACCAATTTTCCAATTTATATTGCGCCCGCCGGTCTCCTGCGCGACTTCATTTTGAGCTTCTTGGGCGAGTTGTTGCAAGCTGACCATTGTCCGGTGCGCCTCCTTCCGTCCGATTCTGGAGAAAGCCAGGAGATCGTCGATCAGGTTACCCATCCGTTTTGCCGACTCCAGGATCATGGCCACATGCCGCTGACTTTTGTCATTGAGATCTGCCGCAATATTTTTTTGCAGAAGCTCCGTGAACCCGGAGATATGACGAATAGGAGCGCGCAGATCGTGCGATACGGAATATGCGAATGCTTCTAATTCCTTATTGCTGGCCTCGAGTTCGCCGCGGGACTGTAGAAGGTTTCGCTCGACGCGGCGCCGAACGGCGGCAAAAAAGGCAACAAGCGACGCAAATAGTAGAAAAACAATATAGTAAGGGAGTTCAGCACGTGTGACGTAGAAACTGTGCAGGGGCTCTGTGAAGAAGAAGTTGAAGACCAGGCTGGAGAGTACAACTGACAGAATCCCCGGCCCCAGCTCCGCATACCAGACGGTCAAGGCCACGGCAAACAGCAAAAGCGGAAATTCGACGCCGCGGAAGTCGTAGCGTTCCATGAGAAGCGCCACACCAAGCGCGACGGCCACGGAAATAACGGCCAGCGCGTAGCCGAACGCTGCGCGTTGGAAGGCCGGAGGCGACGTTGCGAACTCGAAACTACGTCTGCCGAAGTCAGCGAACCACTGGCCGAGCGGCCTCGATCTCGAACTGGATTTCATGAAAGCTGTCGTTGTTAGGCCAGGGCTGACTTAATTGAACCGAGTACCCTAACAGGCGCCGGCGCTCTCTGCCACACTTACGTCCTCCCTCGAAAGAGGCACCCAGAATTCCCGCCCGCGCAACGTGGTGACAGACCACAGGCCCGCCAGCGGGCAGAGAAAAACAAAATCACAAGGAAAGCCAAATCACGTGAAAACAATCCAGGAGAAGGCTGCGCAACATCTTTCGAGCACGCGCAAGCAGGCACGACCCCATGCTCGTACTGAACATGTCGATCTTCCATTTCAGCGACGGCTGGAGCCGCGTTTTCAAGGATACCAATACGCGCGGTCCTACGCTTTAACGAACCGATGCCAAATATAAGGGGATCAGGCCGCTACTTTAGTCCGGGGCGAGCGGCGTTCGCGCAATTCCCGCAAAAACTCATCCGGCGGTACGAAGAACGGGTTCTCCTGGACGATGCCGCCGATGAGAATCATCGGGTGAGTTCGCATGACGTCGATGATAAGGTTGCCGCCACACTTCGTCAGATTATATAGACAGATTACGGCATCCTTATATTGCGGTATGATGTCGTTCAGCCGGCACTCGTATTCGAGGAAATCGTCGACCCCGGGCCAGTCTCCTGAAGCCCATTCGGCGTGGCCCATGACGCGGGCGAGGGGGAAGCCGTCGCGCTGGCTCTGCTCCAATACGTCCTGCATGCAGGCAAGCATTCGGTCCCTGTCGAAACGACCGTCGCGCAAATAGACTTCGTGCCAATGGTGCAGCTCGAATTGTCCATTCTTCTCGACCGAAGGAACGTCAACGCCGGCTGAGGAAAGTCGCTCTAAGTGCTCGTCGCGCAGTTTTGGATCGACGATGTGAAACGCCTTCTCGCCGCGCGCGAGCCCTTCCTTAACAAACGGAAGTAGCACACGATACTCCTCCTCCGCGCCGTGAAAAAACGCGCAGACATGGCGATGTTGGCCGAGGGTCGCATTAGCAAACCGCATCGGTTGGTTGTTCTCTTCGCGAGACTTAGTGCTGTTTTTGGTGGGATTCATGGGGGTTGGTTTTTTTGGTTAGGGATTCGTACTACAGAAACTGCCAGAATGCTCCGAAGTCGATGAGCCCTTGACCGAATGCATGGACGATCTCGCGCTCGCACTCATAGCGAAAGTCTAACGGCTCCTCGAGAGGAGAGCGAGCTTTGTTTTTTCGCCGGGACAGGCAAGATGACGACAACGTTTGTGCCCTCGCCCGGGCCGGTAGTGATTTGCAAATCGCCATCCATCTGTTGAACTCGCTCCCGCATTCCAGTGAGCCCCAACCCACCATGTCCGTCAGTGATCTCAAATCCTGCGCCATCATCGCTCAGCTCCAGCCGCACGCCGTCGTCATTGCAGCTTAGGCACGCTCGGAAATTCTGCGCGCGCGCGTACTTGAGCGTATTGCTCAAAGCCTCCTGGCCGATGTGCAAAAGATTCTCCTGCCAGATGGGCGGAAGATCGGGCAGTTCGCCGCGCAGCTCGAATGCCGTGTGCAGCGCAGTTCCCGCGGTTGTGCGCTTGATAATTCCCTGCAGCGCGTCCCAAAGCTGATCGCGCTCCAGAGCGTCTGGTCGAAGCGCATGCACAGAGCGGCGTGCTTCGACTAGACTTTGGCGAGCCAATCCTGCAGCACGCTCGAGATGTTCGTTCGCCTCCTCCTGTTGGTCGCATGAGGTGGCATCCTGCGCCGCCTCGAGTTGGAGAATCACACCGGTGAAACCTTGGGCCAAAGTGTCGTGAACGTCGCGAGCCATTCTATTTCGTTCCTCAAGGATCGCAGCTTTTTGTGATTGCTCGCCTAACTCAGTAAGTCGAAGCGCAACCATTACCTGATGCGCTAAAGCCTGGGTTAGCTCGGTCTCCTCAGGCCGGTAAGGAACCCGTGCGCCGTGGCGGACGCCTAACACTCCCTTCACTTCTCCGCCTATCAGCGTCGGGACGGCGAGGAGCTTCTTCGTTCCTTGGCCTCTGAAATACTCTGCCCAACCAGGACTGATGCGAGGATCTGTTTCAATGTCTTCGCACACCACCGGCGATCCAGTGAAAACCAGCTCCTGTAAAATTCGATTCTGCCTCCAGGAGGATGGATCCCGTGCCAGAGGATGTTCCGGCTCTTTAACGGCTGGATTTTCACTATCCACTACGAAGCGCGGGACGAGCAACTCACGGGCTTCATCGAACAAAGCAAGGGTTGCAATCTGACCGCCGAGCAAGCGGCAGAGCATGCTCAGCATCTGCCCGACAAATTCGTTCGGCGCCGGCGAGGTCGTCAGAACGTCCAGGCTAAACGCCAACGCTTCTACCTGACCACGCGCCACTTGCTCCGAAGCCTTTAGTTCCTTGTTCGCTTGTCTTAGTTCCGCCGTTCGCTCCTGCACCTTCACTTCGAGCCCGTGCCGCGCTCGTTCGAGGAGTAGCTCGGCGCGACGGAGGGCGGCTGTAATCCATACGACCAACAGCATGGCGACACTGTGGTTAGTCAACCACAGGATGCGGTCGGTGCTGACGCTCGGCGGCTCAACAAAAAACCACAGAGCTAATGCTGAGACTGCAGCGCCGAACAGGCCTGCCCGGATCCCGGCATACCAAACCGTAAATGCGACGGCGAACATCGCGGCCGTGGTAAACGGAAACGGCAGATTGGCGTGTTGGCAGAAAAGCTTTAGCGCGAATGCTGCTGCGACAGAAAGAATCGCTATGCCATAGCGCAGATAGGCGGGCAGCGCTGATGGCCTGCCGCGTCTTTTCAACCTGGACTTCATCAAAGTATTTCGGGCCGCCGTTCGAGCTCCGCGAACGATAAACCGTAACCCGCGTTGAAGTCACTGCCACTCTTCATCGCTCCTTCGAAAGAGGTGTTCCAGTCTCTCTCTTGCTCGGGAAACAAAAACCCCGCAAGCGCGTTGTGGCGGCGACCGAACCTCGAAGTAAACCTGTAGTGGCAATAACCAATGAAACCAGGCAACAACTTTTTGAGGCGGCGCGGCGCGGCCTGTTCCGGCATCGCCGGCGGCCCAGCCCAACGCTTCCGCTCAACATATCGGCCTTTAACTTTACCGACGGATGGAGCTGCACCTTTCCCAAGCCTGACTACCAACGCAGCTAGGCCTAACGACTTAATACAGTCGAGCGGCACCGCTGAGTTGATCGCGAATGCGGTGGAATCGTCGATCATTGTGGAAGCTCCGGTAGCAAAGGTGTATCGACAATGGTTACACGTCGAAGACTATCCAAGGTTCATGCGCGCGATCAAAAGCGTGCGGAAACTCGACCCGAACCACTTTGCAGTGGAAGGGAAAGTCGATGGCCAACAGTTCAATGCCATCCTGGAGATTCTGCTCCGCGTGCCGGAGCGACGCGTAGCATGGCGCTTATTGCACGATTACCTCACCACCGGCGTGGTCGGTTTCGTCTCTCTCTCGCGGGACCGGACCGAGATTAATTTGAAGATGATGTCGAGCTATGGCGGTGGGTTATCCGAGTGCGTGCGCACATATCTCCAGGAGTTCAAAAGCCTCATCGAACAAAAATAGATGGATGCCTCGTCGCGCCCTCGCAAAACTATTCTGTGCGCTACGATTTTCTGATAGCGGGTGGCGCCGTCGGCGTTGTAAGAAGCGCCGTTCGAAGGATTCCAGCCAGCGGGAATTACCCCCGATCAGAAGTGCGGCTGGCATCCGATGCTCTCTCTAAAGAGGGATTATAAAATCCCGCAACCGCCCCGTGGTGATGGGCCGGATGGCCGTTAGCGTTAGAGAAATACGAAACCACCATGAACGCCAAACACCGTGAGAACAATTTCAGGAGCAGGCTGCGCAAGGTTTTTCAACGATCCGGAGCCCGCCACGACCCCATGCTCGTACTTAACATGTCGATCTTTAATTTCACCGACGGCTGGAACCGGACGTTTTCAAAATATGAATACACGCGGTCCTACGCCTGACAAACCAATGCAAAAAAACGGGAGCAACCTGCGGGCGATCGACGCGGCGGAGGGATCAATCGTGGTCAACGCGCCAGTGGCCGCCGTCTATAAGCGCTGGCTGGCGTTTGAGGATTATCCAAAATTCATCACCGTGATCAAACGTGTGCGAAAATTGGACGCGTACCATTTTATCGCATCGCTTGGTTTCAACGGAAAGGAATATGACACGACACTTGAGATGATGCTGCGTGTTCCAGAGCGGCGACTCGCCTGGCGAACTATCGCCGACCATAGCGCTCCCGACCACCTTGCCGCCGGTGTCGTTTCTTTCGTGGCACATCCTGGCCAAAGCACGTGCATTACTCTGAAGCTGACCTCGAGCTTCGGCGGCGCCGTCTCCAGTCGAGTCGAGAGATACCTGCACAATTTCAAAAATTTGGTCGAAGCGACCTGATTCTCAACCGTGTTCTACCTCCGAAGAGGGAGTCGTAAATCCCTCTTTAGAGGGATGGCAAAATTCCCACTGTGCGCTTAGCTCTACAGAGAGGGGTAAGAAAAATGGCCGGGGAGTTTGAGGGGCTTGACCGATATCAAGCTATGCCACGCCCGCGGTGAGTGTTCTGATTTTCGGCAGGTTTCCTGAGCGTTCGCTCGACCGCCCACTAACGAACCCGACACCATGCCGACAACACGCCACAAAAGGAGCACCCCATGAATCGTCAAATAGCGGCCGTAATCCTCTGTCTAGTAGCGATCCCCCTGTTAGTGCTGTCACAAGGCCAGAACAATAAAACCACTGGCGGTAAATTTAAACCTCACCCTCAACCATCGCCGGCGGCGGAGTACAACCCGTACCCAGCTGGGATTCTTCCGACGGATTTGGTGTCGGAGGTGAATCGGGTCCTGGCTGAGATCGATGTTATTGAAAATAGAGCCGTGCAAAGGTGGCACTCCTTAACGCCCCCGGTAATGACAAATCAGCCGCCGATACTTAAGGACACCGGAACTGAAGCAATAGAAACGCTCGGCGAGCTGATGAATTACGACACAAACATCGCGCCCGGCAAAAACCAAGCGTGCGCGTCTTGCCACATGCCGTATGTCGCTTTTAGTGGACCGATCCCGTCGGTGAATCTGACGATGATCGCGTATCCCGGAACGGTTCACTTTCGGGCCGGTAAGCGGTCAGCGCAGCGATACCCGTATGCGCCGTTCTTCCCGGTACTCCAGTACAACGAAGTGCAGAATGCTTTCTTCGGCGGAAACTTCTGGGATTCGCGCGCGACCGGATATTTGCTCAGGAACCCCGACGCTGAACAGGCACAGGGTCCTCCCGTCGATACTCAAGAAATGGGCAACCCCGACACTGCTTGCATCGCCTACAAGCTTTCGCAGTCTCCGTACAGAACTCTCTTTGAATTGGTATGGGGCGCCGGCTCCTTGGATATCAAGTTCCCACCCAACACCGAGACGATCTGCTCAACCCCAGGAGGGGCTTCGGCATTCGGCGGCGACACCATGCCAGTTAAGCTCAAACCAGAAGACCGTATCCGAGCAACCGAGGTTTATAATCACTGGGCGCAGTCTCTTGATGCATACGAGCAGTCTGTGCAGGTCAGCGCCTTCTCCTCGAAATTCGACGCCTTCGTAAAAGGCAGTTACACAATGACTGCAACCGAGCAAGCGGGTTACAACCTGTTCAGAGGCAAAGCTAACTGCAATTCATGCCATCTGGATGGAAGAGGAACCGCTCTGACTGCAACTCAGGCCGATAATAGCATGGTCGCGCAGACAAACCCCCTGTTTACCTGCTTCGGCTCATCCAATCTCGGTCTCCCCCTGAATCCCAGGAATGCTTTCTTTTATCAGACCACGCCGGATTTCGTTGGCTTCACTGCCAATCCCTTCGGCTTCGGCTACCGCGATTTGGGATTAGGAACTTTCCTCAGAAGCGGTTTCGGTTCCTGGGCCAGCCCGAACGCGAGCTGGACACAGTACGCACCACTGAACGACGGCCTAATGCAGGTGTCTTCCGCGCGCAATGTGGCTATGACACCGCCACAATGCCCCACCACCGAGGCGCCCGGGCCTTATTTCCAGAAAGAGTTCTTCCACAACGGCTATGCCAAGAGCCTGAAGCAACTCGTCCACTTCTACAACACGCGCGACAAACCCGGCTATGCGTACGACGTTACTTCTGGACATTGCCCGGACGGGACCGTCGAAAAAGTAAACTGCTGGCCTAGGCCCGAGGTGTCGAACAATATCGATATGACCGTCGGTAATCTCGGCTTGACCGATGAAGAAGAAGACCAGCTTGTCGCGTTCATGCAAACGCTTACCGATGGTTTCACGAGGCCTTACCCCAACCTAGATACCTTTACGGGTGTTTGCATGTCCGGTGGTTCGGCTTCGACTCAAGGTAACGAGTCGCTTATCCCGACTCCGCCGCTTCCGCCCTGCCCGCCAGAAATCTGCGGCGTTGCGCCATTGCCGAGTCCGAATCCTATTCCGTAGTGGAAAAATATGAACGCATGGAGGCCGCCCACGGCCTCCATGCTAGTTTTTGTCGCCTTGCCCAAGGGAATATGAGCTCAGTAATTTAGCCGGCCGTCCATCCATGAATAGACTGCTTCTGGTATCAGTGGTCGCCATCACGGCCGGTAGCCCGCTTTTCTCACAGCCACCGGCCGCGCAGATCCTTCCTCCTGCCAAACGAGCGAAACAAGTCCAGATCACCGAAGGGCCAGCGCTTGAATCCGCTAAGGACACTTCCGCCATAATCAGGTGGACGAGCAATAACCCCGGGGGCACGGACGACCACTTCGGTGTGGTGCATTACGGGACCGATCCAAAAAAACTGAGCGAGACGGCGAAATCTCCCATTAGGCTGAACCGCGGCCATCCCAATACCGTTTTCCGGGTGCGCGTCGACGGCCTAAAGTCGAAGACTACCTACTACTACACGGTTGACTCCACCAATGCCGATGGCTCGAGCGATGGAGTGACGAGCAAGGTAAAAACCTTCGTGACAAAGTAGCGGAGTACTTTCGCTCTTACCTCAATTCGACTGGGGTAAATGCTCCTGCTGTTTCTCCGTCTGGGTGGCGTTTCGGTTCACCGGCGTGGGCGACGTACTATTATAAGTTGAATCGTTGCGCGGCGATGACACGCCCCTCCGGAGAAAAAAGTAACACCATTCACCGGTTCACCACCTCTCAGCACCAATAAGAGGACAGAACGCCCCACGATTTCAAACGGCTAATTGAGCAGTTCCCAGATCGAAGAGATCAAACTTTCCCCAAGCGGAGATTCCTCAAAGCTCTATCCCGAAAGGGGGATCTTTGCTCACCCCCTGAGTGGCAGTAAAAAATCCCGCGCCCGCGCAATGGCGACAAGGTGAGGCGAAGCGAGTCTGTCCTGTGAACACAAACGCTTTTCGGCTTGAAACTTGACCGAGGAAATCACCATGTCTGACCAAATCCATTCTTACCGCGAGCTTCAACAGCAAATCCACAAGGACCTGCGTCTCCAACATCCGGACTGGGTTGACCCCAATGGTAATTGTCCCACTTGCGATTCCTACGAATCGCGTCTGGCCGAGCTGCTCGGACTGACTCAACGCTGGAATGCAGTCAGGATGGTCAAATCGCCATTCGAGATGACCGGCGCAGCGGCGGCTTAGCGAAATTTCGAGCAATGGATCAAAACATGAAACCGGCCCTTGAACTCAATGAAGCGAACTTCGAGACGGAGGTTCTGAAGGCCAGTCAACCAGTGTTGGTGGAGTTTGCCACGGGATGGAGCCTCCCTTCGATGATGATGAATGGAGCGATGGACGAAATCGCGGCGGAGTTTGTCGATTGCCTGAAAGTGGCCCGCGTCCAACTCGATCGCAGTCCCAATTTGGGATTGTGGTACGGCATTCGGTGCCTCCCGACGATCTTATATTTTAGCGACGGCGAGGTCCGACTGGGGATTTTCGGAACCACGAACAAGGAAGCAATTCTTTCCCAACTCAGGCCGATCATTAATGGCGGCGCGCTCGGCCAAATGAACAGTCTTCGAGGCGTTCACGTATGATAAAGACGATCTCCTATCTCGGTCTCGGGACCATGGGCAGCGGCATGGTCTCCAATCTTCTCAAGGCCGGCTACGAACTTACCGTTTGGAATCGAAGCAGTGAAAAATGCAAACCGTTCGCTCGGAAAGGCGCGCGCGTCGCCGATACTCCCGCGGACGCCGTCCGCGGCGCCGAGCTTGTCATGTACAGTTTGAGCGACGACCAGGCGGTCGAGGATGTGGTTTTTGGCGCGACTGGAATCCTAACCAAAATTCGGGAAGGCCAGATCGCGATGGACATGAGCACGGTTCTTCCCGCGACGAGTTTGCGAGAAGAGGAAGCTTACGCAAAGCGCGGCGTGGATTTTCTTGATGCGCCTGTCTTTGGCAGCAAAACGGAATCCGCCAAGGCCAAGCTTTGGATCATGGCCGCAGGCAACAAGGCCGTCTTTGAGAAAGTGAAGCCGGTCTTGGAACATTTGGGGCAGACCGTTCACTACTTTGGCAAGAACGGAAATGCCGCGGCCATGAAGCTGGTAGGAAACCTCATTGTAGCCTTGGAAATGGAAGCGCTCGCGGAAGGCCTGGTGCTCGCGCAAAAAGCCGGGCTTGGTCTGAAAACCGTGATGGAGGTTGTAAAAGTTGCCGACTTTCGCTCACCGCTACTCGTGAGCAATGGTCAAAACATTGTGAAACGCGATTTTTCGACCAGCTTCGCGCTCAAGCTCATGCTCAAGGACGCGGGCCTCATTGAAAAATTTGGTGAAAGTCTGCAGTCACCCATTCCGGCACTGCGCGTCGTTGAAACAAATCTCGCATCGGCCGTTGCCCTTGGCTTCGGAAAAGAAAACGCCTCCGCCCTCATCAAAGCGCTCGAAAAGGAAGCAGGCGTCGAAGTAAAGGCTCGCCACGCGAGCTAACTGACTCCCGCCGTTTCACAGAGCCGGCCTACCATTCTTTTGTGGGGGGTCTGTGTCAGACATTTCCGAAGAGCTTCATCCGCGGGATCTAATTGAATGGCAAATCCAGTTGTCGTTAGGCGTCGGAACATGCCTCGAATGAGGGAGCGAAATTCCTCTCGTGAGCAGGACCAATAAATCCCTCGCACGCTCAATGGCTGGAATCCGCCGCCAGCATAGCGTGGCGGCATGAAAAATACGTTACTCAAACAAAGCACCATTAATGTCGCTTTCGTTGTGGCGGCGGTGCTCGTCGCCGCATTTACAGCGAAGGGGGCAACCCCAGCCGAGGACCTGCTGGTATCAGCCGGATTTCAGGCCAAAGCCGCTAAAACCCTTAGTCAGCGCCACGAAGTGGAAACGCTGCCCAAAGGAAAGGTGTCTCCGGTTACGCAGAACGGAAATCCGTTTTACGTCTATCCCGATGCGCAGCACAACCAGCTCTATGTGGGCGACGAAGCGCAGTATCAAACGTATCTCGACAAAATCGTCATAGCAGGGGGCAGCACCGACGAGATCTTGAACACGGATTACACCGGCGGAGACCAGGTCAAACTCCCAGATTTCTCCGGATGGGAACCGTTCGACGGAGTCACAAAATAATTAACAGTCAATTTAACAAAAAACAGCGAAGGAAAATTTAAATATGAACACGAGAACTAAAAAAAATAACGGCGGCGAAACACTCAATGTGCCTGAGCCCATCCGCGGCGACGCGGGCGCATCGGTCATAGGACCGAGGAATCCATCACGCGAGGCGGAGAATCGCGACGTCATTCTGTCGCCTTCCACGGACCACGGCACGCTCGGAAACCTGAGATGGTCTTTTGCCGACAGCCACATGCATCTGTCGCCAGGCGGCTGGGGCCGGCAGACGACGATCCGGGAATTGCCGACCGCTCCGGAGCTTGCCGGTGTCAACATGCGCCTCAAGCCCGGCGGAGTAAGAGAGATGCATTGGCATCAGGCCGCGGAGTGGGCCTACATGCTCAAAGGCCAGGCGAGGATCACTGCGATTGACCAGGACGGTCGCGCCTTTCAGGACGATGTCGGCGAGGGCGATCTCTGGTATTTCGCGGCCGGCATCCCGCACTCGATTCAAGGACTCGAGGGCGATGGTTGCGAGTTTCTGCTCGTGTTCGATGACGGCAACTTCTCGGAGGAGGAAACGTTTCTGCTGTCCGATTGGATGGCGCACACCCCGAAAGAGATTTTGGCAAAGAATTTCGGCGTGTCCGAAAGCGCTTTCGCACGCATCCCGGAGAAAGATCTCTGGATCTTTCAAGCGCAAGTTCCGGGACCTCTCGCCGCTGATCGAATTGCCGGCGCCGGTCCAATGCCCCATAGCCTATGCCACCGAATGCTCGCGCAGGAACCGATCCGCAGCGCCGGCGGCACCGTGCGCATCACCGATTCGTCCGTATTCCCGGCGTCGAAGACGATCGCGGCTGCGTTGGTTGAGGTCGAGCCCGGCGGAATGCGTGAGATGCATTGGCACCCGAACGCGGATGAGTGGCAGTTCTACATCTCGGGCGAAGCGCGGATGACGGTGTTCGCGGCGCAAAACAACGCTCGCACCTACAACTTCCAGGCGGGCGATGTCGGTTCTGTTCCTTTCGCGATGGGCCATTACATCGAGAACATCGGCGACACCACGCTGCGGTTTCTCGAGCTCTTCCGGAGCGACTACTACGCCGACGTCTCGCTCAGTCAGTGGCTGGCATTTACGCCTCGCGAGCTGGTGAGAGCGCACCTGAAAATCGACGACTCGGTTCTTACCAAAATCTCGGCGCGCAAGACGCCGGTCGTGGGGGCCTTATGAGCAAAATAAAATTACTCAGTTACGCACTGTCATTGGTTGGGAGCGCCGTTACGACGGCGTATTC
>JBEEGV010000032.1:0-3782 GCA_041167085.1 Verrucomicrobiota bacterium
GCCAGATGGATCGGTTCAATTTGTGAACCGGCGTTGGGAACTCCACACCGGGCTCTCGCTTGATGTGTCAAAGGGCCAGTGGCGAGTGGCGATCCATCCAAACGATCTTCCGGCATTGATCGACCGTTGGAACGTCATACGCTGCACGGGCGAATGTCTCGGGGTCGAAGCGAGGATTCGCCGGCACGACGGCGAATACCGATGGTTTCTCTTCCACACACAGTCAGTGCGCAATTCCGCCGCGCAAATCACGCGTTGGTATGGCTCAGCAACCGATATCGAAGAGCGCAAGCGATCAGAAGCCCAGTGGAAATTAATCATCGACGCAATTCCGCAGATGATCGTCGTGCTCAGTCCGGACGGCCGCGCCCTTGATGCGAATCAGATGACGCTCGACTTCACGGGCTTAACGCTGCAGGAAGTGCAGAATGACGACTTTCGTATGCGCGTTTTCCATCCCGAGGATGTGCTGCGCCTTCGCGAAACGCGTGAGGCAGCGTTTCAGGGAACCAGCCCGTTTGAATTGGAGCATCGAGCGCGGCGAAAGGATGGTCAATACCGCTGGTTGCTCATCCAGTACAACCCGCTGCGCGATGAAACCGGCGCCGTACTTCGCTGGTACGCCACGGCAACTGACATCGATGCACGCAAGCACGCGGAAGACAGCGTCCGCTCAGAAAACCAGGCGCTGCGCGAAGAGATCGATCGATCTTCGATGTTTGAAGAAATCGTGGGCTCATCCGCTCCGTTACAGGAAGTGACCTCCCAGATAACCCGAGTCGCCCCGACCGATTCCACAGTGCTCATCGTCGGCGAAACGGGAACCGGCAAGGAGCTCATTGCCCGCGCGATCCACAAATGCTCGCAGCGCTCCACGGCGGCGTTTATCCGTGTGAATTGCGCAGCCATACCTCAATCCCTGATCGCATCAGAGTTGTTCGGACATGAGAAAGGCGCATTCACTGGAGCGATACAACGCCGCATCGGGCGATTCGAATCGGCCAACGGCGGGACCATCTTCCTCGATGAAGTGGGCGAGTTGCCGATCGAAACTCAGGTGTTGTTGCTGCGCGTTTTGCAGGAGCGCGAGTTCGAACGGGTCGGCAGCAGCCAGACGATTCCAGTGAACGTGCGCGTACTGGCCGCGACCAATCGCGATCTGCAAGTCGCCATCGCAGAAGGTCGCTTCAGACGGGACCTTTTCTATCGGCTCAATGTCTTTCCTATTGCGATCCCATCTCTCAGGCAGCGCCGCGATGATATCCCGCTGCTGGTGGAATACCTGATCGAGCGATATGCCAAGCAGATTGGAAAAAGATTTCGCTCCGTATCCCGCCGATCGCTTGATTTGCTGCAGGCTTACGACTGGCCAGGTAATATTCGCGAGTTGCAGAACGTTATCGAACGCGCTGTCATTCTCTCCGACGGCGATTCGCTGTCGGTAAACGAGACTTGGCTGGAGCGCGAAACGCCGACGCCGTCCGGCCCGACGCTTTCGCTCAATACGCACATCGTCGATCATGAACGACAGATGATCGAAACCGCGCTAGCCGAGACTGGAGGGAAAATCTCCGGCCTCACAGGCGCGGCCTCCCGCCTCGGCCTGCCCAGGCAAACGCTCGAATCGAGAATCCGGAGTCTCGGAATCGACAAGCTCCGCTTCAAGCGTCAACCGGATGAAGCAGGTGGATGGAATCGACCGACGAAATAGCCGACTGCCGTTTTCTCACGCCGCGAGCGGCATGGGAAGGAGCGGGATGGCTGTTGTACTCGGTTGCTTCGTTTCGATCGCGCGGCTCACATGTACGCGCAGAGTTCATCCGGCAGATTGATCTTGGCCTTGAGGCGGGCAATCCGCAGCCGCAGCGCGTTGCAGGTCCAGGGCTTTTTGCGGGCGTCAGTCGACCAACGAAGGCAAGGCGAACACTTCTACCTTCCTGAACTAGCGGACATTTCTATCTGCGCTTTACAAATTGAAGCGCCGAGTTGACAAACCACTGGAGCAGGTCTACGGTATAAGTTAGTTACCTGACTTAGAAGACGGAATATGCCGAAAACGCAATTGGACAAACGGACGCGCCTGATTGATACCGCCATGAAGCTGGGCTACAAGCGCGGATTCAGAGAGGCCAGCCTGGCCGACATCGCCGAAGCCGCCCATGTCCCGGTGGGCAACGTTTACTACTACTTCAAAACCAAGGAAGAGCTCGGCGAGGCAGTCGTGGAACGGCTCTTGGCGCAGTTTTGCGAACTCCAAGAGGAGTGGGACCGGTTGAGTTCTCCGAAGGAACGGCTGTTTGCTTTCGTGGACAAAGTTCGAAGCAACAAGGACCAACTTGTGCTCGGCGGATGTCCGCTCGGTGGCCTGTGCTTAGAGTTGCACAAGGAGGGCGGCGCTCTGGCCAAGAAATCCGCAGCGCTCTACACCGAGCCCATGGCGTGGCTTGAGAAGCAGTTCCGGGGCGCCGGGCATGGAGAAAATTCGCGGGAACTTGCGGTTCATGTCTTCTCGGCCTTTCAGGGCATGGCAGCGGTAGCGTATGGCGCTAACGACCCGGATGTCGTGGTAACGGAAGTGAAGCGGCTTAAGAATTGGATCGCCGCTCTGTGAATTGGAATTATGGAGCAACACAATGAAAGCAGCACTTCATAAAGTACAGTTCGGACCGTGGGCGCTCGTCACAGGCGCATCCTCGGGAATCGGTAAGGAATTCGCGAGGCAAATCGCAGCGTCGGGGATCAACCTAGTGCTGGTGGCCAGGCGAGACGCATTGCTCGCCGAACTGGGACGCGCCATCTCACAGGAGTTTGGTGTTCAGTACCGCGCCTTGGCTATGGACCTTTCACAAGATGGATTCATAGCGGGACTCGCCTCCGCCACTGACGATCTCGACGTCGGCCTTGTCGTCTCCAATGCCGGCACCGGGAATCCCGGCGAGTTCTTGAAGCTTGATCGGCAGTTACTTCAGGCGACTTTGCGGCTCAATACGATGGCGCATCTGGACATCACCCACCATTTCGGCGCGAAACTAGCCAAGCGGAGGCGCGGCGGCTTGATCCTCGTGGGTGCAATGGGTGCGGAAAACGGCATTCCCTGTATGGCGAACGACGGAGGTGCGAAGGCGTATGTACACAGTCTTGGCGAGGCGCTTCACTATGAATTCAAGCCTCTAGGTGTCTATGTCACTGTACTTGCAGCCGGGGTTACGAACACAGCGGTGATCGACAAGTTCGGCCTCAATCCGAGAACCATGCCGATGAAACCGATGAGCGTCGAGCAGTGCGTATCTGAAGGCCTCAGCGGTCTGCTCAAAAACCGCTCCAGAGTCGTTCCAGGCCGGCTGAACCGCATCATGAACGCCCTCGTGCCCACTGCTCTTGCGCGCAAGCTATTGGCAGACTTGCTAGGTAAAGGGCTTGCCAGCAAGGCCGCATCTGCCGTCCCGTCAAACGCTTGATCCCTTGTCCAGGAGCGGTCATGTCCGTCCAGCCTCTCTTTACCCCACTCCGCATGGGCGATCTGGATCTGCCCAATCGCATCGTCATGGCACCGCTCACCCGCATGCGCGCTGGGTCGATTGATCATGTGCCGACCGCGCTGCAGGCCGAATACTATGCCCAACGGGCTTCGGCCGGACTGATCGTTGCGGAAGCAACCGCGATCAGTGCTGACGGCTTTGGCTATGCCGATACCCCCGGATTGTGGAGCGCGGATCAGGTGCGCGGATGGCGCCTGGTTACAGACGCCGTGCATGCCACCGGCGGGCGCATCATTGCGCAGC
>JBEEGV010000033.1:0-7507 GCA_041167085.1 Verrucomicrobiota bacterium
TTTTCCCTTCTGGCCAGTTGGGGGCTATTTGCCCTCATGCCAGGGCATCTGTCCGTCCTAAATTGGACGCATGCGACCGCGCTGGGATTGCTCCTGGGATTTGCCGCAGTGATCGGCGATCTCGCAGAATCAATCGTCAAACGCAGCACCGGCGTAAAAGACAGCGGCAATCTCCTGCCGGGAATCGGAGGTGCGCTGGATTTGGTTGATAGCTTGCTCTTCACTGCGCCGCTCTTGTTTTTTTATCTGCGGCTCGTCATTCGCTTGCCATAACGGGATGCAGGCGCGGCAGAAAGGAAATATTTGGGGAGCGCACGCGACTCGCGTGCTGTTTGCGGCGACTCGCCGCAAATTCTCTGCTTCGAAATGCGTTCGGCGAGTCGCCGAACGCTGCACGCGAGGTCGCGTGCGCTCCCCAGATCGTTCTTGTTCGCGCGATCGATGCATGTATGCGTCAGTGAAAGAAAGCGAACGCCAGGAGGGTCGCGATGATGGATGCGATCGCCGTCGCGAACGCCGAAGTCCATGCGGACTTCAGATAAATTGTTGGAATCTGGGGCTTCGGCGGGAGCCCGTAAGCTTCCGGTTCACCGAGAATCAGGAAGAACGCGTGGATGCCGCGGACCGAAGTCTCCGTCGGATCGTAAAGTTGCGCGTCACGGTAACCACCTTGTTGTAATTGCTGCACGCGCTCCGCGCCGCGCGCGCGTAGATCATCGAGCCGGCCAAACACGATCGATTCAGTCGGGCAAACTTTGGCGCAGGCCGGAACGAGCCCGCTCTTCTGTCGATCGTAACAAAAGGTGCACTTGAACGCGCCGCCGGCATCGTGAAGCGGTTCAGGGCGGCGATCAATCACGCCGAATGGGCACGACACCACACAATAACCGCAGCCGTTACAGACGTCGTTCTGCACCAGCACCGACCCAACTTCAGTGCGCACGATCGATCCGGTCGGACACGCCTCAAGACAACCAGCCTCCTCGCAGTGCTTGCAAACGTCGGACAAGAAAACCCACCGGAAAGGATCCTCCAATTGCGGATCTTGGATTTTGGATTGCGGGTTGGGTTCGGCGGGCAGACCCATCGGTCCTGTGACCTGATTTCCTTTTTGCCGATCTTGCTCGAGGAACATGACATGTCGCCAGGTCGATGCGCCAAGGTGGCCGGTGTTGTCGTAAGAATTTCCTGACCACGTGAACCCATCATCCGGCACCTGGTTCCATTCTTTGCAGGCGACCTCGCAAGCTTTGCAGCCGATGCAAACACTCGGATCGGTGAAGAAGCCGACCTCGACGCGATCCTGGACATACGAATGCTTGCGCTGATTCGTGCTCTGGATTCCCTCGCCGATCATACGATCACACGCTGTTTAGTGGATTGGGTAGCGCACGCGTCTCGCGTGCTGGCGATGGCGTCTCGCTATCGCGAACTTTTCTTATATCACACGTCCAAGGAAAAAGCCTGTTTCGGCGAGACGCCGAAACCAACACGCGAGACGCGTGCGCTACCCGAAAGAATTCGTCGATCATCGTGAGTCGGTCTTTCCGTGCTGGCCGTGACCACCAGCTTCCGGGCCGGGAGAGGCGCCTGGCGGCGGTTGTTCCGGGTGCAAATTCGGTGGCCCGCCCTGCGGCACATATTTTTTTATCCACTCTTCGTATGCCGGACCGCGCGGCAATCGACCAGGGACGACATTACAAGCCATCGCTTTCGCTTCCATGATCGTGACGTTGGGCTCGCCCGAAATCGGAACTAAATCGTTAGTGGCGCTACCCTTCACCGGCCCAGATGTACCGAAGTGAAATGGCATCGCAATTTGATGCACGGTTTTTCCATTGAGATGCATCGGCCGCATGCGGCGGCTAACGAGTGCTCGCGATTCGATTGCTCCTCGTAAGCTCACGATCGAAATGTAATCACCGTTGGCGATCTTTAGCTCGGCCGCGAGCTCGGGGGACATTTCTGCGAAAAGTTCCGGTTGCAGCTCGGCGAGATGACTGAGGAACCGCGACATGCCGCCGGCCGTGTGATGCTCGGTCAAACGGTAGGTTGTCAGGACAAACGGAAATCGCGGGTCGCCCGGCGGGGCGAACCGATTTTCCTGGCGGGTAAACCAGTTAACGACCGGGTTGGTGTCGCGCGAGTAAAGCGCGTTGTGCACCGGTGACTCGAGCGGCTCGTAGTGCGTCGGCATCGGCCCATCCTGCAAACCGGTCGGCACATACAGCCAGCCGAGACCGTCTTCGTGCAACATGAACGGCGCGTCGCCGGGGATCCCAGCGAGCCCGCTTTCGTTTCCAGTTGGACGATAATCGGGCGACTTGTCCGGAACAAAATCAGGAACGTCGATCCCGTCCCATTTGCGTTGCGCCTGGTCCCACCAAACCAATTTCTTGCGTTCGCTCCATGGCTCGCCAGTCGGTTTAGCGCTGGCTCTATTATATATAATACGGCGATCCGCGGGCCAGACGAAGCCCCAGCCGTGGCCGAGATAATTTTTCGAATTTCGCGAGTTCGCCTTGTTGATCTTGTCCGGGCCAAGGACGCCGGAATAAATCCAACCGCCGCATGCGGTGGAACCGTCGGCCTTGAGTTTCCCAAATCCGTCCACCTGCGGGCCGTGATGCGGATTGCCTTCGCGATCGAGACCGAAGACAACGCCCTCTGCATTTGGCTGCGGAGCGGTGGACCAACCATTGATCTCCGCGAGGACGGATTCCATGTGCGGCTCGCCGTACTCATCTTCCGGATACCACCAGTCGAGCGCACGCAACGGTTCGTCGAGCGGATCGGTTGATTGCTTCGCCTTCGCAATCAGACGCAACGCGAGTTGATGCATGAACCATCCCTCAGAGCGTGCCTCGCCTGGCGGGTTGACCGCTTTTTGGCGCCACTGCAACATGCGCTGCGTTTGCGTGAACGCGCCCTCCTTTTCCGCGTGACCCGCCGCTGGAAAAAAGAAAACTTCCGTTTCGATGTCTTCCGCCTTCAATTCGCCACGCTCGATCTCGGGCGAGTCGTACCAAAATGTGGCCCCTTCGATTTCGACCATGTCACGGACGACCAGCCATTTTAATTTTGAAAGCGACGTTCGTTGGAACCGCGAATTGGCCGCCGCGACCGCCGGGTTCTGGCCCATCATAAACATGCCTTCCATTTTTCCGTCGGCCATGTCGTAGAGATATTCGAAGAACGAATGGTTGCCGGTCAGTTTTGGGACCCAGCTGTAGCCAAAGTCGTTTTCGGCCGTCGCGTTCTTGCCGTAGTAGGCTTTCATCAAGCTGATGAAGTAGCTGGGATAATTATTCCAGAGACCGGTCGGTTTGGTTTGATGCGCAAGGTAGTCGCGCAATGTCTCCTCGCTGCCGTCGCCGCGGGGCATGGACAGGTAACCGGGCAAAATATCGTAAAGCGTTGGAATATCGGTGGAGCCTTGAATCGAGGCGTGACCGCGCAGCGCCAAAATTCCCCCGCCTGGCCGACCGATGTTGCCGAGCAACAGTTGCAAGATCGAGGCCGTGCGAATGATCTGAACGCCTTTGGAATGTTGCGTCCAGCCGAGCGCGTAACAAATCGCTGCGGTCTTATCCGGACCAGAAGCAGCCACGAGCGCATCCACAACCTTGTGGAAAAGTGGGGGCGAAATGCCGCAAATCTTCTCGACCATTTCGGGCGTGTAACGAGCAAAATGGCGGCGCAAGCTTTGGAAAACGCAACGCGGATGTTGCAAGGTCGGATCGCGCTCCGGAAAACTGAGGCCGCCCTTGCCCTGGTATTGCCAGGTCTCCTTGTCGTACGCGCGTTGCTCTTCGTTCCAGCCGGAGAAAAAGCCGGTCGCTCCTTCTTCCGCGTCACGAAAATCTTCGCGCAAAATGCAGGATGCATTTGTGAAATGCACTACGTAGTCGTGAAAAAAGAGATTGTTCTCCAGGATATGCCGAACGAGGCCGCCGAGAAATGCGATGTCGCCGCCGGCTCGCATCGGCACCCAGATATCCGCGAGCGCGCTCGTGCGCGAAAATCTTGGATCGACATGGATGATAGTCGCGCCACGCTCCTTTGCTTTCATGACCCAGCGGAAACCGACCGGGTGAGCTTCGGCCATGGAGGAGCCTTCGATTAAAATGCAATCGGCGTTAGCGAGATCTTGTTGCGCAGTCGTAGCTCCGCCCCGGCCAAAAGAGGTGCCCAGACCGGGCACCGTGCTGCTATGTCATATCCGTGCCTGGTTGGATATGCAGACCATCCCCAGGCCGAGAGTGAACAGTTTTCGGATCAGATAATTTTCTTCGTTGTCGAGCGTGGCGCCACCGAGATGGCAAATCGCAGTCGTGTGGTTGATCGTCACCCCGTCTTTCTTGTGCACGAACGTACGTTTGCGCGACTCCCAGACGCGGTCCGCCACCATGTCCATGGCGCGGTCGAGCGGAATTTCGGTCCACTCTTTCGCGCGCGGCGCGCGATATTTCATTTTCGTCTCGCGCCGATCGTGCGTGAGCAATTGATAAGAAGCCGCGCCTTTCGGGCAAAGATTCCCCTGACTGATCGGGCTCTCCGGATCGCCTTCGATCGAAATCAGTTTGCCGTCCTTGTGAAAAATTAGCTGTCCACAGCCAACACCGCAATACGGGCAAACTGAGCGCGCAACCTGAGCATCATCGATCCGCGCGTGCATCGCACGCGTCTTATCCGACATCGCTTCCAGACCCGTGCCGTCCACCCGCTCACGAATTTGCCGAAGCAGCGGCCATTTCGAGAGCAACTGGGCCAGAGAGATCATCAAAGATTCATCGTGCGCGAAGCCGCTCTTGGTTCTGAGAGATCTTCATGCGTGTGGTTAAAAAATTATCTGCAGGCGGAGCAGCACTTCGTCGAATTGATCATCGCCGAATTGCGGATTGGCTTCGCGAAAATCCGACCAGGTGTGCACATAGTTGGCCATCAGCATGAGTCCTTCGCCGTGAATCAGGTAATTCAACCCGCCGGTGATCGATTGAATTCCATCGTTTCCCCGTTGGCCCGGGTTGAGATGCTCCCATTTCACCACCGCCTGGAGTTTTTTCGGGATTACGAAGTAGCCGCCGAGCACGTAAAAGCCGTTCGCTTCGAACTCGGTGAACGTCGGCGCAATCCCAGGCGCGGTGCGCGGTCGCACCCGTTCATCAAGATACTCTCCGATCAAGTCGAAGGGCCCAATCTTAAGCCAGGCGTCGGCACTCCACGCATGGCGCTCGTCTGGATTCGCCAAAGTGAAGGGTGTCAGCGACCCGTCGGCATTCACCAGCAAATTCGTATAAGGCGAGATGTTCGTGCCGGTCTGGTCGCGACTGAAGAAATAATCGCCGCCCAGCTTTAAATTCGCTTCCTGCCCGACCAGCATGCCTTTGAACGCGAGCAACTCGAGCCGGCCGACATACATGAATTCGTTGTTGTCGTTGTTCGTAATGTTGCGGTTGTTGCCGTTGAACAGGCCCGCGTAATAAGTCACGAGATCTTTGTGCTCCGGCAGAATGTTGGTCAGCGGTTTGCCCCAAATCATCGCGCCGATTTGGCGCTCCTGCGTGATCGCACCGGTCGGAAGACTACGCTCAATGGTATATATCGAAGTGTCGGCCGTGAGCCATTCCAGGCCAAAGGGCGCTTTGAATTGGCCAACTCTTACATTCGCTTCCGGGATGCCATGCCAGTTAACGAAAATGTCGGTGCCCGAAAAAGCGGTGCGACTGCCGGAAAGACCGTCGCCCTGCCCGAAATCGCCTTCGACTTTGAAATCGAATTGTTCCTCGAAATCGCCGGTCAAAGTGACGCGGGCGCGTCGCAGACGGAAGCGATCCTTCAACGAATTGTCGCCGAAGCGACCTTCGAACGCGGAGACGTCACCGCTTTCCGAATTCAATTGCAGATAACCGCCCAGCGTCAGTTTGTATTCTGCGCCGCCCGGATGTACATCCACCAGTGGGGCCGGGGTGGCGGTGAAGACAGCCTTGTTATCGTTGCCCGCGGTTGCTTTTCCTTCCGGTCCCGACAAAATCGGAGCGAAGGGGCCGCTTTTCGGCCTGAGTTGGCGCACTTCTTTTTCGAGCTCGGCGTTGCGCTCTTGTAATTGGCGAACTGCTTTCTCGAGGTTTTGCAGCCGCTCGCTATCGGATTGCGGATCCGCAGCAACCAGAGGCAAAGCCGTGGATGCAAAAAAAACGAACGTGAAGCTAATCGCAACACCGTTTGAAATCTTCATAAGCGCAAATTTGCTGATGAACCTGCGACGATTAAGCGGTGGAAGAGGCGTAAGGTAAAGAAAATTAAACGCACGATTTAGGTGGCCCGTTAGGGTGGAGGCGGCTGGACCGAACAGGATAATAGAAATGCCCATAACGGCCGCGATTGGATGAAGAGTTAAGCGTAATTTCCATAGATGAAGCGCGAAAAGTTTGGGTCACGATTATCGATGAAAGAACTTAATTTTGCGCCATCGGCGATTGATCTTGCGGTCGAATAGGACGCTTGCGCGATTCCAAGAAAGCTACCAACGCGTCGATCTCCGGCGGTTTGAGCGAGCTGCCAAACGCCGGCATATTGTTTCCGCCGTTGACGATGCGGATGGTAATATTATCTCGCGTCAGTTTGTCTCCGACGAAGGTGAGGTCAGGCCCGCGACGACCGCCATAGCCCTGGATTAGATGACAACTGAGACAGGCTTTGTCGTGAAAAAGCTGCCCGCCTTCAAAGACCGGTCCGCTGCTGGCGCCGATGACTTTTTCGGTGAGCGGCAACGCTTGGAAATTTGGCGACCACGGCGATTGCTGTCCCTCAACCCAAAGCGAGCCAATCATGATGACGGACAGTAAGACGACAGCAATCGCCCATGGGCGCCGAGACGCGGCGCGCTCGCCCCTATTATTTAGGACGGGAATAATCAGCAGCATGATGCCGATAAGGGCCGGCATGAGAATCATGAGGTAGCCCTCGATTCTGGCCGGGATCAGCGCGAGCAGGGCAAAGTACCAGAGGAGATACCAGTCGGGACGCGGGTCTGCCTCGAGCACGCTCGGATCAGGAGGCTTGTCGAGCGCGGGCGGACCGATGAAGAACGCGAACAGCACGATCGCCAGGATGAGTCCCGTGCCAAAGATGACATCGCGCCAGGCCAGGTCTGGCCAAAACGGACGGCCGCTTTTCTCAAGTAGTTCCTCATATTCCTTGCGATAGGTTTCTGGGTTAACCGGCTTACCGGCGGTAGGCGGCTCCGAAATACCATGGCGCATGACGAGCCAGACGTGCAGGCCGATAAAAGCGAACATGATGCCGGGAAGAACGAAGACGTGGATGGCAAAAAAGCGGCTCAAGGTGGCACCTCCGATGGTAGTGCCTCCCAAAATAAAGCGTGCCAGCCAATCGCCGATTAAGGGAACGCGACCGGCTTGTTCGGCCGCCACCACGACCGACCATGCCGCCGTCTGATCCCAGCGCAGCAATTGGCCGGTAAATCCCATACCAAGGGTGAAAG
>JBEEGV010000034.1:0-121400 GCA_041167085.1 Verrucomicrobiota bacterium
GTTAGGCCATGGGTGATCACGGCGATGGCTTTTGTTTGGTGGTGTCATTTCCGTTCCAGAACCAGAGGCCGTCGATATACTGGAAAGTGCCAAACTGCTTTGCCTCCGGGCGAAAGCCCAGAATGCATCAATCCTCTACGGCTCCGCGAGGCTCATCTGTGGAAGAATCCATCTCTATCTGGAAGCCGTGGGCCACACGGCGCAGTGTCTCCTCTCGATCGGCACCGTCGGCTGCATAAGCGTTCGCCACGTGCCCCGCGAGATCGGCGAGCATGAGGCCCCACGCTGCGGGATCGTCCCACACGCCTGTCTTAAGGCTCACATGCTGCGAACCGCCGGACAGCCAGATGCGCAGAATCTCTACGGCTTCCGGATCAGCTTTAGCTGCGTCTGGAATCTTCAACTCTGTGCGCTTGCCGAACATAAGGAGGTAGTAGGTCTAATAATTGCGTCTTTAAAGGCGCAATTATTGGGCCTAATAATCCTATTCACCTCGTGTCGGGTCGGAAAAATGCGGAATTTCACAGTTTTTAGTTTATCCACTCTGATCTTGTCGCACAAGATTTGTGGGCAATCAGAACGTTCCCACGCTCAACATCACGAGCGTACAGCCTTCGATCACTTCAATGCCTTGTTCGCGGGCGGCCAGGGTTAGGTTCTCGTTCTCCGCACCCGGATTCATGATGATACGCTGGGGTTTTTTGCTGACGATCTCTTGAATGAGCGGATCTGATCTGGCTTTGCCCAGGTAAAGAGTGATGGTTCCGATCGGGTCCGTCACATCGGCTACGGATCGGAAGCATTTCAGGCCCAAAACTTCCTCGTATGCCGGATTTACGGGAATAACGGTATGGCCGTAATCGGTCAGCATTTTCATCGCCCGGAAGGCGTATCGGTCCGGCCTGGGGCTGGCGCCAAGAACGACCACCATTTGGGCATCGGGGCGTTTTGTCACGGAAACAGCCTCTGATAAGCACCGAAACAGCGCAACCCCACCGGGGCGGGGGACGCTTGCACCACTTTAATCCTCGACTACGTTGCGAAGCTAAATAAGACTTAGCCCTACAACAAAACACTCCGGGCGAATCGGCCCGGTTCTATTGACAGGCAACCCTGCCTCGTTACTATCCTCGCTCCTATGAGATTCCCCTTAGCGCTGACGTCCAAAATCGCGGCGTACATGATCGGCCAGAAGCTGCGCGGGACGAAGAAATTCGCCACCGTGCTTCAGCTTGAGCCGCTCCACACCTGCAATCTCACCTGCACCGGCTGTGGCCGTATCCGCGAATACTCGACCTCAATAAAGGACATGATGAGCTTGGAAGATTGTCTGGGCGCCGCGACGGAATGCAACGCCCCCATGATCTCGATCTGTGGCGGTGAGCCGTTGATCTATCCGCATATCGAAGCCCTGGTCAACGGCGTGCTCGAACAGAAGCGGATCGTTTACATCTGCACCAACGCCATGTTCATGCGCAAAAAGATGCGCGAATGGCTCACGAAAGAATTGCGGAATGCGAATCCGCGGCTGCGCAAAGAACTGGAAGGAAAGATCGACGCTCTGGTCGCCCAGGGATTGGTTTCGGAGAAAGACGCCGGCGTAATCCGCAATCCCGAAACCGCCATTCGCGATCAGGTAATCGGGCCTTCGAGCTGGATGTATTGGAACGTTCACCTGGACGGTTTGGAACGCACCCATGATTTGATTGTGGAGCGGGAAGGCGTTTTCAAGGAGTGCATCCTCGCGATCAAGATGGCCAAGATCCTCGGCTATCAGGTGGCCACCAACACGACGATCTATAAAGAGACGGACATGACGCAGGTCGAGCAGATGTTCGATTATCTGTCCGATCTCGGCGTGGACGGGCACACCATTACGCCTGGATACGAGTACGACGCGGCCAAGAAGGACATGATCACACGGCTCAACCTTCAGCCCGAGAATTTTTTCCTGACCCGTAAGATGACGATCGAGAAGTTTCAGAAGATCGAGGAGTGGATGAATCGTTACACGCTTTTCGGTACCCCGGTTTATTTCGAATTTCTTGGCGGCAAACGTGATTTGACCTGCTCGGCATGGGCGATTCCGACCCGCAACATTCGCGGTTGGAAGGGGCCTTGTTATTTAATGACTGATGCCCATTATCCGACCTATGCGGAGATGCTGGAGAAGGTGCAGTGGGATAAATACGGAGTCGTTGACGGCGTGGCGCGCGATAGCCGTTGCGAGAACTGCATGGTTCACTGCGGCTACGAGCCGACGGCCAGTCTCGGTTTGCAAGCGCAACCCGGCGATACGTGGAAAACGATTAAATTCAATTTCGGAGCGAAACCAAAGCCGACGGGCTGCGGGAGCGAGACTGTGGCTTTCAATGGAGTCAGCTCGGGCAATGGTCATCTCACGGGCAAACGTGCCGAGATCGCGGCGCAAGCATCGTAGGGTCGACAAATTGCAGCGAGGCGCTGACTATTCAAACCCATGAGCCGGTCCAGTGACGTTATCGCTTTGCCCAGTGCGAGACCGAGCGTCGCCGAATCCTACTCGGCCAGCCACGCTGAGATTTCACACGCGATCGGGCGCGCCCAGGAGAATCTTCTGCGGCAACAGCACCCGGACGGCCATTGGTGTGGCGAGCTGCTGGTCGATAGCACGCTCTGCTCGGATTTCATCCTCTTCATGCATTGGCTGGGAGAAGTCGACGGGCGACTGCAAGAGCGCTGTGTTCAACACATTCTGCAAAGACAGGGGGGCGATGGCGGCTGGAATGTTTATCATGGCGGGCCGAGCGAGATTAACGCTTCGGTTAAAGCCTACTTTGCGCTGAAGCTGGCCGGGTGTTCGCCCGCGCTGCCGTTCATGCAGGAGGCGCGCGCGACCATTCTGCGTCTTGGTGGTGTTCCGCGCATGAACACGTTCAGCAAGCTTTACCTGGCCTTGCTGGGACAATTCCCGTGGAAATATCTTCCGACGATTCCGGTTGAGATGGTGCTCCTGCCGAGCTGGGCGCCATTCCATATGTACAAGATGTCGTCATGGAGCCGGGCCATGCTCGTCCCGCTCGCGATTATCAATCATTTCAAGCCGACCCGGACGCTGTCCGGCGACAAGCAATTGCACGAACTTTATCCGCTCGGCACCGAGCACAAGGATTTCACGCTGCCACGAGACGAGCGGTTCTTTACCTGGCGCAATTTTTTCCTCCGGGTTGACGATGTTTTGAAATTCCTTCATCCGCTTGGTTTCCGGCCAATGCGGCAACGCGCCCTGGAAGAGGCCGAACGCTGGATTCGCGACCGGATCGGAGAAGGGAGCGACGGCCTCGCGACTGTTTTTCCGGCCATGCTCAATTGCCTGATTGCGCTGCGCACTCTCGGTTACTCAAAAGCCGACCCGGTTTACGTGAAAGCAGCCAGGGACTTCGCCGGGCTGTTCGTGGACGACCCGGAAGATTTCCGCATTCAACCCTGTTTATCCCCGGTCTGGGATACTGCGATTAACGTCATTACCCTCGTGGAATCAGGGATGCCGGCGGACGATCCGTCACTTAGGCGCGCGTCCGATTGGCTTATCAGCAAGGAGGTTCGAATTCGCGGCGACTGGGCGGTAAACAATCCGCATCTGGAAGCCAGTGGATGGGCGTTCGAATATAACAACGTTTATTATCCCGATACGGACGATACCGGGATGGTGCTCATGGCTCTGCGGCTGGTGCAGCCGGAGAACAGTGAAGTCCTCGATCAATTATTCGAACGCGCGCTGCGTTGGCAGCTGAGTTTTCAATGTCGTGACGGCGGATGGGCCGCCTTCGATAAGGATGTGACCACGCCGTGGCTGGAAGACATGCCGTTCGCGGATCATAATGCGATCCTCGATCCGACTTGCAGTGATCTGACTGCGCGCACCCTGGAATTGCTGGGTTACATCGGGTTTGACCCGCGCGCCGAGTGCGTTCAGCGAGCGATTCAGTATTTGATCGATACACAGGAGGACGACGGTTCCTGGTACGGCCGATGGGGTGTCAATTATATCTACGGGACATGGCAGGTGCTTCGTGGGCTGCGCGCCATCGAGCAAGACATGACCCAGGACTGGGTTTTACGTGGGCGGGATTGGTTGGAAAGTTGCCAGAACAGCGATGGCGGCTGGGGCGAAACATGCGCGACTTACGAAAATCCGGCCACCAAAGGTATCGGAGAGAGCACTGCGTCGCAGACGGCCTGGGCTGTCATGGGTATTTGTGCATGCGGCGATCTCGATCGACAGAGTGTGCAGCGTGGCTTGCGCTTTCTTCTCGGGTCGCAAAACGCCGATGGTTCGTGGACAGAACCGCAAATCACGGGCACCGGTTTTCCGGGCGTGTTCTATTTAAAGTACGACATGTACCGGCAGAATTTTCCGCTGCTCGCGCTCGCGACATATGCGAATTATCGCAGCGGCCGCGGACATTCGCCGAGCGTCTATCGCTGTTCTTGAAGTGGAGGGACGAGCTGCCCTCGTCCCACTAATCGCGGCCCGAGCTACATCAGCCCGTGGCTCCCTCCAGATCGCCGAATTTGCGGGCGTTTATCTGCCTAACGAACGGCGCGTCGGGATGCGCCGCTTGTTTTTTCGCGCCTAACATTTTAAGGCCGAACGGCTTATCAGCAGTCCATCGATTTCGTCTTGCAATCGGCATATTAAAGCGCAGAATCGGGAGAGGGTTTCTTCCGCGATAGCCATGAGATCGTTGCGGGCCATTGGATGGTTTGTCCTGATCATCGGTGCAGCTCCGCCGAATAAATTGATTGGCTCTGCGTTATCACTCGATCAGAACTTTCATCCTCCCCAGTTCTCGAAGCCCGTTTATGCAGGACTCGTCACCGTGCTTCCAAGCGGAAAGCTTCTACTTTATGGCGGTCCAGAGACTCTGCGAGATGAGTCTGCGGGGCCAATCACCAGATATTTCTCTGATGGCACCTTGGATGGCTCATTCAAGTTCTCCAGCGATTTCCTGGGAGTCGGCGCCGTCGCTCCGATCGGCGGGCAGAAAACTATTGTCTCTGCGCTACAGCGCGTCTACTCACCGCCGCCCTCCGATGAGTTCCTTTCGTCAGATTTGGGCTACACCATTCCTCGCGTTCTTCGCGTCAATGAGGATGGATCAATTGATCCAAGCTTCAGTTCTGCTGCGCAGGCCAATCGTAGCATACAGGCTATCGTCCTGCAGGAAGACGGTAAGGTTCTAGTTGGGGGTTTCTTTGATATCTTCGCAGGGCTGCCGCGGCAGGGAATCGTTCGCCTGCTGCCCGACGGTTCGCTGGATCCGGATTTTGCCGCCGTAACGCTGCAATTTCCGTCATCCAGCTCTTCCCCAAATCGCGGAATTCGGGTTGTTAGGGTAACTTCGGTGGATGGGAAAATTCTCATTGCCGGCGATTTTAGCGGCGTTAACAGCGTTCCTTTTCCGGGTGTTGCGCGACTGAATTCCGACGGGACTCTCGATTCAGCTTTCCACCCGTCCGGATTTGTAAACACTGCGGCGGTCCGCGGTCTTGTTATTCAGAGCGATGGCAAGATTCTGATTTGCGGGCGGTTTACTGTTCCTGCAGATTTTGGCGCAAATCCCACTGGTGCTCAGTACACAAAGCTGCCCGTGGTTCGACTCAACCTCGATGGCAGCGCTGATGAGAGTTATGGCTGCTTTACGAACCCCGATTTCATTCGATCCATTGCTATTCAATCCGACGATAAAGTCATCGGCATCGACCTATCGACGATCTACCGTTTTAACATTGACGGATCAGTCGACGCGAGCTTCAAGCAGCCTGATCTGATCGATCGCATGTCTGACTCTCCGTCAATCACGTCTGTTGTAGTTGATTCCGATGATCGGATTGTCATCGCGGGAGGCTTCAGCAACATCAAAAACACCGATGATGTTGCGCCAGTTGGCGAACACTTCTCCCTGGCACGCCTCAATTCGGACGGAACAATCGACAACAGTCTTGCTACCTCCCATGAAACGGCTGCAAAGGCAGTTCCCGATTCGTTTCTACGTGAAAGGGACGGATCCACTCTAATCCTCTTCGGCGAAAACCCGGGGTCCGTGCCTGGGGATTTCGGCCCGGGAGATCCGGTCGTGCCGCATAATTTCGGGGAACTTCACGTCGACGGCACGATCGATTCGATGTTCAACCCGTTAGGCTCCTCCGATCCGAATGGGCCGTTTGGTCCGGGTTTCATTACTGACCTCTCGACCTTCCTTCCGAACGGCGCGCTATTCCTGGTAGGCGACAACATCTCCGGTCTTACGGCTCAGGGTCTCCTTTCACCGGACCAAGCAGTAGTCGAGAACTATTATCTTTACCCTTATCCGCCGTTCACTTATGCCACCGCGTATGGCTTGACCGTTGTAGTCGCATTTCCCGGGGGACGGTTTCAACCAGGTTGGGAATTACGGCGTCTAAGCGTCGATGGCTCGCCTGACGGATCGTTTCAGCTGGATCAGCAAATATCTCATGACGCTTTGGAGTTTGATCCGAGCGGTCACATAACAAGTGCTGCACTCGGCAGCTCAGTCATCGGTGTGTTACAGGATGGCAAGATCCTGTTTAGCTATTTGGCGAGTGATCATACCTATCGACTCGTTAGGCTTAATGTCGATGGTTCGATCGATTCCTCGTTTCAGGCCGGGGCTGTGCCGGTGCCCAGCCGGGTGACGACCATTGTCAGCATTGCTCCGTGTCCTCCTGATGTCCCGTGCGAACCTGATGATCGCCCTGGCGTTACCGCGCCATATCCGGCTTTTAGAGACGCGCAAGAGCTGGCGTCAGGCCAAGTCATCGTGGTTGGAGAGTTCGATGGCTATGGCAGTAGCGCGGCAAACGGGATCGTTCGTTTGAATCATGATGGAAGTGTAGATGGACTTTCATCCAGGGAGCGGGGCCGAATGGACGCAGACTGCCGAAACCGCGATTGCTCACCCCGCGATCGACAACATCGAACTCAGCACTGATGCGAAGCTGCTCATCACGGGAACCTTTGAAGCCTTCAACGGAATGCCGGCTCCAGGAATCGCGAGTTTGAATCTCGACGGAAGTCCGGACCCGACCTTTGTCGCGCCTATCGTTCGCGAAAAGTTCGACATCAGACAGGCGAAGCTGCAGCGGCAGTCGGATGGCTCATACCTGCTCAGCGGTCCATACAGTGTCCCAGGTCAGAGTCCCGCCCCTTCATTTGTCCATCTAAACAATGCGACCAAATTCCGCACTGAGGCATTGGTTCGTCATGGGCTCAACGTGGTCGTCACGTTCGATGCCGTAGCCGGGAATACGTATCGCCTGGAGTACAAGAATGCTTTGACTGACGATACGTGGACCCGAGTTGCGGGAGTGGCCGATCTCACTGCGTCAAAGACAGGTTTAGCAAGATTGACCGATCCCGGCGCCGCCAGCGTTTCTCAGCGCTTCTATCGCGTCCGGCTTGTTCCTTAACTCGCTATTACTTCGCAGATGGAGAAGAAAGCGACATATGCGAATTATCGCAGCGGCCGCGGACATTCGCCAAGCGTTTATCGCTGCAGATAAAATTGGGTCAGGTAGGGACGCATCTCCGAGGCGTCCGTAACTTTGCGCACAGCGCGATCTCAAACCCGCGGCGACTCGCAGCTTAGAATCAGCTTAAAAGCAAACGCTCAACCCCGAAGCCATTCGGGGCCGTCCGGGGCAGGCGCCCAACGTTCAACGCTCAATGGAAGCGGGAATAATCCTGCTCCTGATCATGTTCCTGATCGATCAAATGCGTGAAACCACTTCCGCGGACGGCTCGCCTCCTTCGTCCCGCAGTCGCGGGACTGCGGCGCGCCAGGGGAGAGCCGTCCCTACCTGGATGCATGAGCATGAGCATGAGCAGGAGCATGAGCAGGAATAGGAATAGGAGCAGGAGTATGAGTTTGGGAGTGGCTTGCCCTGAGACGTAGTACGCTATATCCTCAATCCGGGTGGAAAAGGGGCCAATGCTGACCATTTCGAAGAAGGCCTTGCTGCCACTTTTCGTCGTCGCGTTCCTGGGCTGCCCAATCCCCATTTGTTCGGGGCAAACCGCGCCGCGTAAACCGCTGCTCGAAGGGCATCTCGAAAAATACGACAACCCGCCTTCGTTCTTTCGGCCACTGGGAGTGTCGCCGGCAATGTCCTCCCAGTTCGGCCCCTATACGAGCTATCAGGTGAACGTGGATTCGAACGGGAACAACATCCTGGGCGACGCCGCCAACGAGCCGTCCATTTGCGTGGACCCAACGAACAGCAACAAAATGGCGATCGGTTGGCGACAGTTTAACAGCGTATCGTCAAACTTCCGGCAGGCCGGCTGGGCCGATACCGCCGACGGTGGAACGACCTGGACATTCCGCGGAGTGCTTCAGCCTAACGTCTTCCGCAGCGACCCGGTGTTGAGTTTCGATGATGCCGGGCATTTTTATTATCTAAGTCTGCTAGAGACTTTTTTTGACGATCTTTGGCGTTCGCTCGACGGCGGAGAAACGTGGACGGATCTCGCATCCGCGCGTGGAGGCGACAAACAGTGGTTCACGATCGATAGGACGAACAGCACCGGGCACGGCTTCCAATACCAATCCTGGAGCGTAGCGGGCAACAATTACGGCGGGCGGCAATTTACCCGCTCGACCGACGGCGGCTTTACCTGGCGGGATCCGGTATTTATCCCGAACGCTCCGATATGGGGCACACTGGATGTCGACACCACCGGCAATCTCTTTATCAGCGGAGTTAATCCCAACTCGGGCCAGATTTGGTGTATTCGCTCGTCCAATGCGAAAAATCCTGCGGTCAAACCAAGCTTTGACCAAAGCACCGCAGTGAATCTCGGCGGCGACGTTGTGGCCAGCGCGCCGATCAATCCAGAAGGACTCGTTGGGCAAATTTTTCTGGCGGTGGACCACTCCGGCAACAGCACGAACAACAATATTTACATGTTGGCCAGCGTGCAGGCGAGGGGCGCCGATACCGGCAGTGACGTCATGTTTGTGCGCAGCACCGATGGTGGTCGGAGCTTCATGCCGCCGGTGCGGATCAATAACGATCCGGTGAATTCCAACAAGTGGCACTGGTTCGGCGCGCTCTCCGTAGCGCCCGATGGTCGCCTTGATGTTGTGTGGCTGGACACGCGCAATGCCGCGAACAATACGGATTCGCAGCTCTTTTATTGTTCGAGCAGCGACAGTGGCCAAACGTGGGGAGCCAACATTGCGATAAGCAATCCGTTTAATCCGTTCATCGGCTACCCAAACCAGAATAAGATGGGGGATTACATCACGGTCGTTTCAGACAACACCGCTGCCAATGTCGCGTACTGCGCCACGTTCAACGGAGAAGAAGATATTTATTATGTCCGCGTTCCGGTTTCGGGTTGCGATCTGACAACGGAGAGTTTTTCCGATATCAGCCTGCCCGGCTGGGTGAGGGAGAACATGAGCCAGCCGGCCGGATCGACCGGGTGGTTCAGCGGCGACAACACTGTCTTCGCCGCGCGGGCCGGCGCCAATGCCTCCTACATCGCCGCCGACTTCAACAATGCGGCAGATACGAGCACGATCAGCAATTGGTTACTAACTCCATTCGTGACGTTGCAGAATGGGGCGAAATTAACGTTTTACACCCGCACGGTTGATAATCCGAATCATCCAGACCGGCTGCAGGTGCGGATGAGTGTGAACGGCGACAGTTCCAACGTCGGAACGACGGCCGCCGACGTGGGCGATTTCACTACTCTTCTTCTCGATATTAATCCGGATTATTCGATGACCGGTTATCCGAGCACGTGGACTCAATACAGTGTGACGTTGAGCGGAATCGCCGCGCCAACGGTGGGACGGCTTGCTTTCCGCTATTTTGTCGAGAACGGCGGCAATGGCGCGGCCTCGGTTAACTCGGACTACATCGGCATCGACACGGTTCAGTTCAGCTGTGCGCCGGTCTATACAATATCGGTGAGCGCTTCACCGCCTGCCGGAGGATCGGTGGGCGGCGGAGGAAGTTACGTTAGCGGCTCGAGCGTCACGGTGACAGCCACGGCGAATAACAGCTACACGTTTACTAATTGGACTGAAAACGGCTCAGCCGTTTCCTCCTCTTCCAGTTACGCCTTCACTGCTACGGCCGACCGCAGCCTTGTCGCGAATTTCGCCTTTGCGCCGCAAACCGCGGCGACGCCTACGATTTCACCCAATGGCGGCACATTTACAAAGAGCGTAAGGGTGAAACTCTTGTCTGCGACCCCAGGCGCAACCATTTATTACACCACGGATGGAAGCGAACCGACAACGTCTTCGACGGTTTATCCGACGGTGACGGGCAGAAAGAAGAAAAAAGGATTTGTTATAACCGGCAGAGGTTTGCATACCGTGAAAGCAATGGCGGCAGCTCCGGGGTTCAATAACAGCGCGACCGCTGCTGCGACATTTACGATAAGGTAGCTCGGACGGCGCCAGGTAGGGACGCATCTCCGAGGCGTCCGTAACTTTGCGCATAGTGCGATCTCAAAACCCGCGGCCGACTCGGAGCTTAGAATCAGCGTAAAAGCCAACGCCCAACGTTCAACGTTCAACGTTCAACGTTCAACGCTCAATGGGAGCGGGAATGATCATGCTCCTGCTCCTGATCGATCAAATGCGCGGCTACACCCGCGGACGGCTCGCCTCCTTCGTCCCGCAGTCGCGGGACTACGGCGCGCCAGGGGAGAGCCGTCCCTACCTGGTGAAAACATTTCCGGCGTCAGGTAGGGACGCATCTCCGAGGCGTCCGTGATTTCTCGAGCAGGAGCAGAAGCCTTCGGGCAGAGAGCGAGTCAAACGCGCGGACATCTCGGAGAGATGTCCCTACCTGTGAATTGACCGCGGCTCGGCGAGGTCTAACGTAACGTTACTATGGCTTACGAACTCCCGAAATTACCTTATCCCTATGATGCACTGGAACCGCATATCGACGCGCGGACGATGGAAATCCATTACACCAAGCATCACCAAACTTACATAACCAATGTCAATAACGCGCTCAAAGGGAAACCGGATCTTGAAAACAAGCCGGTCGAGGATTTGATCAGCAATCTCAGCGCGGTGCCGGAGGACATTCGCACCGTCGTGCGCAATAATGGCGGTGGTCACGCCAACCATTCGTTTTTCTGGAAGATCATGGGTCCGAAGGCCGGGGGCG
Source organism: Verrucomicrobiota bacterium (assembly GCA_041167085.1). GTDB lineage: Bacteria > Verrucomicrobiota > Verrucomicrobiia > Chthoniobacterales > UBA10450 > DATFCK01. The sequence goes on from JBEEGV010000034.1 coordinate 11,209, forward strand.
ATCCGACCGGAAAACTGGCCGACGATATCAAATCAACTTTCGGTGGCTTTGATGCGTTTAAGGAAAAATTTGCCGCCGCAGGGACCGGCCGCTTTGGCAGCGGGTGGGCCTGGCTGATCAAAAACAAGAGCGGCAAACTGGAGATCATGTCGACGCCTAACCAGGACAGCCCGTTGATGGACGGGAATAAGCCGGTTCTCGGTGTGGATGTTTGGGAACACGCCTATTACCTCAATTACCAAAACCGCCGGCCTGACTACATCAAAGCCTGGTGGAACGTGGTGAATTGGGCGGAAGTTACAAAAAACTACTGAGAGCGTAGGCAATACACTTAGTGCCTCGAGCAGATTTGTTTCTGGGGAGCGCAGGCAGCTTGCCTGCAGTCGTCCGCAGCTTGCCGACGACAATTCCTCTTCGGCAAGCTGCCGAAGAGTACAGGCTGGCAGCCTGTGCTCCCCGGATATGAGCTCGCGCATTCCCTTTTGGATCGTGAGTGTCGTTCTTGGGCTGGCCGCGGTGTGCGCGATTGCAGTGCGATGGACCGAGTGGTTACCGATCACTCCGTGGGAAGCGTCCATCGCGATGGAAGCGGTCCGTTTTAATGCCGGATTGCCTCTCTATGAGCCGGGACATGCCACCCACATTTACGGGCCGTTGCTTACCCTGCTTCTGGCAGCGGTGTTTCGCGTTTTTGGATTGAATTTACTCGCTGCGCGCATCGTTTTTTCACTCTTCGGTTTCGCCCTGGCGATTTTATTGAGCACGATTTTATGCCGTGATAAATCGCGTGGCCATTGGCTGCTGGCCGCGCTCCTGTTCTTCTCAGTCAGTCTTCGCACGAACCTGATTTTCCTGACCGCGCAACCCGATTGCGCGGCAGTTTGCTGTGCCGTGCTTGGCCTTTATCTATGGGTTACCGGAGATTCGTCGCGAAAAGTAGAAGCGGCATCTTGCCGCTTATCTAAAGAGAAAGCGGCTGGAAGCCGCTTCTACTTACGAAGCCTTGTTTCGCTGGCACTATTTGTTTGCGCAGTGCTCCTGAAGCAAACCGCGGCTGCGTTTGCTTTGATTCCGATCGTTTACGTTTTGTTGTGGCAACGACCTTTCAACGGTCGCGTCATCAGCCGTTCGGTGATTCCCGCTGCGGTTATCGCGCTCGCCTTATTGATGATTCGACTATTTTATCCGCAGATGTTTTCCGCCGTGGTGGAGGTTCCTGCTGCTATCAAAGTCTATGCTGAACGCGCGCCCGGCCTCATTCTCTATCTATTCCTTACTTTTCCGCTGTTCATCATCGCTCTGCTCATCGTCATTTTTCAGCGCAAACGGCCCGATGAGCGTGAACGCTGGATTTGGTCCGCTCTCGTTGTCTTGATCCCGACCTCGATCTGGACCATTTGCAAAAGCGGTGGGTCCGAAAATTCGCTGCTTTTTGCCTACCTCGCGATGACGGCTCTGTTCGTCGTTAAATTCGAATCGCTTTCGGGTTGGATGACCCGGCTGCCAAAGTGGAAAGGCTTTGCCGCTGCCACCGCGGTCGCGCTCGTCATGATCGTCTCATTTGGGATCGAGTTCAGGCGCGATGTCGCCTTGCTTTTTGCGCGTTGCGGCGATGAAAAATATGACGCGATCGTGAGCCTGCTACAGGGTGGGGGATATCATCATGTCATCAGTCCGCAGGATCCAACGATCGCGTATCGCGCCACCGGGAATCTCGGTCGTGCCCTTTTTTTTGAACTGGATACGCACGCGGTGAACGGCAACTGGCCGGCCGAGCTTCCGGCGTCGATGCAGGAAGAGCTGGCGCAGGCCGACTGCGTGGTCCAAGTAAATAGCTACGTGCCGACGCCGGTTTTCGAGCGCGGGCTACGCGAGTATCATTTTCACCCCATGACGATCGAGACCTTGCGAAATTCCGCTTACACGCTCTGGACCAAAGAGGGAAGCTGAGGACAACGATGGCTTATCTCAACGAGAATTATCTCAAACTCCAGGCGGGTTATTTGTTTCCCGAGATCGCGCGCCGCGTGCGTGAATTTTCCGCGAAAAACCCGGAAGCGGCCGAGCGCTTGATTCGGTGTGGAATCGGCGATGTCACCGAACCGCTCCCCCAGGCGGTCATTCAAGCGATGCATGGGGCAGTCGATGAGATGGGGAAACGCGAGACTTTTCGCGGATACGGTCCGGAGCAGGGGTATGAGTTTCTCAGGTCGAAGATTGCGCAAAATGATTTTCGGGATCGAGGAATCGAGATTGCCGACGACGAGATTTTTGTCTCTGACGGGTCGAAGTGCGACTGCGGATTTATCCTCGATATTCTGGGTCAGGGAAACAAGATCGCGATTACCGATCCGGTCTATCCGGTTTATGTCGATACAAACGTCATGGCGGGCCATACCGGACCGGCCAAGGGCGACGGGAGTTACGAGGGGCTCGTCTATCTGCCGTGCACAGCAGAAAACGATTTTGTGCCGCGGCCTCCGGACGAGAAGGTCGATCTGATTTATCTTTGTTTTCCGAATAATCCGACAGGCGCGGTGGCGTCCCGCGCCGAGTTAACGGATTGGGTCGACTATGCGCGGCAACATCGAGCGATCATTCTGTTCGATGCGGCCTATGAAGCGTACATCAACGATCCGGACGTTCCGCATTCGATCTTTGAAATCCCGGGCGCGCTGGAATGTGCCATCGAATTTCGCAGCTTTTCCAAGAGCGGCGGATTCACCGGTGTGCGCTGCGGCTTTACTGTGATGCCAAAGGTTTTACTCGGCCAAACCGGAGACGGCCGGCGGCTGCCCCTCCACCCGCTCTGGCACCGACGATGGAGCACGAAGGCCAATAGCGTCAGCTATCCGGTGCAGCGTGGTGCTGAAGCGCTTTACAGCGATTCGGGCAGGCAACAGGTCCGGGAACTGGTCAGTCATTACATGGGCAACGCTGGTATTTTGCGGGAAGCGGCGGAGCAGATTGGGCTCAAGGTATTTGGCGGAACCAACGCGCCTTACATCTGGGTAAAAGGGCCTGAAGGATTGACCAGTTGGCAGACGTTCGACCGCTTACTGAATGAGCTAAACGTGGTGGTCACTCCCGGAAGCGGTTTTGGCGCGCAAGGTGAAGGCTACTTTAGGATCTCAGCTTTCAACAGCCGCGAAAACGCCGAGGAAGTGGCGCGACGTCTGCAAAAGTTTGGCTCGCCCTCGGTAGAGCGCGTCGCCCACCATTAGTGGTCGATCCTGCATCGGCCCGGAACGGGTGTAGCACAGGTCCAGGGAACATTTCTTGCATAACCCAGCCTTGTCGATCTAGTCGACGCGCGTAACATTCGCCATCCTTGCAGGAAAATACGATCGCCAACCAGAATCTGCCGCAGCTTTATCGCTTTTGCTTTCTCATGCTGGGCGATGCAGCCAAAGCCCGGGAAGTCTTTGAGGCGATAATGCATGAGGCCGCATTGCGCGCGGCCCAGGGTGAGATGCCGAAGGATCGGCTCTGGCTTTTCACGGACGCGCGCGGACGATGCCTGGAGGTCAGTGAAGCGGGTCTGCAAGCGGAAGCGGTGGAAATGGAAGAACACCAGATCGCCGCGACGGCACCGGCCCAGATCGGCCGGCTCGATCCAGCGCAGCTGGCCATCTGGATCTCCGGAGCACCCGATCCTCAACGCACCGCGCTCGCTCTATTTTATCTCGACGAATTCGATCATCAACAGTTGCTCGACCTGACTCAGTTGAATACGGCGGAGTTTTCAACTTTGATTGCGAATGGTCGCCAGGAATTCCAAGCCTGGTTGAATGCAACATTTCCGCACGAGGAGCCCGAACAATGAAGATGCCGGCTCTGACAAAAAAGCAGCGCATGTTTGTCCAGTGCGCATCGTTTAATGACGAACGCATCCACGATCGGAGTATGCGGGCAGCGGTGTTTCGTGTCCGCAAAACGGATGAATTCGCAAATCAACGCGCCTTCGATCGAGCGGTGGCTGAGCTAATTCAAGGTGTTCCGATTCCGGCTGAAGTCACGGAATGGTTGTCGAAGGGAACCTTCATCGCTCGGGCAAAGCGAACCTGGCAGCAAATGCTTTTCAATCCGGTTGTTCTCGCCATCGGCATCGCGGTCGGTGTGATTGCGGGAATCTTTGTTTTCAAACTCATCGAACGGATGAACGCGTTCCCGGGCGAAACCACGGCGAAGCGGTTGCTAATCGTCGCCAGCTCCGCGAAACCGATGATGTTGGACCCGGTTAAGACAGACGCGGGCGCGCTGGGGGATTTTTTCTTCATGAAACATCGGCTGCCGCATTACGACGTCCCGGCCGAATTTGCCGATCTGAAGACAATCGGGTGCCGCGTTTTTGACGACGAGGAAGGGCAGCAAGTTGCGCAGGTATGGCTGGTTGAAAAAATGCAGCTATTTCTTTTCCCGGCCGAGCGCGATCCCAAGACAGGAAGAGCGCTTCATTTCACTGGCTGGCGTTATGTCGACCAGGATCGATGGACCGGCGTTGTCCAGGAGCATAACGGAGTTTGTTTCATGGCGGCGGTGCACGGCGGCGAGAAGGAGCTGGCGCGATATATCTCGAAACCGAAAGAATAGGGCAGGGAAGGTAGGGACGGCTCTCCGAGCCGTCCGCGGACAAGAAATAGTGGGACGAGACCCGCCTTCGTCCCGCAGTCGCGGGACTACGGCGCGGCGGGCAAGCTCGTCCCTCCCGTACAATTCGGACGGCTCGGAGAGCCGTCCCTACCTGGTGAGGTGGAAGCCTGCGAATGATCGGGTCAAAGTAAACGTGAAGACCGCATGCGATTGACACATCAGACGGCGCGATTCAACTTTGTCGCCGCATCGCCAGGGTAGCTCAGTGGTAGAGCAGGGGACTCATAAGCCCTTGGTCGGGAGTTCAACTCTCCCCCCTGGCAGTTATTTATGGCGTGCGTCTATATCTTGAAGGGTTCACTGGGAAAGCATTACATCGGCTCGGCCGTCGATTTGGAGGCGAGAATTTCTCAGCATCGGCGAGGACACCCCCACACGACGAAGCGATTGGGCGAGCTCACTCTAATAGCGCACAAGGAGTATCCGACGCTGATCGAGGCGCGCCGTGTCGAAAGAATACTGAAGGCAAAAAAGAATCCTAAAGTGGCCATTTACTATCTCCAGCAGTAGAGCAGCCCCGAAAGCTTTCGGGGTTGGTCGGGAGTTCAACTCTCCCCCCTGGCATCTCAATTGCGGATTTGCCACGCGCATGGCGTCTGACACAGACGCCCTACAGTTCTGCCGTTGGACGTTGGACGTTGAGCGTTGGACGTTGGATGCTTCCCGGTTACAACCTTCTCGGTTCCTATGCCAGACCTCAATCCCGATCTCCGTCTCGAGATCGCACATGTCTTGTTCATGGACATCGTCGGGTCGTCGAAACTTTTAATCAATGAACAGAGCGCCGTGCTGCGCGAGCTCAATCAGATTATCAGAACGAGCGATCAAGTACGAGCCGCCGAAGCAGCCGCAAAGTTGATTCGACTGCCAACCGGCGACGGCATGGCCCTGGTGTTTTTCACGACGCCCGATGCACCGGTCCGATGCGCCATGGAAATCGCGCAAGCCTTGAAGAGCGCTCCTCACCTGCAATTACGGATGGGCGCGCACAGCGGCCCTGTCGAAGAAGTCGTCGACATTAACGAGAGATCAAACATTGCCGGCGCCGGAATAACGATCGCCCAGCGGGTCATGGATTGTGGCGATGCGGGCCACATTCTTCTGTCCAAGAGAATCGCCGGAGATCTAGCGCAATACGGCAATTGGCGGCCGCATTTACACGATCTGGGGCAGTGCGAGGTGAAACACGGCGAAAAAATCGACGTGGTAAATTTTTATACCGGGGAGATTGGGAATCCGGCAACGCCGCAAAAGCTCAAACAGCAAGCGCAATCCGCTCGCCCAGCGGCAAAGGGCTATTGGCGGGAACCGGCGATTATCGCAGTCCTGTTGTGCATCATCGGTGCAACAGCGTTCTTGTTACTGCATCGAGGAACTCCCAAACCGGGGACGACCGGTTCAGGATCTCCGGCCAAGCGAATGGCGGTCCTTCCGTTTCGCTCTCTCCTGCCGGAGAATCGCGACCAGGTGCTCGAGCTCGGAATGGCCGACACTTTGATTGCCAAGCTAAGTAATAGCCGTGAGATCATCGTTTCATCCCTCAGTTCCGTCCGTAAATATGCCGGGGGCGACCAGGATTCGCTCGCAGCGGGACGGGCGCTGCAAGTCAATTCGGTCCTGGAAGGAAATGTGCAAAGGATTGGCGATCGCATCCGCGTTACCGCCCGGTTAATCAATGTCGCTGATGGGTCGTCGCTTTGGGCTAATACTTTCGATGAAAAATTTACCGACGTTTTCGCGGTCCAGGACGCGATCTCGCAGAAAGTTGCGGATGCCCTGGCCTTGCGACTGACTGGCGAAGAACAGAAACGTTTGACCAAACGTTACACGGAGAATCTCGAAGCTTATCAACTCTACCTGACGGGCCGCTATCACTGGAGCAAACTCACTCCGGCCGATATCGGGAAAGCCATTGCCTCCTTTCAACAGGCGATCGCATTGGATCCAAATTACGCCCTGGCCTATTTCGGATTGGCCGAATCGTATCGTTCGCTTGCGATCAACGTCGACGTCCCGTCGAAAGATTGCCTGCCTCAGGCCAAAACGGCGGCACGGAAGGCGTTGCAGATCGACGACTCCTTGGCCGAAGCGCACGCGTCACTTTCGTTCAGTCTTATCTGGTTCGATTGGGATTGGGCCGGAGCGGAAAAGGAAGCGAAAAGGGCAATCGCCCTAAATCCGAACTCGGCCCATGCGCACTTCGCCTACGCTCATGTCTTGTCCGATCTCGGACGACATGACGAAGCCATTGCCGAAATCGCAAAGGCAAGAGCGCTGGATCCGGTCTTCCTGTTGTATGCGGCACTGGAAGGAATGTTCTTTCATCATGCCGGCCGCGACGATGAGGCTCTGGCAAAATTGCTTAAAGTCGTAGAACTTGATCCGAATTTTTGGGTGACACCTCTCATGTTAGGGAAGGTTTACACCCAGCAGCGAGATTATCCCAAGGCCATCGCTGAGTTCACCAAGGCTCGAGAATTGTCGCACGGGAATTCGGAAGCGATTGCATCGATTGGTTACACCGCGGCTTTGGCTGGCGATAAGGCGAAAGCGCAGGCCGTGCTCGAGGAGTTGAAGGCGCCCGGCAACCAACATTACATTCCGCCGTCCAACATTGCCCTGGTCTATCACGGGCTGGGCGATGAAAACCAGGCATTGTCATCGCTCGATAAAGCCTGCGACGACCACGATGTGCGGGTCACTCTGTTAAAAGTAGATCCGACATGGGGCTCACTTCACACGAATCCCCGCTTCGGCGCCATTCTCCAACGCGTCGGATTGCAGTAATCAGAATGTTGCAATCCGAATTGCTCGTTGGGAGCATACCGCGCCGTAATTTGTGACGGGCAAGAACATCGTTGCACGACTTGTGGTGGCTGGAAATGATTACCAGCTGACACGTTTTATTATTCTTCGGCTATTGGGTTTTGTTTATGCGATTGCGTTTCTGGTTGCAGCGAACCAACTCGTCCCTCTCGTCGGCGAACATGGTTTAACGCCGGCCAGTCATTTCCTCGATCGTCTTCAATCATTCTTCGGGTCGCGTTCGGCGGCGATGCTGCAAATGCCGACGTTGTTTTGGTTCGGTATCTCTGACCAGGCATTGTCGATCGTCGCCTGGATCGGTCTGGCGTTATCGCTGTTTGTTCTTGCCGGATATGCCAATGCGATCGTGCTCGGGATCCTGTGGGCGATGTACATGTCCATCGTCCATGTTGGACAGATTTGGTACGGCTACGGGTGGGAAACGCAATTGTTGGAAACGGGTTTTCTATCGATTTTCCTCTGTCCTTTGTTCGATCTGCGACCATTTCCGAAGCGGCCGCCACCGCTGCTGGTCCTCTGGCTTTTCCGCTGGCTTGGCTTCCGGATCATGATCGGTGCCGGCCTGATCAAACTGCGCGGCGATCCATGTTGGCGCGATCTAACCTGCCTCTACTACCATTACGAGACACAGCCTATTCCCAATCCGATCAGCCGGTACCTGCATTTCGCGCCTCATATGTTTCACAAGATTGAAACGGCCTGGAACCATTTCATCGAACTGATTGTGCCCTGGTTTTCATTCGGGCCGCGCCGGGCCCGCCACATCGCCGGCGCGCTGCTCGTCCTTTTCCAGATCTTTCTCATCGTCAGCGGCAATCTCTCATTTCTAAACTACGTCACGATCATTCCGTTCCTGGCTTGCTTCGATGACACCGTGTTGCGCCGCGTTCTTCCGAAACTGATTGTCAACCGGGCTGAACGCGCGGCGGAACAAACGGAACCGTCGCGCGTTCATTTCGGTTTTTCCGTCGCATTGTTGATACTGGTTGCCTATCTCAGCATCGCGCCCGTAACGAATATGATTTCCGCCCGGCAGATGATGAATTCTTCCTTCGATCCGCTCAATTCGGTCAACACCTACGGAGCCTTCGGGAGTGTTGGAAAGGAGCGCGACGAAATCGTTTTCGAAGGAACCGCCGACGCTCTTGTTAGCGACGATACGCGATGGAAAGAGTACGAGTTCAAGGCAAAACCGGGCGATCCTAATCGACGCCCGCCGTTCATCGCGCCGTATCAGCCGCGGATTGACTGGCAAATCTGGTTCGCAGCCATGGCGTCGCCCTCTGAATATCCGTGGACGTTCCATTTCGTTTGGAAACTGCTGCACAACGATCCCGGCACACTTTCATTGCTCGCCTTTAATCCCTTTCCCAATGGGCCGCCTCGCTACATTCGAGCGCGCCTTTATCGTTATCAGTTCGCGCCACCGGGCGATCGGGCCTGGTGGAAACGCGAACCAGTCGGAGCATGGCTGCCGCCGCTTTCCGCGGACGATCCCGAGTTTCGTCGCCTTCTGACCGCGATGGACTGGTTGGATTGATGTAGCCCTCGCTCTGTCGAGGCGTTCGGACGTCGACACGTCGACACATTCGACTTCGCTCAGTGCAGGCGCCGCGCCGTGGCTACACCTTTAAAGATCCGCGTTCCTTCAGGCGCGCCAGGGTTTCGCGCAGCATCCGGTAGCCGAAATGGCCCTGGCGGACGCGAAGCAGCTCGGAACCGGCCCATTTGCGGTGCAGCTGCTCAATATCCGATGGCCGTGCAATCAGATCGTACTCGCCTGCGGCAAACAAAACCCGGTCTGCGCGACAGAGAGGATCGTTATGCAGCGGCGAACTAAGGTGAAAGTGGCGCGCGACAAGCGATTTTCCGATGTCGGCCCGATTCAGTTCACGGCGCATGAAGGCTGTGGCCGGACTCTCCCAGATAGCGTGTTCGACGTTCACGATCGGAGCCATCAAGGCCAGAAAACGGAAATCCGGTTCGACCGTGGCCAGGAGCGCGCCGATCCACGCGCCGTAACTCGTGCCGAGCACGCCGAATTCGCCGCTGCCGTGCTCGCGCAGTGCTGCCATGAGTTGGCGCAATTCCGTGACGCCCTGCCGCAGCCCCTCCGCATTGCGCACGAGATCGGCCGTGATAGCGAGTTCGCCGTTCCAATGCTTCGCCGGAACGCGCGAATAATGATACGGCAGGTGCACAAAACACGCATTCCAGCCGAGAGCATTGAAATAGGCCGCGCAACGCCTGTAACCGGCATCGCGCACCGACATGAGGGCATGCAACATCAGCACGGTCGGGGCAGACCAACCTCGACTGCATCGGAAAAAATGAGCGCGCGCGGTGTCGTTTTCGGGAAATTTTGTGTGGACGGGTCCTTGCCAGGTCACGACGGAATCCGAGATACTTCCAATTGCGGCCACGAGCTCTTCGTTGCGCGGTGCAGCGTAATAATCATGCACGGTAAGCCGTTCGCATTCGACCACGTACCGTTCCATTCCGGCGCGGGAATCGGGATTTAATCGCTGACGTGATTGCAGCAAATTCATTGACGCACACATCCCCGCGTCCACCGCCAAAGCAGTCATGCGGGGGACGATGGAAAACCGAGACGGATGGCTTCCGCTGTCCACCGACCCGTTGTGCTGCCGCATTCGTTCCCTTGGCGGCTGCGGAAGATCGTTAGGCTTTAAGTCAAAGTTCCGCTGCAGATCAGCGTAGAGGGTCCCAAATGCCCCGGTTAATTGCCGCGCGATCCGAGCGCGCGCGTCATTTTTGTCCCGATTCTGAACCGGAAAAATAGGAGCGCCGAATGCAATCCAGATCGGCGTGCCCCGAAAGCGAAGCCAGTTCCCTCTGGCGTAGAACCGATCGCTGCCAAGAATGATACACGGCAAAATGGGCATTTGGGCAATCTGAGCGAGTGCTGATACGCCCGGTCGCAAGGGCGCGCCCTGCAAAAGCGATCGAGCGCCGTCACGAATGCCGCCTTCGGGAAAAACGCCGACGATACGACCGCGTTTCAAGCGGTCGATCGCGGTGCGAATGGTTTTCAAATCAGCGCGATCGCGCTCGCTTGGAAACGCGTCGACCGTCCACAACAGAAACCCGAGCAGGGGTTGCGCATAGAATTCCGCCATCGCCATCCAGTCGATCTTGTGCTTGATCACACCGGAGATGATGAATGGGTCAAAATGGCTAATGTGATTTGCGGCCAGGATAAACCCACCATCAAGATTCGTGTGTTGCCGACCGACGACGTGGATTCGGCCCACCGAGCCAAACAGGAACTTCATCAAGTTCCGCGCTACGTGGTTTCCGGCCCGATGAAACAATGACTGCATAACCGTTCGCCAAGAATGTCCGCGCTCAGACAGCCGGGGTAGTTGCCTGCCCGGCGGCGAGCTCTTTGCACTTCGCCAAATCCAATTTGCCGGATGCGAGAAGCGGAATGGATTCTACGCGTCGAACCGTTTTCGGAATCCATAGGTTTGGCACGCCGACCTGACGAAGCTTGTCGCGCAAAGACGCCAGATCGACCTCCACAGCGGTGAGAAGAATGACTGCTTCACCTTTGCTCGCGTCCGTCACTCCAACCACGGCGATGTTTCTCTCCGCCTGGCCATCGAGACCGAGCGCCCCGGTAATTTTTTGCTCGAGCGATTCGTGCGGCACCATTTCACCGCCGATTTTGGAGAAACGCGAAAGCCGGCCCTCGATATAGAGAAATCCATCCTCATCGAATCGCCCGATATCTCCGGTCTTGAACCAGCCGTTGTGCAGGACTTCAGCGCTAAGTTCCGGATCTTTGAGATATCCCTGGAAAATATTCACACCACGCAGCCAGAGCATTCCGGTTTCGTGCAGGGAAAGTTTGCGACCGCTTTCAGCATCGCGAATCTCGGCGGCAATTCCCGGCGCCATTTTTCCCACGGAGCCAACGCAGCTGGCAGGTTGAACTTCATCTCCAGGTGCTTTCGACACCGGGTCGGGTAGGTTCACGCTCACGACCGGCGCCGTTTCGGTCAACCCGTATCCTTCGAACACATGTTTGCCGAATTTTTGCTCGAACGTTTCCGCCAGATCCATCGGGAGTTTTTCGGCGCCGGTAATGATCAGGCGCAGGCTTCGAAATTGTTCCGGTTCGGCTTTGCGCAGATAGCCACGAAGGAAAGTTGGCGCGGCCAACAAAAGAGTGAGCTTATATTTTTCAATCAATTCCGCGTTTTTGGCGGATTCGAGCGGATTGGGCGTCGTAACAATACGAACCCCTTCGATGAGCGGATACCAAAGGGTGACGGTTGACCCGAAGCTGTGAAAGAATGGGAGAGACGCGAGAATTGCATCCTCCGGGGTGGCATCGAGCAGGGCATTAAATTGGGCCACGTTGCCAAGAAGATTGCGGTGGCTCAAAACCACGCCTTTGGGCTCGCCCGCACTGCCACTGGTAAAAAGCAAAACCGCCTCGGCGTGTCCGCCCGTTTTGGATATTTTCAGAAGGCGCAGAAGCAGTCCGGTTGGCAGCAGAAGCGAAATGATAAACCACCGGGCGATCTTCTTTTTCAGTTGCGGCATCACCTCGTCTAATTTCACAACGCGCTCGGGCCATGGGAAATCGGGTAGGCGTTCCATGAACGGAGTTGCGGAAATCGCCACCCGCAGATCAGCCCGCCGGCAGGACGCCTGAATGGCGGCGCGCCCACTCGTAAAATTGAGCCCAACCGGAACCTTACTCGCCAGCGCCACGGCGAGGTTTGCCACGACTGCGCCTTTGCCCGCGGGAAGAACAATGGCGATGCGTTCATCCTTGAACTCGCCCCGCAAATAGCGGCTTAGGGCTATGGCGGCAGCCAGCAGCTTGCCGCCACTGAGGACGCTGTGATCGAGCCCATCGACGAGAGCGACGGCAAATGGTTTGTGCTTCAATCCTCGAACGCAGGCATCGGCCAGATGTCGATTCAGAGACGGTCGCCCACTGAAACAAAATTCTCCAAGCTTGAGCAATTCCTCCCGCACTGTGGCAATGTCGGCTTCGCCTGCGGCGAGCGCTTTGCCGAAGGCGACCGAGACGCGATATGGAATTCGAGCCGGCCATTTTTTGAAGAATCTGCCGCCCTGGAACGAGAAGATCGATCCCCAAAGCTGATCCAGCCACACTGGGACAACGGGTGCTCCGGCCTGCCGTGCGATCAGCTCATACCCGCGCCGCAGGCGAAGCAACGTGCCCGATCGGGTTAGTTGTCCCTCTGGAAAGAGACAAACAACATCGCCGGCGGCAATAGCGGCGGCCGCGGCGCGCACGGCTTCCTTCGCTTTTCGAGAACTAATTGGAATGCAGCCTGCCAGCTGTAGGATTCGGTGTAAAAGTGGCTTCCGATAGAAGGACTCATCAACCAGGAAACGAATGTGACGAGGGCATGCGAGCTGCAAAACCACCGCGTCAACGAAAGATATGTGATTGGGCAGGAGAAGGAAGCCGCCGTCCGGCAACCGGTCACGCCCGGTCGTAGTGACGCGATAGATTGCCCTGCCAATTGATAAGCCGAGGAAATAAAGCGCCCGTTGTCTGGTTGACGAACCAATCACGATTTATGATTTACAATACCATTGCCATCTGCAATCGAGAATTCCGTGCCTAGAACTGGTTCCCCATCAGTCTCCAACACAGCCGCGCGATCCGCCCTGGTGCTGCTGTTAGCGATCAATCTGTTCAATTACATCGACCGCCAGATCCTGGCGGCCCTTGAGCCGGATATCCGCGCTACGTTCTTCGCCGCGGGCGATGTCAACGCGATGACCAAGACCGGCCTGCTCGGTGCCGCATTTCTTGTTGCTTACATGTTGAGCGCGCCGATCCTCGGGTTTCTTGCAGACCGGATCTCGCGGTGGGTCATTATCGGCACCGCCGTCATCGTCTGGAGCCTGGCCAGCGGTGGATCCGGTTTGGCCGCGACTTTCACCATTCTTTTCGTAACGCGAATTTTTGTCGGGATCGGCGAGGGGGGATATGGTCCCGCGGCGCCAACGATCCTGGCCGATGTCTTTCCGATCGCAACGCGAGGGCGAATCATGGCAATTTTTTGTGCCGCCATACCGGTCGGCAGCGCGCTCGGATATGTCCTGGGCGGCCTCATCAGCGGCCACCTGGGATGGCGCTGGGCGTTTTATCTGGTCACGCCCCCCGGTCTTGTCCTTGGTTTGCTCTGTTTCTGGCAGCGGGATCCGCGCGTGGTAGGCCATCACTTGATTCAAAAATCGACGGGCCGCCTTGCGGATTATGCAAGGCTTTTCCGGACGCGTTCCTATGTTATCAATTGCGGCGCACAAACATTGATGACATTCGCCGCCGGAGGTCTGGGTTATTGGATACCAGCTTACCTGCGTTACCGAAATCAAACTCCAGCTCTCGGGATGACCATTTTCGGGTTGATCACGGTGGTGGCGGGTTTGTCCTCTACTCTGGTGGGCGGGATTGTTGCCGACAAACTTCGATCCCGTGTTCCCGGCTCCTATTTCTGGGTCTCAGGAATCGGGATGCTGATCGCCGCCCCGATTTTTGTTTCCAGCCTTTACATTCCTTTTCCGGCAGCATGGATCTCCATGTTTCTTGCCATCTTTTTTCTGTTTTTGAACACAGGACCGGCCAATACAGCTCTGGCCAATGTGTCACTGCCGGCGGTACGGGCCACGGCGTTTGCCTTTAATATCTTCATCGTTCACGCTCTGGGCGATGTGCAGGCGTTCTGGATGCTGGGCTACATCGGCGGGCACACCAACATGCATATGGCCTTTTTGTTTGTGTCCGGAGTGATCTTCATCGGAGGCATTGTGTGGCTCATGGGCGTGAAATATCTCCCGGCCGATACCGCCGTTGTGGAAGAGGCAAGCCCCGCAAATTAAATTGGCTTCGAAAAAGAAGAACCGCAGGAACCGTTGGCGGCTCCTGCGGTTCTGAAAAAAACACCGCGAAGTAGCGGCTAATTAATCACCACCGCCGGGTGTCGGGCTGGCCTCGCTCGAACCTTCCGGACTCGAGTGACGCCGCGCTTTTTTCCCTTCACTTGGGGAAGCGCTGCTTTCGGACTTGGATGGAGCGGCACTTTCGCTCGTGGGTTCAGTTCGACGGCGCGGTGAAGACGCAGGGGTCATCCCGCTGTGTGCTTTGCCACCAGAAGATTCGCCGCGATCGGCAGATTCGCTGCGTGACGAACGCGAAGAAGCAGGAGTAGCAGTAGCGCCGGTTTGTGCCGCAGTGGCGCTAGCCGAGGCTGCTGTGGCATTTGGCGTGACGGTGGCCGACGCAGCCGTGGTCGCGGCAGGCGTGGCGCTGACCGCTGGAGATGCGCTGGCCAAGGGTGAAGCGGAAGGAGTCGCCCCAGGCGTGGCCGTCGCGGTGGCGTTGGTCGAAGCATTATATCCCGTCGTTGCATTCACACCCGTCGTGGTGCCGACGCCGGTTGTGGTTGTGCTGCTGCCCGAAACTCCGCCGCCGGTTGAAACTCCGACTCCGATCCCCATCGTTGGAGCAACTCCGTAATGGGAATAGACGTTATTAATATAGCCGGAGGTAGAATATTCATTGATCCGCGAATATTCGAATGCCGGCGCGCTGTAGATCTTTTCCTTCTCCACGCGCACGGTCATGACCCGCGGGTCGGACGTTGTCGAGTAGACTGACCACGGGACGGCGACAGTCTTGCTTGAGTTGCTCAGGCGGCTGCCCACGCCGCCCGTCGACACGACGGTGTAGGCCATGCAGCCATTCTGATCGAGCACGACGTCTTTGATTTCGCCAATTTCATCGCCTTGTGAAGCCCTGACTTTCGTCCCGATGAGCTTGCTTGTTTGAATATAATTTGTCGTCGTAGTGGACGTTGAACTCTGGGTTTGCGCGAAGATCGAGGCAGTGGTCAGACCCAGAATGGCCAATGCTGCCCCGCATGGAATTAATGTTTTCATATGTTGTTTGAAAGACGGTTGGCAATCTGAGTTATTCAGAGTGCACCAAACAAATATTCGCTCTTCTGGCCGGTTTCGGCCGTGCCGCCTCGTTAGCCAATCGCCTTTACAACGGCAGCGGCCGCGCGGCGAGGTGACTATCGTAGGTATTGGCGCAGGCCAGCGCTTCGGCAGCCTCTCTGGGATGCCCGGATTTTTGCAGGAGCTGGCTTAACAATTGCCAGCTTTCCGCCCGATACCACTCGCCGCGCAGACAATTCCTTAACTCCTGAATCGCGGCCACCGTTGCTCCCGTCTCCGCGAGTACTCTGATATAGCGCTTTTCGATCGACCAGTTGGAGGCGCCGGTGTGAGCCGCCAACCGCAGCCGGAGCAGGTCCGCTTCGCCTTTCTCTTTGTTTTCCAGCACCGCGAGAAGCTCATGTGCTTCCGCTTCGACAAGAGGCATGTGCGTGGCACGCCCCAACAAACCGCGCGCGGTTTGAAAGTCACTTTGTTTCAGAGCAACGGCAGCCAGATTGATAACGGCCAGAGGCTGATCTGGCTCTTTTCGGAGGGCCGATTGCAGGTCCTTTTTCGCGAAATCAAGCCGGTTCTCGCTGAGTTCAAGCCCCCCTAGATTGATCAGCATGCGCGCCGAGTCGCCTCCGCTCGCGATCGTTCGTTCCAGAAACGTTCGCTGATCTTTCCAATCAAAAGTCCGAAGAAAGGTTCTGCTCCCGAGAAATCCGATCCAGCAGGCGAAGACGACGCGGGACATTTGCAACAATGCCCGGGGCAGGCTGTCTGTTTCAACCGCTTTGAAGGCGGCGGCACTTCCAGCCAAAAAGAGAAAGGCGGTAGGAACATAAATCCAATGCTCCGCAACGGAAGCGTTCAAGAGCAGCACGCCGCTAACCGGTAAGTAGCTGAGCGCCGTGAGCACCAGCAAGGCAAAGACAACGCGGTCGCGCCTGCGTGCCCGGACGGCGCACCACGCCAGCAGGGCAATGAGACAACAGCCGGCAAGGGTTTGCAATTCGCGCCATGCCGCGATTGAAATATTCGCGTCGGATGCTCCAGGATTCTGCACGCTCCGATCCATGTGAAGATTAAACGGAATCAG
Organism: Verrucomicrobiota bacterium; assembly: GCA_041167085.1. Taxonomy (GTDB): domain Bacteria; phylum Verrucomicrobiota; class Verrucomicrobiia; order Chthoniobacterales; family UBA10450; genus DATFCK01. The sequence continues at coordinate 27,752 of JBEEGV010000034.1, forward strand.
AACAAGGCCGGTGTATTCGGCGACAGCGCGCGCAATGGTGATGGGACGTGCAGACAGCGGGGCGGGCGCGCCTAAACTTGGAGCCGGGTTGTGCTCTGCGGCCAGGCGCAAACTCAAGTAGATGGCTGTGACAAAAATCGTTATCGCGAATATTCGGATCGCCGCCACCCGCTGCTGCAGGAGAAGCAGAAGCACGCCGGCCAGAAGCGGAAACATCAATCCGGTTTCCTTGCTCAAAGCGCTGGCCAGAAATGCCAATCCGGCAACAAAGAGAAAAACGAGCCGGCGGCCGCCTGACTCGCCAAGAGCGCGTAAGGCGCAGTAGCAGCCGCCAAAGCCAAAGAGTGCCGCGAGCAGATCAGCGCGTCCGGAGACGTAATCGACCGCTGCATTGTGGATAGGATGGACTGCCCAGGCGATCGTTCCGAGGAATGCGATAGACCGGCTCCTGGCTGCCGCCAGGCCGAACGCTCCCAGGAGCGCTTCTGCGAAAAAGAAGAGTGTCACCGCCGCAGCCGCGTGTAGGAGAATGTTTGTGCAATGGTACGGTGCCGGGCGCACCGTGAATAAGGCATATTCGACGGTATACGTGAGGCGCTGGAGAGGGCGGTAAAAATCGGACGCGGTGGCATCAACAAAAAGATAGTGGTTAAAACCCTCTGGTATCAGTCGCCAGCTGCGAATCAGGGGGTCACGCAAAATAAGTGCGGTGTCGTCCCAGACAAAGCCATTGCGGATCGCCGGGGCATAGCAGGCGACGACCCCCAACACGATGAGGACAACAGCGAAGTGTTTCTTCACTCTTAAAATGAAATTGAACAGGAGACGCAGAAGGTGCGTCTCTGTCTGGCAATGTTTATTGCGACATTTCGCCGAGGCATGGGGTTGGGGTTGCTCCTGCTGGTCAGCAATGCTTATGCCGACGGGGTCCCGAACGATTGCACCCAACTGATCGTGGCGGTGGCGCCTGGGTGGGATGCGATGCAGGGCAGCATGCAGCTCTTTGAGCGGGCCGAAGCGCGTTCACCGTGGTCCTCGGCCGGCTCTGGCTTCCCCGTGCTTTTCGGAAAACATGGCATAGCCTGGGGAACGGGCCTGGCTGGTCAGGGTGAAGCCGGGCTCCGAAAGAAGGAACGGGACGGACGCGCGCCCGCTGGAGTGTTTCGGATCGGAAAAATTTATACCTACGATCCTCATCTTCCGTCGGGCGCAGATTACACGTTTCATCAGGTGACCGCTTCGGATGCATGGGTGGATGACATGACCAGTCCCGATTACAACCGCTTCGTTAGTATCGAAAACCCGGCTCATCCGCCCCCCTGGTTTGAAAAGCAGAAGATGCGGCATAATGACTTTGCCTATCGTTGGCTGGTCGAAATTCGCCATAATTCGGATCCGGCCGTACCGGGGGAAGGCAGCGCGATTTTCTTTCATATTCGACGGGGCGTGACTCGCCCAACGGCAGGTTGCACGACGATGGCCGAAGAAAATCTCGTGCGCCTGATCAAGTGGCTGCGGGTTGCGCGGCATCCTTGTTATGCTTTGCTTCCTCGGGCGGAATATGAAAAGAAATGCCAGGCTTGGAATTTGCCACCCGCGGATCTGCTGCTCACCCCGTAATAATAATAATTAACAGTGATGTATTGATTTCGGCTCACCCTGCATTTAATTCCCACTACTTTATGCGACGTCCCAATCCACAATCAGAATCAAACATTCGGCGTATTGATACGAAGAAACGCGCCAAGAAACAGACGCACGGATTTCAAGTTCATTTTATTCGCGGGACTCAAGCCGTGACCAAGATGTTTAGCGATTCCGTTTACGGCGGAAAGGAAGCAGCCCGCCGCGCTGCCCGAAAATTCAAACGTAGCGCCATGGCTGGTTTAACGAGGCTGGCTCTCGTCTCGAAGCCGAAGAAATCGGCGCGCTGGCCAGCGGGTCGGAAAACAAAGCGTCGTCGCCGTTAGCCGCGGTTCGCTTCGCCATAGGCTTTCCAGCATTCCAGGAAACCAGGGGCGAAATCCGTGGATCGGGCCTGGATCCAGCCGTTGACGACATCGGGCGGAAAGAAACGACCTGTTTCGATTTCTGTGCGATCTAGCCGGAAATCTCCCGTGTACTGGCCGCGATAGACCCAGATAAATTCCTCTCCGGTCCGGCTCGAGGCCGGCAGTTTTAGCACTCTTTCAAGAGGGACCTCGATGCCAAGCTCTTCTTTGAGCTCCCTACGGGCGGAAGCGTCATACTCTTCCCCGGCATCGACGTGACCCGCAGCACTTGAATCCCAGAGCAACGGGTGCCGGTCCTTCCGGTGCGATCGCTTTTGCAAAAAGACCTCCCCGGCGTCGTTGAAAATGAGGATGTGAACGGCCCGGTGGCGCAAGTTATTCCCATGTACTTTCGACCTTGGCGCACCGTACAAGACAAGGTCGTTCTCATCGACCACCGGAAAGCGCTTGGCACCCTCCCGGGACGGGTCCGGAGGCGGCAAAGGCCCCGCGTAGTTAGTCAGTGCGATCCATTGTCCGAGCGACAAGGCTTCAGCTCGCACCTGGCGCTCGAACCCTAGGGCGTCGGCTGCGCTCGTCCAATCGGCAATATCTTCCTTAAGCAATTTTCCCAATTGCTTGCGCCGCTGCGAAAAGCCGCGCCGGACGAGCCGGGCGAAAAGATTGTCGTCACATTCCGGAAGCTCGTCAGCACGGCGCGGCGTGACGCGAACGACGGCGGAATCGACGTCGGGCCGCGGAATGAAAACGGTCGCTGGAATTGTTCGGAGCGCTTCGACGCGATAGTGAATTTGAACGAGAAGCGTAAGCGCGCCGTAATCCTTGGACGATGGAGAAGCGGCAAGACGGGCCGCCATTTCCTTCTGTAACATCAACAATGCAAGCGTTATAGGACTGGGATACTCCAGAAACTTTAAGAGTAGCTGACTCGAAATGTAGTAAGGAAGATTTCCAAGTAACTTCACATTTCGCTCGGCGAAGAGCGTGCGAACATCGAACTCGAGCGCATCCTCATGCCGCACTTCGAGACGTTTGTCGGTCAGATGCGAACGTAAAAAATCCGCCAAACGTCCATCCTTTTCGATCGCCAGAACACGCGCGCCTGTCTCTAACACGAAGGTGGTAAGAGCGCCGAGCCCGGGCCCAATCTCCACCACGTAATCGGCCGATGTCGCGCCAATCCCGGCGACAATCCAACGGCTTAGATTGCGGTCGTGCAGGAAGTTTTGACCAAGGCTTTTGACCGGCGCAACATGAATTTCGCGTAGTAAAGCGACGGTCTCTGATAGCTTCATTTGGCGAGAAGGAGACCGGGCCGCCCAGGTCAGCAAACTGCGATTCTGTTCACAAATAGGTGTGAACAAAATGCCTCAGGCGCCCCAAGTTGTTCACAAGTTATTCAACGTCGTAGCCGCGGGCCTTTGCGGCGAGGCGGGCGACTCTCGGAAGGCTCTATTGCGAGGCGGCGTTGGCCCATCAATGCCGGGCGGGCGCGCTTCCTCCTGCTTGCCAGATAGGTGCGGCGCGCGTCCTTCAGTGAAACTCCCTCTAAAAAGTAGGCAATGGCTGCCCGCCCAATGGCGTAGGTGCCTGCCCCGGCCACCATTCCACAGACGAGATTGCCCCAGCCGGGAAAGAACTTCAAAATTGCCCGGGTACCTTCCCGCAGAAGCATGCCGGCACCGACATTTGCGCCCAGGGCGGCAACGAACTCGGTCGCGGCGCGTAAACTCCGTTCCCGTCCGCTGAGGTACATGATCCCCGAAACCATGACCAGTTGAAGCGTGGTAAGAATTGGGAGATCGGCCAAAGGGATCGGTTGCGCGCCGATTGCCGTGCAAATGGCGGTGGTCGATTTGACCAGAAGCTGGGCAATCTCAGATTGAGTTTCTCTGTCACCAGAAATGCGAGCCATTTCAATGCGAGCCTCATTCGGGAGGTACTTCGCGACCAGAGAGATGATCGGCTGAGTATCGGACTCGAATTCTGAGGAGGTGCGAACCGTGAATGTTCGAACAAAACGCCCGCTGCTTTCGATCGCGGACGCCAGATCGGATTGCAAGCGCGATGCCCGCGCCGCGGCATTATCCTCGCTGCCGCTACCGCGCCCATCGGCCGCTGGCAGCTGCGCGAATACGACGCCAAGGACTGGGGTATGCGGCTTGGACTGATCGTTCCAACCGACAACCGTGACTACGTTTTCAACTAATCCTTTCCGAATCCTGCGCCGATCGTCATCCTCAAAAAAGAAAATGATATCGGCCGGTTCTTTCTCCAGCTCGCGCTCAATTGCCATTGCGGGCGCAACGTCGGCTTCGTCGCGCGCATCGAGCACGGAGATCGTTCCGCGATCGGCCAGTTCGAAGTCCCGCCACAACCCACCCTCGATCGCGTCCGCGCGCGATGGGTTGACAACGGCCCCCGAAAATAGCTGCGCGAGAATTGTTGCTGTAGAAGCTTTGCTCGACCCGGTGATCAAAAAGCGAGGCGCACGTTGCTGAAGGAATAATTCCTTGAGCGGTGTAAGCTCATGGAGAATCGGTTTTTGAATGGTCGCCGGCAATTTCCCCACCACTGTTTCCAGGCGCTCGACCACGTGAAGAAGTAATGACCGATTCATCGCAAACCGAAGACTAAATCCACCTCAAAATTTACCAGCGTTACCGGCATTTGCATCGCGATATTCCTATCGCTGTTCGAGCGCATCGCGAATGAAATTGATCTTTTATTCCCAAATCCGAAGTCATAGAGCTAGCTTTCCTTATGAACCTTAATGTCGAGATCCTATCGCAAGCCGCGGACCAGGCGCGGGGATTATGCATGGATGCGGTAAAAGCCTCCCAATCCGGTCACCTTGGGCTTCCGCTCGGCTGCGCCGAGATGGGGGCAGTGCTTTACGGTTATGCTCTCAAGCACAATCCGGACAAGCCACGTTGGATTGGGCGCGACTATTTCGTGCTCTCCGCCGGCCACGGCAGCATGTTTCTTTACGCCTGGCTGCATCTCAGCGGATACGACTTGCCGATGGAAGAAATCAAACGCTTTCGGCAATTGCACAGCAAAACGCCGGGACACCCCGAATTCTTTGAAACACCCGGGGTGGAATGCACCACCGGCCCGCTCGGGCAGGGTGTGGCCAATGCGACCGGGATTGCTGTGGCAGCCAAAATGTGCGCAGCCCGTTTCAATACCGAGGAGCACAGGATTTTCGATCAGCATGTGGTTTGTCTCGCTGGAGACGGCTGTTTGCAGGAGGGAGTCTCTGCCGAGGCGAGTGCTTTCGCCGCACATTTCGGGCTCGATAACCTCATCCTTATTTACGATTCGAACGCGGTTACGCTCGACGCCATGGCCAAGGCAACGCAGAGCGAGGATACGGCGCAGCGTTTCAAGGCCTACGGGTTCGACGTTCAGGAAATCGACGGGAACGATATGAATCAGTTCCTGGATGCGTTCGAAGTGGCGAAGCGAAGGGATAATGGCAAACCGCAGTTCATTATTGCCCACACGCTCATCGGCAAGGGAGTTCCGGAGGTGGCCGGAACGCAGAAGGCGCATGGAGAAGCCGGCGCCAAATTTGTGGATGCCGCGCGAAAAGGTTTGGGATTACCGGACGAGCCTTATTTTGTCTCGAAGGAGGTCCGCGCATATTTCGCCGAGCACAAGAAGAACCTGCTGGCCGAGTACGATCGGTGGGAAAAATCATATCAGGATTGGCGGAAGAAAAATTCCGACCTCGCGAAACTGCTCGATCAGGGCGTCGATCGAGAGGTGCCGGGCGATCTACTGGCCAAAATCCCAAATTTTCCAGCTGACGCCAAGCTCGCGACGCGCAAAGCGGGCAGTGAAGCTCTTCAGCCGCTGGCCCAGGCCATGCCCTTTCTGATCAGCGGCAGCGCGGACCTCCATGGTTCCACGCTCAACTACATCAAGGACGGTGGCGATTTCACGCGCGACAACCCGAAGGGTCGAAACATTCATTTCGGGATTCGCGAACACGGCATGTGCGCGATCATGAATGGAATTTCCTATCATGGGATTCTGCGCGCTTCGGGCGCCACCTTTCTGGTATTCGCCGACTATTGCCGCGCTGCGATCAGATTGGCTGCGCTTTCCAAGTTGCCGAACATCTACATTTTCACGCACGACTCCATCGGAGTGGGGGAGGATGGACCGACGCATGAGCCGGTGGAGACGGTGAGCGGTTTGCGCGTCATTCCACAACTGGATGTCATTCGCCCGGCCGACCCGGAGGAGACGGCAGGAGCGTTTGCCGCAGCGGCGCAACGGATCGACGGACCGACCCTTCTCGCCCTGACCCGGCAGGTTGTCCCGACGCTCAATCAAATAGACGTGAAATTGCGTCGTGAGGGCGTGTCCCGCGGTGGTTACGTTGCGAGCAAGGAAGAGGGAGAGCTGCGTCTCATCATTTTATCCTGTGGAAGCGAACTACAGCATGCGCTGGCTGCGGCGAAGGAGTTGGGCAAAGGCGTGCGCGTCGTCTCCATGCCGTGTTTCGAGCGCTTTGAGCGGCAGTCAGAAGATTACCGCGAAGAAGTGTTGCCCAAATCCTGTCGCCGCCGCGTCGCAATCGAAGCAGGCGTTCCTGATACCTGGTTCAAGTACGTGGGACTGGATGGCAAAGTGATTGGTCTGCACCGGTTTGGTTTGAGCGGCCCCGGCGCGCAGGTGATGAAGGAGTTCGGAATCGACGCGGAGCATGTGGTCGAAGCGGCCAAATCGCTGTAGGCTAAGAAACGCGATTCTGGGGAGCGCGGGCTGCTAGCCCGCAGTTGCCGGCAGCCTGCCGGCAACATCTTTGCACACCTGATGTTTCTGCTCGATGGGATCCGGTCTCGGCAAGCTGCCGAGATTCACAGGCTGGCAGCCTGTGCTCCCCAGAAATCCTTGTCTAAAACGCGTCCGGCTCGGTGACGTTGCGAGCTCGATCTTCAAAGCGCGTGAACTCTTTCAGGAAGGTAAGAGGAATCTCGCCGACTGGGCCGTTACGCTGTTTGGCAATGATCAATTCAGCCTCGCCCGCTTTCTCCGCACGCGCCTCTTCATCTTCTTCGTAAATCTCCGGTCGCACAAGCAATCCGACCACGTCGGCGTCCTGTTCGATCGATCCCGATTCGCGCAGATCGCTCAGGCGCGGTTTGCCGCCGGTGCGGGCCTCGGGTTGCCGGTTTAGCTGGGCGACAACGATAATGGGAATTTTGAGTTCCTTGGCCAGGCCTTTCAAACCGGCCGAGATCTCAGAAATCTCAAGCTGCCTGTTTTCCTGCGCGCGGCGGGAAGCTGAGCGGAGAAGCTGCAAATAATCAACAATCAGGAGCTGGACGTCCTGCTGGGCCTTCAGCCGGCGCGCCTTTGCCCGAAGCTCAAGAATGGTCAGGCTGGCGCTGTCATCGATAAAAATCTTTGCCTCGGCCAGCTTGGATGCGGCAGTGGTTAGACTCGGAAAATCGCGCTCGGCCAGGAATCCATCACGAACCTTTTGCAGATTGACGCGTGCGCGCGAGCAAAGCAGCCGCTGGACGAGCTGTTGGCTGCTCATTTCCAGGCTAAAAACGCCGACCGGCAATTTGCCATTAATGGCGACATGTTCCGCGATGTTCATGGCCAGAGCGGTTTTGCCCATGCTCGGCCGCGCTGCGATCACGATCATCTCCGCAGGATGCAAACCGCTTGTCATCCGGTCGAACTCGACGAACCCGGTGGAAATCCCGGTGATGCCCCCCTTGCGCTCATAGAGTTTCTCGATCGCCTCGATTGCTTCCATGACCTGATCTTTCATGGAGAGCATCTGACCCTTGAAACGGTCCTCGCCGACGGCGAAGATTTTCTGCTCTACTTCGTCGAGCAGGTTATTGACTTCGTCCTGCTCCTCGTAGGCCCGCCGGACACTTTCGGTGCCCGCGGAAATGATCTGCCGGAGAATGTATTTATCTCGAACAATCTCGAGGTAGTACCCCACATTCGCGGCCGTCGGCACGAAGGTGAACAGGCTCGTTACGAAAGACGCTCCGCCGACCGTTTCGAGCAGATTTTTGTCACGCAGAACCTGCGTGAAGGTGATCAGATCGATCGCCTGGCCCGCGTTCCAAAGTTCAACCAGGATCGTATAAATCGTCTGATGCGCCGGAACGTAGAAATATTCCTCGTTAATTTTCTCCACGCATTCCGCGATGGTGTCGCGGGGCGAGATCAGCATGGAGCCAAGGACGCCCTGCTCCGCCTCCACGCTATGAGGCGGTGTGCGGTGAATATCCTGGGAAGAACTTGTGAGCGACTTGCGTTCGCCCGCGCCGCTATTTTTTTCCGGCCAGCCTCGGCCGGGCGCATCGCCCGATTGTTTGCGAGGCTTCTCAGCTGTCCATGAGGACGGTTGAGTTGCCATTTATTGCGTTTCTTTTTTTCTCCTGAAAATCGCGCGGTGTTTCTTTTCCGAGTGTTCCGCGGTGTCTTCCGTCTCCGCCTTGGGCTCGTCCACCGATTTAACCTGGAAATTAAACTTCGTCGCCACGTCGTGATGCAACTTGATCGTCACTTCATGTTCGCCGGTGTTTTTGATGGGATGCTCGAGCACGATCTTATGCCGATCGATCTCATGACCCAATTCGTTCTTGAGGCGGGTGACGATGTCCTGCGCGGTGATGGATCCGAATGCCTTGCCTCCTTCGCCGGTGGCCAGAGTAAACGTGACCTTTAATTTGCCAATGCGCCGGGTCAGTTCGTCCGCTTCATTCAACTCTCGAGCTTCGCGTTCCGCTCGTTTCTTTTTTAAATTGTCGAGTTCGCGCAAAGTGGACTTGGTGACCTCGTAGGCCTTCCCCTGGGGCAACAGATAATTGCGCGCATAACCGCGCCGCACTTTTATCACGTCCGCCTCGGCGCCCAGGCCGGGAACGTTTTCGGTCAAAATGATTTCAGTCGAAGGCATGGAAGTATCTGGTCGTGGCGGTTGACTGAAAAATTGCAGAAAATTTTCAGTCGGGCGGACTCGCAGTATAGAAAGTCACTCCACTCTGTCAAGAGAACTACAAATGTTTCGGAGAGATTCGAGAACAGCGCGAATATTTTTTCAAAATCCTGTCCAGACGGATTACGCCGCAACGGCATGGACGAGTGAACGACTAAACCATCCCTAGCTTCATGCGGCCGGCTTCGCTGATCATGTTTTGGTTCCAGGGCGGATCCCAAACAAGTTGCACGTCTGCTTCATCGATCCCATCAATGCTCAGAATTTTGCTTTGCGCATCGTGCGCGATGGCAGGACCCATTCCGCAGCCCGGCGCAGTCAGCGTCATTTTCACTTCGACCTTGGTGCCGCCATCGTCCTTCTTCATCAGCTGGCAATCGTAGACCAGACCGAGATCGACGATATTCACGGGAATCTCCGGGTCGTAAACCTGCTTTAACTGCTCCCACACCGCTTTTTCATCCACCGGACCGTCTCCGGCTGTGTTCTTCGGTGCGCCATTGGTTCCTTTTGGTTTTTCCAATCCCAGCGCATCCAAATCTTTTTCAGCGATGCGCGACAAACCGTGGGGCGTCGCAATCGTATAACTCCCACCAAGGGTTTGCGTGACCACACCCTGAGTACCAACCGGAATGGTTATTTTTTGCCCGCTCGGGATCTGAACCGCCTCGGTATCGCGACTCAGCGTGAATTCAGTGTTCTCATGCATAATTCAAGATCAATTTGCCACAGATCGGAGGGATGGAAAACGGTTGAATCGTTACGCTGTTACAAGGTTAAAACGGCGAACGGATCGACATCGAACAGATAACGGCCGCTCGTTAATCATCGGTGTTGATTGGTGGCTTTAAGACTACGTGGACTTTTCCCTTCGCCTTCGAATCAGAAGCGAAACTCTGCAGCAGCGTTGGCGAAGTTGATTTCTCGGCCACGGCTTGTTTATCGTCGGTACCAAGGGCATTCCGCAGCGCGCCCTCGACCAGTTGTGCGCAATGAATTTTGACCGGTGGCAGCGGGCCCAGCGGCGCAGCCAACTCCTCACCGGACATCGCGCCCGCTTCTGAGGCTGTTTTCCCTTTCAACATCTCAGTGGCCACGCTGGCCACTGCGATCGCCGTCTGGCAGCCGAACGATTGAAAGGTGGCGCGGTCGATGACTTTGCGGCCATTCTCCTCTTTGAATTTGAGCCACATCCGCAGCATATCTCCGCAATCGGCACTGCCCACCGTACCGATGGCGTCGGCATCCTTCATTTCACCGAGATTGCGCGGATTCTTTATCGCATCAGCGATTTTAGCTTCGAGATCCTCGCTCATTAGGTCCATTCCAAAGCAAATGCGCGCCTTGCCGCTACCTTGTCAGGTCGAGCCCTTCGACTTCGCTCAGGATAAACTCCGTCGAAACATCTCTCATTATTGTAGAAGCCAGACGAACAGAGAACCAGATAGAGATTCCTCGACGCGGCTCGGAATGACAAAAAGAGGATAGCGCTCATGATTGTTCCAACTCATAACGCGGCAGCTTCGGATCGATTTCAACACTCCAGGCGTCAATCCCGCCGCGCAGGCTTTTCACATTGCCAAATCCGTGTCCCTGAAAGTAGGCGGCCGCATCCGTGCTGCGTGTTCCTTCATGGTCGTAAACGACGAGCAAATCTTCGCGCGACCAGTTTGTCAAAATAGTCTGCATCAAATCCTGGGTGAACAAATGCGCGTTCGCGATTTTGACTGCCTCGTACTCCTCGCGCGTGCGCACATCGAGTAAGTAAACGTTTTCACCGCGCGCAATCCGGTCGGCCAGCTCTCGCGGCTCGATCTGCATGGCACGGTCGGCTTCATCGCTGGCCACGATGTGCTCCACCACTTCATTGGGATCGAGGTTCTCGTTTCGAAGACAAACTCCGGACAGCGTCTCATCGGGCGAGAATCCGCAACTACTGCAACCGCCGATGTGATATTTTCGAAAAAGGGCGCGCTGCGCTCCAGGAAATTGCTCAAGCAACGCTCGCATCGTGATGTTGGGATCGATCGTTGTTGCGCTCGGATTCATTGGACTCACAACGTACGGCACGGGCCACGGTGTGCAAGGCAGGCCGCAGCCAAACTGGGAGGGACGACCTTGCCTGCCGCGCCGTAGTCCCGCGACTGCGGGACGTAGGCGGGTGTCGTCCCAAATATCAGGGACGCGACGAGCGCGTCCCTCTCTACAATTTTGCCGGGTCCTGCAGCAATTCGATCACACGCTTCAACAATCGCCCGCCACCACCGCCATCCAGGCTGCGGTGATCAAAGCTCAAAGTGATCTGGGCCTCGGTTTTCGGCACAAACTCATTCTTCGTTTCATCCCACGACGGGACTTTTTTGCCCAGGCCAAGACCGAGAATCATGGTTTGGTCGGGAAGCGGAATGGGCGTGCCCCATTCCACGCCGAACGTTCCGAAATTTGAAACCGCCGCGATGCCTCCAGCCTGCATGTCTGGTGAAATGCGTCGTTTGCGACCAAGCTCGATCAGCTCCTGATATTTTCCGGTCAGATCGGCCAGTGACGTCTTGTCGGCATTGCGAATGACCGGGACGATGATTCCATCTTCCGCTTCAATCGCGATCCCGATATCGATCGAGTTTGGTTGAGCGATTTTGCCGCCAATCAACTTCGACGCCGCGGCCGGAGTCTCCGCCAGAGCCAGGGCCAGGGCGCGGACGGCATAGAGTGCGGGTCCCGGTTTCGGATCACGCGATTGCCGATCTTGCAGGGCCGGATCGAGGTTTACGGAGGATCCGATCGTGGCCAGGGGGCGAGACCAGCTTCTCCGCATCGCATCGGCCACGCCGGTGCGGATGGCGGATGCATCTTCTGTTTTGTCCTGGTCAATTCGTGAAAGAAACGTTTCGAGATCTTTGATGGTGACGCGATTACCTGCGCCTGTTCCCATGACGCCGGCGAGATCGGCAGCTGTTAACTGCATCTCCGCCATGCGCGCGCGCACACGGGGAGATAGGAATCCGGCACCCTTAAGCGATGCCGGCACCGGCAGAGTGGGGCGACCGTCTCGGTTGCCATTTCCCGAACGCAAGCGAGACGCTTGCGCCACTTCTTTCTCTTCTTGCGCCGGCGCAATCTCCTGATCGGCGCGTGCTGGAATTTCTTCGGCCACGTCCTCTTCCGGCTGGGGCGGAGCTTGCCTGGTGAAGTTGGCTGCGTCGGCTTCGCTTGCCTCAACGTAGCCAAGAACCGCACCTATCGGATACGTCTCTTTCGCCTGCGCGGTAATCCTGGCGATTTTCCCTTTGCATGGAGTCGTCACGCCCATGACCGCCTTGTTCGTTTCCACTTCAATGATTTCCTGATCGGCGACGACGTCCTGGCCTGGTTTTACTTTGATTTCGACAATCGTCGCTTCAGCGATCGATTCGCCGAGCTGCGGCATGGTGATTGGAACTTCTGGCATAAATCTATTCCTTGAGAAGTTGCCGTACCTTAGCGGCAATCGCTTTCGCTCCTGGCCGATGTATTGACCAAAGGTTCGGATGGTAAGGGATGGGTGTGTCTTTTGCGTTCACTCGTGCGGGCGCGGCGTCCAACAAGTGGAAACCCTCGCTCGCGACCCGCGCAATGATTTCAGCGGTTGTGCCGCCCCACGGGAAAGATTCACCAACCGCGAGTAAACGTCCGGTGCGAGCCACGGACGCGAGAACCGTCTCCGTGTCGAGCGGCTTGACCGTGCGCAAATCGACCACTTCGATCTCAAACCCTTCGCGCGCGAGCTGGGCCGCGGCGCTGAGAGATTCCTGCACCATCGCGCTGTAAGTCACAATGGTGAGATCGCGTCCGATGCGGGCGATCCGGGCTTTGCCGGCGGGCAGGCCGTCGGTCGGCAGTTTCTCGGCCTTTAAGTGATAATAGAGGTATTTGTGTTCGCAATAGACAACCGGATCGTCGATTGCCACCGCCTCGATCAACATCGTGTAAGCGTCCTCCACCGTGCCCGGTGTCATGACAATCAGACCGGGATAATGGGCGTAGAGCGATTCCATCGACTGACTATGAAAGGGGCCACTTCCTTTGGTCCCGCCGGACGGAAGCCGCACCGTGATCGGCACAGGCATGTTTGTGCGCCAATAGTGCGTTCCGGCGTTATTCAGAATTTGATTGAGCGCGACGCTCGAGAAATCGGCAAACTGCATCTCAACGATCGGCCGCATGCCATGAATCGCCGCGCCAATTGCAGTTCCGACCATTGCATCCTCGCTGATCGGCGTGTTGAGAACGCGCCCCGGAAATTCTTTAGCCAAACCTTTTGTTGCCTTGAACGCTCCGCCAAACGTGCCGCCGACGTCCTGCCCGTAAATGAAGACGCGGTCGTCGTCACGGAGCAACTTTGCCTGTGCTTCACGAATGGCTTCGAGATAGGTGATGCTCATGAGAGGAGCGAATGGAATGACAAATGACGAATGACGAATGACGAAACAATGACGAAATCAGAATGTCGCTCGGCCCAAGGCAAAGACTTGTTTCTGAATTCGTGCTTTGTCATTCCTTCGGATTTCGCCATTCGTGCTTCGTCATTCAACCGATTCCGCATGATCGGTCAATTCGCGATCCGAAAGCGCACACCAATCCTCCTGCGCGCCGTCCGGCGCTGCCTCCTTTTGCGCGATCGAGACGGCCTCATCCACTTTGGCGACTGCTTCTGCTTTCCACTGGATCAGAGTCTCAGGAGTAGCCAGTTGCCGTTCGGTAATCATCTTCTCCGCGCATTTCAAGCAATCCTGGGCGAACGGTTCGGCCTTGATCTCGTCGGTGATATAGCCGGCATCATCATGTTCGCCGTGGCCGCCGAGGCGCAGGAGGGAGGCGACGACAAGCTGGGGAGGACGGCCGGCCCGCGCTCTTTGCACCGCACTGCCAATCACATCGAGACACTGACTGAGATCGGTTCCATCGACGTCGTATCCCTCAAATCCGTAGCCAATGGCGCGATCCACCAGGTTGGCGCAGCCAAACTCGCGTTCGTTAGAGGTGGAATAAGCGAAGTGGTTATTTGTGGCCACGACTACAAGTGGCACCTGTTCCACCGAGGCAATATTCAAACCCTCGTGCGTAGCACCCGTTTGCATTCCGCCTTCCCCAATAGTCGTTAGCCCGACAAAATTCTTTTCGCGACGCCAGCGTTTTGCCATTAACGCACCGGTGGTCACCGAAATCATGGCGCCCAAATGGCTGATCATGGCCAACTGTCCGTCCGCCGGCCGGCCCCGATGAATGTTTCCATCCCGACCCCGCATCGGTCCCTGACGCGAGCCGAGATAGGTTCGGGCGACGTCGACCAATGTTTCGCCGAAAGCCGAACGCCCGGCCTGGTCGCGAATCAGCGGCGCGAAAATGTCGCCTTTTTGCAGGAACATGCCGCACGCTGCGCTGACCGCCTCCTGGCCGCGGCCGATATAGACACCGCCGGTTATCTGGCCGCCGCGATAGAGACTGGCCAGTTTGTCTTCGAGCGTGCGAGCCAGAAGCATCCACCGAAATGCCTCCAGAAATCGGTCATGCGTTGCGCCCGGGGTCGTCGGTTTTTGTAGCGCCTTCTTTGTGGCCGATCTTTTCCCTTTGCGGGCCGCCGTCTCAAGCATCCAACGATTTTAGCCAAGATCGACAATCACGCGCAAAAAATTTTATTTTTTGTAGTTGCGCGTGTATCCGCGATTCCGGGGAGCACAGGCTGCCAGCCTGTTGTTTTCGGCAGCCTGCCGAAAACCATCTCACGCGGTTATTTATCGTCGGCAAGCTGCCGACGATTGCAGGCTAGCAGCCTGCGCTCCCCAGAACGCCGAATCTACCGAGCGGCGAAACTGGCCTTGGGTTCCGCGTCGCCGTTTTCCGCCATTGCGAATTGACGCTGCGTGCTGTGGCCGGCGAGCGATTCTGAAGGTCTGTCAGCGGCCGCCTCCGGCCGATCAGTCAATTTCATTCCCACCAGCTTGCTCACTCCGCGCTCTTCCATCGTCACACCATAGAGAATGTCGGCCTTGGCGATGGTGCGCTTGTTATGGGTGATGATTATGAACTGGCTCTGCGCCACGAATCGATCGAGAACCCGAATGAAACGGTTGATATTGCTTTCGTCCAGCGGAGCATCGAGTTCGTCCAGAACGCAGAACGGACTCGGCCGAACCATGTAAATGGCAAAGAGCAGCGCTACAGCCGTCATGGTGCGTTCGCCACCGGAAAGCAGCGACACGGTCTGCAATTGTTTGCCGGGCGGCCTGGCCGAAATCTCGATTCCGCAGTTGAGCGGATCGCCTTCGTCGAGAAGCGACAAATCCGCGCGGCCCCCTCCGAAAAGTTCGCTGAACATCTCCCGAAAATTCACGCGAACTTGAGCGAACGTTTCAATAAACATTTGCCGCGTCGTCGAATTGATACGCGCGATAACGTCGAGCAGTTCGCGGCGGGACGCCGTCAGATCGTTGTTCTGCGTCTCGAGGAAACGATGCCGGTCCTCAAGTTCGTCGTATTCCTGGACGGCCTCCAGGTTGACCGGCCCCATGTTGTCGAGCCGCTGGGTCAGATCCGCGATGATTGTTTCCAAGTCTGTGGCGGAAGAGGCCGCCGGAGCTGCAGTTTCCGTGGCCGCCGCCGCACCATCCGCGCCCTTCAATTGCACGCGTAAAGTCTTCTCGAACGCAGTGGTGTCGGGGGTGAAGCTGCGAAGATCGACGTGATATCGGGCCATGACGTGCTCGGCCAAATTGTCGATCTTCATCTGCAATTGCGTTTCTCGCACCTGCTCCGATGTGCTGCGTTCGTGCAATTCGTTCAGTGAATCCCGCACTGCGCGCAGATTGGTCTCCATGCCTTGCAATCTCCCCAGCTCCTCTGTGCGCTGGGCCGACAAACTTCCCAAATCCGCTTTCCGTTTTTCCTGCGCCTTGGACTGATCTTCAATTTCGGCCTCAGCTGCTTTCGATTCATCGGCCTGCAAAGCGAGGCGCCGCTGATAGGTAGCAATGTCTGCGCGCCGGGCCGTAATCGTCTCATTCAATTCCGCATCGCGTGCCGCAAGGGGCTGGCGCTGAGCGAGCATATTGCTATGACGCTGTTGTTCGGTGGCGAGGGTGAGTCGCAATTCGTTTAGCTCGGAGATCGTCTTCTCTTCCTGCGCGATGGCTTCCTTGCGTGCGCTCTCGGCGACATTGCGCTCTTCGTTCTGGTCGGCGAAGGACTGCCGGGTCAGCGTCAGTTCGTTCTGAAGTTGCGCCACTCGACCGTCGGCCGCGTCGAGCTGCTGTCGCAAGGTCGACCTTTCCGCGCCGAGAACACTCATCTTGTCCGCTGCCCCGGCCAGATCGCGCTCGATCAGCACGATCTTGTTGCCTGCAGTGGATTGCGCCACGTCGGCGGTCCGGTGTTTGGCCCGCATTTCGTCCAGTTGCGTGTTCGCTTCGTCGATGGCTTTCTTCACTCCGTCCCGCTTCCCGGTGGCGGTCTCGCGGTCGGCGGTCAGTTTTGCGTGCTCCGAGGTGAGGACGGCAATGCGCGATTTGCGTTCGAGGAGTGATTCCTTGCGCTCGCTGCTCACACCGCCAAAAAGAACGCCTTCAACCGAAATGAACTCACCGGCGAGCGTCGCAACGGCCAGCTGGGGATTGGACGACTTAAAGCGAATCGCCTGGTTGACGTCGGAAACGATCGCGACATTGCGCAATAACACTTGCAGCAACGCCCGAAGCGAGTCGGGAGCGTTCACTTTATCGATCGCCCAGGCCAGAGCGTTCTCCGGCAGCTGCAGTTGCTCCCGGATAGCGGAGCCGTTCAGGTCCGGAAGAATGATTGCGGCCTTACCAAGTTTCTTCTCCGTAATCGTGCGGACAATCTCCGGAGCCGCATCGATGTTTCGCAAAATGATCGCGTGCAAATTTCGTCCCAGTGCTGCTTCAACCGCAGGGACAAAGTCAGGCTCTACCTCCAACTGCGCGACCAGCGCGCCGGCAATGAACTCCGGGGCGCCCGCCGGATGATCAAGACCTTTTAAAATTGCCTGTGAGCCTTCGGCGAGGCCTTCGCCTTCCGCGTTCAGCTGCTTTAGAACTTCCAGGCGAGAGTGTTTCTCCGCGATCGCGCCTTCGATGGTGATGAGACCTTTTTCGGCCTCCGCCAGGGCCTGTCGGTAGCGCTGGACTTCCTCTTCCTTCGCGCGCAGAGCGGTTAGAATCTGATCAATATCGTGCCGTTGCGCTTCGGTCGCGGCGCGTGCTGCGGATAATGTGCTCTCGGCCTGGCCATGTTCCTCGTGCGCTTCGGCTGCGGCGACTTCGAGTTCGCACAGACGTTCACTCGTCGCTTCACGACGAATGGTGATGCCGGCAATCTCATCTTCGAGTGTTTTGATGCGCCCTTCGCTTTTTGAGAGCGCAAGTTGGAGGGCCTGCAACTCGGTTTCGCGCGCGTCGCGGGTCGCACGCAACTTTCGAGCGAGTTCGGTTAAGTGCGCCGCGTCCTTTTGTTTCGTTTCCACGAGTTGCGACGTTTTCTCGATCAGGGCATTGACGTCCTGCATCTGCGTTTGCTGCTGCTGACGCCGGGCTGTGGCGGTGGCGATCTCACTTTCGGCACGGGCAATCAACTCTCCGAGCTCCTCCGCTCGCTGACGATTGAATTCAATGCGGCTGCGGTTTGTACCGATTTCGCTTTGCAGCCGTTCCACTTCGCCGCGCGCGTCTGCGATTTCGGTATCCAGCTGGTCGAGCGCGCTGCGTCGTGCTTCAAGATCTGCTTCGCGATTGTCGATATCGCTTCGCTTCTTCCGCTCTTCTTCTCTCACGCGCTCAATTTCGCTCCGGCAACTCGAGAGTTCGTGTTCCAGTTGTTGCAGCTTTGTGCGGGAATGATGCGTGTCGAGGACCTGGAGGTCGGCCAACAACGCCTGATAACGCCGCGCTTTCCCTGCCTGGCGCTGCAGCGATCCAATCTGGCGTTTCACCTCTTTGATGATGTCGCCAATGCGAAGCAGATTTGCGTCGGTAGCTTCCAATTTGCGCAACGCTTCGCGCTTCTGCGTCTTGTATTTCGTGATCCCGGCCGCTTCCTCGAAAACAGCACGCCGATCTTCCGGTTTCGAGCTCAGGATCAGGTCGATCTTGCCCTGCTCCATCATGGAATAGGCGCTGCGGGCCACGCCTGTGTCTGCAAAGAGATTCTGGATGTCCCGCAAGCGGCAGACGGTCTTATTGAGAAAGTACTCCGAATTTCCGTCGCGATAGACGCGGCGCGTCACGCGAACATCGTGCCAATCGACTCCGAGCTCGGTCGCGCAATCGGTCAGCGTAAGCGAGACCTCGGCAAACCCCAGCGGTTTGCGCGTATCGGTGCCATTAAAAATGACGTCGGCCATCTCGCCGCCGCGCAGTGATTTGGCTGACTGTTCCCCGAGCACCCAGCGCACTGCGTCGAGCAGGTTCGATTTGCCGCAGCCGTTAGGCCCGACGATGGCGGTAATGCCTTCGTGGAAATGAAAAACGGTTTTATCGGCGAAAGATTTGAAGCCGAAAAGTTCGAGGGATTGAAGATGCATGCCGGTTTCGTCCGGGGACGACGGAACTTACGCCTAATATAGTGACTGGGCCACCGTGACAAGCCAATTCCTACACTTTGTGGGGGGCAGATGGCCGGACCACATGATCTTGCGGTAGGGCCGGCTCGAGGACCAAAAACAGGCTTTCGCAGGCGTGTCGACCGTTGCACGCCTCAACATCGAACATCGAACGCCGAACATCGAACATCGAATGCCGAAGAGAGGTGTCGTTCGCAAGTTCGGGCTCAACATGCCCCTGCCGAACACTCTCTCTTGTATAACCAGGTTGAATCGCGGAGCATGCGCCGCAATGTCGACCGAGACCGACATCGCACTGAAAACGGCCGAGCGCACTGACCACCAACTGGTCCGCGCGATCGGTGTTCCGGCTCTGACCGCGAACATCATTAATTCGACCATCGGGGCCGGCATTTTCGTTTTGCCGGCACTCGTCGCGAAAAATCTTGGGCCGGCCGCACCGGTCGCGTTCCTCGTTTGTGCAATCGTGATGGTCCTGTTCGTCACGTGTGTCTCCATCGCGGGCAGCCGCGTCTCACTGACAGGGGGCCTTTACGCGTATGTCGAAGTTGCATTTGGCCCTTACATTGGTTTTCTCGCCGGAATTCTTTATTGCCTCACCGCGGTGTCTGCCGTTGCCGGAGTCGTGAATGTTTTTGTAAATTCACTTGCCGGACTTTTGCCGCTGTTAGGCAACCCAATTGTTCGTGTTGCCGTTATCGCGCTCGTTTACGGCATTCTTGTCTTGATCAATGTTCGCGGTGTTCGTGAAGGCGCCGGCGCGGTCACGATCGTTACCTTCGCAAAACTTTTGCCAATCCTTTTATTTATCGGCGCCGGAATCTTCTTCATTCATCCCGCGAATATCGGGTGGCCGGTCTGGCCGGGCAGCAAGGCATTAGGTGACAGTGTGGTGCTTTTGATGTTTGCCTTCGTTGGAATCGAAGTCGCTTTGATCCCGAGCGGGGAGGTGAAGAATGCGTCGCGGACTGTTCCGCGCTCAGCTTATCTCGCGCTCGTCATTACGACGGTCATCTACATTTTGATTCAACTCGTTGCTCAGGGCACGCTCGGAAGCGATCTGGCCAACCATCCCGATGCGCCACTGGCTGAAGCCGCAGCAAAATTCCTCGGCAATTTCGGCCGCACAATTCTTCTCACTGGGGCGACCATCTCCGCGTTCGGATTTGTCACCAGCGACATTCTCAGTTCGCCGCGAATGATTTTTGCCTTTGGCCGGGACGGGGCACTGCCTTCATGGTTCGCGCATGTGCATCCGCGCTATCGCTCGCCGGACGTTGCCATTATTGCCTACGCTTCGATCGCCTTTGTCCTGTCCATCAGCGGCACGTTTGGAAGCATGGCCGTACTTTCAAATGTCGCTGTCCTGTTAATGTATTTGCTCTGCTGCGCAGCCTGTTGGTTTTTGGTGCAGCGGGACGTTCGCGCGGATGGGCAGCCGTTTGGTTTTCCCGGCATGAAAATCGTGCCCGCGCTTACTATTTTGGCGATCCTATGGATTCTCATCCAAGCGGCGCTTAGCGAAAGTAGCGTTGGCGACGATACCCGGGCCGGCCTGCGGATTGCCGGAATCGTCCTCGCGATTGCGTCCGTTTTGTATTTCGTGCGGGCGAAACTTCGTGCGTCGAATGTGCGCGACGACTGACACCGCACGACTGTTGACACGTTTTGCGATGCGACTCACCTAATTGAGAGGCAAGTGCGGCAAAGTTGGTCTAGTTTCCGGGTCATGCGCGAAAGTCATTTGCAGGATTACTATTCGTTTCTTCGCTATCCCAGCGTCTCAACCGACGCGAGCTACGCGGTAAAAGTAAACGAATGCGCGAAATGGCTGGCGGAAAAGCTCACGAATATTGGACTGCAAGCGCAGATTGTTCCCACGGCCGGCCACCCCGTCGTTTGGGCCCACAACAAACATCAGAAGGGACGCCGCACCGTGTTGATATACGGCCATTACGACGTGCAGCCTCCGGATCCTCTCGATCTCTGGGATTCGCCGCCGTTCGAGCCCGTTTTGAAAGATGGCTACGTTTTTGCCCGCGGCGCGACGGATAACAAGGGGCAGATTCTTGCGCACATACTCGGCGTGCAGGAAACCATCGAAAAGCAAAGCGACCTGCCGGTCAACCTGCACTTCGTTATCGAAGGCGAAGAAGAAATCGGCAGTGGCAATCTGCCGCCTTTCTTGAAAAAGCATCGGGAGTCATTGCAATGTGACGTGGTAATCGTTTCCGACACGGGAATGATTGCGCCACGGACGCCAACGTTGAGTTATGGGTTGCGGGGCGTCGCCGCTTTGGAACTCACGGTAACCGGCCCGAAAATCGACTTGCACTCGGGTGTCTTCGGCGGTGCGGTGGCCAATCCGGCGGCTGCGCTTGCGCGGATGCTTGCCAGTCTGCACGATCGCGTCGGACATGTCGCGATTCCCGGCTTCTATGATGACGTCGCGCCGTTACAGGATTGGGAACGCGAAGCGTGGCGTAAAATTCCATTCAAGGCGGACGAAGAGGTATTAAAAGAAACCGGCTCGCCTGAGCTCTTTGGCGAATCTGGTTATAGTACGCTGGAACGTATGTGGGCTCGTCCGACCGCTGAAATCAACGGTTTAGGCGGCGGCTATCAAGGGCCAGGCACCAAGACGGTGATTCCGAGCCATGTGATGGCTAAATTAACCTTTCGCCTTGTCCCGAACCAGAATGCCGAAAAGATCATAGCCCTGGCCACGCAGCATCTGCAAAAGAATCGGCCGCCCGGCGTTACTCTTAAGCTAAGCGGAGGACACAATGGTCCGTGGTATCTGACTGATCCCAAGGCGCCGTTTTCTCAGGCGGCACAGAGGGCCTTGCGCAAATCCTTTGATCGGGAAGTTGCCGTTATCCGCGAAGGCGGAAGTATTCCGATCGTATCTGATTTTCGCAATATCCTCGGGGTAGAAACTCTTCTCCTCGGACTCGCTCTCCCAACCTGCCGCGCTCATTCACCGAATGAGAATTTTCCTCTCGAAAATCTCGAAGCAGGCATGGTCATTAATAAAGCTGTTTTGCAGGAGTTAGCCGCGTAGTTTTCGCGTTAGGATGGATGTGAAGCTGCGAATTTTGATTTGTCTCGCCCTGTCGCTGGGTGCCGCAGACATTGCCCGCTCAGCCACCGAGCAGGATGAATCTCTCGTCAAGAGGGTGAAGCATTTCTTCACCGGCACTCCTGAGCCGACGCCGTCTAAAAAGAAAAAGACGTCGACGAAGAAGCGGCATTCGCCAACACCCGCACCTCGCGCAAGTGCATCATCCAAGCCGAAACGTTCACCCTCTCCGAAGCCTGACGCGACACCCGCAGCCCGGCCTTCGCCATCACCTTCGATTGCGCCAACCGAAACGCCAGAACCGAAGGCCTCGCCTCGAGCTCGCCACACGGCGTCGCCTTCGCCAGCCGAATCGCCAACGTCGGAGCCATCGCTGTCTCCATCGGAGGCTCCATCACCAGAAGCGACGGCGACCGTTCGCTCTGAGACTCCCGAACCTGCACCATCCGGGCCTCCAACGACGGTGCCGCGCAGCGCCAAAGGCTCGCCGTCGGCGTCGCCCACGAGTCAGAATAAGAGTGTTAGCACTGTCACCCTGACGCCGTCGGAAATTTCCGGGTACGAAAAGTACCCGGCCCGCGTTCGCAAGGTGCTTGATTTGGCACTCGACCTCACGACGCAGAATCTCGGATACAAATATGGGTCGGCCGATCCGGCACGGGGCGGCATGGATTGCTCGGGTTTTATCCACTACGTCCTGAACAAAAGTGGCGTCAGCAGTGTCCCACGGGACGCGCGTGAACAATACATCTGGGTCCGCAAAGCGGGAAAATTTCAGGCCGTGCTCGGACGCAGCCAGGACACATTCGAGTTGGACGCGCTGAAGCCGGGTGACCTTCTTTTCTGGGCCGGGACTTACAAGGTGGATCGTGATCCAGCCATCACGCACACGATGATTTACCTCGGCCGGGACAAGGCCACCAATCAACGTGTCATGGTCGGATCAAGTGATGGTCGCACCTACAAAGGGCAGTCGCGATTTGGCGTGAGCGTTTTTGATTTCAAAATCGCCGGCCGGCATGCTTCCACCGATAACGAGCCCGGGCCGGTTTTTGTCGGTTACGCCAGCATCCCCGGCCTGGACGAAGGTTAAGCGATAGATGGCGACTGTGGTCAGTCGCCGCTACCTTTATCGTCGTCGGTTGACGGAAACGGAGTAGCCGTTGCGCCAACCGGCTGTTCTTTTGTCGGAGCAATACGCGGATGCATATCACGATATCGATTTGCCATCGCGGCCGCGACCAGCACCATCATAATGAATATAACGATGCGCTGTTCGTGTTTTGTGAGCATGAACATCGGAGCTTTCATTACACAGCGTACTGAATCCGATCGGTTAGGCCGGCGTCGCGAAATCCTTTCCTCCGCAGTTGACATGAATCGCACTGCCCACAGGCGCGCCCGTCCGGCAATGGATCGTAGCAGCTGTGGGTAAGGGAATAATCGACACCCAGTTCAAGACCTCGCTGGATGATTTCCGCTTTCGACATTCGGATCAATGGAGCATGAATCTCCCAGGGTTTACCCTCTGCTCCGCTTTTGGTGGCAAGGTTTGCCAACTTTTCGAACGCCTCGATGAATTCGGGCCGGCAATCGGGATAACCGCTGTAATCGAGCGCATTAACACCTATAAAAATGTTGGTTGCGCCCACTGTTTCCCCCCAGGCCAATGCGTAGGAAAGAAAGAGAGTGTTACGCGCGGGGACGTAGGTAATGGGGATTTCTGAGCTGATCTCTTTCTCGGAACGGAACTTCGGCACTTCCAAATTGTCGGTCAGCGCCGAACCGCGAAAAATTTCATTATTAATTCCGAGGACACGGTGCTGCTCGACGCCGATCGATTCCGCAACGCGCTTCGCTGCCTCGAGTTCGGCGTGGTGTCGCTGGCCGTATGCCATCGTGAGCGCATACAGTCCGAAGCCTTCCGCCTTCGCTATGGCCAGCGCCGTGGCCGAATCGAGCCCGCCGCTGAGCAGAACGACGGCGCGTTTCTCAACGCCCATCGCGGTCTGATGTTTGCGGTTCGACTGGGTGTTCGGCGCGCACGGTCAGAGCAATTCCCCCGCGCGCGGAAAAATGCGCGGTGACCACTGCATGAAGTGGAGAGCAGGCGCGCACAAAATCATCAAGAATCCGATTGGTGACCGCTTCATTGAAGGCGCGCACACTCCGGAACGAAGCGAGATAGAATTTGAGCGATTTGCTTTCAACGCAAAGCCGGTCGGGCACATATTCGATGTCGATCCGCGCGAAATCGGCCTGACCGGTGATCGGGCAGAGCGATGTAAAATCGTCCGTTTCGAAATGAATGCGATAGGCCCGTCGCGCTGGATTCTGGAATGTCTCGAGGCGCGCCTTATCCGGGGAGGCGGGAATCCTGGCTTCGCTCCGTCCGAGCAGCGTAAGAGATGACTTCGTTTTCTTGGCCACGGGGAGATAATGAACCCGCGCGGGACGGCGATTCAATCGCTTTTGACGGACGCGCTCCTGAATCTCAATACTTTCTGAGGCAATCGTTCGTCATCAGTCCGGATGACGCAGCATCGGATCTTTCAGTGCTCGCTCACGATCGCCGGGTTTCATGTAGTTTCGGTACGCGACCTTGAGGCTGTTCTTCATTTTGAAGCGGCTGCCATCAGCGGCGTTCCATTCCCGCAAAAGAAACGGAAAATTGGCGTCGAGCACAAAATGATCCTTCCCGCCGCCGTGCTGCACGTCGATATCGATCGTGCGTTCGCCGGTCTTCCAGGAAATTTTCGCCGGGCTGAAGTCGCCGAGTTTTTCCTGGGTTGCGAGCAGGCTGGGCAGAAGTTGCACTTCAAAAGCGCCATTTTGCTTTGAGAAGTCGATCGTTCTGATACGCAGCGGTAATTCGTCGTAGGAAAACGGTAATCCTTTTGCTGTGTCGAGATCCTGAAGATTGACGCGCTCGCGGTAAGTGTCGGAGCGGTATTGCCAGATGGCTTTGTCTTTGTCGCGTAATTCGTCGATGGACCGGACGACCTGGCCCAAGCCATCTGCTCCAGCGCAGGAGATATGCGCCAGCGACATGAAATCCATCCGCCACAACGCGCGGATCGATCTTTGCTCGGCCATCAAACCGCGGGGCACGGTGGCGAATTCGTGCATTTCGATGGCAGGGACGGCGCCGCGTTCCATGGAAGAATCGGCCAACGAAAGTGGATCGACGAATTTAGGTGTGAAGATCATGGTCAAGTCGCACGGATAACGTTGGCCATCGCGCATGAACTCAGCGCCGTACAAATCCACTTCCGATTTGCCGTCACCCCAATAGCTTTTGTTTTGCAACAGGCCGGGTGAGAACTGGCTCGATGCGCTTTCCATCAGCGCCCACGTGATTAATATGCCGTATCGGGCAACCACATTTCCACAGTTGAAGATGAAGGCTAAAACTTCAAACATCAAAAATCCATCCGCCGTGATCGATGTGATCGCGCACGATCCCAAAACAGACGAGATCGTCCTGGTGATGAATGAGCCCGATGCGTGGGAGGGATCGGACGCCCGGTTACACGCGGTGCAGGAACGTTTTAATGCGTATGTTTCGTTTCTGCTCGACGGCGAATTCGCTGAGGCTCATCCGGAGCTCGCCGGCAAAAATTCCCGCATCGAAGTGCGTTGCGCTCACATGCCGGAACCGCGCGCAGTGGAGTTGCTGGGTCTCATTCACGACCGGCTCGAGTTTCAGCACATTAAGATGGAAGTGGTGGTAGGTGCCGCCGTCCCTGACGGGAGGATCTAGCCGCCGCCTAGATTTAATACTTCAAGAAGGAAAACACCGGCGTGGGCTCGAGTTTTTTCCGTCCGTTCAAAAACTCCAGCTCGATCAGAAATATAACTTCGAGCAGTTCGCCGCCGACTTTCTTGATCAGCGTGACGGCCGAGGCTGAAGTTCCGCCGGTGGCCAGCAGATCATCGATGAGGACGATTTTCTCGTCTTTCTCGATGGCATCGACGTGCAACTCCATTTCCGCTTCACCGTATTCGAGGGTGTAGGCCGCGCTCTCGGTTCTGTAAGGAAGACGGCCTTTCTTGCGAAGAGGCACGAAACCGACCCCGAGATCGTAGGCAACGGCCGATCCGAAAAGAAAACCGCGCGCATCGATACCTACTATTTTATCGATCTCTTTGCCGCGGCAACGCTCGAGGAAAAGTTCGACCGACGCTCGAAACAGCCGCCCATCCCCAAGGATCGGGGTGATGTCTTTAAAAATGATCCCTTTTTTCGGGAAATCCGGCACGTCGCGCACCGTATTTCGCAGCGTTTCGATTGTTTCGGGAGACATGGCGCGAAGCTAACGGGTGCCGGGCAAAGGTCAACGCCAACGGAGCCGCGCCCGTCCGTTTCAGCAACTTATCGGGCGGCGCGGTTGCTATTGGTTGACGCGGCTTTTAAGATGGGTGTCCCGTGGATCGCCAGCTTCTCATCGTTTCAACGCTTTGCTTTGTTGCGTCCATCGTGCGGACTGCGATTTCATTGCGCTCGGGCGTTTTTTCGCTGGGGTGGTTCAACCTTTTCGCGATCGGTCTTGGATTCATTTTTCAGTCGGCTTTCCTTTATGTGCGCGGTCACGAGCTTGGCCGATGTCCGCTGACGAATTTGTTCGAGGTGTTTGTTTTCCTGGCATGGTCGGTCGCCCTGATTTACCTGCTGATCGGTCCCGCGTATCGCCTTTCGCTTATGGGCGCGTTCACGGCGCCCTTGGTCGTGTTGCTGCAGGGATTCGCCTTGCTTGCTCCGATCGACATCCGGCATGGCAGCAAAGTCCCGCCGAACCCCTGGCTCGAATTCCATGCCTCAATGTCGCTCATCGCCTACGGCGCGTTCGCTTTGGCTTGTATTGCCGGAGTCATGTATCTCGTGCAGGAACGCCAGCTCAAGACCCATCAGCTGCGTTCCATTTTTTATCATCTGCCGCCTCTGACGGACTTGTTTGCTGCCATCACGCGGTTGCTCTGGTGGGGCTTCGCGCTTTATACCGTCGGTTTGCTCAGCGGTTTTTTTGTCGGCCAGCCCTTGCCGCGTTTGCAGATTTTGTGCGCTGTCGGAGTCTGGCTTCTCTATGCCGCGATTCTGCACGGGCGACACCTTCGTCGTCTTGGACCCGAACGAGTGGCCCTCCTGTCCATTCTGGGCTTTAGCGCTGCGCTGACGCTTCTCTGGGGAATTACGTTCGCGGCGCAAATGCACTGACCGATGAATCTTTTTTGTGTAGGAGTAAATCATCGGACCGCCAACGTAGCGACCCGGGAACGTTTTACCGGAGACGAAAAGACGGCCAGCCTGCTCCGACAGGTGGGGTGCGCCGAGGCATTGCTTTTGAACACCTGCAACCGGGTAGAGGTTTATGGAGCGGCCGAGCAACGTTTATCGAGAGAGCAAATTGCGCATTGTCTCACGCGGGATGGATCGGCTGTCGATACATCAGCATTTTACCACTACGAAGGGACCGATTGTGTCCTGCATCTTTTCCGGGTGGCCGCCGGCATCGATTCCATGGTTGTCGGTGAAACCGAGATTTTGGGGCAGACAAAAAAAGCATACGAAAGTGCGCGTTGTTACGGCGGCGCCGGGCCTTATCTTCATCGTTTGTTCCAACGCGCTTTTCGCGTGGCGAAACAGGTGCGCACTCATACGGAGATCACGCGCGGTTCAGTTTCAATCGGATCGGTCGCGGTCGAATTGGCCGGAAAGATATTCGGCAACCTCGCTGATCGGAAGGTTCTCGTGCTCGGCGCCGGCGAAACCAGCGAACGCACGGTGCGCGCCCTTGTCTCACGCGGCGTCTCGGACTTACGCGTGAGCAATCGATCGATCGAACGTGCTCACGAGCTGGCCAGCACGGTTGGAGGATTGTCCATTGCTTTTGATCAGTGGCTCGAACAGTGCCGTGAGATTGACATTCTGATTGCTTCGACGTCTTCCGAAACCTTCCTCGTTACGCGCGACCTTCTGGAACCGATTCTCCGTGAGAGGATCGATCGCCCCCTCTTCATCATCGATATCGCCGTTCCCAGAAATATCGATCCGGCCGTCAATCAGCTAGGCAGTGTTTATCTTTACGACGTGGACGCACTGCATTCCGTCGCGCAACAGTCCCTTGATCTTCGGCGGCAACAGATCACGGCGGCGGAAACGATCATTGCCGAGCATGTCCAGAATTTCCAAGAAACACTCGCACGTGGAACGGCGCGGTCTGGCTGCACGGAAAGGTCGGCTATCCGTATTGTAGAACAGGAAGGCTAGCAGAGGATCGCGATCATGGTGCCCTTCCGCTCCCAAATCTGAAAATTCTGGGGGAAGACCGCACCTTCCCATCTAGATTATCCCGGTGAGCGGCAAGATCGTAATCGGGACACGCGGCAGCGAATTGGCGCGCAGGCAGAGCCTCATGGTTGAGCAGGCGCTAAACGAGAAGTGGGGCGATCTGACCATCGAGACGAAAGTAATTACAACACGAGGAGATGAGAGGAATGGCCATCCTGCCGTGGCCGATCTTCGGGCCGGGCGTAAAGGATTGTTCACGGGCGAGATCGAGCGCGCTTTGGCGGCTCGACATATCGATCTGGCCGTTCATAGCGCAAAAGATTTACCGAGCGAGGCAACGCCCGGAACCGAGATTGCCGCTACGCTGCCGCGCGGCCCGGTTGATGATGTGCTTGTATCGCTGGGCAGATACACTCTCGAGTCGTTGCCTGTTGCCGGCATTGTCGCCACCGGTAGTGTCCGCCGAAAGCATCAACTGCGATGGAAACGACCCGATTTGGAGGTCGTCGATCTTCGCGGGAATGTGCCGACCCGGCTGCGCAAACTGGCCAAGGATGAGTGGCATGCGGGCGTGCTCGCGCGGGCTGGACTGGAACGGCTTGCTCTGTCGCTGGACGACGAACGCATTCGCTACGAAGGCCTCGATTTTTTTGTAACCGCGCTGCCACGCGATGTCTTTTTGCCGGCGGGCGGACAGGGCGTGATTGCAATTCAAATCCGGGCCGATGACGATCGCGCCAGGATGTTATTGGAGCCGATCAACGATTTTAACACGCGGCTTTGCCTGCGCGCGGAGCGTGAGTTTCTGCGCTTATTGCAAGGCGATTGCAATCAGCCAGTGGGCGTTTTGGCCACCGTGAATGGATCGACCCTCAGACTGCGCGGTCAGGTCTTTGCGTTGGAGGCGACGACTCCGCGCGAGGGAATGGTCGAAGGTCTCGGTGAAGATGCGGAAAATCTGGCGGCGCAGCTGTTGCAGCAACTCAATGGATAACAAAGGCAAAGGAAACGGGAAGATAGAAACGGGCACGGTTTATCTGGTCGGCGCCGGGCCGGGGGATCTTGGACTGGTGACGTTGCGGGCCAAAGAGTGCATCGAGCAAGCCGAGGTCATTGTTTACGATCATCTCGTTAATCCCGAGATGCTGGGCTGGGCACGCGAAAGCGCCGAAATCATCTACGCCGGAAAACAGGCTGGCAAACACTCGCTCACTCAGGACGAAATCAATGCGCTCCTGGTTGAGCAGGCACGCCAGGGAAGGAATGTCGTTCGCTTAAAAGGAGGTGATCCCTTCGTTTTCGGCCGAGGTGCGGAAGAGGCGAAGACACTCGCGGACAGCCGGATTCGGTTCGAAGTCATTCCTGGAATCACCGCGGCCATAGCCGGGCCGGCCTACGCCGGCATTCCGGTGACGCATCGCGCGCAAAATTCTCACGTCACTTTTTTCACCGGTCACGAAGATCCGTCAAAGAAGGAAAGCGCCATCGACTTCGCGGCTTTGGCTCAACTTGGTGGAACACAGGTCATGCTAATGGGTGTTGAAAAAATTGATGCCATCACCCGTGAAATGATGGCGAAAGGGGTGCGGCAGGATTTGCCGGTTGCTCTGGTCCGCTGGGCCACGACCGGCCGGCAACAAACCCTGACCGGCACGCTGAAGGACATTGCAGAACGAGTGATCGAGGCCGGCTTCAGTGCGCCGGCGGTGGCGGTATTCGGGGATGTCGTGTCGCTGCGAGAGGATTTAAATTGGTATGAGCGGCGCCCACTTTCAGGGAAGCGGATCGTCGTGACCCGGACCCGCAAACAGGCAGGCGCACTGACAAGCAAATTACGGGCGTTAGGCGCCGATGTCCTTGAATTGCCGACCATTCGAATCGAGCCGCCGACTGATTTGCGCGCGTTTGCCGAACTGGTTCGGGACTCGCATGGGTACGACTGGGTAGTCTTCACCAGTCCAAATGGAGTGAACGCGTTCTTCGAGATTTTTTTCAAACTGTATGATGATGCCCGCGAAATTGGAGGCGTGAAGATCGCTGCGATTGGACCAGCCACCGCGCAGCGCGTCCGGGATTTTCATCTGCACGTCGACCTGCAGCCGGACGATTTCGTTGCCGAAGCGATTGTGCGGGAATTCCAAAAACAAGGCGGGGTCGAGAATCTTCGAATTCTTATCGCCCGAGCGGAAAAGGCGCGGGACGTGCTTGCGAAAGAACTCTCAGTTTTGGGTGCAATTGTGGACGAAGGATTGGCTTACCGCACGGTTCCGGAAACGCGCGACATCACGGGCGCGCGCCGTCGCTTTTTGGAAGAAGGCGCCGACCTCATTACCTTTACGAGCTCATCCACGGTGGAGAATTTTCTGGCCCTGAATCTGCCCTGGCCGGAGCGAATGAAAATGGCCACGATCGGGCCGGTAACATCAACAACTGCTCGCGACTCAGGGTTGAAAGTCGACGTCGAAGCATCTCGCCACGATATCGACGGTCTGGTGGAAGCGATTCGCACTTTCTTCGGAGCAAAAGTCCCATGAGTAAACTGGAACCGACAGTTGATGAATTCGCGACCGCGATGCAGCAGCTCAGCGCGGAGGCGGCAAAGTCTTTGCCGACGGCCGTTGTCCCATCACAACCTGAAATGGCCCAGGAGAAGACGGTCGAGACAGTGCCGAGTGTCGATGGGTTGGATAGCCGTTTGAAAAATCTTGAGCAATCGATCGCCAAGAAAATTGAAGACCTGGTCGCGGCAGTAGGCCAGAACAAGGGTCAGGATCTGACGGTCCGTTTTCGAAAGATCGATGACCAGTTGTCGGCCATTCGCAGCACGGAAAGCGTCAACCAGAGGTTGTTTGATTCATTGCATGAAGAGCTTTTGAAGTACCGCGATAATTTCCTGCACGAATCGCTACAGAAACCATTCATCCATGATCTTGTTCATCTCTTCGACGATTTGAATAGCCTGGCCGACCAACTGCGCAATAGCGCCGCCGCGCAGAAGGGCCGCGGTAATATCGCGCAATGGCGTGATAACCTGGAGAACGCCATTCATTCCCTTGTCGAAATTCTGCACCGATTTGACGTCAAAGAGATCGAAGCGAAGGAGACCGTCGATCGGACTCTGCATCGTGTTGTAAATTACGAGCCGGCTGATTTTCCCGAGGAAGACGGGCGGATTGTGATGCGGGTGAAACGCGGCTTTTTCTGGCGTGATCGAGTGATCCGGCCAGAGGAAGTCATCGCGAAGCGCTACGGGTAGAATCGTGTAGGGCGTGGCCGGTGTGGAGACGCCGGAAGCTGCGTCGGGCAGGGGTTTTACTCCTTCTAGGCGACGAATCGGGAGATCTGCCTTTTTTTTGAAGGAAAATCCTTGAGTAGCAGGGTCCGCATTACCCTCTGGAACCGGCATGGAAACTGCACCTGCTCAGCGGCAGGGACCCGAAGGCCTCGAAAATCATACTTTCCTCCACAGCCATGCCTGAACGCAAAGCAATCGGAATCGATTTAGGAACGACGTTCTCCGCCGTGGCGCACATTGATGCCTACGGAAAGCCGCAGATCATTCCTAATTCGGAAAACGAACGGATCACTCCGTCCGTTATTCTTTTCGACAATACCAATGTCGTGGTGGGAACCCTCGCTCGAAACAGCGCGGTGGTTGAGCCGGAAAACATTGTCGACTTCGTCAAGCGCGAGATGGGAAAACCGAAGGAGCAATTTCACCGGGAATTTAATGGCAAGAAATATTCGGCCGAAGAGCTGTCGGCGCTGATCCTGAAAAAGCTAAAGAACGACGCTGAAAAATTTCTGCAACAACCGGTCACCGATGCCGTCATCACGGTACCGGCCTACTTTAATGATGCGGAGCGGACGGCCACGATTACAGCCGGTCAGCTGGCGGGGCTCAATGTTCTGCAAATTGTGAACGAGCCGACGGCGGCCGCTCTGGCTTACGGACTCGACAAGCTTGATCAAGATCAGGCGGTTTTCGTTTTCGATCTCGGCGGCGGCACCTTCGACGTCACGATCATGCGGATTCAAGGTCACAAGTTGAATATGGTCGCGACGAATGGCGATCATCGTCTCGGCGGTAAGGATTGGGACGATGTCATCGTGAACTTCGTGGCTGAGGAATTCGATCGGGTTCACGGCGAAAATCCGTTGCTCGATCTGCAGAGCTATCAGGATCTGCAAACCCGCGCCGTTGCGGGCAAGGTTCAACTGTCGAGCCGGCCCACCGTGACGATCGTCCAGCATCACCATGGCAAGAGCGCAAAGGTCGAGCTAAGTCGCGAGGAATTCGAGCGCCTGAGCCGTCATCTCGTCGAGAAATGCAAAATCATCTGTGAGATGACCCTGCAGGAAGCGAAAATAAAATGGACTGACATTAACAAAGTCCTGCTCGTCGGCGGCATGACGCGCATGCCCATGGTGCGTCAGATGATTTCCGAGCTTTCGCCGGTTCCGATCATCAATGACGTCAATCCCGATGAAGCGGTTGCGGTTGGCGCTGCCATCCAGGCAACATTGTCCATGTTGCATGAGGAGGAGGAGTCCGGCGAGAAGTTGCTCGCCGACGATACGCGACAGCAATTTTCCTCACGCGAAGGCAGGTTGATCCAGGTCAACGACATCACCTCGCACACTCTGGGCGTGGTTCTGTGGGATGAGACAAACCTGGAAGAGTATGTCTTTCCCATGATCCGAAAACGCACCGCGATCCCCGCTATGGCCAAAAATCTTTTCGGCACGGCCAATGCCAACATGCCGCGCGCGGTAGTGAAGATCGTCGAAGGCGAAAGTACGTTGCCGGGCGAGTGTACCCCGCTCGGGATCTGCGATATCACGTTGCCGCCGTTCCTGCCGAAAGGGTCACCGGTTCATTTGAGCTACCAGTACGATGCCAATCAGGTCCTGGAAGTGGCGGTCGAAGCGTGCGGTCAGCGATCGCAGGTATTGATCGAGCGCAACACGGGTCTGGCGCAGGGTGAGATCCAACAAGCGGCCAGCGGTCTTGGCGAACTCAAGATCGAATGACGGTGAAGTGCGAGACTAGTTTTCCACTACCGCTGCCGGACGACCCGCAAAAATGGGACGGCTGGTCCAAGTACAAGTCCTCTAATTTATATGAGCGGCTTTGTCTGGATCCTCGGGCCAATCCAACCAACGAAGTCATCGAGGAGCATTGCCGCGAGCTGATGCGGTGGTGGCAAAAGAAACTGCCGCTCAAAAATCAACCAAGCAATCCGCTGGCCCAGCTCCTTCAGCCCGGTCTCGAAGAGTCATCCCGTTATCTGACCGAGGCCCGCGTCGAACTTCTCGATCCGGAACGACGTCGGGCGATAAATGACGAACTTGCCGCACGACTCCAGGAAGAGGCGGTCATGGAATTGCATAAATTCATTACCTTTGCTTTGGCCGACGGAATCCTGACTTTTGAAGCTGAGAAAAATCTCATTCAGTTCGGCTCTGAACACGGCCTCAGCAAAGAGCAGGTCCTTTCCTGTATCGAAGCCGAGTTAAAGGATTCGGGAGCTACACGCGCCGCGCCGCCCACGCCGGCTCGACCCACACCCACACCCGCGGCGCGGGCCGGTCGACGCCGGTCGATGGATCCCAAGGAAGACTTTCTCCGTATGCTCCGCCTCAGCGGATTGGACAGCGATTCGATGACCGATGACCAACGAGACGCGTTCGTCAACATGGCGGAAAATCTCGGGATAGATGTCACGGAGGCGGAAGACCTCGTCGATTCCTACCTGGACGAGGCGGACAAGCTATCCAATCATGAGATGGCTGCGCCTGAGCCGCCGAAACCCAGTGCACCTCGCCCCGAGCCCGAAAAGGCTGAATCAACTGCAACCACTGAGGAAGCTCCGTTCGGCATCAACGAGGCGGCCGAGCGTGCCCAGTTTATCAACTTCCAAAACTCCGTTGGTGGTGAAATGATCTTCATTCCAACGGGCCGCTTCATCATGGGCAGCGACGCCCCGGAGGCAACTCCGAATGAACGTCCACTGACGCAGGTCACACTGAGTCGATACTATCTTTCCCGCTATCCGGTCACGAATGCGCAGTACGAAGCATTCGACCCGGCCCACGCAAGGAAACGCACCCCCGGAGCCGGCGATCGCCATCCCGTAGTGTATGTGAGCAGCCTCGAAGTGATCAAATTTTGCCAATGGCTCAGTACCCGGGAACGCAAGAAGTACCGTTTGCCGACGGAAGCAGAATGGGAATATGCGGCACGGGGCACCGACGGACGAAAATACCCATGGGGCAATTACGATCGGCGTGGCGACCTGGCTAATTTCGCCGATCGAAATACCGTTTTTCCGTGGAGCGACCGCGAGATCGACGACGGTTATCCCGAAAGCTCACCGGTCGGTGCCTTTGCTCTCGGGGCGAGCCCGTTCGGATTGCAGGACATGTCCGGCAACGTTTGGGAATGGTGCCTCGACTTCTTTGAAGCGTACCGCGGTACACCGAAACTCGACCCGCGCGGACCGACCTGTGGAGCAAAACGAGTGCATCGCGGTGGCAGCTGGAAATCCCGTTTTCACAGTTTGCGGACGACGGCGCGCGGATCAAACGTTCCGAATTTTTCCTGCAACGACATCGGGTTCCGTATTGCCTGCGAATGTGAATAGATAGGGAAGCGAGCACCGCGTCGGTTCATCCAATACGGGCTTCGGCACGGAAGAGGCAGCAGTCCAATTCAAACTGCTCGGGTGGAATGGATAAAAAAAATGGGACTCGCCGAGGCGAGTCCCACAGGCAGTTAACCTGCAATCAAAATCTAGGCAGGATTGAACCGGAATTTTGTTCGGCCGCGCTTCGCGTTGGCCTTGGCTTTGCGCCGGCTCTTTTGCGAAGGCGTTTCGAACGCGCGTAAACGGCGCACCTCTTCGAGAATGCCCTCCGCATCCAGCTTATTCTTCAGCCGTTTCAGCGCCCGATCTACCGGTTCACCTTTACGAACAATCACTTCTGGCATCGATCTTTATCTCCTTAAGGTTACCTTGCTACGGTGAGCGGGAGCCTAGCTGTGGTGGACTAGGACGTCAACTTTTGTTGGGAAAAGGGAGAAAACGGGCCGGCGAAGGGTGTCCATGACGGTTTTCAGATGGACGCGATGTAGCTCTAAATATCTTATATTTAGATATTTAGGATGATACCGGCTTAACCGGTGTCATGCTTTGGGTGACTTCTCGCCGCAGGGAACTCCCACCACCGCGTGCGCGGCTCCACCAGAGCACAATGGGCGATGCGATGAAGATGGAGGAGTAGGTGCCGACCACCACGCCGACGATAATGGCAAGGGAGAAATCGCGCAGGACAGGGCCGCCAAAGAAAAACAAACAAAGGATCGGTATGAGCGTGACCGTGCTGGTCAGAATCGTTCGGCTCAAAGTTTGATTGATGCTCTCGTTCATGATCTGCTCGATCGATCCGCGGCGTCCGCTGGCCAGTCCTTCACGAATCCGATCGTAAACGACAATGGTGTCGTTGATGGAATAACCGGCAATGGTCAGAACCGCTCCGACCATGGTCAGGGTTAACTCGCGGCCAAGCAGCGAGAAAACGCCGACCGTAATCAATACGTCGTGCAGAAGTGCGACAATCGCTCCGACAGCGAAAGAAAGTTCGAATCGAAACGTCACGAAAATCAAAATCCCGACGATGCCCAAAACCAGGGCGATGAGTGAGTTTTTCGCCAGCTCGCCGCCGACCAGGGCGCCAACTCGTTCAGCGCGCTCAACCTTGAATCCCGCACTCGGCAAGGATTGCATGACTTGCTTTTGGATTTTTTCGCTCGTGTTCAAGGACGAACGAATCGTCATGTAATTCTTGCCGCCCTGGGTGGACTCCTGGATAAGCGCGTCGTCCAGATGCAATGGCTTCAGCCCCTCGCGGACCTGATGCACCGATACATCCTGCGTGGTGCTTAACGTGACCAGATCACCGCCGCGGAAATCAACCCCGAAATTTTTGTCGCCCCGCACGTAAAACGCGCTCCCGCCGGCGATGAGAAGTGCCAGTGAAGCCATGCAGGCAAGAAAACCTTTGCCAAGAAAATTGATATTCTTGGAAGAGATCAGATGCAGCATCTTGACGCTCTTGACCCGGTTGGTATCGACCAGCCAGCTAAAGGCGTTGCGCCCAACGATGAGCGCGGTGAAGAGCGAAGCTAAAATGCCGAGGGTCAGGGAAATGGCGAAGCCTTTAATCGGTCCGCTGGCTTTCCAGAACAGAATGGCCGCCGTAATCAGCGTGGTGACGTTGGCGTCAAAAATCGAACTGAACGCCTTTTCGTATGCTGCCTGCACCGCGACCCTAAGGGTCTTTCCGGCCGCAAGTTCCTCCCGAAGACGTTCGTAGATCAACACACTGGCGTCGACCGAGAGACCGATCGTCAGAATGATACCGGCAATACCCGGAAGGGTGAGCACGAAACGGAACATGGTTAAAGCCCCCATCAACAGGATGAGATTGATGATGAGCGCGAAGCTGGCGATCAGCCCCGCCAGTCGATAATAGATCAGCACGCAGAGGAGGGTGATGACCAGGCCCATCAACCCCGCATTGATACTGGCCCGGATCGAATCCATGCCGAGTGTGGGCGAAACGCTTCGCTCCTCCTCGATCGCGACCGGTGTTTGCAACGGATTTTCCAGGACGCTGGCCAGGCCGCGCGCTTCCTGTTCGGAAAACCTTCCAGAAATGACAGCATCGCCTCCGTAGATGGCGGTGCGAATAACCGGTGCGGATTGAATCACGCCATCGAGAACAATAGCAAAACGATGTCCGACATTGGCCTCGGTGATTTTGCCAAACTGTTTCGCACCCTCGCCGTCGAACTTCAGCTGGACCGCCCACCCCTCGTTGCCATAATAAGCGTGAGATTCGGAAACACGGTTTCCACCCAGATCTGCTTTTTTCTTAACCAGGAGCCTTTCTTCTTTAGGCTTCTCGTTGCCCTCGGCATGCAGCTTGTAGGTCTCGATTCGGTATTCCGGCGGAATCACCTGCTGACCGGCATCAATATCCTCGAGCCGCTTTCCGTTGTCCGGATAGACAAGGCGGAACTCGAGCTTGGCTACGCGCGAAAGTTGATCCCGCGCCTCCTGAATCTTCTCCGGATCGAGTCCGGGAATCTGCACAAGAATGCGGTCGGTCCCGACGGGCGTGATGACCGGTTCGCCACCTCCGAAGTAATCGACGCGCTTGCGGATCACCTCCACCGCCTGATCGAGCATCGCTTTTGTCACTTCCTTATCGCCGCCGACGAGGCGAATCAGGAACGAAGTTCCGCCCTGAATATCCAGGCCGAGGGCGATTTTTTTCTGCGGCGGCCATATCGTCATGATGCTGAACACCACCAGCAGGAGGACCAACGCTCCGGCGAGCAGACGCTTGCGCGGACCGATGTCGGTCGCGAAATACCACCCGAACAAGACCAGCAAACCGAGGCCAATAAAAAATGTCAGTGCCGGAGTCATTCGATTTGGGATTTGGGATTTCGGATTCGGGATTTGCCGGCCATGCCGTTTTCCATTCTCGAATTGCGCGATCTTCTCAACGCTTAGCTTTCATTCGATTTTAGCACGCTACCGATGGCCGATTTCTCCATCTCGATTTTCACGTTGTCCGCCACCTTGACGATCACGGTCGTGTCTTTGACGTTCGAGATCAGGCCGTGAATCCCGGCGTTGGTCACGACGCGGTCGCCGGTCTTTAAAGAGGAAACGAGCCGTTGCTGTTCCTGTTGGCGCTTCCGCTGTGGACGGACAACAACGAAAAACATGATGACGATCATGGCTATCATCCAGACGACGAGATTGGTTCCGCCGCCGCCCAGCGGACCAGCGGGAGGTGAAGCGGCGGCTTGGGCAAGTAAAGTTAGCAACATGGGATAGCTTTCGCGGAGGCTACAACGGGAACGGTCTGAAGCGAGCGTCTTATTGAACACAACCGAGGCTCGATTGCAACCGCCGGGAAGGTGTTTCCACGGCACCGATTCGCGCTTAACCTTGTCTATGACTACCGCGGCTCCATTGGCAACGCTGTTTGCTCTCGTTAACGGAATACTGCTCTTCACCGCGGCTAAGGCCGACACAGTACAACTAAGTTCC
This sequence comes from Verrucomicrobiota bacterium, assembly GCA_041167085.1. Taxonomy (GTDB): domain Bacteria; phylum Verrucomicrobiota; class Verrucomicrobiia; order Chthoniobacterales; family UBA10450; genus DATFCK01. The sequence continues at coordinate 65,863 of JBEEGV010000034.1, forward strand.
GGGCCGATTAGCACCACGGTAACGAAATATGCCAATAACAGCTTCGAAGCGCGGACGGCGGACGGCAAAAACGCGAATTACTCCGCCTCCAACGTGCGTCGCATCGTCTTCGATCAGTCGAACGCGCGGGCAAAATTCATTACCCGCAACAACGGCACTCAGGAAGGAAAACCGATCAGTTTTGAGAATGGCAGTTTCAATGTCACGACAGCAGCGGGGACGCGCCAGTTTCCTCTCATTTTCGTTGAGCGCGCCGCCTTTGTTCCCGAGCGAGGCCAGGAAATCGAGGTCATCGCCCATGGCGGCCAGGTCGATATCGCGAAACATCTTTCCGCCGGGAATGTGACGATCGTCGACTTTTATGCCGACTGGTGCGGCCCCTGTAAGCTGATTTCTCCGACACTGGAGAAGTTAGCCAAAACGGATCCGGAGATCGCCGTGCGCAAGATCGACATTATCGATTGGACCACGCCCGTGGTGAAACAACACAACGTCCATGCGATTCCCCAGATCAATATCTATGATCGTGCCGGAAAGCTCGTTGGCACGGTCGTTGGCCCTGATGTGGATAAGGTTCAGCGTCTGATCGCACAGGCCAAGGCTGGGCGTTGATTACCGATACGTCACCCGAGCTGGTGTTCTTCTAAGTTGTAGAGGTGCTTGTACCAAGCACCTGAATGCTAGTTCGGTGGTTGACACAACCACCGCTACACTTCGGCTTCGGCTGTTTCCCTCAGGGGAGACTTTGTTTCTCTTCGCGCGTCTTATACCCGGCGACGAAGCCACGGCGAAACTGGTCGAAGGTTTGGCTTTCGATCGCCGCGCGCGCGCGACGCATCAGGTCCAGATAAAAATGCAAATTGTGCAGTGTGATCAGGCGCAGCCCCAGGATTTCTTCGGCTTTGACCAGATGACGAATGTAGCCTCGCGTGAATTCACGGCAGCTCGGGCATTGGCAACCTTCTTCGATTGGCTTTTTATCGAGGGCGTACTCGGCGTTCTTCAGATTCAAGGTCCCGATGGAGGTGAATGCGGTGCCATTGCGGGCCAGGCGCGTCGGCAGCACACAATCAAAGAGGTCGATCCCTCGGCCGATCAATTCAAGCAGCTGTGGTGGAGTCCCCAGGCCCATGACGTAACGCGGCTTATTCCCGGGCAGCGACGGTTCGCTCGCCTCGACCGCGCGCATCATCTCTTCTTCCGGCTCGCCGACGCTCACGCCGCCGATGGCATAACCATCGAAATCGAGCTCGACTATTGATTGCACGCTCTGTTGGCGCAGATCCTCGAACGTCGCGCCTTGCACAATGCCGAAGAGTAGTTGGTTGAACGTTGAGCGTTGAGAGTTGATAGGCTCTCCATTTGGACGTTGAACGTTGAGCGCCTGCCCTTGGACGGCCCCGAAAACATTCGGGGTTGAGCGCCTGCTCTCGGACGGCCCCGAAACCATCCAGGGTTGAGCGTTTTCTTTTTTCCACTCCTTGCACCTTTGCGCCCAGCGCGTGGTCATCTCCAAACTGCGTGCGGCATAATCATAATCGCACGGCCAGGGCGGGCATTCGTCGAGCACCATCGCGATATCGCTGCCCAGCGCTGTCTGAGTTTCGATGGCGATTTCCGGAGAAATGAAGGCCGGCATCCCATCGACATGATTTTGAAAATGGACTCCTTCTTCGGTGATCCGCCGGAGCTTGGCCAACGAAAAGATCTGGTAGCCGCCGCTGTCGGTCAGAATCGGTCCATTCCAGTTCATGAACCGGTGCAGCCCGCCGAAATGTTTGATCACCTCGATTCCTGGCCTAACGAACAAGTGGTAGGTGTTTCCGAGAATGATCTGCGCGTTGAGTTCCTCCAGTTCGCGCGGACTGACCGCTTTGACCGAACCTTGCGTTCCAACCGGCATAAAAGCCGGAGTCTCGATCGCCCCGTGATCTGTCGTTAGGCGACCGCGGCGCGCTCTCGATGTTCCATCGGTGGCAATCAAATCGAACATTGCGCGTCACCTTCGTGATGAGTGGGAATGGCGCAAGCCGGATTTATACGCGGCGGGCAATGGCACTTGGTATCGTGTGCCGGCGCAAAAAATTCTTTGCAGGGGTATTTTTCCCTTCTATATTGCGCGTCTCACCCCATCAGGCGCGTGATAAGTTACGTGGCCTGACAGGGTTTTTTTTGTCGCCCGGGAACGGAGTATCGGGTGGCTTTTATTTAGAGAAAATGCCGACCATTAATCAACTTATTCGCAAAGGACGCCGCAAGGTGGCGGTGAAATCGAAGTCACCAGCCCTGACCAATTGTCCCCAGCGTCGCGGTGTCTGCGTTCAGGTGATGACCCGCACGCCGAAGAAGCCGAATTCCGCCCTGCGCAAAGTGGCGAAAGTGCGGTTGACGAATGGCCAGGAAGTGATTGCCTACATCCCCGGCGAAGGGCACAACTTGCAGGAGCACTCGATCGTGCTCGTGCGCGGGGGACGAGTGAAGGATTTACCGGGTGTGCGTTACCACATTGTGCGAGGCACGCTCGACAGTCTCGGCGTCGATGGGCGCCGGCGAAGTCGCTCCAAATATGGAGCGAAGCGCCCGAAAGGTGGCGCTGGGGGAGGCGGTGGCAAGGATGCCGCAGCCAAGGAAGAGAAAAAATAACTTGGACAGACACAAAAATGTCACGGCGACGGAAAGTTTACAAAAAGGAGGAGCGCGTCGATTCCCGATATGGGAGTCCGGCGGTCGCCCGCCTCATTTCCACCGTGATGAAGCGCGGCAAGAAGTCGCTCGCTGAGCGCATCGTTTACACCGCGATCGACAAATCGCGTGAAGGCTCCGACTCGGTCGATCCACTCGAAGTATTAAACAAGGCGTTGGAGAACGTGCGGCCGCGTCTGGAGGTCAAATCGCGCCGTGTCGGCGGTGCGACTTATCAGGTGCCCATGGAAGTAGCACCCGCCCGGCAGGTCTCGCTCGCCATGCGTTGGATAGTGAGTTATGCGGATAAGCGCCGCGGCATGCCGATGGCGCAAGCGCTCGCCCAGGAAATTAAAGAAGCGGCTACGGGTCAGGGCAACGCGATCAAGAAGCGCGAAGACACGCACAAGATGGCGCAAGCGAACCGCGCCTTTGCCCATTTCCGCTGGTAATTTTATGGCGACCGCGACGATGGAAAAGAAATCAGCTGCGAAGACTCCGAATTCGCCGGATCGCAAGTTCCCGCTCGAGCGGACGCGCAACATCGGCATCGCTGCCCACATCGACGCGGGCAAGACCACAATTACCGAGCGCGTCCTGTTTTACACCGGAATGATCCACAAAATGGGCGAGGTGCACGAAGGCACCACCGTGACCGACTGGATGGATCAGGAGCGCGAGCGCGGAATCACGATTACCTCCGCGGCGACGACATGCGCGTGGGCGCAGCGCAAGGAGGAAGGCGTTTATAAGATGTTCGAAGGCATCAAGCAGCGGATCAACATCATCGATACACCGGGGCACGTCGATTTCACGGCGGAGGTGGAGCGATCGCTGCGCGTGCTCGACGGCGCGATTGCTGTGTTCGACGGTGTCGCTGGCGTCCAGCCGCAATCAGAAACAGTCTGGCGGCAGGCAACAAAGTACAACGTTCCGCGCCTCGCCTTCATCAACAAGATGGACCGCGTCGGCGCCGATTTTAAGATGTCGGTCGAGAGCATCCACCAAAAACTCGGCGCGAACGCGTGGCCGGTTTTGCTTCCGCTCGGCAAGGAAGACCAGCTTAGAGGCCAACTCGATGTCATTAATAAGAAGGCGATTATTTATTCGGACAGCGATGAGCTGGGATCGACCTATGAGGTGACCGACATCCCCAAGGAATACGTCGATCTGGTCGACAAGGCGTATAACGATCTGATAGAGCAAATTTCCAATCTCGATGACGACCTCGCTCATGTCGTTCTCGAGGAAAAGCCGGTTACGCCGCAATTGCTGAAGGCTGCAATTCGTCGCCAAACCATCGCGAACAAATTTGTCCCGGTTATCGGCGGTTCGGCTTTGAAGAACATAGGCGTGCAATACCTGCTCGATGCCGTGGCCGATTATCTGCCGAGCCCGCTCGATATTCCGCCGGCGAAAGGTATGGAGCCCGACACGCACGAGCCAATGGAAGCGGCGACGGATGATAGTGGAAATTTCTGCTCGCTCGCGTTCAAACTCTGGAGCGATCCCTTTGTCGGCAAACTCGTTTTCTTCCGCGTCTATTCCGGAACGCTCTCGAAAGGCGACACGGTTTACAATCCGCGCACGAACAAGCGCGAGCGTATTTCACGACTGATTCAAATTCAGGCCGACAAACGGGAAGACATTGACACATGTTACTCGGGCGACATCGCGGCGATCGTCGGAATTAAGAACATCACAACGGGGGATACATTGTGCGATGAGGATCATCCGATCCTGCTCGAGCCGCCCACGTTTCCGGACCCCGTCATTTCCATGGCGATTGAGCCAAAGACAAAATTAGATCAGGAAAAAATGGGCATCGCCCTGCAGCGCCTTGCGGAGGAAGATCCCACTTTTCGCGTTTATACACACGAGGATACCGGGCAAACGATCATTGCCGGAATGGGCGAGCTCCATTTGGAAATCATTCGCGATCGAATGTTCCGCGAATTCAAAGTCGACGCCAACGCGGGCAAACCTCAAATCGCATATCGTGAGACTATTACCGGCAGCGCCCACGGCGTCGGCAAATTGATCAAACAATCCGGTGGTCGCGGACAGTATGGGCACGTCGAGGTGGATGTGCGCCCAGGGGCGCGCAGTACCGGGCTGGTCCTGGAGAACAAGATCGTCGGCGGCACTATTCCACGTGAATACATCCCGGCAGTGAAGAAGGGGATCGAGGAAGCCATACTGAATGGGGTGCTCGGCGGTTATCCGGTGGTCGATGTCGAAGTGGATATTGTTTACGGAAGCTTCCACGAGGTCGATTCGAACGAGCTCGCGTTCAAACTGGCCGCGATTTTCGCAATGAAGGACGGGTTCAAGCAGGGCAAGCCGATTCTGCTCGAACCGATCATGAAGGTGGAGAATATCACGCCGGAGGAATATCAGGGCGACATTTGCGGTGACTTGAGTCGCCGGCGCGGGAGCATCGGCAGCATTGAAACCCGCGGTAACCTGACCATCATTCACGCCGAAGTGCCGCTGGCCGAGCTTTTCGGTTATGCCACGGCCATTCGCTCACTTTCCAAAGGTCGATCGAGCTACTCCATGGAGCCCTCGCATTTCGAGCCGGTTCCGCAAAACCTGGTCGCGGCCATTCTCGACCAGAAGGAGACAAAATGACCAACGGCCAGCGCATCCGCATTCGGCTAAAAGCGTTCGATCACCGAATGCTCGACCAATCTGCCGTCGAGATCGTCGAGACAGCCAAGCGCACGGGCGCACGCGTGGCCGGCCCGATTCCTCTCCCCACCCTGATTGAAAAATTCACCGTGAATCGTTCGCCGCACGTCGACAAGAAATCGATGGATCAATTTGAAATTCGCACGCACAAACGGTTGCTCGATATCATCGAACCCACCGCGAAGACGGTCGACGAATTGAAGAAGTTAAACCTGCCTGCGGGCGTCGACATCACGATCAAAATTTAGCGCTTGAGAAATTTGCCACACCGCCATCATGAGCATCGGATTACTTGGACAGAAAATCGGCATGACCAGCGTCTACGACGCCAAGGGTCGGCTGCGTCCTGTGACCGTGATCGCAGCGGGCGATAATGTTTTGCTCCGGCGGCGAACAGCGGAGAATGACAACTACTCGGCCATCCAGGTGGGATTTGATTCGCAGAAGGAGTCGCGCGTTTCCAAGCCGTTGTTAGGCGAATTCAAGAAGGCGGGATCCGAGCCGAAGAAATTCATACGAGAATTTCGGCTCGATAACGATGCCCCTGCAGACGGGGTCGATCTGAAGGTGACACAATTCCAGCCTGGAGATTATGTCGATGTCATCGGGCGCTCGAAAGGCAAAGGGTTCCAGGGCGTGATGAAGAAACATAATTTTCACGGGCAAGGCGCGGCTCACGGTTCCAAAACGCATCGGCGGAACGGCGCCATTGGGAATCGTTCCACGCCCGGCCGAATCTGGAAGAACATGGGAATGCCGGGCCATATGGGCGACGAACGAGTGACGGTGCAGAACCTGGAAGTAGTGCAGGTGCGTGAAGCAGAAAAAGTCATTCTCGTAAGCGGTGCGGTCCCGGGATGCAATGGCGGCTACGTCGTCATCCGTCCGGCGATTAAGAAACCGGAGGTCAAGAAGTGAGCGCGAAAGTTCTGACCAAGGCCGCCGCCAAGGAAGCCAAGATTAACATGATCGAGGACGGTCGCGGAACGCAGGCGTTGCACGACGTGGTCGTAGCGATGCGGGCAGCGCGCCGTTCCGGGAGCGCCAACTCAAAGACCAAAGCGGAAGTAGATTTGTCGGGCGCGAAACCATGGCGCCAGAAAGGCACTGGTCGGGCCCGCGCCGGATACAAATCCTCGCCCGTCTGGCGAGGTGGCGGTGTCGTTTTTGGGCCCAAACCGCGCGATTATTCGAAGAAGACGTCCAAATCGCTGCGCCGGCTGGCCTTTCAGAAAGCGCTGAGCGAGCGAATCAAGGCTGGGGATGTGCTGACCATCGACAAGTTCGACGTCGGGGAGATCAAAACCAAATCCTTTGTCGATCTCGTTCGGAAGCAAACCGACGCCCGAAAAGTATTACTAATCAGCGACTCGTTCGACGAAAAAACCTACATCTCGGCGCGGAACGTAAAGCCGGTCAAGCTGGCCACGTCGTCGGATGTGAATGCGGAACAGCTGCTGGCCTTTGAGAAGATTTTAGTGACGGAAAAAGGACTCGAACAATTGGCCGCGCGTATAAAATGAACGAGCCACACGACATTATTCAACGAGCGTCGTTGACCGAAAAATCGACGATGCTGAGCGAGAAACTGAATAAGTATGTTTTTCGGGTCAGCCCGCGGGCCAACAAGATCCAGATCAAGCACGCGATCGAACGGCTTTTTCAAAAGAAAGTGATTGACGTCAACACGAGCAATTACGCCGGAAAAAAGAAGCGCGAACGAACTCAGAGTTATGGCCGGAAAGCGCATTGGAAGAAGGCAATCGTCACCTTAAAGGAAGGTGACAAAATCGAGTTCGTCTGAGCCTCGGTATACGGTTATGGCTTTAAAGAATTTTCGCCCCCTCACGCCGGCGCTGCGATTCAAATCGCTTCCCGCGTTCGAGGAACTGACCAAGTGGACGCCGGAAAAACGCCTGGTCGAGCCAAAGAAGAAGACGGGCGGCCGTAATTCCTTTGGCCGGCTGACTTCACGTCACATTGGCGGCGGGCATAAACAAAAGTATCGCAAGGTGGATTTCAAACGCCGCAAGCGCGGGGTGTCGGCCGAAGTCCTGGGCATCGAATACGATCCGAACCGGTCGGCCCGGATCGCTCTGATAAAGTACGCCGATGGCGAACTCAGCTACATTCTTGCCCCTAACGGCTTGGCCGTTGGAGCCCGTGTTACCGCGGGAGACAATGTCGCACCGGATCTCGGTAACGCATTGCCGTTGCGGGCGATTCCGCTGGGCTCAAACATTCATAACATCGAAATCATGCCAGGCCGGGGCGGACAGATTGCGCGCAGCGCGGGTCAGCAGGCGACCTTGAATAACCTCGAAGGCGGGTATGCCCTGGTCAAAATGCCCTCGGGCGAGATTCGCCGCATCCACGAAAGCGCTTACGCCACGATCGGCCAGGTTGGCAACGTCGATCACATGAACGTTTCCAGCGGTAAAGCAGGCCGGACACGCTGGAAAGGCCGGCGCCCGCATGTTCGTGGCATGGCGATGAACCCGATTGATCATCCAATGGGCGGTGGCCAGGGTAAGTCGAAAGGCGGCGGCGGCCGGCATCATCCGGTCAGTCCCTGGGGGCAATTGTCGAAAGGCTTTAAGACGCGGGCCAAGCATAAGCCGAGTGATCGGTTCATTTTGGAAAGGCGGAAATCGAAGAAGAAGACGTAGTGTAGCCACGGCGCTCAGTCGCCGTGTCCGCTACGCCCCGACGGACCGGGGCGGTTACAAATTTGACATTTATGGCTAGATCGTTGAAAAAAGGACCCTTCGTCGAGTCGCATCTTCTGGAAAAGATCGACAAGATGAACAGCGGGAGCGCGAAAAAACCAATCAAAACCTGGTCGCGCCGCTCGATGGTGACGCCGGACTTTGTCGGCCACACTTTTCTGATTCACAACGGAAAGATTTTTCATTCCGTGTTTATCACCGAAAACATGGTCGGTCATAAGCTGGGCGAGTTTGCGCCCACCCGGATATTTAAGAAACACGGGTCGCACACGGCGAAGGTGACAAAATAGTTGAGAGTTTTGAGTTGAGAGTTGAGAGAAAAAATTTGGGAGCATGGGAGAAAAAGAATCTCTCAACTCTCAACTACAAACTCTCAACTTTCTTAATAGTGGGCTGCGTAACGCTGGCTCAAGGGCTGGCGGCAGAGGGAAATAGTTCTTTGTCAGAATCCAAAATGGTAGAGGCGGAACGCGGCGTGACCGACGCGGCGTTGCTGGAGCAAAATGCGGAATTGCGCCAGCAGCTGGCGATTGCCCGGGAATCGCTCAAGACGCTGACGGGCAGTCTGGCCGAATCGAATGCGGAGGCGGAATTGTTTCGCCGGAAGTTTTCCGATTTGCAGCTGCGGATGGAGGCGCTTGGTCTCCAGTCAGCGAACAAGGATCGGGCGAAACTGGAGCAGCGTTTGCTCTCCGCCGTGAGCGACTTGCAACTCACCCAAAAGGAACGGGACGAGTTTCGTGATCAGATGTTGCGGCTGAACGAGGCGATGTTGAATTATTTGAAGACATCCCAGGGAGGTGATGCGCATGCGCGAATGGATGTGGAAGCGCAATTGCGCAGCAGCAACCAATTGGCGGCAACATCGGCGACGAACGCGCAGGCAGCCACGCCGCCGGGTTTGATGGACGGCAGTGTGATCAGTGTGAAGGACGAATGGTCGTTCATCGTCGGAAACTTCGGCGAGAAACAAGGAGTGAAGATTGGAATGCCGCTGCGCGTCCTGCGAGGCGGGCACAAGATTGCCACTCTCCGGGTTGTGGATGTGCGGCAGAAAATATGCGGGGCCGTAGTGCAGGAAATGGATTCTGTGAAGGAGAAGATAAAAGTGGGCGACCGGCTTCAGGCCGATGCCCAGCAGAACGCGAGTTTAAGATGAGACAGGTTACAAGGTTAAAAAAGTTACAAAGTTACAAGGCGAAGATGGATCGCCATTGTAACGTTGTGACCCTTTTAGCTTTTTTAACCCCGGCAAAGTAATGGAAGTACGATCGATATACAGGTATGCGCGGATTTCAGCGTTCAAGGTGCGCGAAGTCACGCGTGAGATCCAGGGCCTGCCGGTTTCGGCGGCGCTCGATGTGCTCGCTTTTACACCCAAGAAAGCCGCCGTTCTGATTGGCAAGACCCTGAAAAGCGCGGTCGCCAATGCCGAGAACAACGCCAATCTCAAGGTCGACACTCTGGTCGTAAAAGAAGCGGTGGCGGGCGAGGGGCCTACGATTAAGCGCATGATGGCGCGCGCTCGTGGAAGTGGCAGTCAGATTTTAAAGCGAACCGCACATATTCGGATCGTCTTAACGGACGAGATCCCCATCGAAACGCGAGCGACGCGAAAAGCGAAACAGGAACAGGAGCGACGCGCGGCGAAAAAAGAGGACAAGGCCGAAGGCGGACCGGAAAGGGCTCCGGCGGGTGCAAGGAAGCCGAAGGCAAAAAAGGCGGCGAAGAAAACTAAGAAATAATTTATGGGACAGAAAGTTAATCCAATTGGTTTTCGCCTCGGGGTCAACCGGGACTGGCGCTCACGCTGGTATGCGTCGCCCCAGGAATTGCCCCAGTTTTTGCACAGTGACATTGAGATCCGCGGGTACGTGAAGAGGAAGCTGCAATTCGCGGCGGTCTCGAAAATCGTTATCGAGCGGGCTTGGAACTCGATTCGGGTGACAATTCATACCGCCCGGCCGGGCATCGTGATTGGTCGCAAGGGCGCGGAAATCGAAAAGATGACCGAGGAAATCTCGAAAATGGCGCAGGGCAAGCAGATCAAGATCGATATCCAGGAGATCAAGACGCCTGAGTTGGACGCGCAACTGGTGGCGGAGAACGTGGCGCTGCAGATCGAGCGGCGTATTGCCTACCGCCGCGCCATGAAAAAAGCCGTCCAGACGGCGATGGATTTTGGAGCTCAGGGGATCCGTCTGCGAAGTTCGGGTCGTCTGAATGGCGCCGAGATTTCACGCTCGGAATGGTATCGGGAAGGCAAGGTTCCGCTGCACACTCTGCGAACCGCGATTGATTACGGCTTCGCCGAGGCGAACACCGTTTACGGCAAGATCGGTGTTAAATGCTGGATTTGTAAGAAGGAGGAAGCGCCGCCCGAATCCTCCATCGCCGCGGCCCCGCTGCCACCCCCACCACAGCCTGTCGGGGTCTGACGATCGTCCGGACTTTTAGAGGAAATTTTTTATGCCATTGATGCCGAAAAGGGTGAAGTATCGCAAGACCCAGCGGGGTAGCCGCAAAGGGACCGCCTCGCGCAATTTGCGAATCGATTTCGGCGAGTTCGGGTTGCAAACACTCGAACGCGCCTGGATCACGAACACGCAAATTGAAGCGGCGCGCGTCGCATTGACGCGAAACATGAAGCGCAAAGGCAAATTGTGGATCCGCATTTTCCCGGACAAATCAGTAACGGCGCGTCCGCCGGAAACCCGGATGGGTAAGGGCAAAGGCCAGCCGGAATACTGGGTGGCGACAGTCAAGCCGGGCAATATCCTGTTTGAGCTCGACGGTGTGACGGAATCCGTCGCGCGCGAATCGTTGCGGCTGGCGGCGGACAAGTTGCCGGTGCGGACGAAGTTTTTGAGCCGGCATCACGTGGCCGTAGCCTAACGAACATGAAAATCAAAGAGATCATCGAGATGACAACCGACGAACTCCTGACCAAAAAACGGGATTTGCGTCAGGAGAGCCTGCATTTGCGGTTGCAGCAGCAAAGCGGTCAGCTCGAACAACCGAGCCGTCTCCGTTTGCTGCGGCGCGATGTGGCACGCATCGAGACCGTCCTTTCCAAGCGCGAAAAAGAACCAGCGAAGACATAATTTATGGCCGAGCAAGATCAAAAGACCACCTCCCTGCCGCCTTTACCGACGGATGCGGCTGCGCCTTCGCCCGAAGCGCGCGCTTCAGCGCGGGGGACACGGAAGACGCGCACCGGTGAGGTGATCTCAAGCGGTATGAACAAGACGATTGTCGTGCGGTCCGTCACGCGTGTGCCGCATCCGAAGTTTGGCAAGATCGTCAAGCAGATGAAAAAGTTTTACGCGCACGATGAAAAGAACACGGCGAAGACCGGCGACACGGTGCGCATCATGGAGACACGGCCCTTGAGCAAGCTCAAACGGTGGCGCCTGGTGGAAGTACTGCAAAAGTAGGGCCGATTATTATGGTGCAGATTCGATCCAGATTAGATGTGGCGGACAATACCGGCGCGCGTATGGCGACGATGATTGGCGTGATCGGTAAGGGCGGAGCTCAATTTGCCGGAATCGGCGATGTCATCACCGCAAACGTGAAGGAAGCGAGCGCCACCGGGACGGTCAAGAAAGGCGAAGTCGTTCGCGCTGTTCTGGTGCGAACGCGCCAGCCAATCCGTCGGAGTGATGGATCCCTTCTGCGTTTCGATAACAACGCCATCGTCATCATCGATAAGGATTTGAATCCGCGGGGCACCCGCATTTTTGGCCCGGTCGCACGCGAATTACGCGAGCGAAATTTCATGAAGATCGTTTCACTCGCCCCGGAAGTGTTATGAACCGAATCAAGTTCCATGTGAAAAAGGGCGACCAGGTTGAGGTCATTTGCGGGAATTTCAAGGGCTCGACGGGCAAGATCCTCGAGGTGCTTCCGCGAAAGCAACGGGTCTTAATTGAAGGCGTTCGCCTGATTAAGAAGCACTTGCGTAAATCGCAGGATAACCCTTCCGGAAAAATTGCCGAACGCGAAGGTCCCATTCACATCTCCAACGTGAAGCTGGTCGAAACGGAAAAGAAGACGGAGAAAAAGCCAAAACGAGAGAAACCAAAGAAGGCTGAAAAGTCGGCCAAGAAGGCGGCCTAGATGGAAAACGAATTTTACAAGGATTACAAAGAGCGCGTCATGCCCGCGCTGCAGAAGCAGCACGGTTACAAAAACGTGAACCAGATTCCGAAGGTGGACAAAGTGGTCATCAACACCTCGGTTGGTTCGCAGGCGGACATAAAACAGGCATTGGAAGATGCGAAGGCGGAGCTGGCGCTGATTACCGGCCAGCGCGCGGCCGAAACGCGCGCGAAGAAAAGCATCGCCAACTTCAAACTGCGCAAAGAGCAGGCGATCGGAGCCAAGGTGACGCTGCGCGGTGAGCGCATGTACGAATTTCTGGAGCGACTGATTAAAGCCGCTTTGCCGCGGATCCGGGACTTTCGCGGCGTCTCTCCGCGTTGTTTCGACGGCCATGGCAACTACACGCTCGGGGTGCCCGATCAGGCTATTTTTCCCGAGGTCGAGCTTGATAAAATCAAGCGCAACATCGGATTTGATGTTACCATTGTCACCACCGCGCGGACGAACGAAGAAGCCAAGTCGCTTTTAAGCGAGATGGGAATGCCGTTCAGTGATCGGGCCCGCAAATCTGCCGCGCAGCCGACTTCCTAACATGAGTACTGTAACTGATCCAATTGCCGATCTTCTGGCGCGTATTCGCAACAGTGCGCACTCGCAGAAGACCGAGATGTTTGTCCCGTACTCGCGCATCAAGGCCGAGATTATCCGAATTCTAAAGGAAGAGGGTTACATCACCGATTACAGCATTGATACGAGCGCCGCTCATCCGCGCATTAAAATCACGAACAAAGTCGTCAACCGTACTAGTGCCATCACCGGCCTTAAACGGGTCAGCCGGCCCGGGCTGCGCCGTTACGTTGGCGCCGACGAGATTCCGCGTGTGCTTGGCGGTATGGGCGTGGCCATCCTTTCAACCTCCCGGGGAGTTTTGTCCGGTCGCGACGCGAAGAAACAAAAGCTGGGGGGCGAATTGCTTGCCTACATTTGGTAAGATTTTATGTCACGCATCGGAAATAAAGCGGTTGTGATCCCGGACAAAGTGAAGGTTCAGATCGACAACAGCGGTGCGGTCGCGGTGGAAGGGCCGAAAGGCAAGCTCAACTGGCAACTGCCGCGCGACATCACCGCGAAGGTCGAGAACAACAATGTCTCACTCGCGCGCTCGGCCGAGACCCGAAGCGTGAAGGCATTGCACGGACTCTCCCGCGCCCTGGTTAACAACATGGTTCAAGGCGTAAGCGAAGGATTTAGTAAACAGCTTGAGATCGAAGGCGTCGGCTTCAAAGCCGCCGTGCAGGGATCGAATCTCAACCTGAGCCTCGGCTTTTCGCACCCGATCCTGTTTCCCATTCCGAAGGAAATCAAGATCACCGTCACCGACGCCACCAAAATCATGGTGCAGGGTATCGACAAGAAATTGGTCGGACAGGTGGCAGCCGATATCCGCCGATTCTATCCACCGGAGCCTTACAAAGGCAAAGGTGTGCGATATGCCGGCGAGCAGGTTCGTCGCAAGGAAGGAAAGACGGTGCAGTAATCATGGCCACGAACCGTAAAGCCGCGCAGAGGCGCATTCATAAGCGAATCAGAAAACGGGTGACCGGCACGGCAGAGCGTCCTCGTCTCAGCATTCATTTTTCGGCCAAGCACGTTTACGCGCAGGTGATTGACGATGATCTCGGCCGGACACTGGCTTCCGCGTCGACAGCCGAAACCGATCTTCTGGGCAAGGAAAAGACCGCCGCCAATCGTAACACCGCACAGATCGTCGGGAAAGCGATCGCGCAGCGGTTGCTGGCAAAGAAAACCGATACTGTGGTGTTTGATCGTGGCGGCTTCCAGTACCACGGAAAAGTAAAGGCACTCGCCGACGCTGCGCGCGAGGGCGGATTAAAGTTTTGATTCATGGCACAACAAAATACAGGCAGGCGACAAGATTCGCGTAACATAGACAGAACTCCTGCAGCGAGGGGAGATACGACGGAGAAGGTCGTGTTTATCAACCGCTGCGCCAAGGTCGTGAAAGGCGGCCGCCGCTTCAGCTTCAGCGCTTTAATCGTTGCCGGCGACCACGATGGGTCCGTCGGCGTGGGTTTTGGCAAAGCGAACGAAGTTTCCGAGGCGATTCGCAAAGCCTCGGATGCGGCGCGCAAGTCGATGCAAAAAGTCTCTCTGAACGAAAACACAATTCCGCATGAAACGATCGGCGAATTTGGCGGCGGTCGGGTTTTATTGCGGCCGGCTTCTCCTGGAACGGGCGTGATCGCCGGCGGCGGTGTGCGTGCGGTCGTCGAAGCTGCTGGAATCAAGGACGTGCTCGCGAAGTCGCTCGGTTCGAGTAATCACGCGAACGTGGTTAAAGCGACCGTTGAAGCTCTGCGCTCCCTGCGCCGTCGCGACCAGATTTTCAAGGTCCGTGGGATCAAGAGCGGGGACGGAAAGGCGGAGTCGTCATGATTCGATTGCATAATATGCGGCCCCGGCATGGTTCGCGGCATCGCGTGAAACGTCTTGGATGCGGCGAAAGTTCCGGGCATGGCAAGACGAGTGGCAAAGGCCACAAGGGCCAGAAAGCCCGGTCCGGTGGAAGCATTCGGCTTGGATTTGAAGGCGGACAGATGCCGTTGATCCGGCGTTTGCCGAAGCGGGGATTTAATAACGCCGCCTTTCACAAGCACTATGCTCTCGTGAATCTGAACGATCTCAATGACTTCAAGACTGGTACTCTGGTCAACGAGCAGCTGTTGCGCGAATCGAAGCTGATCCGCGGCGACGTCGAAGGCATCAAGATTCTCGGGAACGGCGAATTGAAACATGCTCTCACGATCGAAGCGGACAAGATCAGCGCGTCCGCGCGAAGCAAAATTGAAAAGGCCGGGGGCACGATCGAACTGCGCAAGGCCCGGGAACGTGAGGCTGGTCCTCGTCATGAGGCGACCTCGGACAAGGTAAGCGCAGCGGCGGTTGAGCAGGACGCGCCTGCCGCGAAGAAACCGGCAAAGAAGAGCTCGCGCCCGAAGAAAACGAAATCACGGAAGGGCTAGCGCTCGACCGAGGATGCTTCACATTTAGCGGATGGTCTCGGCGTTTCTAAATTCGGTAAAAATACCGGAGTTGCGCCGACGTATCCTGTTTACGCTCGCCGTAATCGTCATTGTTCGGCTTGGCGCCGCGGTTACGACGCCGGGAGTGAATCAGGCGGTTTTGCAGGAGTGGTTTCGTACCTCTCTCACCGAAAAGACCGGTGGCAGTGTAGCCGCTCTTTTTAATTTGTTCAGTGGCGGCGCGCTCGAGAACTGCGCGATCTTTTCGCTGGGAATCATGCCTTACATCAGCGCGTCGATTATGATGCAGCTGTTAACCGCGGTGGTTCCGCAACTTGGCCGCCTCGCTCGGGAAGATGGCGGCCGGCAAAAGATCATGCAATACACGCGATATGCGACGGTGTTGCTTTGCATTTTCCAGGGTTATTTGCTCGCGCTTTCATTTCAGCACCCTGAGACCTATCACACCATGTTGCCCGGGATCACCGATACGATCAGGGCCTTGGGGATTCCTCTGGTCGAGGATCCGGGGTGGACCTTCCGCATCGTCACCGTGATCTCGCTCACCACGGGAACCCTCTTTTTAATGTGGCTGGGCGATCAGATTACCGAGCGCGGAATAGGAAATGGTATTTCACTGATCATTACGATCGGTATCGTTGCTCGATTGCCGGCGGCGCTCGCCCAGGCTTGGAAGACTTTCGTCCCGTCGGAAACCGGAAGCAGTCAGGTCAATCCGATGATCCTGGTTATTCTGGTGTTGGTTTTGTTCTTTGTCATTGCTGGCGTCATCGCCATTACCCAGGGTGTGCGCAAAATCGCCGTGCAATACGCCAAGCGTATTGTGGGCCGAAAACAATACGGCGGCGGCACTCAATACATGCCGCTGAAAGTGAACTATGCCGGCGTGATGCCGATCATCTTTGCCTGGGCGCTTCTTTTGTTTCCCACGACGATCGTTGGCTATCTTTTCCCGAACAGCGCAACCGCGCGTCGCATTTCGGAAATGCTTTCGACCGGGTGGCCGCATTATGTGGTTCTGTCCGCGATGATCTTCTTTTTTAGTTACTTTTGGGTTGCAACCCAATTTCAACCATCGCAAATCGCGGATGATCTGAAGAAGTACGGCGGATATATTCCGGGGGTCCGGCCGGGCAAGCCGACGGCGGATTATCTCGATTTTACGATGACGCGGTTGACCTTTGCCGGAGCCATTTTCCTGACCCTGATTGCGGTGTTGCCGAGTCTTCTCAGCCAGGGTCTCCATGTTCCAATGATCACCGCGCAATTTTTCGGCGGCACCAGCCTGCTTATTATTGTGGGCGTGATGCTCGACACCATGCGGCAAGTTGAGACGCATTTGATCCAGCGTCACTATGATGGATTTTTGCGCAAGGGGCGCATTCGAGGGCGCGCGTTTGACCGGGGCTCTACGCCTTACAGCCGCGGAGAAGCAGCCGGCCAGGGCGCTCTGATGTGGCTCTATGTTGCTATCGCCGCTCTCGTGATCGCTGGCGTCGCAATCTTCCTTTACGGCCACTAGTGAAGAGGCGACTCGTCCTGCTGGGAGCTCCGGGTTCCGGGAAAGGAACCCAGGCGGAAATGATCACCCGCCAGTTTGGTATTCCCGTCACGTCGCCGGGCGCTATTTTGCGCCGGGAAAAAGATCTTGGAACACCGCTGGGATTGGAAACAGCGGAGATCACCCAGCATGGAGGATTGGTTTCCGATAAAATTATCGTTCAACTGATCGAAGACTGGCTGCGGCTCCATGGTGGTCACGGATTTGTTTTTGACGGTTTCCCTCGGACACTTCCACAGGCGGAGAGTTTGGACGCGATTTTGGCCCGGCTCCATACCGCTCTCGACCTCGCCATCTGGCTGGAGGTTTCCGAAGAGACCGTCCTAAATCGAATTGCCAGCCGGTTACAATGCCGGAGCTGTGGTTTCACGACCAGCGCGGGCAGCGCAAAATTTTCCGAGCGCCCGGTCTGCCCCTATTGCGATGGGCCCTTGGTGCGTCGCAATGACGATGATATCTCGGTGTTGCAAAAGCGGCTGGCCGAATTCAAAAGCAAGACACAACCCCTCGTCGAGTATTACAAGAGAGCCTCCGTTCTCCACCTGATCGACGGAAACCGTGATCGAGAAGAAGTTTTCACCGACATTTCGCGGCTGATCGAAGGAAAAGCCACGGCATGATCCCGATCAAAAGCGGGAGGGAAATTGAGCAGATGCGACAAGCCTGTCGCACCGCCAGCGAAATCCTTGATCGGGTGAGCGAGCTGGTCCGGCCGGGCATCTCGACAAAGGAAGTGGATGAAGCCGCGGCTGATTTCATGCAGGAAGCGAAGGTCAAGAGCGCCTTTCTGGGTTATCGGCTTGGACACCGTATTTTCCCGGGGAACATCTGTATTTCGCTCAACGATGAGATCGTTCACGGCATCGGAAGTCAGCGGCGCATTCAGTACGGGGACATTGTTAAACTGGATATCGGTGTCATTCAGGATGGCTGGGTGGGGGACACCGCTACGACCGTGCCCGTGGGCATGATCGACGAACGTGTCGATCAACTTTTACGGGTGACAGAAAATGCCCTGGAGAGCGCGATTCGCGTCGCGGTCGAAGGGGCGCGGCTTGGAGACGTTTGCGCGCAGATTGAAGGTGAAGCGGTCAAGAGTGGGTTTTCCGTAGTCCGCGAATTCGTCGGTCACGGTGTGGGTCGAAAACTGCACGAGGAACCGCAGATTCCGAATTACGGGACACGCGGCAGTGGACCCAAATTAAAAGCCGGAATGACGCTGGCGATAGAACCCATGATTAATCTGGGGGCGGCGGCGGTGCGCTTGCTGGAGGACGGCTGGACGGTGCGAACGGCCGACGGAAAGCCCTCCGCGCACTTTGAGCACACCGTTTTGATCACGAAGGATCAACCGGAAATCCTGACATGGCGCGCAAAGACGCAGTTGAAGTAGAGGGCGCAGTTGTCGAGCTGTTGCCGAATACCATGTTCCGCGTCGAGCTGCCAATGGCCATCGCATCCTGGCCCATATTCGGGCAAAATGAGGCTGCACTTCATTCGTATCTTGCCAGGAGACAAAGTTATGCTAGAGATTTCCCCCTACGATTTGTCGAAGGGGCGAATCACATTTCGCCAAAAGTGACAGCACGGACCGGCGCCGCGTTGTTTTTGCCTCGTGAATTATGAAAGTACGACCCTCAGTGAAAAGACTTTGTGAAGCGTGCAAGATCGTGAAACGCAAGAACGTGGTGCGTGTGATCTGCAAAAACCCGCGCCATAAACAGCGCCAGGGATGATTTTTTAAGACCGAGAATTGTTTGACCTTTAACCTTATAATTACCTGACATGCCAAGATTATTGGGAGTTGAAATTCCAGCGGAGAAGCGCATCGAAGCTTCGCTAACTTACATTTACGGGATCGGTCCGAGCACCTCCAAGCGAATCCTGGAGCAGACGAATATCGACCCGAATTTACGGGCGAAGGATCTTACACCCCAACAATTAAACGAGATCATCCACACGATCACGAACGGAAAAATCGCGATCGAGGGTGATCTTCGGCGGGAAGTGCAGGGGAATCTGAAACGCCTGCAGGCGGTTAACTGCTACCGCGGAATCCGGCATCGCCGCGGTTTGCCCGTGCGAGGCCAGAGAACGTCAACAAATGCGCGGACGCGCAAAGGGCCGCGCAAGACGGTCGGAGTGATTCGTAACAAGGATGCCAAGGCTGGCAAAGTCTAATTAGTTCCTATGGCTGAACCAAAGAAACCAAGCAAGGCAAGCAGCGAGGCAAAACCAAAGAAGCCCAAAGCTGACGCTCCGGCCGCAGCGAAGGAAGAGGCGCAGCCAGGTGCGGTTGCGACTCCGGCGGTTGAAGGTAGCGCTGCGCCGGCGGAGACCGCCGCGCCCAAAGCTGCGACCAAGCCCGCTAAACAGAAAAAAGAGGAGGCGGCGCCGGCCGCTCCCAAAGAAAATCTTTCGCTCGACGCCGACGATGTTGAGAAGCCCAAAGTCATCAAAGCCAAGGGCAGCAAAAACGTTCATTCTGGAATCGCCCACGTTCTTTCGACTTTTAATAATACGATTGTTACGATCACAGATCTGACCGGTAAAGTCATAGGCTGGTCGAGCGCCGGAAAGGTCGGTTTCAAAGGGTCGCGCAAGAGCACAGCCTATGCGGCCCAAATGGTGGCACAGGATGCGTCCAGGCAGGCAATGGGCCATGGCTTGAAGGAGGTCGAGGTTCGGGTCAAGGGCCCCGGCGCCGGACGCGAATCCGCCGTTCGTGCCTTGCAAGCCATCGGTCTTGATCTAACCATTATTCGCGACGTCACCCCCGTGCCGCACAACGGTTGCCGGCCGCCCAAGCAGCGCCGGGTTTGACCAGTTAACTCTCAACCTAAGGTTTTTTTCAGATGGGCAGATACACCGGACCAAAGACTAAAGTCAGCCGACGCTATGGCGTTCCACTTTTTGGAACGTCGAAATCGCTCGAGCGGAAAAACTATCCGCCCGGGATGCACGGGCCGAAAGGCGCTCGGCGGAAGCAATCCGATTACGCCATCGCCCTGGGCGAAAAACAGAAGCTTCGTTATCAATATGGTCTGCTCGAGCGGCAATTTCGCCGGATCTTCCAGAATGCTTTGCGAAAACGCGGTGTAACTGGCGAAACGTTATTGCAACTTTTGGAGACGCGTATCGATAACGTCGTGTTCCGCCTTGGTTTGGCCAACACGCGCAGCGGCGCTCGCCAGCTGGTGTCCCACGGACACGTCATGGTAAACGGCCGAACGGTAAATGTCGCCTCCTACAACGTGAAAGCTGGTGACGAAGTGGCGATCAAAGATCGACCAAAATCCCGGCAACTCGCTCTCCGCAATCTGGAGTTGACCCAGATCGTGCCGGTTCCGGACTGGCTGACGGTAGATCGCGACGCGCTCAAGGGTAAAGTCGCGCATATTCCCTCGCGAGAGGAAATGCAGCCCATCGTCAACGAGCAATTAATCGTCGAGTTATACTCGCGATAGACCGGCCGATTCGCGTCAGTTCCTGGAGCGACGACTTGCGCCAGGCGCCAGTCTTAATTATAAGGCGGCTGCCACAGCCGCCTCTACATTTCCTGCAGTAACTCGAGGGCTTTATCGTAGCTGCGCCGCTCGAGATAATGTTTCAACTGTGGGTCGATTGGCTGGGGAAGCGTCCCGCATAGGCCATCGATCTTTTCCGAGACCGCCTGTAATCGGGCGACATGCCTTTCCGGAGCGCGGCGACTCTCCTCGTCAGCAATAATGCCAAGCCGCTCCCGCAAAGCGGCGGCTAGGTCAGCAAAGGCAGTTTCCATGGCAAAGTGCCGGGTGGACGGCGTTAAAGCTTGAAACACCTCTCTATTTCGCGCAAGCGTCTCTTGTGAAGCAGGGCCAAATGGCACAAATCCTCATGGTCGATGATGACGTCGCCTTGTTGCGCGTGGTGCGAGAAGCGCTGTCCACATGTTTGCGCTGCGACGTGGATACCTCGCCCAAACCGGAGTACGGCTTTGAGCTCGCTCTGAAGAAACGGTACGACCTGTTTATTTTTGATTTCCAAATGCCGATGATCGACGGCGCCATGTTGTTCTTTCTCATCGGCAAGGTTTACAACAGCATGCAACCGCCCCGAATCGTTCCGCCTCTGCTGCTTGTTTCGGGCAAAGCGGACGAGCAGCGTGCCCAGGAACTCCTAAAGGAACCTGGGGTGCGGGGATTGGTCGCCAAACCGTTCTCGGTGAATCGCCTGCTTGAGAAAGCGAAGGAGTGCGTACCTGGAATGGAATCTCTGCCCTAGCAGTTCGGGTTTACGTTCGCGGCTCAGCGTGAGCCTGATTCGGACAGGAGTTGTTTTTTTGCCTCGATCCAGTCGGAACTCGCGTCGCCGGAGAGCGCGAATCTTTGTCGACGCTCCGAGATAAAGTAGGCTCGAAGACGAATTTGTTCGTCCGTCGGCGCGTTTGACTCGCCGGCAGCGGACCGGGGCCTTGTCTTGCTTTTAGTTGCCTTGGCGCTCGGCTTGGCCGTTGATTTCTTTGCTTTCGTTGAGACACGACGAGGCATTTTCGTTTCCTTTGATTCGGGAAGGGTGGCCGCCGCATCCGGGGACCCTTTCGTCTGTTTCTGGACAGTTTTGATTTTTTTCACCACGGTTTCTTAAAATGAGTTTATCGGATTAGCTCCGACTGGAGTATTGGCAAGTAGTTTCTGATCGTCCCGTTGCTGCTCATCCGAATTGAACGTAGTTTTCGCCATGCGACACTTCCTTTTCCGATGGGCCGTGACCACTTTCGCAGTCTTCGTCGCTGCGCCCATTGTTGGCCTGAGTTATAATGACAGCCTCGCTTGTCTGCTGGGTGCGTCCCTTCTGCTTGGAATTGTGAATGCGTTCATCCGCCCGGTCCTGCTCATATTGAGTGCTCCGCTAATCCTGCTCAGCCTTGGTTTTTTTATCTTCATCCTCAACGGTTTGATGTTGCTTTTCGTGGGGCAAATCGTGGCTTGTTTCAAGGTTCCTGGGTTTTGGAGCGCGATTTTTGGCGCCCTGATCATTTCAATCGTCAGCTGGTTATTGAGCGCGTTTTTTCGCGGCAGCGACGGACGAGTGCATGTCCTGACACACCATACCCAGATGAAGAGAGTTCAGGGGCGTGTGATCGATCGGGACGAGGGCTAATTGCTGCGACATGTTTCGCCAAGATCGCGTGTCCGGCAGTTCTGTTCGGATCAAGATCTGCGGAATCACAAATGCCGCGGACGCGCACCGCGCACTCGATTGCGGCGCCGATGCTCTCGGCTTCAATTTCGCTAAAGGAAGCAAACGTTGCCTTGACCTTCAATTCGCCGGGACATGGATGGCTGAACTGCCGCGGGAAGCGGCGAAAGTGGCTGTGCTGGTCAACCCGACCTGGGCCGAGGCTGTGCAATTCTCCAATTGCGGCTTTATCGATTCACTCCAATTGCATGGTGCTGAATCGCCAGAATTTTGCCACAGGTTAGCGAATGAAGGCGTCAGTTTTACGAAAGCGCTGCCAGTAAGCGAAGATAACTCACTGGACCACGTTCCGGACTTCTCGACGAAGAGTGTGCTTCTTGATTCGTGTTCGACACACGGCTTTGGCGGCGGCGGAATGATATTCTCCTGGAAGTTGGGCCGGGAGTTCGTTGAGAAACACCCAGACCTGCAGGTTAGTCTCGCCGGCGGTTTAACGCCCGAGAATGTGGTCCAGGCAATCAATGAAGTTCGACCTTTTGCGGTAGATGTAACGACAGGTGTCGAATCCTTCCCGGGGCAGAAGGATCCGCAGCGTCTCCAGGCTTTTATAACGGCCGTGCGGTCCTGCTAGTCCGACGCTTCATCAGTATCCATCGGGCTGTTCGGTAGAACTGCTCACTCGAGGCTGGTCTGCTTTCTGCTCTTAGGGAGCGGCACTTACCCACATCCCTTTCACCTTATGGCTAATTCCTTAAAAACAATGAGCTGCGCGGCGGCAGCCATCCTTAGCGCTTTAACCTACGCGGCCGCGCAGACCAGCTCACCGGCGCCCGCGACGTCGCCGGCTGCTGTCGCTGCTCTTCCCACCGCTCCAGTTGCCCCCGGTGCGTCGAAGGCTTCCGATAATTTGCTCGTTGTGCAGGCCTCTGGGCCGGCCGCGGCTTCGCCCGCGGCAGCTGCCAAAACCGCTCCTGCGGCCGAGCAGGACAGTGCGGTGGAGAGTGGTGGAATCGGCATCCGCGAATTTCAGGGCGATGACGTCGGCCAGGTGCTGCGCTTGCTCGCTCGCCAGTCGAAAATCAACATGGTGGTCAGTGAAGCAGTGACGGGCACGGTCACGATGCGCCTGGAGGATGTCACCGCTCTGCAGGCCATTTCAATCATCGTGAAGGCCAAGGGGCTCTTCATGGATAAGATCGAAAACGTTTACTATATCAAGACGGCGCAAGAACGCACCGCCGAGCCGACGGAGAGCGATAGCTACCAGTTCAGCTATTCGCGCGCGAAAGACACGGCGCCGCTGATCGCTTCTCAACTCTCCAGCAAAGATCCACCCCAGGTGGATGAACGAACCAACACGATTTTCTACCGCGAGACTCGCAGTAACATTGACAACGTTCGAAAACTTCTAGTCCAGATCGACAAACCAACCAAGCAGGTCATGATCGAGGCGCGCCTGGTTGAAGTCACAGCTAACCCGAAACAATCGTTCGGCATCAACTGGGGCGGCGTGCTTGGCAGCTCCTCAAGTGCGCAGACATTCAGTTACGGCGGGTTCAACACTTCCACTATCCCCAAACCGGGTGAAAATATTCCGACCAACGGCCTCGCTCTTGGGAAGCAATCGAACGGCAATTTCTTTGGTGATCTGGGAAAGCTAGCCGGCGTCGCAAACAGCAGTTTTGCCATCCTGAGCGTGCCACAGATGTCAGCCACCTTGCGCATGTTGAACGAAGACTCCGATGCTGAATTCTTAGCCAATCCCCGTGTGGTCACGGCGGATAATCAGCAAGCCAAGATCGAAATCGTTCGCAACCAACCGGTGCCAATGCTGAATTTCAATGAACAGACTGCCACGGCAGTGTTCAGTGGTTTCCAAGATAAGATTTACGGTAACAAACTGCTCGTTCGGCCGTCGGTGAATAAGGACAACTACATTACGTTGTCGGTAAAGCCCGAAATCAGCAATAAGGTAGGCGACCAAGCTTTCTTCCCGCCGGGAGGAAGTAATCCGGTACTCAGTCCGATCATCGATACGCGCACCCTCGATTCCAATGTTTTGATCAAGAGCGGCGATACCCTCGCAATCGGCGGCTTGTTGCAGGACGAGCAGACTAAAATCCGCAACAAGGTGCCAGTGTTGGGAGATCTTCCCGTGGTTGGCTACATGTTTGCCGAAAAACTGAGTGCCCGCACGAAACGCAATCTTCTCGTGTTCGTGACGCCAACGATTATCGATGCCAGTTATGGTACTGGCCTGGAAGATCAGGTTAGCGGGCTGCATCATACGGGAGAGGAATACGCCGATCCGAACGGTTGGCGTAACAACGCTAAGGGTGCGATTCGTCTGGTGCCCACCGCGCAACGTGAAATCGTGGCTGATTATCCCAAGCCTGGCATTCCGCCAGCTCCAGCAGCAGGAGTCGAAGAGTCGACTCAGGTGGATTTCAAGAGCTCGGCTCGGACGCGGGACGAATAATTTTACAGATGTGGGGTTGAGAGGGGGCGGATGCTCGAAAGAACGTCCGCCCTCTTTGTTTTATTCTACTCCTTCAGGTAGCTGTTAAGGCGTTCGCGCAATTCCGTGCGCGCTCGAAAAAGAACGCTTTTCACCGCCGGCACCGACAGTTCCAGAATTTCAGCGATCTGCTCATAACTTCGCCCTTCGTAGCGGCGGAGGACGAGCGCCATTCGTTGCGTTTCCGGAAGTTGAAGAATGGCGTTTTCGATGGCCTGCCGGAGCTCTGTTTCCAAAAGGGACGCATCCGGCGCTTGAACTGTTTCGTCCTTTAGCTGGATCTCCTCTGCCAAAGGATCATTCTGGATGGGGATGTGACCGTGTCGCTTCGAACGTCGCATTTCGTTGAAGACGAGGTTTCGCGTAATCTTGAGCAACCAGGTGGTAAACTTGGCGCGCGGCACATAACGATTTGCGCTTTTCCAGACCCGAATAAAGACCTGCTGGGCAATGTCTTCTACGTCCGAATTGCTTCCGAGCATGCGTCCCACCGTTCCGATGATCAGGGCCTGATGGCGCTCGACCAATTGCTCGAAGGCCACGGCATCGGCTTTCGCCACCAAAGACATGAGGCGGACATCTTCGGCGTTGTCCTCAGTTTCGCCCGCTGGTATTGGATCAGTGCGGGACATGGAGACAATGCAGGGTTAGGTCGGACAACCGCTTCCCGTTCTTACTTCGCGACAGGGAATTGTTCAAATGGTTTAATGGCCAACGGACAAATGGTTTGTGCTTTTTGTTGCAACGCCAAATCCCTCCGTGCATCTTCATTCGAATACCTTTTGTTTCCCTGCGTTGACGAATGAACTACCTGCTTATTCCGAAGGAAATTCGGCCGATTGCTAAAAAAATCGAAGGGGGAAAGCGCATATCCGATTCGGATGCCCTTACCCTCTACGGCTGCAATGATCTAAATGCTCTCGGAATCATGGCCACCGCGGTGCGGCAGCGTAAAAATGGAGATTACGCGACCTATATTCTGAATCGATATATCAACTATTCCAATATTTGCGTTCTTTCCTGTCAGTTTTGCGCCTTCGCCGCCAAAAAGCGCGACGCGCACGCGTTTGAGAGGGCGATCGATGATATCGTGACTGCGGTTCGAGCATCTCTCGATCTCGGCGTTACCGAAGTGCACATGGTCGGGGGGCTGCATCCGACGTTGAAAAAAGAATGGTATCTGGAGTTGCTCCAACGTTTGCGGGAACTTGATGCCAATCTGCATATCAAGGCCTTCACCGCCATTGAGGTGCGTCACCTGGCCCAGCGCATCTTTCGCATGTCGATACACGATACGCTGAAGGTTTTACAGGAGATCGGCTTGAACTCACTCACCGGGGGCGGCGCTGAGATTTTTGACGACACGGTGCGCGACGAAATTTGTCGCGGTAAGGAGAGCGGCGGGGAATGGCTCGATGTCCATAGAATCTGGCACGGCCTCGGCGGCCGCAGCACCTGCACAATGCTCTATGGTCATGTTGAAACAATCCCACAGCGGGTGGATCATTTACGGCGTCTGCGCGAACTACAGGACGAAACCGGCGGCTTCACCGGTTTCGTTCCGTTTGCCTTCGAACCGCAAACGACAATCCTTGCGCACGTGCGGCCCGCCTCTGCTTTTGAGCAACTTCGAACCCTGGCCGTTAGCCGCGTTTACCTCGATAACGTCGACCACGTCACCGCTTACTGGGTAAGTATGGGCCTTCCGCTCGCACAGATCGCACTGAGTTATGGCGTCGACGATCTGCACGGCACGATCATGGAGGAAAAAATCTTTCACATGGCCGGAGCGACGACGCCTCAGGAATTGACCGTCGCCACGCTCGAACGCACGATTCGTGAAGCGGGACGGGAGCCGATGCAGCGCGACAGCTATTATCGCCACATTTCCAAGCCATCGCCTAACGGATCCGGCGCGAAAGCCGCTGAGGCTGAGATGGCTTGTGCCTAACGAGGACTGACTCGTTGCGCCTTGGCTGCGTAAAGTATCTGAACGCCCGGCCGTTGGTGCATGGCTGGGAAGGGGATCTCCTGCTCGACCATCCCTCCGTTCTTTGCCGAAAGCTGGCGCAGGGAGATCTCGATGCGGCCCTCGTTTCCAGCATCGAGTACCTGCGTAATCCCACCTACAAAATCGTCGACGATGTCTCCATTGCATCAGACGGTCCCGTTTTCAGCGTGGTTGTGGTGCATTCAACGGCGCTTGCGGATGTGGCCGAGATCTCGCTCGATCCTGCTTCCGAGACCTCGGTCGTTTTGTTGCGGTATTTGCTCCGTCGCCGTGGACTGAATCCACGGTTGATCGAAGGCGGAGAGGTCGTCACGGCCGGCGCGAGCGTTCGCGCGCCGGCCGGGGCTCCCGCTTCGAGCGCGAGATTGCTCATCGGTGACCAGGCGATCCGTTTTCGGCTGGCCAACCCGGATCTTCGCGTCTGGGATTTGGGTCAGGAGTGGAAGGAAATAATGCATCTTCCTTTTGTCTATGCGCTCTGGCTCGTTAGACCGCAGGTGATCGATCCTCGGCAGCTCGCCGAACGGTTGCGGGCGTTACGAACGCAGAACCTTGCTCGAATGGACGAACTCATTGCGCAGGAGCAGGAATTCGATCACGAGTTTTGTCGGCGTTATTATCGCGATCATTTGCGATTCGGTTTTGGAGAGAGAGAAAAGAAAGGATTGCAAAACTTTGCCGAAGTATGCGTCACTCAAAATCTGATTCCGCCGCGCGCGATGAC
The DNA here is from genome assembly GCA_041167085.1 of Verrucomicrobiota bacterium. GTDB lineage: Bacteria > Verrucomicrobiota > Verrucomicrobiia > Chthoniobacterales > UBA10450 > DATFCK01. The sequence goes on from JBEEGV010000034.1 coordinate 93,135, forward strand.
GTTCAATCTGGTTTAGGTCGCTCTTCCCGCACGCGAGTGGGCATATCCGGTTGGCGCTACCCTGGATGGCGCAAAAAGTTTTACCCGGAAGGGTTGGCCCAGTCGCGTGAGCTGGAGTTTGCCAGCAACGCTTTCAATTCGATCGAAATAAACGGCTCATTTTATTCTTTGCAGCTGCCCTCCAGCTATCAGCGGTGGCATTCGGAAACACCACCGGGGTTCGTCTTCAGCGTCAAGGGACCGCGCTTTATCACCCACATGAAAAAGCTGAGGGGAGTCAAATCGCCGCTCGCGAACTTTTTTGCTTCGGGGGTTCTGGCGCTGGGAAACAAACTCGGGCCGGTTCTCTGGCAGTTACCTCCCAATTTAGGGTATAAAAAAGAGCGTTTGGTTGAATTCTTCGACCTGCTGCCCCGCGATACGGTTGAGGCTGCCGCGCTTGCGCGAAAACATGACGACAAGTTGAAGGCGCGCGTTTGGGCCAGGGTCGACGAGCCTCGCCCGCTTCGTTATGCGATAGAGGTTCGACACCCGACGTTCATGGTGCCGGAATTCTTTGATTTGCTGCATGCCTATAATGTGGCGTTTGTCTTTGCCGATACGGCAGGCAAATGGCCCTACGCGGAGGATCTTACCGCTGATTTTGTTTACGTTCGGCTGCATGGCGACGAGCAATTGTATGTTAGTGGCTACAGCAAGCGTGCACTCGATTGGTGGGCGGATCGCGTTCGGCATTGGCGAATGGGCAGGCAGCCGGTCGACGCGAAAGTGATTGGCATTGCCCGCTCGGACAGGAAACGAAGGGACGTTTTTGTCTATTTCGACAATGACGCCAAAGTCCACGCGCCTTTCGATGCCAGGCGGTTGGCCGATCAGCTTGGCGTCCGTTGGCCGCCGCGCAAAATGGCCGAGGCGCAAGCGCGCAATCTTGTCACCAAAGTCCATCGCGGCTAAGGTGATTGGTGCAAGCCCAATGGATAATGTCGCCGCCAGAAGAGCTAAATGGCGGCCCCGTTCTGTGGGATGAGATTTGCGGTTCGCGCTGTATCGCGCGGCTTCTTCTGCGCAAAGGTTTTGTTTCAGCCCAGGAAGTCGAGACGTTTCTGCGGCCGCGCCTGAAGTCGTTGAGCGATCCGTTTGCGTTGCCTCAAATGAGGCTGGCGGTCTCGCGGATACTGGCCGCTCTGGATCGACAGGAACGCATCGTTCTGTTTGGCGATTACGACGTTGATGGTGTCACGTCGCTCGCTCTGTTGGCCGAACTCCTGCGAGCTTATGGAGCTCGCCCGGAATTGTTCCTGCCGTTACGCATGGAAGAAGGGTACGGGCTAAATCGGGAAAGTCTGGATCGATGTCTTGGGCAGCACCAACCGCAGCTTTTGATTGCCGTCGACTGCGGCACATCTTCCGCCGCGGAAATTGACCACCTTGGCCGGCACCGGATCGATGTCATCGTCCTCGATCATCATGAGCCGAAGTCTGCGCTTCCACAGTGCGTCGCGGTTGTCAATCCCAAGACGGACCCGGATTCTTTACATCATTATTTGTGCAGCGCCGGGATCGTGTTCAAACTCTGCCACGCTCTGCTCAAGGTCCGGCCGCTTCCGGAGTTTGATCTCAAATCGAAGCTCGATCTGGTGGCACTGGCTACCGTCTCCGATATCGTCCCTCTCCGGGATGAAAACCGGCTGTTCGTCCAGCACGGTGCGCGAGAGATTGCGCGGACGCGCCGTATTGGCCTGCGTAAATTGATGGAGGTCGCAGCCGTTCGTGCACCAGTTGCGGCTGAAGACATCGGTTTTCGTCTTGGTCCGCGGCTGAATGCAGCCGGACGGTTGAGCACCGCGGAGGAGTCGTTGCGCCTTCTTCTCACCCAGGACGAAGCGGAGGCCAATGCACTGGCCCAGAGTTTGGACAAACAAAATCGAGAGCGGCAGGAGGTCGAAAAGACCACATTTATTGCCGCTGACAAGCAGATCAAAGAGCATTTCGATCCGGCGCGGGACGCCGCCATCGTGGTTAGCGCGCGTGGATGGCATCCGGGGGTTGTCGGCATTGTCGCCTCGCGGATCGCCCGCAAATATCATCGTCCCGCCATCGTCATTGGAGTGGACGACAACGGCGTTGGCAAAGGCAGCGCGCGCAGCATTACCGGACTTCATCTGGTCGAGGCGTTGCAGCGCTGCGCCCAACACCTGGATAAGTTTGGCGGTCATGAAATGGCGGCCGGGCTCACCATTCGGGAAGATAGAATCGCCGGGTTTGTCGACGCATTTCGTTGCGCCGCGCGCGATCTTCTCTCTGATGAAGACTTGCAACATCGATTGCGGCTGGATCACGAGCTGGCCTTGTCCGAGCTTAATCTCGATCTCCTTCACTGGCACGAAATGCTGCAGCCGTTCGGCAACGCGAATGCGCAGCCGCTCTTTCTCGCTCGCGCGGTCCAGCCGACCGCGCCCCCAAAGGTCCTGAATGATAAACACCTCATCTTGCGCCTGCGACAGGGAAACTCGCATCGTCGCGCTGTTTTCTTTTCGGGCGGGCTCGAGCCGCTCCCTCCGGCGCCATGGGATATCGCATTTCGTATACGACCCGATGATTACGAAGGGGAGAGGTTGGTCGGCATTCAGATCGAGGCGCTGCGCCCTTCATCATCCTTTACCTGATGGAAATTTCGCAACCCCTTGCTGAAATCGATTGGATTCCTCGTCCGCGACTTCTCGCGCTTCGTCGGCTTGGACTCGAGACGGTGGAAAATGTGCTCACCCACTTCCCCCGGCGCCACGAGGACCGCCACCAATTTCCTCAATTTCCCCGCGAGGAAAGCGATACGCCGGTTTGTTTATGCGGCGAAGTCGTTAACACGCAACTGCGGCGTTTCGGTGGATGGAAGAAGATTTTCGAAGTGACCCTGCAGGAGTCCGGCGCCAATGCGCTGAGTCAGCCTCTGATTTGTCGATGGTTTAACCTGCACTATGTCCAAAAAATGATCGCGACGGGACAACAGCTGGTCGTCTTCGGGAAGCCGCGGCTGAGGGGTAAGCGGATCTGTATGGATCATCCTGAATTCGAAGTGATCGAGAATGATGAAGAGATGTCGATTCATTTTCGGCGGATCACGCCTGTTTATCCTGCGACCGAAGGTCTCTCGCAACGCGCACTGCGCGGCCTGACTTACCGCTTTTTGCGCGACCTTTCCGATGAGCCGGTTAAGTCATCGCTGCCCGCGGCACTGTCTACCGCGGATCGACGCGAGGCGATTCGCGCGATTCATTTTCCAAAAAGCTGGGCCGAACGGGACGCCGCGCGGGAGCACCTCGTCCTCGAGGAGTTCTTCGCCATGCAAATGCTGATCGCATGGCGCCGCGAAACGTTCGCCAAGAAATTGGGCGTCGCACATCGTGGAGAGGGCAAACTTCTCGACAAATTTCTGCAGAGTCTGCCTTTCACGCTAACGGCGGCACAATCGAGGGTCATCGGCGAGGTGCGTCGCGATCTCGCGACCGATCATCCAATGAATCGCCTCCTCCAGGGCGACGTGGGTTCGGGCAAAACCGTTGTTGCTATTGCGGCGATGTTGTTGGCAGTGGAATCGGGATTTCAGGCAGCACTCATGGCGCCAACTCAAATACTGGCAGAACAACATTATTCCGTGTTGCGCGCCTGGCTGGAACCGTTGGGCGTGCGCCTGGCATTGCGCACGGCCACGCGCCAGGAGGAAAGCGGGCCGCTGCCATTGTTTGCGCAAGCGCAGAAAACTAGGGATTTGGGGAGCACAGGCTGCGAGCCTGTCGTGTCCGGCAGCTTGCCGGACACATCTGCGCTACGATCCTCCGAAGTTTCGGGGCAGGCTGCTCCGAAGAACAGGCTGGCAGCCTGTGCTCCCCAGAATGCTGTTAGCGAACTTTCCGGTGTCAGCGAACCGAAATATCATCGGCGGCCTTTGCCCCATTTTGAAAGGCCTTGGGCGAAATACGCGATCACGTTTGCAACGCGCAATCATCGACAGTTGTCTCACAAAACCCGGGACATCATTCTCGAATCTTTATTGCGATGGAAGGAAACGCGCTACGAACTTTATGCGGCGTGCGTGATGCCGGATCATGTTCATCTTCTTATTGAGCCGGCGATTGAGAAGGAAGATGAGAATGGCCAGTCGATCTTTTTTTCACTGTCGAAGATTCTGCATGGCATCAAGTCGTTTACCGCGACACGAATTAACAAGATCGACAAGACGAAGGATCCGGTTTGGGAGACAGAATCATTTGATCGAATGATTCGATCGGAACAGGATTTGCAAGAGAAGTTCAGGTATATCACCCAAAATCCTTGGGACGCTGGAGTGGTTAAACCAACGGAGAAATATGCATGGGTGTGGTGGCCGGGAAATGAACGTGAAAGTGAAGTCTCGGCTAACGGCCTCCCGGCGGGCCGCCGGAAGAAACAGGCCAGCGGCCTGTGCTCCCCGGAATCGCGAATTTCCCCAACGGATCCGCAGATTATCATCGGCACACATGCCCTGCTTTATGAAGGCGTTTCGTTTTCGAATCTTGGGCTGGTTGTGATTGATGAGCAGCATAAGTTCGGCGTCGCACAACGGGCGCGATTAACGGCGCGCGATCCAGCACCGGACGTGCTGGTCATGACCGCGACCCCCATTCCGCGCACTCTGACCATGACCGTCTACGGCGACCTGGATGTTTCGGTGATTGATGAGATGCCCGGCGATCGCGGGAAAATTGTCACCGCAGTTCGGGATGAAACGAAACTGGGCCAGGTCCTCGGATTTCTTCGAACCCAGCTGGAAGCCGGGCGCCAGGTTTATGTTGTCTATCCGTTGATCGAGGAGAGTGACAAACTTGATGTGAAAGCGGCCGCGGCAGAATATGAACGTTGGCGTGAGCGCTTGCATCCGTATCCGTGCGAGCTGTTGCATGGCCGCATCGCCGCACCGGAAAAGCAATTGGTTATGGAACGGTTTCGTGGCGGGCAAACCAAGGCGCTGATTAGCACTACGGTGATCGAAGTCGGCATCGATGTGCCGAATGCGACGGTGATGTTGGTTGAGAATGCCGAGCGATTCGGGCTCGCCCAGCTTCATCAATTGCGCGGCCGCATTGGACGCGGCACACACAAATCATTTTGTATTCTGCTCAGTTCGGATCCATCCGCCGAAACGGCGGCGAAGCTCGCCGTTCTGGAGAAGACGGCCAACGGCTTCGAGATTGCCGAGGCGGATTGGGATTTGCGCGGCCCGGGGGATCTGCTCGGGACCGCGCAAAGTGGTTTGCCTGCCTTGAAAATGGGAAACTTGAAGAAAGACGCCGGGCTAATGCGAAAAGCTCGTGCCGTTGCCACATTAATTCTACAGAAGGATCCCTCCTTGCGGCAATCGGAAAATCAACATTTCCGGCGGTTGATTGTCGAACAACAAGGACGAACTTTTTCTAACGTCAGCTGATGAGAAACCTATTCAAATTTTTAGTATTCGTGGCCCTTCTGAGCATTGGGATATCAGCGCTCTACGATTATCGATTTCGGCACGGCGACCTCAATGCCGTGTCGCGCCGCGTTCCCGAAAAATACACCCTCGCTTCAGAGCCAAGCGTGGATCCCAAGCAGGTCGCGTCACTTGAGGCGTTGAATCGGGAAAGACGCGCGCTGGTCAACAGCGTTGTGCCATCGGTCGTAGCCATAAAGACTTCCAAACGCGTGGGGGTGAAACGGCAGAATCAATTGGATCCATCCGACTTCTTTTTTCCGAACTCACGGCGCTTTCGCAGTCCTAACGACGAGGCGCTTGTGCAGAATTCGCTGGGGTCCGGGGTCATCGTCACCGACGAGGGTCACATTATTACGAACAACCACGTGGTGGACGAAGTGGATGAAATTGAAGTCCAGCTCAGCGACGGCCGCTCAAAGAAAGCGCGCCTGGTTGGAGCGGATGCGCAAGTGGACTTGGCCGTTCTCAAGATTGATGAGCCCGGCCTGAAGCCGCTGAAGCTGGCCGATTCCGACTCGGTCCAGGCCGGCGACTTTGTCCTCGCGATCGGAAATCCTTTTGGTTTTGAAGAAACGGTTACGGACGGGATCATCAGTTCGAAAGGGCGGCCCAATCGCGCGGATGCGTTCGGCGAGCTCCTTCAGACGGACGCGGCCATCAATCCGGGGAACAGCGGCGGACCGCTGATCAATCTGCGAGGCGAAATTGTTGGGATTAACACGGCCATCATTTCGCGAAGCGGTGGCTCACAAGGGATCGGTTTTGCCATTCCATCGAACACCGTTCGCACGGCGCTCGAAAGCTTATTGAAACAGGGACGGATCATTCGCGGTTATTTGGGAATTCAATCTCGACCACCCGCCCCCGCTCAGCCTAACGGAACCGGAGACGGCGTCGTTGTGGACGATATTGTTCCGGGATCTCCGGCGGCCGAAGCAGGTTTGCAAAAGGGCGATGTGATTCGCAAGTTCGACGGGCGCGACGTCCAGAATCTGCAGCGTCTGAGGTCGCTCGTGTCGCAGGTTGTACTCGACAAAAAAGTGAATCTGGAGGTCGTCCGGGAAGGGAAATCCATGAACGTCACGGCGCAGATCAAAGAGCAACCAGCCGATTATCTCACGCGCGCCCCTGTTCGTCCGGGTCAGACGCCGCAACGGGCGCCGGAACCGGGCGGAGAAAACGATGGGGATGGAATTCTTGGGGCGATTCAAGTTGGCGAGTTAACGCCTGAGGTAGCTCGTCAGCTCGATCTACCAAAGGGAGTGCACGGCGTCGTAGTTACCAACATCAACGCCAATGGCGGGGCAGGAGAGCTTCAGAAAGGCGATGTCATCGAAGAGGTTAATCAACAACCTGTGGGATCGGTCGACGAATATAACAAAGCCGTCTCCTCGCTCGACCCGAACCAGCCTCAAGTCTTGTCCGTTTGCCGGCATCGCGTCCGCTCGTTCCTGGTTTTACGGCCTCACTGACCGGTCACTTCGATATACCTTGTGAATTGGGCCTCATTTTCAGAGGCTGGCCCGGCTGGGCGTTGGTTGGGTCAAGCACGTGAATAAATGACATTCCCCCGCAGTCCAAATGCCCAATAGCCCGAACTATTTATGAAGAAAAAATTGTTTCTTTCGCTGGCGGCCTTTGCGCTCGCCTTCGCTACGCCGCGAGTAGCGACAGCGGACGTAAGTGTCGATTTCTTTTATAACAACTTATCCGGCGGCAGCTGGATAGAGGTAGGCGACTACGGTTATTGCTGGCAGCCGGACGTGGCCGTAAGCACCCAGTCATGGCGCCCGTATGCTGATGGTTACTGGGCCTACACCGACCTGGGGTGGACATGGGTATCCTACGAGGACTTTGGCTGGGCCACCTATCATTATGGCCGTTGGACGCGACTGAGCGATGTTGGCTGGATATGGGTTCCAGGCCGTGATGCCGATCTCGAATGGGGTCCGGCTTGGGTTTCCTGGCGGACGGGTGGGGAGTATGTTGGCTGGGCTCCTTTGCCACCGGAAACGATCGGCCTCGTTGAAAACCGGCCTCTTAGCGGACATTTGGACGTCGAGTTCAATATCGGGCCCGAATATTACAATTTCGTTGATGTCCGCTATATCGGCGAGCCGGTCCTGCGAGAACGAATTGTCGCACCCACTCAGAACGTTACCTATATCCAGCAGACGGTGAACGTGACCAATATCACTTATAAAAATAAGACGGTTTATAACTACGGTCCGAATATCGAAGTAATCAATCGGGTCTCAGCCCGGCCTATCCAACGGCTTCGTCTCGAACGCCAGGAGAATGTGGACTTTTCCGCGGCGGCAAAATCCGGTGCTCTCACCAAAGTGCAGGGCGATAGGCTAGTCGTCGGTGCGCCGATGCGAATTACGAGGTCTGCCACGACGGTGGCGCCACCAACGGTGAAAACAAAGGTGGAGAAGGCAAACGTCGATCGCGGTTGGTCTGCCGTCGGCGACGAGAAGGCTCAGGCTGAATTTAAGCAGAAAATCAAGAACCAGGACTTAAAGAAGGTGCCGCCTCCAACTGGCGCAGGTGCTGCAGGCCAGGCGAACGCGAATGCCGGTGCGAGTACTTCTCCTGCCGCTGCAGGCGCGGCGGCTGGGACAGACACTTCGGCGCAATCCGGTAGAGGGAGACAGGGCCGCCGTGGTAATGCGAATGCGCCGCAGGCGGCGTCTCCCATTCTGGGAACTTCGCCCGTAGAGGGCGCTTCTGCTGCGCCCGGAACGAACGCCGACACGGCCGCCGAGAGAGGGCAGGGCAGAGGAAGACAGGGCAAACAGTTTGGACAGCCGAGGGAACAGAATGCACCCATTGGTGCAACGTCTCCCGCAGAGGCGACGCCCGCGACGGGCGCTGAAACATCCAGCGCCTCCGGAGCGAACCAGGGTCGCGGCCGCCAGGGCGGGCACAAAGAGGCCCTTTCGAATCCCCCAGCCGGCGGCACTTCCGCCGGGGACACGACCGCTCCTGCAACGACCACCACTCCCGCCGTTTCTGGAGCTGATCAATCGACAGGTGGCGGCGCTCACAACCGGAGAAATCAACTGCAACCTGGTGGTCCGCCCACAGGCGGTGGATCGCCCGAATCGTCAGCCGATCAACAGGGACCGCGCAACAGGCATCCAGAGCGTCAGGCACCTGATGCCGGTGCCGGGAACGGGCCAGCAGAAGCGCAAGGCACTGGCAAACAACGTGGGCAACGCGCCGAAGAAGGCGCTACGTCGGGACAACAAGGCCAGGGTCAGCGTGGCGGGAAAAAGGCGAAGACCGAAGCGTCTCCCGCGCCTAGCCCTCAATAACAAGAAAACATCTTACACAATCAACGGCCCCAGGGTAACTCCGGGGCCGTGTCTGCCTACAGCTCGCCCGCCCATGTTAGGCAAGACATCAGGTTGGTCAGAGCAACTCGGCAATCTGCACGGCATTTAGAGCCGCGCCTTTCAACAATTGGTCGCCGCAAACCCAAAGGGAGAGCCCGTTGTCGCATGCGTTGTCGCGTCGAAGTCTGCCGACCTGACAATTATCCTTTCCCGCCGCCATCAATGGCGTCGGGTAACGATTGTTGCGCGGTTCATCAACCAGCTCCAAGCCCGGAGCTTTCGCCACCAATTCGCGCGCCTGGTCGACGTCAACGGGCCGCTCAAACTCGGCGGAGATAGCGACAGAATGAGCCCGGTAAACCGGAACGCGCACACAGGTGATGGATGCGCGAAAATCCGGCAGATGCATAATCTTGCGTCCTTCGCTCTGAAATTTTTCTTCTTCGCTGGTGTAGGCACTTTGTTGCAATGAACCGATGAGAGGCAGGAGATTAAAAGCAATCGGATGGGGATAAACTGCGGGGGAAATCGGACGATCCTGGACCGATGCGGCCACTTGATCCTTCAATTCGACGATCGCCCGGGCGCCGGTCCCGGACACGGCCTGATAGCTCGCCGCAAAAACGCGCACGACGCCAAAAGCACGATGTAGAGGATAGATTGCCATCAAACCGATTGCCGCTGTGCAATTGGGATTGGCGATGATGCCACGATGGTTTCGGACATCGTCGCCATTTATTTCAGGAATAACCAGCGGTACGTCCGGATCCGTTCGGAAGGCCGGCGAGTTGTCGATGACAACGGTGCCGGCAGCTTGCGCCATCGGCGCATATTGATGAGAAACCTCGCTGCCGGCGCTGAAAAATGCGACGTCAATTCCATCAAATGAGCGATCGGTTAGCGTTTCCAGCGGAATTGAGTCACCGCAAAATTGGATGGTTTTTCCGGCCGAACGCGCGGAACTGATGGCCCGTAAACTGGCTACGGGAAAACTGCGGCGCTCAAGCACGCGCAAAAGTTCCGTGCCCACGGCGCCGGTCGCGCCGACAATGGCAATATGACATTTTGGCAAAGCAGCAGAGTGTACCGCTGCTCTGAATTCATGCAAAGTCCGCGCGCAAAAATAGGCATTTCGATCCGCGACCAACGGTTAACCGTTGAGCACGACGATGGAACCGTCCGCTCGTATCCGATCTCGAGCTCGCGGTTCGGACTTGGTGCAGATGAAGGCAGCCTGAAAACGCCGCTCGGTCGATTTCGAATTGGGAAGAAGATCGGACACGGCATGCCGCCTGGAACAATTTTTCGAAGCCGGGTTCCACTGCAACCGGAAGAGCCGCTTCCTCAAACCGAGGACCTGGTGACTTCGCGCATTCTCTGGCTCGATGGATTGGATGAGGAGAACTCAAACACAAAGGACCGCTTCATTTATATCCATGGCACCAGGCATGAGGACAAAATCGGACAGCCGGACAGTCACGGTTGTATTCGGATGCGGAATGCTGATGTCATCGATCTGTTCGACTTGGTGGAAGAGGGAACGCCGGTCGTGATTCTGGAATGAAATGAGATCGGTGCGTGGGAAAAAAAACGAGAAAAGCATTGCACTGGTCGATTTCCCTGCCTAAAGAGGTCGAGCAACCGGCAAGGAAAGGGGGCGAGATAGATTGAAATTTTTAAAAGCGATCATGATCGTGGCTGTTTTGGCCAGTGCTTTGAGCTTGGGAGCTTGTGCGAAGAAGCAAGAGTCGATGTCCAGCACAAGTGCGAGTTCCACACACGGATATTCAAAATAAGCCAGCTTTCGGTTATCCCCTCAGGGGATGACTTTGAATGCAAGAGGCCAGGTCGAGATGACCTGGCCTTTTCACTTGTCGCGGCTGCTTGGGAAGCCGGACCCTCTTCCCTTTTAATTCCGCTACTTCTCATTAACATTCCGCGATGGAACTACAGGGTCAGCCGCTCCCTTTAACGCAAATTGCCGCCGTCGCTCTCGGAGACGAACCGGTTCATGTCTCGTCCGCCGCGCATCCGCGCATCCTCGCCTCGCGTAAAGTCGTCGACGAGATGATAACCCGCGATGTCGTCGCCTACGGAATTACTACCGGATTCGGCAAGCTGGCTGATGTGCGCGTGCCCGCTGACGGATTGCGAAAGCTACAACTGAACCTGGTGCGCAGCCATGCCTGCGGTATTGGGTCACCTCTTTCCGAACCGGAAGTCAGAGCGATGCTCCTGCTGCGGGCCAACGTTTTGACGTTGGGACTGAGCGGTATTCGTCTGGAAGTTATCGATGCGCTTTGCCGGATGATGAACTGTTCTGTGCATCCAGTTATTCCGGAAAAGGGCTCCGTCGGTGCAAGTGGCGATCTGGCTCCTCTGGCCCATCTTGCTCTGAGCGTCATAGGGGAAGGTGAAGCTTTTTTCGAGGGACGACGCATGCCCAGCGCCGAAGCGTTACAATCAGCTGGACTCCGACCGGTTCAGTTAGAAGCCAAGGAGGGCCTTGCCCTTCTTAATGGTACTCAGGCCATGCATGCGGTTGGCGGCCTTTCACTTTTGCGCGGGAAACGGCTGGCGCGTGTGGCCGATGTTTCCGGAGCCATGACTTTGGAGGGATTGAAGGATACACCTTCGGCATTCGATGAACGCCTGCAGCAGGCACGACCGCACCCCGGTCAGAAAGCGGCTGCGGCTCATCTGCTGTGGCTCCTGCAGGGAAGTGAGATCAGGGAATCGCATCGTCAGAACGATCCGCGCGTCCAGGACGCATACAGTGTCCGTTGCATGCCCCAAGTGCACGGTGCCGTTCGCGGCGCACTCAGTCATTGCGAAGAAATTCTTCTGATCGAATCCGCTTCGGCGACCGATAACCCTCTCGTTTTTGCCGAGACGGGCGACGTCATTTCCGGAGGAAATTTCCACGGCGCACCGCTCGCCCTGGCGCTCGACTACGCCGCGATCGCGCTCACCGATCTCATGACGATCAGCGAGCGCCGTATCGATCGGATGGTCAATCCCGATAAGAGCGAAGGATTGCCGGCCTTTCTTGCCCGTCAACCTGGATTAGAATCGGGTTTCATGATTGCGCACGTCGCTGCCGCATCCCTGCTCAATGAAGCGCGCGTCCTGGCCCACCCCGCCAGCGTCGATAACGTCTCCACGTCAGGGGGCAAAGAGGATCACGTTTCCATGGGGATGACGTGTGCGCTCAAGCTCCGGTCAATCGTCGACCTGGCGGAAAACCTCATCGCCATTGAGTTGCTCGCTGCGGCTGAAGCGTTGGAACATCGCCGGCCGCTGAAACCAGGGACTGGCGTAGAACGCGCCTATTCGGCCGTTCGGAAAATTGCGGCGCCATTGACGGGGGATCGCTCGCTTTCGGGTGACATCGCGAACGTGGCGAAAGCGATTCGGCGTGGCGACTTCGACAGCGGTTACGAAGAACTATGAGTGGAAAGCGAAATATTCGCGCGCCGCGCGGTGATCAGTTGAGCTGCAAAGGCTGGCACCAGGAAGCCGCCATGCGGATGCTCATGAATAATCTTGATCCCGACGTCGCGGAGGATCCCGATCGGCTCGTCGTTTATGGAGGGACCGGGCGCGCGGCCAGGAGTTGGGACGCCTACGATGCCATCGTGCGATGTCTGCGCGAACTCGAAAACGACGAAACTCTGCTCGTCCAATCGGGCAAGCCGGTCGGGAAATTCACAACGCATGATGAAGCGCCGCGCGTTTTAATTGCGAATTCGAATCTCGTCGGGCAGTGGTCGAATTACTCTGAGTTCAATCGACTTGAGCGATTGGGGCTCACCATGTACGGCCAAATGACCGCCGGATCGTGGATCTACATTGGCAGCCAGGGAATTGTTCAGGGAACCTTCGAGACTTTTGCCGCCGCCGGCCGCAAACATTTTAACGGGTCGCTCGAGGGCAAGCTCGTTGTTACGGGAGGCCTCGGCGGCATGGGTGGCGCACAGCCTCTCGCGGCGACGATGAATGGCGCGCGCTTCCTCGGAATCGATGTCGATCCAGCCCGGATCGAAAAGAGATTGAAGAGCGGCTACTGCGATCAGATCGCCTCGTCGCTGGATGAGGCGCTCAAGATCCTCAATCAGGCGCTGCGCGATAAACGATCTGTATCGGTCGGTCTCGTGGGCAATTGTGCTGATGTATTGCCAGAGATGGTGAGAAACGGAATTACTCCGGACGTGCTGACCGATCAAACCAGCGCACACGATGCCTTGAACGGTTATATCCCTAACGGCATGCCTCTTGCCGAAGCGCTCACGCTGCGTGCAAATAATCCGGAGGATTATATTCGGCGCTCGATGGATTCGATGGCAAGACATGTCGATGCGATGCTCGCGCTGAAGAGAAAAGGCGCCATCACATTTGATTACGGAAACAATATCCGGGCGCAGGCCAAGAAAGCCGGAGTCGAAAACGCATTCGATATTCCCGGATTCGTTCCCGAATACATCCGGCCCCTTTTTTGCGAAGGAAAAGGTCCCTACCGATGGGTAGCCATGAGTGGAGATGAGCAGGACATCGCGCGCACCGATCGGCTCGCGCTTGAGTTGTTCCCGAAAAATCAAACCCTGGCCAGATGGCTGAAGCTGGCCGGCGAACGCATTCATTTTCAGGGGCTGCCGGCGCGGATCTGCTGGCTCGGTTATGGCGAACGCGCCGAATTCGGCGTGGCCATGAACGACCTCGTTAAACGAGGCGAGCTGAAGGCGCCCGTCGTCATCGGTCGGGATCATCTGGATGCCGGATCCGTTGCGTCGCCCAACCGCGAAACGGAAGCGATGCTGGATGGGAGCGACGCGATTGCCGACTGGCCGTTGCTCAACGCGCTGGTCAACACCGCTGCCGGTGCGTCCTGGATCTCGATCCACAATGGTGGTGGCGTTGGAATCGGCTATTCCCAGCATGCCGGAATGGTGGTTGTGGCCGATGGAGCTGAAAGCTCGAAACGTCGACTGGAGCGTGTCCTGACGAGCGACCCGGGAATGGGTGTGCTCCGTCATGTCGATGCCGGTTACGATCGTGCGATAGAATTTGCGGCAAAGCAAAAGATCGAGATTCCAATGCAACCGCGCGCGAGAGACCACGAGGGAGAAGTCATTTCCAATTCACCATGCAAAAGCTGATTGAATGCGTGCCGAATTTCTCCGAGGGCCGCGACACAGCCGTCATTCGGCAAATCACGGACGCGATTCGTTCAGTGGAAGGTGTTTCTCTTCTTGATGTAGATCCAGGCGCGAGCACGAACCGCACAGTTGTGACTTTTGTTGGCAGTCCGGAAGCGGCCGTCGAAGCGGCGTTCCGCGGAATTCAAAAAGCGTCCGAACTGGTCGACATGCGCAAGCACAAGGGGGCTCATCCCCGCATGGGCGCCACCGATGTTTGTCCGTTTGTTCCGGTCAGCAACATCAGTTGGAAGGAAGCAATCGAGTGCGCCAGAAAGTTGGGAAAGCGAGTGGGGGAGGAACTGAAAATACCGGTTTATCTCTACGAGAAGGCGGCGATTGATCCAGCGCGATCAAATCTCTCTGTCATACGTGCCGGTGAGTACGAAGGCTTCGCCGAAAAAATCAAAGACAAGGCGTGGCAGCCGGATTTCGGCCCCGCCGCATTTAATCAAAAGTCTGGCGCGACCGCCATTGGAGCGCGTGAATTCCTCGTTGCCTACAATGTGAACCTGAACACGAAATCCGCTCGAAGAGCCAATTCGATCGCTTTCGATGTCAGAGAAAATGGACGCGTTAAAACGGAGGACGGCACACCATCGGGAAAGCCGGTTCTCGATGATAAGGGCGAGCCGATCCGTATTCCGGGAACATTGAGGCATGTCAAGGCGATTGGCTGGTATGTCGAAGAATATGGGATGGCTCAGGTCTCGATCAATTTGACGAACATCGAGGAGACGCCCGTTCACGCCGCATTCGACGCTTGCAGCGAAGCGGCAAACAGGCGCGGCTTGCGTGTTACGGGCTCGGAAATCGTGGGCATGGTCCCGAAGAAATCTTTGCTGGATGCTGGAAAATATTTTCTGCATAAACAGCGATGGTCCGAAGGCGCCTCGGAAGAAGAGCTCATCGATATGGCGGTGCGTTCCATGGGATTGAGCGAACTGAAGCCTTTCGACGCGAAAGAAAAAGTCATTGAATACAAAATGGAGGCGGCTGCTTCAAAGAAATCGCTCCTGAATTTGAATTTGCGTCAGTTCTGCAATGAGACGCTGAGCGATTCTCCGGCTCCTGGCGGTGGTTCTGCCGCCGCGCTCATGGGCGCGCTGGGCGCCTCCCTTGGTGGGATGGTGGCCAACCTGTCCGCCGGCAAGCGGGGGTGGGATGACCAGCTCTCCTATTTCAGTGACTGGGCGGTAAAAGCACAAGCGGTGAAGGATGAATTGCTGTTTTTGGTGGATGAAGACACCGCTGCTTTTCAAAAGGTCATGGAGGCCTTTGCGCTGCCCAAGGATTCGACGGAGGAGAAAGCGGCACGTTCGCTGGCCATACAGGCGGCGAACAAATATGCGGCGGAAATTCCTTTGCGGGTTATGGAAACCGCTTCCCAGTCCTATCAAGTTCTTGCTGAGATGGCTGAAAAGGGCAATCCCGCTTCCCTGTCAGACGTCGGCGTGGGCCTTCTCGCGACGCATGCCTGCATTGAAGGGGCGGCGATGAACGTCCGCATAAACCTGGGCACGTTGAAAGACGAACAAACCAAGAAAACTCTTCTCACGCGAATGCGGGAGATCGCCGCGGAGTCAGACACTCGTTTCAAGCAAATCAATCAGCTGGTGGATAAAAAGCTCACCTGAGTGAAGCCGCGCCCCGCTTCATTCTCATGAAATCGTGAACTCAGTCGCAGTTTTGCACGCCGCGCAGCTCGTGACCCTGACCGGACCGTCGCGGCCCCGGGTTGGCGCTGAAATGCAGCAGCTCGGGATCATTCCGGATGGCGCAGTGCTGATACGGGACGGAAAGATTGAAGCTGTTGGTACCTCTGATGCGATCCAGAGTGAACTTCCGAAGGATGTTGAGGTGATCGATGCGACCGGACGCGTTGTCCTCCCCGGATTCGTCGATGCGCATACCCATCTTGTTTTCGCCGGCAATCGTCTTGAAGACTTCGAACGCCGCGCCCGGGGTGAGAACTACGAGCAAATCGCAACCGCAGGCGGAGGGATTTGGTCAACCGTCGAAAGGACGCGCGCCGCGACCGCCGGGGAATTGCTACAACAGACAAAAGGCCATGCGCAATGGCTACTGCGGTGCGGCACAACCACGGCGGAAGTGAAATCTGGCTATGGGTTGACGCTTGAGGCAGAGCTTAAAATTCTTCGCATCGTTCGACAGCTCAATCAGGAAGGTCCGCTCGAATGTGTGTCGACTTTTCTGGGTGCCCACGCCATTCCGAAGGAAAAAACTCCCGCGCAATATGTCAGGACGGTGATCGACGAGATGTTGCCTGCGGTGGCCTCGGAGAATCTGGCGGAGTATTGCGACATTTTTTGCGAGCGCGGTTATTTCAGTGTCGAACAATCGCGAGAGATCCTCGATGCCGCGAAAAATCTTGGATTGGGGTTACGCATGCACGCGGACCAGCTTTCGAATTCGGGCGCGTCCAAACTTGCGTCCGAATTGCGCGCGAAAACTGCAGATCATCTGGAAAAAACGGATGAATCTGGAATCGCGGCGATGAGATCGGCCAACATCCAGCCGATTCTCTTACCGGGTTCCGTGTATGCGCTCGGATCGAGCTGTTATCCGCGCGCCCGGGAGATGATCGACGCTGGTCTCGCTGTCGTTCTGGCTACGGACTTCAATCCTGGATCGTCACCGACGCCTTCCATGCCGATGGTGTTATCGTTAGGCTGCACACAAATGAAGATGTCGCCGGCGGAAACCATCACGGCGTCTACGATAAATGCCGCATGTTCCCTGGATCGCGGCGAGATCATCGGATCGCTCAAGCAGGGGAAACGGGCCGACTTCACGATTTTCGATTGCGCCGATTATCGCGAAATTCCCTATTGGTTCGGCTTCCCTCAAATACATTCAGTCTACGTTCGCGGGAAGCGTGTTTTTTGAGGTAGGGACGTTTGAAACTCGATCGGCTCCCGCCGCTCTCAGTGCTGCCCCGCGCACCTTTACCTTCTATGTCGCTCGTCCCGGTCGCTCCATTCTCCGAAACGTCCGGACGGCTCGGAGAGCCGTCCCTACCTGAAATTTGCGGTCGGCATCCGCCGACCGTAACGTGGCAGCTCTCATGAAAGTTCAGGTAGAAAAACAACCCGATTCCGTCTCTACGCTGCGCATCGAATTGCCGCCGGAAGAAGTCGCAAAGGAATGGGACGCGATCGCGAACAGCTTTGCTCGTTTCGCCAAAATTGCCGGATACCGGCCAGGCAAGGCGCCGCGCCGTGTCATCGAAGCGAAGTTTCGCAAGGAGATCCAGGACGAGTTGACGCGAAAACTTGTCTCAAAGAGCTATCACGAGGCAGTCGAACAGGAACATCTCCGCGTCGTTTCCCTAACCAACGTCGAAGATGTACAGTTCGGCGAAGATAAGTCGATTAAGTTTCGCGCGACCGTTGTTACGGCGCCCGAGTTCAAGCTGCCTGAATACAAGAATATTCCCGTCCAGTTGCCGGATAAGAAACTGAACGAAACGGAGATCGAAGCTGCTCTCGAACGTCTGCGCGACCAGGCCGCTGATTTTGTCGACATTCCGGAGCGCGGTCTGCAGATGGAGGATTTCGCCGTCATCGATTTCGACGGGTCGATTGACGGCAAACCGATTAGCGAAATCGCGCCGGAGGCGAGCAAGACGCTGCATGGCGGAAAAAAATTCTGGCTGCGGATGAGTCCGGAGAACTTCCTGCCGAAATTCTGCGAACAGCTGGTGGGACAAAAGGCGGGCGAAACTCGAACAGTCGCGATTGATTTTCCGGCTGACTTTCCGGTGAGCGAGCTCGCCGGTAAACAGGCGAGCTACAGCGTCGTGCTCCTTGAGATGAAAGAGAAGGTGTTGCCAGCTTTGGACGACAACTTTGCCGCCAAACTGCTACCGGGTAAAACGCTGCCCGAGCTGCGTGACATGATTGTTCACGATCTTGAACACGAAAAGGAACACGAGATCGAACGAGCAACGGAAGCGCAAATTGTGAAGTATCTGCACGAGCATATTCAGTTCGATTTGCCACCGCCCCTTTTGCGCAATGAAACCCGGCGTGCTCTGGGTGAATTGGTTCAGCGAAATCGAGAGCGCGGAATTCCTGATGAACTGTTGAAGGGCAAGGAGAAGGAGCTGGTGGAAGGTGCCGGCAGCCTTGCTGCCCACCGCTTGAAGACAAATTTCATTCTTAGCCGCATTGCTGAGCACGAGAAGATCGAGGTGTCGCGGGAGGAGCTAAACGCTCGAATTCAGGAAGACGCTCTCCGCTATAACATCTCCGCCGAAAAAATGCGCAAAGAGTTGGAAGAACATGACGGCTTAAACGCGCTCGCGGAACAAGTTCTGCTCGGTAAGACTCTTGCTTTCCTGAAGGCGAATGTTAGCTTCGAACCCGCGGCGGAAGCTGCTGTTTCGGTCGAAAAACCATGAATTTATCCCACGAAAATCTGTCGCAGTCGGTTCTCGTCCCGATGGTGGTCGAGCAGACTGGCCGGGGCGAACGCAGTTACGATATCTATTCCCGCCTGCTCAAGGACCGGATTGTTTTCATCGGAACCCCCATTGACGATCACATTGCCAATCTCGTGATCGCCCAGCTCCTGTTCCTCCAGATGGAGGATGGTAAAAAGGACATCAACATTTACATCAACTCGCCCGGAGGTTCGGTCACGGCCGGGCTCGCCATTTACGATACGATGCAGTTTCTGACCTGTGACGTGACCACCTACTGCCTCGGGATGGCCGCAAGTATGGCTGCGGTGCTCCTTTGCGCCGGTACCAAAGGCAAACGTTTTGCCCTACCCAATTCCGATATCATGATTCACCAGGTGCATGGCGGAGCGCAAGGCCAGGCCAGCGATGTCGAGCGTCAGGTCGACTACATGTTTAAATTAAAGAAACGGCTCATCAGAATCATCTCCCAGCATACCGGCAAATCGGAAGACCAGGTGCGACTCGATTCGGACCGCGATTATTATATGTCGGCCTCAGAGGCTAATAGCTATGGTTTGGTCGATGAGGTCATTAAATCTCGCAAGGAAGTGAAGCTACTCAATGGTGGGGTATCGCCGGCCGGTGACCGCGCCGCAGCGGTGGCAGAGGCGGCATTACCACGCAAAATTGGGGAATAAAAACTGCTTTCCTAAGAGGCAATTATGGCCCGCGCTTCCAACCTCACCATGTGCTCGTTTTGTGGCAAGAGCCACGCCGAGGTACGCAAGCTAATCGCCGGCCCTGGCGTCTACATTTGCGACAGTTGTATCAATGTTTGCAAAAGCATTCTCGACAAGGAGCTGAACGAGGATGCGCGGCGACAATCTTCCAATATTCGAGTGCCGAAGCCGGTGGAAATTCGCCGTTCGCTCGATCAATACGTCATCGGTCAGGATACCGCGAAAAAGACTCTTTCCGTTGCTGTTCACAATCACTTTAAGCGCGTGATGCAGCCGCTGGCACCGGCAACCGGTGACGCGTCGGCCGCCTTCCAGCCCGATCCTCTCGCGGATGTGGAGATTGAGAAAAGTAACATCTTGCTTATCGGCCCGACCGGTTCTGGCAAAACGTTACTGGCGAAGACTCTCGCAAAAATTCTGGATGTTCCCTTTTGTATCGCTGATGCGACCACTCTCACCGAAGCCGGTTATGTTGGTGAAGACGTCGAAAACATTATCTTACGGTTGCTGCAGAACGCCGATTACGATGTAAAACGAGCGGAAATCGGGATCGTTTATATTGACGAGATCGACAAGATCGGTCGCAAGACCGACAACGTAAGTATCACTCGCGACGTCTCCGGTGAAGGAGTGCAGCAGGCATTACTGAAGATCCTGGAGGGAAGCACTTGCAATGTTCCGCCACAAGGTGGCCGAAAGCACCCGCATCAGGAATACATCCAGGTCAACACCGAGAAGATCCTCTTCATCTGCGGCGGCGCTTTCGTCGGTCTGGATAAGATTGTGCAAAAACGAATCGGGCACAAAGTGATGGGCTTTGGCGGCCCGACACTCGAAGTGGAGGAAGCATTGCGCAAAGAAGCCGTCCGCCACGTCGAGCCGGAAGATCTGCTTGCCTTCGGCATGATCCCCGAGTTCATCGGCCGGTTGCCGGTCGTCAGTTCGCTCGATGCACTGACCGAAGATGAAATGGTCTCGATCCTGACTGACACCAGGAACGCGATGGTCAAGCAGTACACAAAACTCTTCTCCATGGAGGGAGTTCGCCTGACCGTGACAAAAGATGCGCTGCGCGCTCTCGCCGCTCTGGCGGTAACCAAAGGGACGGGTGCCCGCGCTCTGCGCTCCATGCTGGAGCGTGTCATGCTCGATATCATGTACGACGTTCCGAGCCGCGAAGATATTGCGGAAGTGACGATCAATCGTGCCGTGGTCGAGGGCAAAAAGCTCCCGCTCGTCCGCAAAAAGCAGGACAAAGACGCGGCTTAGGCCTGACATTAAAGGGTCAAAAACGTTACGACGTTAAAACGGCGATATTTGTCGTTTAACGTTGATCTCTTCACATTGTAACGTTGTAACTTTCTAACAATTCACTTTCTTCTGCCATGCGCGTTGCTCTGATCAACACAGGGAGCGAGTTGTTGCTGGGCGATGTGCGCGATCTTCATCTCGCGTTCATCGCGCAGCAGATTCTGCCTTTAGGGTTGCGGATTAGCGAACAACGCACCGTTCCGGACGGGACGGCGATTAGAGACGCCCTGAGTGATCTGTTTCGCCATTTCGATCTTCTGTTTGTCACCGGTGGCCTCGGTCCCACCAGCGACGATATCACACGTGAAATAACCGCCGAATTGCTCGGACTTAAGCTGCTGCACAACGACGAGGTAATGGCTGCGATTACGCAACGCTTGCGTGTCCGCGGCATCAAACTGCTCGATACCATTTCGCGACAGGCCATGGTTCCCGACGGAGCGGAAGTGTTGCCGAACGAGAATGGAACGGCGCGTGGCCTCTATCTACCGAACGGCATCAATCCTCTTCTCCGGTCGCCGCATCTTTTTCTGCTGCCCGGTCCGCCCCGCGAATTGCAACCGATGTTCCGGCAATCGGTCCTCCCGCGCCTAAGTTCCATCGCGCCGGCCTCATCCCTGGTGAAAAAACTCTACAAGTTAGCGAACACGGGTGAGTCAATTGTTGAAAAAGCAATTGGGCAACAAATTTTAGCAATTCCAGGGGTAGAGCTTGGCTACTGCGCCAGGCCCGGGGAAGTTGACGTGCGAATTGTGGGTGCTGTGTCCGCCGTCACTCGGGCGGATGAGATCATAAGGCGTGAGCTGGACGCATCCATTTTCTCCGCGGAAGACGAGACGCTGGAACAGGTGATTGTTACTTTACTTGCTTCCCGCAAGGAAACACTGGCTCTGGCTGAATCCTGCACCGGTGGCTTGCTGGCGAATCGCTTAACGAACGTGCCAGGCGCATCGGACGTTTTTATTGCCGGCTACGTTACATATGCCAACACGGCCAAGATTGATGTTCTGCAGGTCGATCCCGAGCTGATTGAGCAACATGGAGCCGTCAGCCAACCTGTTGCGCGCGCCATGGCTGAGGGTGCCCGCGCCCGGGCGGGCTCAACCTACGCCCTCGCCACAACCGGGATTGCAGGTCCGGCCGGTGGCTCAGCCGAAAAGCCGGCTGGCACTGTTTTTGTCGCACTCGCCTCGTCCCAAGAAACGATTGCCCGAAAGTTCTTCTTTCCGAACGATCGCGAGACTTTCAAACAAATGACGGCACAGGCCGCGTTCGAGTTACTGCGCAGAAAATTGTTGGTGGGGCGCCGTAACGCGGGTGAAGGAGCGGCCGGGCTTTCAAACTCAGTCGAGCCGCCTCCGGATTTCGTATCGCGCCCGGCATCGTAGGGCGTCTGTGTCAGACGCCAACGCAATGGTTTGAACTTCGCCGTCTCGCAGAGACGCCTACGAATGATCGAGTTTCATAGTCGAGATGGTTGAGTCACGGACTCTACACGTCTCGACAGAGTACGCTCCCGCTAGCCTGCCGAGCCGTAGCCTTGGCGAAGGCTGGTGCATCTAAAATGAGCCCGGCTTGTAGTTTGCCGCAGGGGCGGCATGATTCTCGCCCCACCCATCATCTCAGTAATCACCCACGTCGACTGGAGTGCCGACTTTGACGTGGTCGAAAAACAATTTTGCGCCTTCGCCCGGCATCCGAATGCAACCGTGCGACGCCGGGTATCCGGGGAGGAAGCCCACATGCATTCCAACTCCATCTCCGGTCAGGCGCATAAACCACGTCATTGCTGATCCGACAAAATGAGTGCCGCTTGGCGCCGCATCAATTCTGGCGCTGACTCCCGCACGAACGACCCGGCCGGAACGGTCCACGAAATCACCGTAGATCGTGGAATGATGATTCGGGTCCTTTTCCAATACGGTGAAATGACCGGTAGGTGAGCTGTGGCCGCGTTTGCCGGAGGAGATTGGACTGTCGATCACGATTGTTTCGGAAAGCATGAGATAGGCGCGTTGTTTGGGAATCGAAACAACGATGTGCACTCGCTCGGGAGAGGTCTGCTTGAGCAAACTCTGATTGAGCTTTAATGGCTCTTGTCGGTGGATCAGGTCGGAAGCTTTCCGTAATGGCTGTGGCGGTGCAGGTGCAAACCGCGATGGAGTTTGTGTCGGTTTCGGTCTGACCATGGAACCGTAAGAACGCGTCTGCGCATCTGAGACGTTGGCCGCGGTCATTAAAGTGAGGAGGAGCGTGGTGCGCGCGATTTTCGGTCCCATTGATCAGTCGCGACTGTAGCTGTTTACGCGACGAAGCCAACCCTGCAGCCATTGCGATTCTTTGCGCTCAGCGGGAGAATTGTGCACGCGGCGTGTCAGGACGGTGGCCGCGGCGCGGGAAAATGCTTGAAGCGGGTCATGCGTCGACGAAGGCATCTCCGTCAGCACTTGAAGCAATCCCCAGCCCTGGCCTTGATAACGCTCCGAATGCAACACGCCTTCGCCCTTGAAATTGACGTAATCCACCAGCGCGTAGCAACCACTTGCTGTGCCCGCCAGCTGTGAAAAGTGTTCCCGCACTTTATCGCGTTCGGTCGGTTCGCTCTCAGCAAGCATTTTCGGCAGGGCAACCTGTAAACGCTCAACCAAGAATTGGCTTTGCAGGTCAATTGTGCTTGCCAGAAACTGGCGCAATTCGCGCATATCCGTACTTTGTTGGGCCTGCAGAAATGCGGTGCGGGATGGCCAAGGGCATCGCGCTGGCCCTGGGTCTCGAAGTAAGCTGGGCAACTTCGCGCCACGTTCCTTCGCGAAAGCGACAAATTTGGGAAAGCTTTCGTCAAACGGCCCGCGTTCGCCCGGCGGATACCAGATGAAATGACCGATACCGAGCGAAGCGAACTTTTCGCCGTTATTCCAGGAGGTCAGCCCTGCGATCGTGCCGTTGCATTCGTTCTGCCAGATTTTCCGGCCGATGCGCAGAGCTTCCGTTTGGGACAGAGCCAGCCCCGCTGCCGTGTCGGCAAATACCAGGGAAACGAGGCCGGCCATGAGCCAGTTTTGGGGCCTTCTCTGCCATCTTGACGGGTGCACTTTATCCATTAGCGTGCCAGTTCCTGCGCGGTTCAATTTAGCGCGCACCGACCGGAGGAATCCCATTTTATGAAAAACTGCATTGTACTCATTGTTGCCTTATTTGCCCTGGCAAACCTTAGTTTCGGCCAGGACAAACCCCCACAGCTCAACGATCTCAAAGATAAGGCCAGTTACAGCATCGGCTTGAATATTGGCCGCAATTTTAAAAAGCAAAATGTAGAACTTAATCCTGATGCGCTGCTGGCAGGGGTCAAGGATTCGCTCGCGGGCCGGAAGCCGCTTTTATCAGAAAATGAAAGCCAGGAAGTGATGAAAACCTGGTCCAAGGAAGTTCAAGAGAAACAAAAGACTATGGCTACGAAAAACTCAGCGGATGGCGAAAAATTCCTGGCGGACAACAAGAAGAAAGAAGGCGTGAAATCGACCGCCAGCGGGTTGCAATACAAGTCTCTCAAGGAGGGAACAGGCCCGCAGCCCAAAGAAAGCGATACCGTGACGGTGGATTATAAAGGCACCTTGATTGACGGGACGGAATTCGACAGTTCCTACAAACGCGGCCAGCCGGCTACGTTTCCGTTGAATGGCGTGATCAAAGGATGGACCGAAGGGCTGCAATTGATGAAAGTGGGATCGAAATATCAATTCGTCATTCCCGCTGGCCTCGCCTATGGCGATCGTGCGATGGGGCCTGATATCGCTCCCAATTCCACATTGATCTTCGAAGTGGAGTTGAAAGGAATCCAGCCCGCTGCTGCCGCAGGCGGAACGAGTCCTTCCGCTCCGCCGCCGAAGGAGCGCGACTAGCTCACGGCCCGGGAGAAGCGGCGGCAGCTGCCTCCAGATTGGTCCGGGGGGCGTCGCCCCAAAGATCTTCCAGGCTGTAGAACTCGCGTTTATCGCGATGGAAGACGTGCACGACCACCTGCAGGTAATCGAGCACGATCCATTGGCTCGCCGGAAAACCATCGACGGCTGCAGGTCGAATCCCGTGCTCTTCTTTTAAGCGCGCCTCAATCTCGCCCGCGATTGCTTTCAGGTGCGGCGCTGAAGTCGCCGAGCAAATCACAAAAAAATCGGTAAAGGTCGAGATCTCGCGCAGATCGAGAAGAACGACATCCTCTGCCTTCTTATTCGACGCAAGTTCGCCGCAAGTTCGGGCTAGCTTTTCCGCGGTTATTTCTTTTCTCCCTGGTAAAGATTTTCTCGGCGAATGATTTCCTCTACTGCTTCAGGGACGAGATAGCGAATGGACCGTCGCGAAGCAACTCTGTTTCTGATCTGGGTGGCGGAGATGTCGATCTTGCGCTGCACCGTGGTGTAGGAATGCGGACCATGCGCTCCGGTGCGGTCGAGCACGACAAACTTGACCGCCTTTCGCAAATCTTCGAAGCGGTGCCACTTCGGCAGCGAGACAACGTTATCCTGCCCGACAAGGTAATAAATGTCAGCGCCGGCCTCCCGTTTTTGAATGGCCTCGACGGTGTCGATCGAAAAGGAGGGAGGCCCTCGCTGCACTTCGCATTCGTCGATGACGAAGCCTTTTTCATCGGCGATCGCCGCCCTTAACATCGATACGCGTACGCTTGCGCCCGCGACTGGCGCATCTTTGAATGGCGATGCAGCTGCGGGAACGAAGAAAATTGTCTCCAGGTCGAGTTGCTCCCGAGCTTCCCGCGCCAGGATTAAATGGGCGTGATGGATCGGATCGAAGGTGCCTCCGTAAATTCCAATCTTTCTCAATTCCAAATCAGATCCGATTGGGATCAATACAGGAGAAACGGTGCACGGGCACTTCGAAAATTCGCCACATTACTTTTCCAGGAGGAGACAATAGCTGAGGGGGACATTCCACGCTCGAGCTGAGAGCGAATCGACGAACTGCCGTAAACCTTGAAAAAGATGTCGAGTTTGCTGTGGCTCGTTCGACTGAAAACACTCGGTTTGCTCGCGCCATTAAGTTCAGCCAGCATATAGATTCCGAGCGCGGTCAGATTCGCCGCCGGGTCGCCGGCGATCGTGAAATAGCTGCCCTGCAGGCGTCCGCGCCGAAACGGATGAAACGTGATCCCTGGCATATCCAGGGAGTTGAGATAGCGGGTGAAACTGTCCGTATTCAGCCAGCTGGCCGAAATCATCTCGAAGGGAGCATGTCCGCCGACGCCTGTCTCCACTCCGGTCAGTTCGCCGGCCAGCCCGGTCA
Source organism: Verrucomicrobiota bacterium (assembly GCA_041167085.1). Classification (GTDB taxonomy): domain Bacteria; phylum Verrucomicrobiota; class Verrucomicrobiia; order Chthoniobacterales; family UBA10450; genus DATFCK01. Next base: position 118,949 of record JBEEGV010000034.1, read on the forward strand.
CTACGTAACAATATGTCGATTGTGCGCGCGGAATGTTTGGTGACGTGGGAATCCAGCGCAAACCCGTCTCAGCCCACGTCATACCGCGAGACCAGCCATGCATTGGAATGACGGTTAGATCGCATTTGCTGCCAGCCCAGCCCTTCGCATTTACCATCCGGGCAAGCTCACCCACTGTCATTCCATGCACGTAGGGCACGGGAAACTGGCCCACAAATGAGATCCACGAGGGATCGACGGACGGGCCTTCGATTCGTGTTCCACCGAGCGGGTTCGGCCGATCAAGGACGACAAACGGGATGCCGCTTTGCCCGGCCGCTTCCATGCATTTGCCCATCGTACTGATGTAGGTATAACCGCGGCATCCGATGTCCTGCATATCGAAAACCAGGATATCGACCCCGCGAAGCATGGCGGAGGTGGGCTTTCGCGTTGGGCCATAAAGGGAATACGCCATCACGCCGGTCTGGCGGTCACGGCGTGATTTTACATAGCGGCCGGCTTTCTCAGTGCCATCCAAACCATGCTCAGGCGTATAGAGGGCGACCAGATTGCAGTTCTGGCGAAGAAGAACCCGGGTCCGAACTCCTTTTGCATTGACCCCGGTGTGATTGGTGACGAGCCCGACGCGTTTGCCGCGCAGAATTGCGTAATTGCTTTGCTCGAGAACATCAATGCCGAGCTCCACCGCTGCGCTCGCAGTCAGGGATGCCGTTATAAAAAGAATCGCTGACAGGAACCATTTTCTATTTTGGGCGCATCGGATCGACATTTAGGTTCGCAACGTATGAAGGGCGATTCCCTCGGTCAACTTATCCCTGTAGCCGGGGTTGCCGATCTCGGTGTTAGCAGAAATGGTCTGCACGCCCCGAATTGGAACAACACGCTGTGAAATCGTCTGTTGGTCAATTGATCCTGACCGGCGTGCCGGGAAAAGAGCTCGATCCGGAAACCAGGCGTTTATTTCGAACGGTTCAACCGGGCGGATTTATTCTTTTTGGCCGCAACATCGAAAGCGCCACGCAATTGCGCCGTCTGGTCGACGATCTTCGTGATCTCAGCGAAATCGAGCCGATCATCACCATCGATCAGGAAGGTGGCCGCGTTTCGCGATTGCGTTTGATCGGGAATGAGCCGCCGAATGCGCAGCAATTGCGCGAAAAAAATGATCTCGAACTCATTCGCCGCCACGGCGATATCACCGGCCGATTACTGCGTTTGTTTGGTTTCAATCTCGATCTTTGTCCCGTGCTCGACATTTCATTCGACGACGACGCTGATAATTCGCTGCGGGGTCGTTGTTACGGAAAAACGGCGGAACAGGTCATTCGCAATGCCGGCGCCTTCAATGACGGGTTGCGCGCCGAGGGCGTCGCCAGCTGCGGCAAACATTTCCCCGGATATTCCGCTGCCACCGTCGACGCCCATCACGACCTGCCGAAAATCGATCGCACGCGCGAAGAATTGGACGCGGCGGAGCTTGCCGTATTCCGAGCATTCTCGGGTAGGGACGTTTCTCCCCGCCGGGGCGTAGGCTCCTCTGGGCCGGAGGCGAAACGTCCTCCAGAACGGACGGCTGCGGAGAGCCGTCCCTACCTGAACCCGGTCGATAGCATGATGATCTGCCACGGCTGGTATCCAACCTTCGAACCAAAAAAAATCCCCGCTTCACTTTCCCATCGAATCGTCAGCGACCTTCTGCGCGACGAAATGGGATTTGCAGGTCTGATTATGACCGACGATCTCGATATGGGCGCGATCCTGAATGAGTATTCGCTCGAAGAAACGATTCGTCTGGCCGTCGCGGCGGGCAACGATTTGGCCATGATTTGTCATCGAGTCCCGGAAATTGAAAATGCGCATCGCATTCTCGAGCAATTGCCGCGCGAACAAATCGATCGGGCACTGGCCCGTGTGGCGCAGTTCAAAAAAACGCTCAGGCCTGCCGCTGAATTTTCGGAAGCAGCTTTTCGAACGCTCGATGACGAAGTTTGGAATCTGCGTGTCGCAGTGCTTGGCCCGGAACGCGCAGCGGAGCGCAGTCCCGAGGACGGCAAACGTTCTCCGGTCGAAATTTACTGAAGCTTTCCGTGCGTTGGCCTGACCGCCAGGAGCACGTCACGCCCGACGAGATAGAGAAGCACGCACAGGACGAGGAACGGCAACATCGACAGCAGATCGGAGTAGGGACCCTCAAAGAATGGATTGTGCGCAGTTTGCCAGTTCTCGACTCGTTGACCGATCGCCGATAGCCGTGGAACCAATTCCTTCAGTGCGATCAGAATCCCGGTAAGTGCGCCCCCGGCGATGTAGCCGGAAGCGAGCAGCACACCGGGGCTCTTGTCGCCTTCGGCGGTAAGTTCCATTTCAGACAGATTTTTGTGCCGGAATTTGGTCTTCAGGTAACGATCGACGAGCCATCGAATCAGGCCGCCAATCCAGATCGGGCTGG